>CAVRWS010000064.1:0-225152 GCA_963724815.1 uncultured Acidobacteriaceae bacterium
CGCACAAGGCAAAAGACCCGAGCCAAGGGAGCGATGGCTGGCCTTATTTCAGACCGAGGCTACCGTTGAAGTGCTGGATGACTCCGTAGCATTCGCAGGCCACGGCTTCGAGGCTTTTCCGGTTCAAGATTTTCACCGTGCCGCGAAGGTTTTCAATCAGACCGGCATTTTCCAGCATTCCGGCGGCCAGACTTACGCTGGGACGTCCGGTCCCGAGCATTTGCGCGAGGAAGTCGTGAGTCAACGGGAGCGACTGAGAATCGAAGCGGTCCTGGCACATCAGCAGCCAGCGGGCCAGGCGCTGATCAATTCCGTGCAGCCGGTTGCAGGCGGCGAGCTGCGCAACCTGCATGCCGTGCATCAGGGCGAAACGCCCCAATTGCGAGCGCAGCCCCGGAGCGGAAAGCAGAATATCCTGAAACACTTCCGAGCGGATGCGCACGCCGCTTCCCGACATTTGCATGATCGCCCGGAAGATCTCGAGACGAAGTCCCTGGGTAAGCGACATCCCTACCATGCCTTCCCTGCCGACGATACCGACTTCCACACTTCTCCCATCGTGACTGAGGGCGACCAGCGACGCCATACCGTCGTTCAGAAAATAAGCAAAGTCAATTTTTTCGCCAGGCTCCTGCAGGATCTTGTGCTGCGGAAGGTTGATGGCCTCGAGGTGAGGACGAAGCAGGTTGTACTCCTTATCGGGAAGCGACAAAAGAATCAGGTTGCACACCGCTCTTCCGGCAGCATCCGTGCGCGCCCCGGGATGCAACGAAAGCAACTTGCTACCTTTTGTGGCTCGCTTAGCGATGATCGCTCCTTCCACTAAGGCATCTGTTCCCATAATCGTTGGATGCAAGTGATCGGCTGCCGCTATTCGGAAAGGCTGTAGGCGAGGCCATCAGCTCCATGGAAATGTGTAGGAATAAAAAGGTAGAACATACGGAGAAAATTCCTAGCATTTCCCCAATCGATATGACTCTTCCGGGATTGTCGTTTGCCGCCCGGCAAATGACGCTCAAGTGAATAGGCCCACGAAATTAATCTTCCTTTCGATGGCTGTCTCTTTCGTGCAGGTGCCCATCCTCGGCAGAGAGTACACGGTTCAGCTCTTGCACCAACCGCAGAAATTTTTCCCGATCTTGTTCCACCGCGATCTTGGAGCAAAGCTCCTGAATGCGGTCACTCTCTGACTGGTCCATAAGGGCGAAGCGGAAGTATTACAGTATTCGCTGTAGAACGTATGTTCGATGTCGAACGCTCTCCCCTTGGCGGAGTTAGAGGTGTAAATCAGCTAAATGGCTCCGTCGCTTGAGTCGCAAGGTAGTTGTGGGCTGGGAAGAGTAGATCCGACGGATTGACTCAGTTGTATCCCTTCTTCTTCCAGAACTCCCAGTCGCCACGCACCGCTTCGAGCATAGCTTCCGCCGCGTGGTGCAGCCATCTCGATTTTTGCTTATTGAGATGGCGGAGGATAGTTTTGCGCGCGGAAGGAGTGCCGAGGTGGATGTTGGCGGTTTCAAATCCCATGGCGTGGAGCAGGCGCAGTTCGGTATCAGCGCCGCGTAAGGACGCGAGTTCAATGCGGGAGCAGTGCGGGCCGAGGCGACGGACAATCCAGCGTCCGCGCAATTGAACGAAGGGGTCGGGACAACGGACGGCACGGTTGATAATAGTTTGGTAGAGAATCTCGGCAGGACCTTTTTGTTGTTTGGAGCCGACACTTTCAGCCCAGCAGTTCGAAGATTGGACGAGCGCTTTGGCTTCGCGGGCAATGCGTCCGCCGTGCCAATCGGCGAGGGCAACGTAACGGGCATGGCCCAGGCTGCCGAGTCCAGCCACGCGGTGGGCAAGGCGGTATCGAATTCCGGGCGCGGGCATAAGGTGTTCGATCGCATCGACGGCGCTGACCGGCGGCTCGGTTTTCAGAGTCCGGAGCGCATCCATTTTCTGCCAGAAGCGAACCGGGTCGCGCAGTTCGCCTTCGGCAATCAGGCGCAGCCATTGATGTTTTTCGCCCAGAACGAAGGCGCAGCCCTGCTCGCGCAAGCTTTCGCGATAGCCTTCGAGCACAGTGTCGCAGATATCTTCTTTTTTGAGCGGAAGGTTCCCGGCCTCGACCGCGAGATGGGCGCTAACCGCCAGCCGCACCAAATCGATGGTGTAGGCCATGGGCCAGGCTTCATCGAAGTCGTTGACTCCCCAGATGAGGCGGCCTTCAATGTCCCGCCAGGTGCCGAAGTTTTCCACATGGAGGTCACCAACTGCAAGGACATGCGGAGCTTTTGAGAGATCAGGACAAATCTGCGGCCAGAGTTGGGCAAAGCGGTAGTAGGTGGCGCGGAAAAAGGGGAATAGCTCCGCCTTCATGCGCGCATGCTTCAAGCGGAGATCTTTATCGTCGAGATGAGTGCGAAGGCCCAGCCATTTTTCGAAGTTACGAGTGGCTTTCACTACGTTCATGCGGGCAACGATAACGATGGCGGGAAGCAGAAGTCAAATAGCCGGCTTCCTCCCGTCGTCTGGGAACCATCCGCTCAGTGCTTGAAAAAAGCTGCGTTCCTCTCGGCGAACGGCTTTTTGTCCTCCGGCAGGTCATCGGCTGCGAGAATCGAATCTGAGGTACACGCCGGGATGCAGGCGCCACAGTCGATGCACTCGGCCGGGTCTACGAAGAGTTGAGTCGCTTCTTCGAAACCGGGCTCATCTTGTTTGGGATGGATGCAATCGGTTGGGCAAACGTCGACGCAGAGCGAATCTTTGATACAGGAATCAGTGATTACGTAGGCCATGATTAAGATCTCCGAAATGGACCTTTCGAAATATGTGAACTCGATTGTTAGTGTAGAAAGTGTGAGCGTCTTGCACCGTGACGGCGATCACACAAGCTTGTGAGCCGGAAGATGAAAGAGAACCTTTACGTCAACCGAGAGCCGAATGCAATCACACAGAACAGTGACCGAGGTCACCGACATAAAAAAATCATAATGGCAGAATGCTGACATTGAAGTAGGCCTTCTAATTGAGATCGCCCGGCTCTAACCCACAGAACCCCACAGAGCCGTTACCCCAGACGGCAAGAGCCGGGCGCCTTAAACAAATCAAAAGATTGAAAACACCTTCGCTGGAAATCATCCGTTAGTCCGCGTTGCGCTTCAATTCAGAAATCAGCGGGGGAAAGGCAAACGCTCGTCAGCGTGTCGATCCTGACACGTTGTTGTCCATCCCGCCTTCGCCGTCGACAACCGTCGCGTCTAAGCCCAATGTTTTCAGGATTCAAAGTTTGGGTCTGCTCCTGCTCTTACGGTGAGGGTTGAGAAATTCTGCGGAGCGTGCATGCAGAATTTCGGAGCGGAGACTCTATGCAGATGGCAATTACATTCATGGCGGTGGTGGGCGGAATGATCTTTTCGTTGGCAGTCGCGTTGTTGACGGAGGAGCTGATTTTCGGGCAGGTGTTCCGGCTGTTCTTTTCGAGGCGGACAGCGGCGATAAAAACTGATACCAAGCGCTGAGGCGCGAAGGAGAGCGACGATGTTGGTATTGAAGAATCTACTGATGGCAGGCGGAATAGGAATGATGATCGCGGCGGTTTGTATTCTCGCCTATGATCTTTACCGCGGAGTTTTGTATCGCCGCGCCTCGGCAACTCCGGAAGCAGTTGCGGTTCCTGTGACGCTGCGGTGGCGCACATCTTTGCCGCTGGCGTTACTGGCGTGGGGACCAATATTAATGGCGTCCAGCATTGTGGTGGTGCCCAGCGGCATGGCCGGCGTTCGGGTAAGCCAGATGAGCGGAGCCGAAGCCGGGACGTTGTATCCGGGAGTGCATCTGGTAACCCCACTGGTGGAAGACGTCGCGTTATTCGATACACGCGACCAGATATTCACCACCGGGATGTCCGAAGATGAAACCGCAGTCACGGCGAAATCGTCCACCGCAAAATCATCCGCCAGGACTCAGCCCTTGAACGTGCAGGCGAAAGAAGGGCTGACACTGGGGTTGGCGATCACGGTGCGTTACCGTTTGGACGCGCGAAGATTGGATTACATTGAAGAAAATCTGCCGCGGCCGGTGGAAAAGGAAATCGTTCCACCAACCGTAGCGAGCGTGTGGCGCGAGGTTGTTCCGAACTACACGGTGCGAGATGTTTTCTCGGCCAAGCGCGAGGAAATACGGCAAAAGGCAGCAGGGTTGATTGCCCAAAAGTTAGCGGCGGATGGAATCGTGGTGAAAGAAGTGATGCTGCGCGATATCCAGTTGCCGCCGGAATACGCAGAGGGGCTGCAGGCCTTGTTGCTGAAGGAACAAGAGAATGATCAGATGAGCGTGGAAACAGAGTTGAAGGGTAAAGAAGTGCGGATCGCCGAACTGGAAGCCGAAGCCATGAAAGCACGGCAGGTGAAGATGGCGGAAGGTGAAGCGCGTGTAAAAGTTTTGCGGGCCAAAAGCGAATCGGACGCGATGCAGTACACTCTGCCGCTCAAGCAGAAGCAGATCGAACAGAGCCGGCTGGAGGCCCAGGCCCGCAAAGAAGCGACCATCCAGAATGCGGAAGGGGAAGCACAGGCCAAAGTGATCGACAGCAAGGCTGAAGGCGAGCGGCGGAAGTTGCTGGCGGACGCGGAGGCGGATCGCATTCGTGTAACCGCGGCGGCTGACGCGGAACGATTGCAGAGCGAGGCAGAAATTTTGAAGGGCAATCCGTTGCTCATTAACAAGATCGTGGCCGAGCGCCTCTCCGACAAACTGCAGATCATGATGGTTCCAGCCGATGGAAAGTTTTTTTTCGCCAACGATGTGCTGCGCGGCATGAGCATGGCGAACCAGAATGAGCAGGCGGAACAGCAACAGAAATAGCGACACCGAATCGCGAGGAAGAACTACCCCGTGCGGTATGATGCCAACATTTGGCCGGTCGAATAATGCGTGAAGGTTTTGGCGACAAAAAGGATTCATGATCTTTCGCCGCAAACTGCTGGCTGTGTTCGCCCTGGCCGTGTTTCTTTCGGTGGCGGCAGTAGCGTGGCTGGTTTCGGAGGTGACGCGGCGTGCCTTTGTGCGCAGCGACGATGAGCGGACGGCGGCACTGGTAGCGCAGTTTCGCCGCGAGTTCAACCGCCAGGGCGAGGAAGTGACGCGGCGAGTCGAGGCCATCGCTAATTCGGAGACTGCGAGCCGCATGGCAGTGGCGTTAAACCGTGCGCCTGCTGATCCCGGTCCTTATTTTGAGTTGGCAAAAGCGACGGCGGAAAACAGTCATCTGGATTTCCTGGAGTTTGTCGAGAGTGATGGAACGATCATTTCGTCGGCACAATCCCCCGCAAAGTTTGGACATCGGGAAAGTGATATTGGAAATTTTGCCGAAACAGCTGATCAAGCCGCATTTCTGAAGCAGGAAGAATTGCAGGATGGAACTGAGCTGGGTTTGTTTGCCGTGCGCGCTACGCATGGAGAGCGTCCAGTTTATGTGATCGGAGGACGCCGGCTGGATAAAGATTTCCTTTCTGCTCTGGATTTGCCGGCGGGAATGCGCGCTCTGCTCTACCAGAATCGCGGTGATCATTTTTCACCAGATTGGCTGATCGATCCTTCCGGACTGGTTACCGACGAAAAACATTCTCTAAGCAAACTGCAGCCGGTGGTCGCTGCAGTGCGGAAATACGGACAGGAGATGAATGCGGTAGTGGCATGGTCGCAAGATCGCGCGGATGATGAAGTGTTCCATGCCATTCCACTGCGGGGAGCGGGGACGGCGGACAATCGTCCTCTGCTGGCAATTCTGCTGATCGGCAATTCGCGCCGGACTTACGTAGAGTTGAAACGGCATATTCGTTCGGCCGCGCTGCTGGTGGGCGGCGGAGGAATCGTGCTGGCCATCCTTCTGAGCAGTTGGGCAGCGGCGCGGGTAACGCGTCCGGTGGAGCGGTTGGCGCACGCGGCGCAGGAAGTGGCTGCCGGACATTGGGATGTGTACGTGGATGTTTCGGGTAGCGACGAACTGGCACAGCTGGCTGATTCCTTCAATCGAATGACAACGGAATTGCTGGCACAAAAAGAGCGGCTCGTGCAAGCAGAGCGCGTGGCTGCGTGGCGCGAGTTGGCACGGCGCTTGGCGCATGAATTGAAGAACCCGCTGTTTCCGCTGCAGCTGACGATGGAAAATCTGGTGCGCGCGCGGCAGCAAAGTCCCGAGCAGTTCGAAGAAGTATTTCGCGAGAGTGCAAGAACTTTGCTGGCGGAGATTGCGAATCTCAAGGGGATTATTGGCAGGTTCAGCGAATTCTCGAAGATGCCACAACCGCAATTGCGGCCGGTGCAAGTGAATGACGTGGTTCGCGGAGTGGTCCAGCTTTTTCAGGCGCAGATGGAAGCTCCGGGACGTGCGAAGATCAAATGTGAAATGCAGCTTGACCCGCACGTGAAAGCGGTGCCGGCGGATACGGAATTGTTGCATCGCGCAATTTCGAACCTCGTGCTCAATGCGGTGGACGCGATGCCGCAAGGCGGGAAGTTGACTCTGCGCACACAGCAGGAAGCCGGCAAAGTGCGGATCGAGGTTGCGGATACGGGGCCAGGGATGACAGCGGAAGAGCGGGAGCGAATATTTACTCCTTATTATACGAGCAAGGCACAGGGCACCGGTCTGGGGCTCGCGATTGTGCAATCTGTTGTGAGCGATCACGGCGGCAGAGTTTGGGCGCATGGCGCGCCGGGGCAAGGAACGACGTTTGTGATTGAGTTACCGGACGCGGCGAGGAACGGTTGATGAAGGTTGATTCAGTAGTTTGAAACGCGGAGGCTGTCTGGCGACTAAAGCACATCTGCTGATTGTGGATGATGAGGCGAACACACTGGCCTCATTGTCGCGCGCGTTCCGGCTGGCTGGGCACGAAGCCACTGTCTGCGACAACCCAACGAAGGCGCTGGAATTCGCCAAGACGCAGAAGTTCGACTTGATTCTTTCCGATGTGCGAATGCCGGGAAAAGATGGACTTACATTGCTCGAGGAATTAAAAGCCCTCGGAGTGACCGCGCCGGTAGTAATGATGTCCGGGCAGGCAGAAATTGAAATGGCAGTGCGAGCCACGCGGCTGGGCGCGTTGGATTTTCTGGAGAAGCCGATCTCCACTGAGAAACTTTTGCTGACGGTGGAGAATGCGCTGAAGCTGCAGCGGCTCGAAAGCGAGAACCGGCAACTCAAGCAGCGGCTTGGGAAAGCATGAACTTGTGTGGCAGGGGGCGGCTATGCAGCGCGTGATGGCGCAGGTGGAGCGCGTGGCGGCGAGCGAGACGCGGGTCTGCATCCTGGGAGAAACCGGCACGGGAAAGGAATTGGTGGCGCGGACGATTCACGAACGCAGTTCGCGTTCTGCCAACGCGTTTGTGACTTTGAATTGCGCGGCGGTACCGGCAGAACTGATTGAGTCGGAATTATTCGGGCACGAGAAGGGATCTTTCACCGGCGCTGCGGGTCGACATGCGGGAAAGTTTGAACAGGCGGATCACGGAACAATTTTTCTCGACGAGATTGGAGATATGCCCCTGGCGATGCAGGCCAAGCTGCTGCGCGTGCTCGAAGAAGGAGAAGTGGAGCGCGTGGGTGGCGAGAAGCCGGTGAGCGTGGATGTGCGCGTGGTAGTAGCCACGCATCGCGATCTGGAAGCGCGAATGCGAGAGGAAAAATTCCGGCAGGATTTGTTTCATCGCATTTATGTTTTTCCGCTGGTGCTGCCGCCCTTGCGCGAACGGCGCGAGGATATTCCGGCATTGGTGAAGCATTTTGCTGCGCAGGTGAGCGCGCAAAACGGATGGAAGCCGGTTCCATTTTCCGACGAAGTGCTGGCAGAGCTGCAATCGCATATGTGGCCGGGCAATGTGCGCGAACTGCGCAACATGGTGGAGCGGTTGATGCTGCTGGCGACGAACGGTCAAGTTGATCTCGCGACTTTGGAAATGGCCTTGCCGAAAGGCAGCGACATTTCCGTTGCCGCTTCTACCTTCTCTTCCGGAGCGCTGGGAGATCGCGTGGATGCTTTCGAACGCGAAGTGATTCTGGCGGAATTAAAGCGAAGCCACTCGAACGTGAGTCTGGCTGCGAAGTCGCTGGGGCTGGAACGAAGTCATCTTTACAAGAAAGCGGAGCATTTGGGAATCGATCTGCGCGCAATGCGGCGGGACCAGGGCTCACAGGAGTAAAAAAGAGAGCCTGACATTTTTATTTCACGAGTTCAAGCACCCTCTGCTCGGCTTTCAGATCCGCAGCTAGCAAACGATGAAACAATTGTTCTCCCGCCTCGCGGCGTACGGAGAGCCGTCCAGCGCGGTAGGCGCGCGAATTCAGGCCGCGCTGCACATCCTCGCAGATGCCGAGATCTTCCTCCTGCACCCGATTGCCAACGTTAACGGACTGCTCGTTGTATTCACGGCTGGCATCGCTGATGTCGGCAAAATAAAAATCGAAAATCACTCTGCAATGATCCACATCAACCGGGATCACGAGATTCGTGTCCATGTATCCCGCATAGCAGTTGATCATCAGATTCGGATGCTGCCAGAAATACCAGGCACGATCGCCCTTGCGCGTGGCTCCCGCGGCCGCATCTTCGGACGAAGTAACCATCGGGCTGGACTGAAGGCAATAGCGGTCTTCGTTCTCAATGGTGTATTGCTTGTAGTCGAGAACCGAATTCAAACCCTTGTGCAGGTGTGGCACGTGGTAACCGCCGTCGAGATAGTTATCGACAAAGACCTTCCAGTTGCAATGGATGTCGAAAGTGCGGCGGTCGAAGTAATGAAGTTTGCTGATGCCCAGCGGGGCCACGCGCTTAGTCAGACCGCCGAGGAAGTCGGCGAGCGGCACGGCATTGCTATCAAGGTTGATGAAGACGAAGCACTCCCAGGTCTCGACTCGTATTGGAACCAGACCGTTTTGCGCCCGGTCAAAATTCTCGACCCCGTCGAATTCGGGCATACCTTTGAGAGAACCGTCGAGTCCGTAGTTCCAGCCATGATAGGGACAGTGCAAGATGGAGGCCTGGCCACAGGGTTCGGTTACGACAGCGGCAGCGTGGTGGCGACAGACATTGTAAAAGGCGCGCAGAGTCCCCTCGTTGCCGCGAACCACAACAATCGGTTCTCCAGCGACGGTGGTGGAAACAAATCGCCCGGGTGCGTGAACTTGATCCGTGCGCGCCACCAATTGCCAGGTCTTGCTGAACACACTTAAGCGTTCCAGATCGGCGAGGCATGGGTCGGTGTACCACGCTGCGGGGATAGTTGAAGCTTGCGAGAGCGGAGCACGGTCATCGTAGATCGCAAGAATGTTTTCGATAGAAGATGGCATAGTCGGAATTTTCAGTTGCGAAGCTTTCCACGATAGCACTGATCGGACAGGGTTGTCGCGGGCTGGAATAGCGGCAGAATAAAAAAGCAGGCCCGGACGGCCTGCCCATTTATTTCTTGTTTATTCCTTGTCGTGGAATTAGCCGACGTTGCGCAATCGCGGTTGTTCGGCATGCACCAGCGGCATATCTACCAGATGCTCGCTGATGAACCAGACTTGTAACTCGTTGGTTCGAAGTACGTCGCTGACGACCATATCATTGGTACCCGCGTCGTCGAGTTCGTCGGCACGCTTGGCCAGCTTCCGGCAATGCCCCAGAATGATCTGGTGGGCATCGAGCAAGCGAGAAATCTGCACCGGCACTTCTTCCCTGCCCCTGGGTGGACGCTCGATGCGGGTGGTTTCAGCCACGTCAGGGGCCATGGCGATGGAGACTCCACCGAGAAGCTGGATGCGCTCCGCGATCGTATCTACCAATTCAGACTGTTCGCCATAATGCTTATCGAACAATAGGTGGAGTTGATAAAAAGTTGGTCCGGCAACTTGCCAATGCGATTTCTTATAGAGATCACGCAAGGTCATCGTGTCGGCCAGCAGAAGGTTAAGTTGCTCGGTCATTTCCAGGCGAACCGGCTCTTCCAGTTCGAGAGGCAACATATGCGAAACGGTTCCATACTTCTGAATTTCAGCGGCACTCTGGTGAAGCCGAGGCTGCGAGTTCAAAACTCCGCGCTCGCCCGCCGGGGCTTTTGCGTTCAGATCTTTTTTGGACATGGAATGTTCTCCTTGCTGGTGGGTAAGTTTTAACAATTGTATTCCCAAACTTCTACGCTGGTTTGATGCCACTACTCTAGAATGTGATGCGCTCCGAACCGCGGGGTTCGTTCTTAGTGGTAAAGCTGGTGCAAACGCGAATCGCCGCGCAAGCATGGATTCCCGACGCTCATTGCTTCACAAACCCCAGACGCCGCAGCCACCGCCGCAAGTTTGACGGCCTTCCAACCATTGTTTATGATCGAAGTGCGGGGTGGAGCAGTCTGGTAGCTCGTTGGGCTCATAACCCAAAGGTCGGTGGTTCAAATCCACCCCCCGCAACCAAATTTAAGCCTTCTTAAACCCGCATAAACAGCGGGTTTTTTTATTGGTTACCAAAGATGTCTCTGCTTTGTGCTAATTTTGTGCTACCGTGCCTCAAGAATCGAGGTACGAATGAGCACCGCGCCGCTAGTCACAATCTTTGTACGCCACTCCGCCGATTGTAAGTATGCCGGGGATGAGTTTTCCAAACGCTGCAATTGCCGCAAGCATTTTCGCTGGACCCTTCAAGGCAAGCAGCACCGCAGGAAAGCGGGCACGCGGTCATGGACCGAAGCGGAAGAGCAGAAGCGCCGTCTAGAGGACCAACTCGCCGGGCGCAAGCCGGACCCGGACGAAGAGAAGCGCACGCCCGTTGCGGATGCCGTGAAACTATTCATGGCGGCGAAGAAAAACGACGGTTTGGAGACGCCGTCCCTTGCCAAGCTACAGAAAAGCGTGGACCGCATCCAGGCATTCTGTGAAAGCGCGGGCATCTTCTACCTGGAGGACGTGGACCTGACGCATATCTCCACGTGGCCTTGGACCAACTTCTTTACGACCACCCACGCTCTTCGTAACAATCAATCGCGGGTCAAGTCCTTCTTTCGCTATTTTGAAAACGCGGGCGTGCTGCCCAAGAATCCCACGAAGGCTTGGAAGAGCATCAAGGGCAAAACCGAGCAGGTATCCGGCTTCACGGCGGAAGAATACGCTCAGATCCTCAAGGCCGTTCCGCTGTGTGGATGGTCTAAAGAGATGGAGCGGAAGATGCGGGCGCTTGTCCAACTAATGCGCTTTGCCGGGCTTGCCATGATTGACGCTTGCTGCCTGGAGCGCTCACAGATCCACCAGACCAAACGGCAGTACCGAATCCGGCTCCGTTCCCGGCAGAAGACATCCAAGAAAGCGCATCTCCAGCCGATTGACAACGTGCTCCCGGCTGCTGTTGGTAAGGAACTTGTGGCAGTGCTGAATGGAAACCCGCGTTACGTGTTCTGGAACTACGCCGGGGATGGTCCGGCGTCCGATGAGCAGAAGCGGGCAGTTTCGGAGAAATATTTCCAGCGCTACATGCGGACCCTTCTCGATAAGGCGGGCTTGCCCAATGCGACTAGCCACAAATTCCGCCACACACTAGCGATTGAGATGATTCGGCACGGTGCCAGCTTTGAGGACGTGGCCGCCACGCTAGGGAATACCGTGGCCGTGGTCGCAAAGTTCTACTCGCACGAATGGGGGAAGGTGCGCCAACACAGGACGGATGCTGCAATCAAAGCCGCGTGGTAAGGATGAAAGGGCGGCAGGACCGGCTAGACTCGCTCGTTACGGCTACGTGGAAAAAATAGACGGCCGTCAAACCCACACGGGAAAACCTGACAGAAGAAAAGCGGGCGCGCGGCAGATGGCATCTTACGCGGCTTATTCGGTAAAGTTCGACGTTAACGGCACGGGTGTGCGAGCCAATTATTTGATGATTAAACTGTCCCGCTCTCGTTTTCTGATCTCCAATTCAAGCCGCACCTGAATATCGTCCAGCTCAAGGTTGTAATCGCCTGCCTCGTCTCGATTTCTGTTAATAAGGTTGTGGAGTTCGCATTTTCTGGTGATGAGTTGTTCAACGGTATCGTTGTTCATAGGACAATTCTCTCGCAAATTCCCATCGTCATGCAAGCACGCGTGAAGGCGTTACGGGAGCGTTGTACACTTGTGCATGCACATGACGGAAAAACTAATCCAGCGTTACAGCGGACAAGGGAAACTGATATTTCAGCCTAACCAAGAAGCCACGGTTAGCTATTTGATTGAGGAATTCCAGGGCTATGACGGAGAATATCCGACCTTTCGTGAAACACGCGGGCGCATATCACACGCGGAAGGGCACCCGAACTGGCACCCGGTCACGTTGCTTCACTCCGAACCTATCACTCTCGTGCTTAGTGACGGGCGCAAATTGAAAGTGTTTCTGAGCGACTCGCATGGTTCATTCAAAGGAACGGGCGATTTCTTTTGACCAAATAACTCTCAGATCTCCGGCTCTGCGAGTACCTGCCTTACCCCGTTTATGCCGACTCGCAGCGCGTTGAAATATCTTGAGGCGCAAAGGGTGTGCGGCCAACGCGCGCGCCCTTTATCGTTTGGGTTTTCGGTCCTATGGGGACTGAGCGATTCTTGCCGAATAGTCGGCGCACCGCTCATCTGTACAAGTGTGTGTGGAACAGAGTGAGAGTTCCCATGTAATCGTAGCATTCGGGTCGGTAAGATCGTCGGGAACACTTTTGATGTTGGTAATCTCATCACAAAATTCCGCGAGCGGTCTATGAGCGCGTCATCAGGAAACTCAGTGTTCAATAGCCGCCTCCTTTTACCTTCTTGTGACGATGGACATAGGTCGGCTTTGCAAGAAGGTCGCGATCAGAACTCTATTGATTTGCAAGCCGCCGTTGTAGTGGACGAAGCCCTTCTTCTTGAACCCGTTCATAAATTTGCTTACCCTTGCGCGTGTGGTGCCCACCATTTCCGCGAGGGTTGCTTGGCTCACTTTCAGGGGATGCTCCGGCTTTGATTCCTTGATTATCTCTCCAAACAGCAACAGAACCCGTGCCAGTCTCTTTTCGCTGAAGTTAAAGAACTGATCGGCCAAGTCTTCCTCAACTCGAATGACGCGGGAAAGCAGGTACGCAACAAAAAGCTTTGCGAATTTCGGATCTCGTTTGAGCGTGCGAACAGCACTTTCCTTTCCCATATGAGTGATACTGGAATGTCCAATTGATCGCGCCGTGTACATCCGGAGAGGTTGCCCTGCGAGACAGCCTTCGCCAAAAAAGCTACCTCGTAACAGGACGGCGATTATAGCTTTCTTGCGGCGTGTGGCCGATACCGTGAGTTTCACCGTGCCGCTCTTAACGTAGAACAAAGCATCGGCTGTGTCCCCTTGGGAAAAGATGATCTCGTTGTCTCGGTAGTTCCGCGTACGTTTGCTCGCCATTGTCTCTTCGCACGGGATCATTCAATCGATGAATGCCGCGCTCCGTCCAAAAAGAGGCTAAATCATATCGCTCAAGAATCTGGCTCGGCTGGTCAATATAGGTCATACACAATTGCACACTGTACCTAACTGGTCATCTCAGGGAGATTGCTCCACGCCGGTTTCTGGCGCTTGCCACGGGTGCTAGGTCTTCGCAGCATTGGCGGTGGTGCATTGTTTGTGCTAATTTGTGCTACCAATCTGTAACTCCTGCCTTTCTGCGATTTTTAGGATACTTAAGAATCAGCAACTTACACATTTTAAAGGGCGTGTAATGGTTCAAATCCACCCCCCGCAACCAACCTAAACCTCGACATAATCAGTGATTCCACAGGTTCGCTCCCCAAACTGAATGAAAACTGAATGAACGATCTGTTTGACTCTCCGAAACAGGGAGTTCGGCTGAGCGTGGGGCGTTTGTCAGTTTCGGCTCTTCGCGTTACAAGAAGCTGCTCTCCAAACTCGATTTGTGGAGTTGAGTCGATGCGGTCTCATCCGGTCGGTCTAGAAGCAGCGGCGGACAGCAAACCGCCGGCCTCGCTTTCTACCCAAACCGTCACCGTCTACACGCGCCACCAAGAGTCCTGCCCCAAAAACGGCGAGCCCTACTGGAAGCGGTGTCACTGCATGAAGTACCTCTACCTTTACCGGGAGAATACTTCGCGTCAGGTCAGCGCAAAGACACGTAGTTGGGAAAAGGCGGAGGAGCGGGCACAGGAAATCCGCGATTCCTGGAGTCCTGTGAAGGCCCTCCAGCGTGAACTAGAAGCAAAACTCCGAGGGAGCGAGGCACGCGAGGTACTGATCACGGATGCTGTTGCGCTGTTTTTGAAAGAAGTCGAGCGTCTGAACCGCGAAGAGGCGACCCGAGCGAAATACCGCCTTACCCTGGAGGATCGACTCCTCAACTGGTGTGCGCAGCAGAAGCCTCCAGTTGCTCGCCTTTCCGAGTTGGACGTCGAGACCATGCGCCGGTGGATCCACTCGTGGCCCGGCGCACCAACCACCCGGCACAACCAGCACCAGCGGGTTATCACGTTCTTTTTCTTTTGTGTCGAACAAGGATGGATGAAAGAGAATCCAGCCCGGAAAATCAAGAAAGTTGCTCCGGAGCAGGATGAGACGCAGCCTTTCACCCGCGAACAATACGATGCATTGATTCAAGCGACGTGGCTCTATGACAGTCGCGACGGTAAAAAGAATGGCGATACGGTGAACGCTCGCCGTGCACGCACGTATTTGAAGCTTTTGCGCTGGAGCGGCCTACGGGCTGGCGACGCTGCGTGTCTGTCCAGAGACAAGCTGCGGGACGATGATTCCCTTTTCCTGTACCAGAAGAAGGTCAAAGGCAAAGCAAGTTCCGCCGTCTGTGGCTTACTGCCACACGATGTGGCCGAGGAGTTACGCAACGTGCCACGCAACGCCTACACACATCCGAGCTATTTCTTTTGGAGTGGTCGCAGTAAGCGTAAGAGCGAAGTTTCGAATTGGATCAAAATCTTTGGGAAGATACTGGACAAGGCTACAGAGACGCATCCCAAGCTCTTTTTGGAGGCTGACGGAAGCTCCAGGCCGGCCCACCTTCACATGCTGCGAGACACGTTTGCCGTCGAGTACCTCCTTGCGGGCATGCCCTTAGAGGAGGTTTCGCGTTTGCTCGGTCATTCCAGTGTGCTGATTACGCAGAAGCACTACGCTCCTTGGATTCTTGAGCGGCAGCAGAGGCTGGCAACGAGTGTTCGGACGACATGGTCCACAATGGGTCTGAACGCCGCTGCCCCGGTAATCAACATAGCGGATGGGCGCTCGGGAAAAGTCGTGAGACGCGCCGCACGTTCTTAGTACAAAACCCGCTCCTGGGTACCAGTTTCGCTATTTGTGTGCGGCTTACCTGTCACCACCCATTTCGTGGTCACAGCCAGATGCCGCCTACGCACTCCAGCGACACGTTAACTTCTTAAGAATCGGCAAGAATGGTCACATTCTCCTTCCCGTGTCCAGCGCAGAGGCCATGGCGTCAGGTAATTGGTCCGTTTGACGAGATTTCAATCCTGTACTAAATACATCAAACACGGTGTGCTATGGCAACAGAGCCTCTCCCCAGCCCAGCTACGCTCCTCCGAGCAAACCAGCGATGCCGGCCAGTGTGGCATTTGAAAAACACTATTGCGTGAGCGAAGTCGCTGAATTGTGGGGCTTAAGCGAACGAACAATACGGCGTATTTTCACCGACGAACCTGGTGTGATCAAGTGGGAGAGCGGTGAAACACGGTATAAGCGAGGCTATACCACGCTGCGAATCCCGGAAAGTGTCGTGCAACGCGTGCATAGGAAGCTCAGAAAAGCGGGGTGACGGGAAATGAAACCGACCAAAACATTGGCAGAGAGGCGTAAAGAAACCGATTCCGATCAGAATGTCGTTGCGAGTGTTGAGTTTGTCCTCCGTGCTGAGTTGCACGAATCCGTTGAGACAGATTTTGTCCATTCCATTGCTGGAAGGATTATTGCCGAACCGGAAAGCAGTGGAAGAGAGGACGCTGGCCACATTGGAGCCTCACTCGTTCAGTTCGGCGAGGCGCTGGACCACGGCGTCAGCGCCGAAAGGCTTGGAGATGGCCTCTCCGGCGACATCTCAGAATACTGTGGACATCTTTTCGACATGGAAACTGGCTATCCGAAAGAAGAAATACAAGATGAGTTCGAAGTGGTAGACCTCTATCTACTGATCATCGACTACGTCGCGATCTATCCGGAGTTTCGGGGACTAGGGATCGCTGAGTCCGCCATCCACCGTACGATCGACATTTTTTGGTACAGGGTGCGGGTTGGTAGCGTGCAAGCCTTGGCCGCTGCAGTTCACTCCGTCCGTTGCGAACGATCAAAAAGCGCTGAAAAGACTTGCGCTACCGAACGTAAGCAAAGGCGAGGCCATTCGGAAGATGAGATTGTACTGGTCACGTCTCGGGTTTTGGCCGCTCGGCGACACCGGAATTTATCAGCTGAGCGTGTCGCAAAGAGGTTCTGATGTATCTTCTCGGGATCGCGTAAAAGGCCTTCAATAACTCTGATCGCCGACCGCCCCTCCGGTTAGAACGCTGCCCTGTCACCGACTACCGCACAGAATCAATCATGTATCCGCTTTCCCCGTGCAAAACACACCTTTAGCCACCAGTAAGCTGTTGCGGGGAGCTCAACTCTTCAACGTGCTTTCCCAGGGGTGCTTGATACTGCTTCTTCGAACCTGACAGGGGCTTCCAGTCGTCGGCCACTCTCTGAGGTCAAAGTCTTTCCCCGGGACGCACACGGAAATCCGTTGAATTGATTTTCATCTTCATTCCTTTTGGTGTCACGAGCTGCGTGAGTTGCGCTGAGTGCGCGTGGGGCCTAGGAGGCCTTTGACGCAGGCTTTCCCCGGCCCACCTGATCCTTCTGAATCTCGTGCTCTGCCTGCTCCCAGTCCTGAACTGCTCGACCGTCCTGTCGGCCTCGCTTCTCCTACAGTTCGTAGGCGCGCTTGGCGATTTGCGCGGTCACGTCCACCGGCTTTTTGGCCACGGCGCTAGGAACGCGCCATTTGATCATTGCGACCTTGACGGCGTCGTTCAAGCCGAGGCAGGCGACCATGGCATAGACAAAGACCGCGACTGTCTGCCACCAAGGCAAAGGCTTGAGTCCCGGGAGACCCACGAATGTAAGGACGGTACCGGTGAGCGCATCGGCTGTAAGGGCTAACAGGAAGGTCTTGCTGGGCATCGTTGCCCAGAACCAGCTGCGTTCCCGCGCGGACACGACGGAGAATACGGCAAAGTAAAGCAGAAGGAGAAAGCTGAAGGTATAGAGGGCATTGTTGTTGGTTGCTAAACCAAAATGTGACCAACCGATCCAGAGTAAGAACAGGGTCTCGGCAACCATCGCGATACCAAGCACAACAGAGACTGTGATGAAGCCTCCGATGTTCCATGTTTCCGGTTTTTTGGATGGCCGAACATTGTCGGTGGAAAGGGAGATCTTCGCGAAGTCTGTCATGAACACCAGTAGCAGCATCGCAAAAGCGGAGACGACAAACTTATCGGTCACCACGAAGGCGATCGCCACGAACGCAGCCTTCAGAATCGTCCGGCTGATTTTGTTGATAATCCAGGTCAGAATCCGTTGGTAAATTGTTCGTCCCTGTTCGACCAGCGCCACAATGTTCGTTAGCCCCGGTTCGGTCAGGACGACACTTGCCGCACTCTTGGCCACGTCGGTCGCGGTGCTAACGGCGATTCCCACTTCAGCCTGGCGGAGGGCGGGCGCATCGTTGACGCCATCACCAGTCATGCCGGTGACGTGCCCCGCGGCCTGCAGATGCTTCACAACGATGTACTTGTCCTCTGGATACACCTCGGCGAAACCATCGGCGCCCGCTAACAAGTCCACCGCCTTGTTGCCAGCTTGAGCGTCCGCGGCCTTCAGGTCGGCAACGCTCCGGATATTAGGCAACCCGACTCCCTTGCCGATCTCACGCGCCACTGGCAGTGCGTCACCGGTGAGCATCTTTACCGGAACACCCAAATCCTCAAGTTCGGCTATCAGTTGCTTCGCATCCGGACGGGGCGGATCATACAGTGACACTAGCCCAAGCAATGCGGGGGTACCCGTCTCGGGGCCGCGTGCTACCGCCAGAGTCCTGTAGCCTTTCGCGGCTGATTCGTTCACGCGTGCCTCCAACGCCTCGATCGCTGGGGGTTGGAGTCCGCAGGCTTCGGCGACGGTGCGAACGGCACCCTTCATCACGTGCAGCCGCTGTCCGTTCTGCTCGATGACGGCCTCGGTCCGCCGGTTCTTCGCATCGAACGGCGC
The DNA here is from genome assembly GCA_963724815.1 of uncultured Acidobacteriaceae bacterium. GTDB lineage: Bacteria > Acidobacteriota > Terriglobia > Terriglobales > Acidobacteriaceae > Sulfotelmatobacter. Next base: position 18,288 of record CAVRWS010000064.1, read on the forward strand.
GAAAGAGACGGGCGTGGCCTTGGGAAGATTGTCGAAGATGTGCCGCTCCTTCGCCGCAGTCAGGAATGCGAGGTCAATCGGATCCTGGTTGGCTGCCTGCGATGCGAGTGCGCCGGCGAACAGCACATCGGCTTCTGTCGCGCCGTCCTCAGGGATCACGCCGGTGATGGCGAGCTGGTTCATCGTGATTGTGCCGGTCTTGTCCACGCAGAGCACATTCATCGTCGCAGCATCCTCTGAGGCGCTAAGGCGTGTGACCAGCACACCGCGCTTCGCCAGTTCCTTTGACCCGACAGCCATGGTGACCGTGAACATGACTGGGAGAGCGACCGGTACCGCACTCATGAGCAGGACGAGCATCAGCGGGACCGTTTCGACAAGCGGCGCGCCGCGGATCAGTGACAGCATGACTACCACGCTTATCAGCAGGCCGACGATGACGAAGAGCCAGCGGACGACCTTGGCCACCACCGCCTCGATGTGAAGTTTTGGACGCGCCTCCTGCACCAGTTCCGTGGTGCGCCCAAAGTAGGTCTTCGCCCCAGTCAGCATCACCACGCCGTTGCCTTCGCCTCGCCGGACGATGGATCCTGACGAGAGCACGCCGCCGGGTGCTTTGTCAGCATCTTTCGACTCGCCGGTGAGCGCCGACTCATCAATGCTTAGCGCTCCCGTCAGAAGTTTCACGTCCGCCGGGACGATGTCGCCGGGACGCACGCGAACAATATCGCCCGGAACCAATTCCCGTGCTGGGATGACCTGCCAGCTTGACTCGCGCCGGACTCGCGCACTGACCTGCAAGCGCTTCCGCAGTGCTTCAACGACGCCAGCGGCCCGATGCTCCTGCATAAAGCTCAACACGGCATTCACGACCAGCAGCGCGCCCACCACAGCGAGATCGGAGAATTTCCTGAGCACCGCCGACAGCACCATGATTAGTTCGAGCATCCACGCCGAGATTCCCCAGAATTTCCCGAGGAATTTGAGGACCGGGTGCCCTTTCGTTTCGGCCACTTCGTTGTACCCGTGTTCCTTCCGGCTGACTTCTACCCCCGCTTGCGTGAGGCCGGTGTCGGGGTTGACGTGGAGCATCGCGAGTGTGTCGGGAACCGACGCGGAGGCAATGTCAGGAGGCTTGGCGTTTGCGGGCTTGGAGGGATCCATATCAGCTCTTTTCGCAGAGTACGTCCGATGGACCGGCCGAGAGTGAGCACTCTTGCTCAGAAGAACGACAGCGCCGCGGCCAAAGTCGAATCCGCAGGAACAAAGATAGAAGGAGATTCGAGCGGCGTTCAAGACTTTTGTCAGTGCCGGCTATCGTCGTTGGAGCCGTTCCGGTGGCCCCGGCCGCATTCTCGGGTTGCGCGCGTTACAGACGGATCGTCATGCCCCCGGCTTAAGTGATTGTGCACAAATTGCAGGCGCGAGCATCGGTCGGAATCAACCTAGCCAGAAGTTTGCCGTGCTACATTTACGGCAATGCGTTCTGAGATAGAACAAGCCGTGCAACTCCTGCAGCGGGGCGACGATGCGGCGCTGGAGCAGGCTCTGGCTCTGCTCCAAAATACTGTGTTCTCCTTCAGTATGCGCGTCTGCGGCCAGCGCGAGGACGCGGAAGATACGATGCAAGAAGTGCTGCTGAAATCGGTTCCGCACCTACCCAAATTCGATAGTCCTAAAGCGCTCGTGGTGTGGCTCTATAAGGTGGCAAAGAACCGCTGCCTGATGAGTCGTCGCCGGAGCAAGTTTGCTCCCAATCCAGACCTCTCTCTGGAAGAACTCATGCCGGATCGGAAGGAACTTGAGCAACTGGGGACCAATGGCGGCATCAACCCAGAAGCATTCGCCATTCGGAGCGAGGAAGCGGGACGGTTGCGAGAAGCCATTCAGCGGCTGCCGCCACAATACCGCATTGTTTTGGTGCTGCGCGATATGGAAGGGCTCGCCGACGAAGAAGTGGCTGAGATCACAGGGCTGCGTTCTGGAACAGTGCGGGTTCGTCTACACCGTGCGAGGTTGTTTGTGCGGAAGGAATTGATGAAAGGGTTGAAACCACGCTCCGGGAAGGCAGCCGTCGCTTCGCGGGCGTCTTCCCAAGGACAACCCGGCGGCAAAGAGCAGCCCAGAGCTGCCCGCTGCAAGGCCATGTTTGCCGAGCTCTCGAACTATCTCGACGAGCACTTGGATGGTTCGCTTTGTGAGGAACTGGAGCGGCACATGGGCGGTTGCGAACCGTGCAAGGTGTTCCTCTCTAGTCTCGAAGCAACGATTCAGCAGTGCCGAACCTCACCGGCGGAGTGTCCTTCAAGTAAGAAGGCCGTCCGGCTCCGCAAGCAACTGCTGAAGAATTACGGACAGGCCCTCGCGGCGGTCAGACCAAAGCTGTAGCCCTCCTTAAGCCCGTACGCTCCCAGCCGATTTTTCCTGTAACAAACTCCGTCTTTCTGCATTTATTCGTGTGCTTTGTCGATAGAACCAAGCAGGAGGCAATCATGATCACAGCCAAAGTCGAACTCACTCAACCACTTAAACAGCAGCGCCAATTTGTGGCCCAGACCGGAAGCGGCCATCACCTGCTGTTGGACGATGCAGCCGGAGGTACCGGCCCTAAGCCGATTGAGTTGGTCGCCGCGGGATTGGCCGGATGCACGGCGTTCGACGTCGTCACCGTCCTCCGCCAGAAGTATCACCAAAAAGTCACCGGTTATGAAGTGCGGGTGGAAGCTGATCAAGCGGAACGCCCACCTCAGGTGTTCACGGCAGTGCGAATCCACCATGTTGTCACGGGCTTTGAAATTGACGTGGCGGCTCTGGAGGAGGCGATCCGTCTCTCCGAGGAAAAATATTGCTCAGTGGGAGCGATGGTGCAGAAGACCGCGAGTTTTCATACAACTTACGAAATCGTTGAAGACAAGACTGAATGGATGAAGCCAGCTCAAGCCGTGGGAGTGCAAGGTTGAAAGGTCTATCCAAAGCGCTTCTGAGCGTCGCTTTTGCGTGGGTGTCATTAGGGGCAGCCTCAGCTCAACAGGAGGCGCAGCCTTCGTTCCTCACCCTGCAGCAGGCGGTGAATATCGCGCTGGAGAAAAATCCACTGCGTAAGGTGGCGATGGCGGATACGAAGGTGGCCTCTGCGGGTGTTCGCGCCGCGCGTTCCTTCCTCATGCCGCACTTGAGATTTTCCGAAACAGCGACTCGCGGTGATGACCCCGTGTACGTGTTCGGGAGCAAGCTACGACAGCAGCGTTTTACCGAGGCCGACTTCACACTGAACAAGCTCAACACGCCGCTGCCCTTCGGCAACTTCAGCACGCGGTTTGGGGGGACTTGGAACCTGTTTGATTCGTTCGCCACTTGGCACGGCATCAATCAGGCAAAACAAATGAACGAGGTCGCCGGACATCAGTTAGACCGCACGGATCAGGAGATTGTCTTCCGGGTGGTCAGTTCCTACTACGACGTTCTGCTGGCGGCCAAGGAACTGGAAGTCGCCGAGCAGTCGGCCAAAACTGCCCAGTCGATCATGGACCGCAGCCAGGCGCGATTCGAAAGCGGACTGACTGTTGAGTCAGATCTGCTGACCGCGAAGGTTCGCATGGCGGCGCGACAGCAGGAAGTGATCCGCGCCAGGAACACCCTGGAAGTGGCGCGGGCACAGCTGAATACGGTGATGGGTGTGCCGCTCGATTCTCCATTCCAGACTACCGAACTGTCGGCTGAGCGCACACTTTCGATGCCGGCCGTGCAGGATCTTGAGAAGCAGGCGCTCGCAAATCGTCCAGACTTGAAGAGCATTGCCTCCGAGGAGGCCGCGCAACGACAGAGCGTTTCGATTGCCAAGTCGTCATTCGGTCCGCGGGTGAACGCCTTTGCAGGCTGGGAAATGGATAACCCTACGTTCGTCGCCGGTGGCGGGGGCAACAACTGGTTGGGCGGGGTCGAAGTGCAATTCGACATCTTTCAAGGCGGTGCCAAGCGGGCGGAACTCTCCAAGCAGCGGGCTCTCGAAGAAAAGGTTGTGGCCATGGAGCAGGCAGCGGGCGATGCCGTTCGCCTCGAAGTGAGACGAGCCTACTATGAGACGGATGCTAGCCGGCAGCAGATCGAAGTGGCGCGAGCGGCAATCGCCCAGGCACGGGAAAGTCTACGCATCAACCAGGACCGCTACGACAGCGGATTGACCACGATTACCGATTTGTTGGGCGCTGAAGATACGGCGCGCCGCAGCCAGACCGACTACTGGGAAGCCATTTATCACTTCCAGACCAGCTACGCCAACCTGGAGTTGGCCAGCGGCAGCTTGAATCCGCAATCTCCCGTGGTGATGCCATGAAGCGTATGAATATCCGACTCAGCTTTCTTTTTCTGATGCTGTCGGCAGTGTTTAGCCTCGTCGGTTGCTCTAGCGAGCATACCCGCACGACTCCGTCGCCGGACGCCGTGCGGAACATTGCCGTGCTCGCCGTACAGCAGGCCAGCGTACCTGATTTGCTAGAAGCGGTGGGGACGGTACGTGCCGCCCAGACCAGCGACGTCTCCAGCCAAATGATGGGGAACATCGTCGAGATCCGGGCTCACGAAGGAGATCACGTTCAGCGCGGTCAGGTGCTCGCCGTAATCGATGACTCCCAACCGCGAGCCGCAGTAGACCGCGCGACGGCAGCTGACCTTGCCGCCCAACAACAACTGGTCGGAGCAGATTCCGACCTGACCCTGGCGGAATCAACGCTGAAGCGCTATCAAACTCTCTTCGAAAAGAAATCCGTGAGTCCGCAGGAGTTCGACGAAGTGAAAGCCCGTCAACAAGCGGCTCGCGCGCGTCGCGATATGGCAAAGGCAGGACAGGCCCAGGCGCAGGCAGCATTGAGCCAGGCACGCACGTCTCTGGATTACACGCGGATTCGGGCGCCATTCGACGGCGTGGTGACGGAGAAGAAAGCGGATTCCGGCACGCTGGCTTCACCCGGCATGCCGATCTTCACCGTCGAGGACGTGCATCGCTATCGACTGGAGGCTACCGTCAACGAGAACGACCTCCATTATGTACGAACGGGAGAGCAGGTTTCGGTCGTCATCGATGCCCTCGACAACGCGGCCCTGAAAGGTAAGGTGGTGCAAATCATTCCAGCCGCGGACGCCGCGAGTCGCACGTTCCTGGTGAAGATCGAGTTGCCCACGGACACACATCTGCGTTCGGGACTGTTTGGACGGGCCCAGTTTTCTCGCGGTGAACGGCAGGCTCTGTTGATTCCGCGTTCGGCGGTCGTCGAACGCGGCCAACTGCAGGGCATCTACGTGCTGGACCAAAACAAGGTTGCGAGCTTGCGCTACATCACTTTGGGGAAGCCTTCCGGGGTCGAGGTCGAAGTGCTGGCGGGCCTCCAGGACGGCGAGCGCCTCGTGGCCAAACCGGGGGCGGTTGACCTTAATGGCAAACGCATTGAGGTCCAGTAGAGGTCCAGCAATGACTGATAGCAAATCCAAGTCGGTGATTCAGCCTGCGAAGAGCTTGCGCCTCGCCGGCCGCATTGCCCACACTTTCATTGATTCGAAACTGACACCGCTGGTGATCGTCACCGCGCTGCTTCTGGGTGCGTTCAGCATTCTCAAGACCCCACGGGAAGAAGAGCCCCAGATCGTGGTGCCGATGCTCGACGTTTTCGTTCAGATGCCGGGCGCATCGGCTGACGAGGTGGCACAGCGTGTCAGCCTTCCCATGGAGAAGTTGCTGCGCGAAGTGCCGGGCGTTGAGTACATCTACTCGATCAGTCATCCCGGCGTGAGCATGCTGGTTGTGCGTTTCTACGTTGGCGTCAAAGAAGAAGATGCGATCGTACAGACCTACAACAAGCTCTACTCCAACTTCGACCGCATCCCGCCCGGCGTCTCACAACCGACCATCAAGGTCCGCTCGATTGATGACGTGCCGATTATGGCCCTGACGTTGTGGGGGAAAGGCTATGACTCTTATCGCCTGCGGCGAATCGCGGGTGAGCTGGAAAATTCACTGAAGCCGCTCAACGATGTTTCCGAGACTAAGATCATCGGCGGGCAGCCCAGGCAAATACGAGTCGTGCTCGACACTCAACGGCTTGCGGCGTACGGCCTTACGCCGGGCGCAATCGTAGCGCAACTCCAGAACGCGAACAGCCGCGGCCAAGCCGGTAGTTTTGCGCGCGACAATCGCGAGTTTCAGGTCGAAGCCGGAACTTTTTTCACGAGTCTCGACGATCTGCGTCAGGTTGTGGTCGGGGTTCACGCCGGACGCCCCGTCTACTCGCGTGACGTGGCGGAGAAGCTTGAGGACGGCCCCGCCGAAGCAAACACCTATGTGCTGTTTGCCAATGCTCGCGGCGGCGCAGGACAGACTGCAGGCGCGGAGTATCCCGCGGTAACCATCACGCTTTCCAAGCGCAAAGGTACGAACGCCACCGACATTTCCGAGCGTGTGCTGGACAAAATCAACGCTTTGCGCGGGTATGTGCTTCCAAATGATCTCAACGTTACGGTCACGCGCAACTATGGCGAGACCGCGAAGGACAAGTCCGACGAACTTCTCAAACACTTGCTCATCGCAACCTTGTCGGTGACTTTGCTGATTGCTCTGGCGCTGGGCTGGCGTGAATCCGGTGTGGTACTTCTGGCAGTGCCAGTCACGCTGGCCCTTACGCTCGCCGTCTTCTACCTGTATGGCTACACCTTGAACCGGGTCACACTGTTTGCGCTGATTTTCTCGATTGGAATCCTGGTCGACGACGCCATCGTTGTGGTTGAGAACATCGTGCGCCATTTCCGGTTGCCGGAAAGCCGAGGGCGATCCTTATCTGACGTCGCGGTTGAAGCGGTGGACGAAGTTGGCAATCCGACGATTCTCGCTACGTTCGCGGTAATCGGCGCAATCCTGCCCATGGCCTTTGTCCGCGGCCTGATGGGTCCGTACATGCGGCCTATTCCGATTGGAGCTTCGGCGGCCATGCTGTTTTCGTTGATGGTGGCCTTCGTGGTTTCTCCGTGGGCAGCATTGAGGCTGCTCAGAAAACACGCGGGCGGTGGCGACCATTCCGAACACGACGCCGAAGGCTGGACCACACGTTTGTACCGTCGAATGATGAACCCGCTCATCCGCGACGCGCACCGGCGCTGGATGTTTCTTGGCGGTGTCGTAATCCTGCTGCTGGCGGCGGTCGCGTTCGTTCCATTGAAGTGGGTGCGCGTCAAGATGCTGCCCTTCGACAACAAGAGCGAGTTCCAGGTCATCATTGACATGCCCGATGGCACGCCACTGGAACAGACGACTCGCGTGGCGCAAGCCTTGGGACAGTATCTCGGACAACAGCCCGAGGTTATCAATTATCAGATCTATGCCGGTGCCTCCAGCCCTTACAATTTCAACGGCCTGGTGCGGCATTACTTTTTGCGCAATCAACCTAATCAGGCTGACATTCAGGTGAATCTGCTCTCGCGCCATGATCGCAAGGCGCAGAGCCACCAGATCGCGCGGCGACTGCGACCGGAGTTGGACAAAATCGCCGCTCCTTTCGGTGCGCGCATTAAGGTAGCCGAGGTCCCGCCTGGTCCGCCCGTATTGCAAACTCTGGTCGCCGAAGTTTACGGGCCTGACTATAAGGGGCAAATTGAACTGGCCGCTCAAGTCAAGAAGATCTTTCAGCAAACGCCGGGCGTCGTGGATGTGGACTGGTACGTCGAAGACCCGCAAATCAAGTACGACATGAAAGTGGATCTAGACAAGGCAGCGCTGCACGGTATCTCACCCGCCGATGTGACACGCACTCTGCAGGTGGGGCTCGGCGGAGCCAACGCGGGCCTACTCCACGATCCCCGTTCCCGCGAAGACATCCCCATTGAAGTGCGGCTGGCGCGCCCGGATCGCTCTGGGATCGAAGACCTTGGCAATCTGAAGCTGCCGACGCCTTCCGGTGGGCAAATCGCCCTGCAAGAAGTCACGACCCTTCACAAAACGACAATCGATATCAGCGTGTATCGCAAGAATCTGCAGCCAGTCGTTTACGTAACGGGAGATGTGGCCGGCGGAGAAGAAAGCCCCGTGTACGCCATCATGAAAATGAGCGAGGCCATCGACAAGATCAAGTTGCCCGATGGCTTTGGCGTCAAGCAATACAAGGGCACGACCATGCCTGAACGCACCGACCACTTCTCCATGAAGTGGGATGGTGAGTGGCACATTACGGTGGAAGTCTTCCGCGACTTGGGGCTCGCCTTTGCGGCTGTGTTGGTCTTGATCTACGTGCTCGTCGTGGGTTGGTTCCGATCGTTCGTCACGCCGCTGGTCATCATGGCGCCGATTCCGTTGACGCTGGTTGGCATTCTCCCGGCGCACGCTTTGATGGGGGCATTCTTCACTGCCACATCGATGATCGGCTTCATCGCTGGAGCCGGCATTATTGTTCGCAATTCCATCATTCTCGTGGATTTCATCGAACTGCGCCGCTCCCAGGGAATGTCGCTGGAGGACGCCGTCGTCGATGCGGGCGCGGTGCGCTTCCGCCCAATGCTGCTCACCGCAGCCGCCGTGGTGGTGGGAGCGAGCGTGATCCTGTTCGATCCGATCTTTCAGGGCTTGGCTCTGTCCTTGATGGCAGGAGAAGTCGCCTCTACCGTTCTATCGCGAATGGCAGTGCCGGTTCTGTATTACCTCTCTCAGAAGGGACACTCGCTTCCACCGATGCATCCCCATGCGTCGGAAAATGTCGCTGAATGCGAAACTCCGCAATGCGAAATTGCGTAGGACCAATTTGTTTTGAAGGAGAACCGCTATGACCGTAGAACGAACACTTCGTTTGATTGCTGGCAGCTTTATTCTTCTGTCGCTGGCACTTGGGCGCTATGTAAGCCCGTACTGGTATCTTTTCGCGGCTTTTGTTGGTCTGAATCTGTTTCAGTCTGGATTCACGAACTGGTGCCCGATGATGACGTTCCTGCGTAAACTTGGAGTTGGCAGATAGGAGAAAACGAACATGCCCAATTGGGTTTGGGGAGTGGCATTCCTTGTCGCTTATTTGGTCTTGACGCAATGGCTACTGCCAAAACTCGGCGTTCCTACCTGAAGGAGCCAAACTTGCGCCGAGTCTCGGCGCACGATTGTTCCGAAAGACACAGATTCCGAAGAACCATGACAACGGTAGTGCAAGTTGAATTTCGCGAGAGCTTGTTGTCAATCCGAGACGAGATCCTCCAATCGCTCGGCCATCCCGTAATCTCTGCGCTCGGTTCCCGCGCAGCGCGAAATCTCGATCTCTCGAATGAATCAGTAGGTGTCGTCCTAATCGGGCACGGCGCGCCATGGGAAGAACGATGCAACCTTGCCGCGCATTTCCGCGAGACCCTGCCGGGAGTTCTTATAGTGGCGTCTCTCCGTCGGCAAGACAAGGATGTGACCGGAGCAGATTACAATTTGCCGGCAGATAATCCGCCTCTGTGGGTGAGCACAATCAGACAGGCACTTGTGGGAATCGGGTAGCCACATCTTCAGCAGAGCATAGCCTGCCGCGCGATTAGGATGTGCGATTTCTCTCTGAGAATCGTGTGACGTTTGGCAAATCTCTAACAACCTCAGACGCCGTCATCGGCAGAGTCGGGGATCGTGCTACGTGGTACCGCCAAACCTCTTGACTCTGGAATGCATTCTAGGCTTGATAATTCCTATGGTGCAAAGCAAAGGTCCCAAGACTCTTTATTCAGGGGCTCTGGCTAAGGCTGCGGCGGTGAGTCCAGACACGATTCGACATTATGAAAAGATCGGTGTTCTCCCACGAGCCTCGCGAACACAGTCTGGTTATCGGGTCTACCCTTCGAGCGCATTGGAAAGAGTGCTTGTCGTGCGAAGGGCGCTCCAGATCGGCTTCACTCTGGCTGAGTTGGCGGAAGTCCTGAAGGCTCGTGATGCCGGGGGCACTCCGTGCCGTCGTGTGTACCAACTTGCCGAGGACAAGCTCCGGGGCGTCGCAGCAGACATCAAGGCGCTTAAGGGCACGGAACGATACCTCAAGAAAATGTTGTCCGATTGGAAACAGCGAATTCAACGGGCAGAGCCGGGGCAGAAATTGCACTTGCTGCATTCGCTAACTGACGCGGCGAAGAACTCTGGCACTCCAGCAAATCAGTTTCGGAGGAAAAACAGACCATGAAAATAGTAATTGCCCTTCTTCTATTCGCCGGGCTGCAGGTGGGAGCGCAAGAGATGCAGTCTTGCCCAATGCACAAAGAGCACGTGAAAGAAGCTTCGCAGCGTCACGTCGAAATGGAAAAGCACGGTGATCAGGTGATGGGATTTCCGCATGATAAGACTACTCATCACTTTCGGCTGTACCCCGATGGAGGAGCTATAGAAGTGACCGTCAACGACCCAAAGGATTCCCAGAATATGCACGCAATCCAGACCCATCTTGCGCATATCGTGACGATGTTTGCGAACGGCGACTTTTCGATTCCCACGTTCGTCCATGACGAGGTACCGCCCGGCGTATCTGTGATGAAAGAGAAACACGCCGAGATTTCTTACAGCTTCGAAGAATCGCCCTCAGGTGGGATGGTGCACATTAAGACAACGAATCCCGATGCGCTGAAAGCGATTCATGAGTTCCTTCGTTTTCAGATCGAGGACCATCACACCGGGGATACTACCGATATAGGCTCTGCGTAAGCCACATTGCCAAGATTCCCGCCGAGCAATGGTAGGCAGGTGCTCCTGCTAGATGAAGGATGGGTTATTCTCAACAGATCATTTGGTAGAGATATCGCTGTGAAAATAGTGTTCCATCATTTTCGTGTGACCATTGTGGCTGTCTGATGTGCGCTTTGTCGGGGAGAAATTCTGACAAAACTGGCTTGATGTCAAGAACGGGCGAGCCATCGAATGCATCCAGCCCGCGGACGGTTAGACTCGTCTGACCTACTGCGATCACTTGGCATATTGTTGCGGCGATGCGATTTGGTCGAGCTTTGGCGCGCTGGGCCAATATTCCCACATTGGGCGAATTCGGATTATTTCGTGGGTGCCTGCCTCCTCTTTCAATCGAAGATTCCGGGACATCGCTCAAGTGAAACAACACTTCAACGTGCGAAAAGTCCTCTAGTCCTTGAAGCGCTTCGGGGTCAAGCTGTCCCTTCTCAAATTCGATGACGGACACAATATTTCCCCAGTAGTCTTCTTTCTGGCCGGTCACATTTGAGCGAACCCGTCCGATAGGCGTGAGCATGATTTTAGTCACAGAAAAATCATAAAGGAAATTCCCGGACTGAGTTCCGACTTGACATGCGACGATATTTCTGCAATTATCGAAACATGGCTGTGACCTCAAGCAAGAAAGACACAGAGCAGGTGGCAAAGTATGCTGACATGCTTTCCGCCATGGGCACCGAGCCACGCCTTCGAATCATGCAATTGCTGCTGTCCGCGCATCCCGACGGTTTGGTCGTAGGCGATATCCAATCGGAGCTTGACATTCCGAATTCCACCCTTTCGCACCATCTAGACAAATTAAGGAACGAAGAGCTTGTGAACGTACGCCGCGAAAGCACTTTTTTGAGGTACACGGCCAACACGGAAGCACTCCAGGAACTTCTGCAATTCCTCTACGCCGAATGCTGCACGCGAAATAAGGCAGTCAAACCGCAGAATATCGTTCAACTTTGTAAATAGGAGAAGCAATCATGAGCACCACCGACATCAAGGAAGTGGTCAAAGAAAAGTATGGCCAGGCAGCCTTGCGCGTTAAGTCTGGCGGCAGTAGTTGCTGCGGAGCGACCGCGGCAAGCGGCTTGGGCTGCGATCCAATCACTTCCAATCTCTATGACTCTTCCCAAGCGGGACAACTCCCTGAAGAGGCCATGCTCGCCTCGTTAGGGTGTGGGAACCCGACCGCGCTAGCAAAGTTGAATCTGGGAGAGGTCGTTCTCGATCTCGGCTCGGGCGGTGGTATAGATGTTCTACTTTCGGCAAAGCGAGTTGGGCCCACTGGCAAGGCTTACGGTCTCGACATGACGGACGAGATGCTCGCCCTAGCCAATGAAAACAAGCGTAAGGCTGGTGCCGAGAATGTTGAGTTCCTCAAGGGCGAGATCGAGCGCATTCCTCTTCCAGACAACTCGATTGACGTGATCATCTCGAATTGTGTCATCAACCTTTCGGCGGACAAAGACCGCGTGTTACGAGAAGCCTTCCGGGTGCTGAAGCCGGGTGGCCGCATTGCGGTTTCCGATGTCGTTACCCGAGGCGCAGTCGCGCCAGAAATCCGCCAAAGCGTGCTTCTGTGGGTCGGATGTGTGGCAGGGGCGCTCGGAGATGACGAATATCGCAGCAAACTTGCCGCAGCGGGTTTTGAGCACATCGATATCGAGCCAACGCGAATTTATCGGGCAGAAGATGCACGTGAATTTCTCTCGGCTGCTGGCGTCGATGTGGACGCGATCGCGCCTGAGGTAGATGGCAAATTCTTGAGCGCCTTCGTTCGGGCCGTCAAGCCCTCAAACGCAGGAGCAAAAGCGTGTTGCGGACCGACCTGCTGCGACTAGGAGAGAACGAGTATGCAAGGACATTACAACGCGTTATTCCTGTGCACGGGCAATTCAGCGCGCTCCATCATGGCTGAGGCCATTCTCAACTCCAAAGGGCGCCCGAATTTCACGGCTTACAGCGCCGGCAGTCATCCCTCAGGAAAGGTTCGACCGGAAGCATTGAGACAGCTCGAAATGGCGCATTTACCAACTGAGGGTCTGCGCAGCAAAGGGTGGGATGAATTTTCGCTACCCGGCTCTCCGAAACTCGACTTTGTTTTCACGGTTTGCGACAACGCGGCCAAAGAGGTCTGTCCCATTTGGCCCGGACAGCCGATGACTGCGCATTGGGGCGTTCCTGACCCGGCGGCGGTTCATGGAAGGGAAACAGAGGTGGAAAGAGCGTTTCGCGAGGCGTTTTTTATTTTGGAGCGCAGAATCAGTCTATTGCTCTGTCTTCCCCTGACGACTCTCGACAGCCTTGCACTCAAGAAAGAGCTCGATAACATCGGCCAGACGATGACACCCACTTCGAAAGAATAGCAACGGTTCGACAAGAGGCTGCACTTCGCGGTTTGCGGCACTACAGGAATCACAAATGAACGCAACGAGTCGTCTCAGTTTTCTCGACCGCTATCTGACCGCCTGGATCTTCTCCGCCATGTTCGGCGGTGTTGTATTGGGCTGGCTTGTGCCCGGAGTCGTGCCGTTTCTGAATCGCTTCAACGTCGGTACGACTTCTATTCCGATTGCAGCGGGATTGATTTTGATGATGTATCCACCTTTTACGAAGGTGCGATATGAGAACTTGCACGAGGTCTTTCGCAACAAGAAAGTGCTCGGTCTTTCGCTCTTCCAGAACTGGGTTGTAGGGCCGATTCTGATGTTTGTTCTGGCCATCGTCTTCCTGCGCGGATATCCGGAATATATGGCTGGACTCATTATGATCGGTCTCGCACGCTGCATCGCGATGGTCATCGTTTGGAACGAACTGGCGCGAGGCGATACGGAATACGCGGCCGGTCTGGTGGCCTTCAATTCTCTTTTCCAAGTCTTCTTCTACTCGCTCTACGCCTGGGTTTTTATTACCGTCCTTCCCGCTAAGCTCGGCCTTCATAGTGCCATCGTCAATGTGTCAATCGCAGAAATTGCGAAGAGTGTCTTTATTTATCTTGGAATTCCGTTTCTCGCGGGATTCCTGACTCGTACTGCCCTGATTCGCGCCAAAGGGCAGGAGTGGTACAACCGGAGCTTCGTCCCCTGCGTAAGCCCACTGACGCTGATTGCTCTGCTTTTCACAATTGTGGTGATGTTCTCCCTCAAGGGTGGGTATATAGTCCGTCTGCCCTTGGACGTCCTGCGTATTGCCGTGCCGCTCTTGATCTACTTCGTGTTGATGTTTTTGGTGTCCTTTTACATGGGCAGGAAAGTGGGAGCGGACTATTCTAAGACGACAACCCTTGCTTTTACCGCCGCCTCCAACAATTTTGAACTAGCCATCGCGGTGGCGGTCTCCGTATTTGGCATCAACTCAGGAGCGGCATTCGCGGCCGTCATTGGGCCGCTGGTTGAGGTGCCCGTGATGATCGCACTCGTGAACGTGGCTTTCTACTTTCAACGCCACTATTTCCCCAATCCGCAACTCGCAGAGATCCAGCCGATTCCGACGAGCTAACACGGCCGTGTGTTGAGCGCAACAGAATTGCACCGCGATGGATCTGCCTATTCGGGCACGGACAACGAGGAAACTGAATGAAAACTGAATGAAGAAGTTGCCTTTGTGGCCGTTTTCGACATTTCGGACCATCGTAGAATCAACAAGTTCCGAGGAATCAATGAGCCACTGGGGAACAAATCCACCCCCCGCAACCAAACATCTTCAGCATAAATGCAGTGGCTGTCGCCTGTTTTGCTGATTGCCACCTACGAGAGTGCTGGTTGATCGCGCGCAGACCCTATCGAGTGTCGCTTTTCCTGGGTCGACATAAGACCACAATCGATCTTGGAGCCAGCAGGTATTTCGTCCGCTGTAAGGGGATTCCGTCGTCCGAGAAATCATCTGGACTGGGCAAAGAGGTGTCCACGATTCTTTTCCACTCCTGTGCGGTTCCCTCTTGCACATTGAACTGCAACTCTTCCCAGTACGCATTGATCATCACGTAGAGATCGTCATCACCTTGAGAAGCGCCGTGCAGGCAGAATGCCAGGCTGTGCGAGTCGTGGGACAAGTCGGCCGCGGCGCCGACGCCGTACCAGGAAATATCCTCCCGCCAGAACCTGCTCCGGCTCAGCGAAGGATGTTTTTTGCGGAATGCAATCATCTTCTTGAAGAATTGAAAAATGTCGTTATTGGATCGGAGTTGACTCCAGTCCAGCCATCCAATTTCGTTGTCCTGGTTGTAGGGATTGTTGTCGCCAAATTGAGTATTCAGGAATTCGTCGCCGGCGCGAAACATCGGCGTACCGTTCGATAAGAAGAGCAGGCAGCAGAAATTCTTTACTTGCTGCCTGCGCAATGTGCGGACTGCCGCGGAGACGCCTTCATCCCCTTCCTGCCCACAATTCCAACTGTAGTTCGCGTCGGTACCATCCTGATTATTATTTCCGTTTTGCCAATTGCGCTTGCGGTCATAGGAGACAAGATCGTAGAGCGTGAAGCCGTCGTGGGAGGTTACATAATTCACACTCTGATATGCGTGATAAGCGTCGGCGCGGCTGTCTGGAAATAAATCATCGCTGCCATAAATACGCCGCATCAGGTCAGGAACCATCCCTGTGTCGCCTTTCACAAAGCGGCGAATGTCGTCGCGAAACCGTCCGTTCCACTGCAGCCAGGTCAGGCCGGGAAATCCGCGACCAAGCTGATAAGCCGCTATATCCCAAGGCTCCGCGATCAGACGCACCCGGCCTAATTCCGGATCCGCGGCAATTTCACTGAAGATGGGAGCTTCGCCCCAGTTGAGAGATCCGTCGGCGTTGCGGCTGAATACCGACGCCAGATCAAAACGGAATCCGTCGATATGCATCCCACGCTTCCAATAACGCAGACTATCAATCACCATCTTGCGCACGTGCGCCTGGCCGAAATTCAAGGTATTGCCCGTGCCGGAGTAATTGGCGTAGGGGTTCGACGGATCGGAGGACATCATGTAATAGCCCGCGCTGTCGAACCCCTTGAAGCTGTAGATGGGCCCTTTGTAGTCGCCCTCGCAGGTGTGGTTGTATACGACATCCAGCACCACCCCGATATCTGCCTCATGAAAAGCCTTCACCATATTCTTGAATTCAAGGCGCTGCTCTTCAACACGGGGTGTGCTGGCGTACTGAGCGTGCGGCGCGAAGAAATTCAAAGGCATATAGCCCCAGTAGTCGCCTTCTTGGGGATCACGCTGAAAAACCGGCATCAGTTCTACAACCGTCACCCCGAGTTCCTTTAGATAGGGGATCTTTTCCACGAAACCGGCGTATGTGCCGGCACGGGATGGGTCAACACCCGAGTTTGGGTTCTTCGTGAAACCTTTCACGTGAAGTTCGTAGATGACTGCATCCGACTCATGATACGGAGGCGGATCTGCTGGCCAGTCAAATGTCGGTTTGTGATCAATCAGCACTCCCAATGGCGCGTGGCCTGCATTGGATCCTTCTCGCATGGCCAGGCTGCGATCAAATGCCGGTGGAAAGAAGATGCATTTCGCGTACGGGTCGAGCAGAACTTTCTGCGGGTCGAAACTGTGGAGTTGAGGAATGGTCTCTCCCGACACGGAGTATGCGTAATAACAAGCATCACCAAGCTTTGTGACCGGAACACGGCAGTGCCAAATCCGCCCAGACTTATTGTGCAAGAAATCCAACTGAAGCCGCAGAAGAGGATTCACCAGATCGGCTGGCGAATAGAGCAATAGAGTGACGCTCTCCGCATGTTCAGAATGAACCGCGAAGTTGAACGCTTGCTCGTCTTCGATCCAGTGGACGCCAAGCGGCAATGGGTTACCCTCAACTTGCTCCCAAGTCGGCCGTTTCATGAGCGGAGCCGCTACGGTATTGGCAGCCTTGGCGGGACTATCCATCTTGGCGGGCTCATCGACGCTTGAACGGTTCACTATCCCTCTCTTTCATCCACCCCATCTTCATCCACTGCAGCGGCGCGCAGCGCTCTCAGTGCGGCAGCGCTGCAACTCCGCTAAACGTCGGCAAAGCACTGAGCAATTTGCTCGCGCCGTTCCAAAAGATCTGCACTCCAATGCACACCAGCAGGAACGCGGTGAGCTTTAGAATTACGTTTGTCCCCGTGGGGCCGAGCTTGCTCGCGAGCCGATCTGAGTAGGCGTAGCAGAGATAGATGGTTACTGCGATGAAAGCGGAACCAATCGCCGCCGCGAGAATTGCGAGCAGGTTTGTGACCAGGTGCTGCGGCGCATTCGCGCCCAAAGTGATTGCAATCGAGATGGAGCCGGGACCAACTGTCAAAGGAAGCGTCAGCGGGTAGAACGCCTGGCTCAGAGCATCAGCGCAGGTGACCGTTCGCCGGGCTGAGCCCTGATCACTCGGATCTTTCTGGTTCAGCATCGCCCAGCCGGTTGCAATCACGAGCAGCCCACCGCCGACCTGCACAACTGGGAGAGAAATCCCAAAGAAGGAGAGTACGTGCGCACCGAGGGTAAAGGACGCGATAAGCAGTATGAAACTATCGATCGCAATGCGGCGAGCCAGCGCTCGTCGTGTCTCGGCCGCGTAGTCTCGCGTGAGCAACAGAAAGACCGGAGCGCCTCCAATCGGATCTACGATGGGAAAGAGCGCGCTCACGATCAGGAGAATACTCTTGGCAACTTGGATC
Organism: uncultured Acidobacteriaceae bacterium; assembly: GCA_963724815.1. Classification (GTDB taxonomy): domain Bacteria; phylum Acidobacteriota; class Terriglobia; order Terriglobales; family Acidobacteriaceae; genus Sulfotelmatobacter. Next base: position 35,656 of record CAVRWS010000064.1, read on the forward strand.
AGCAGGCTAATCTCCCTCTGTTGCTAGATTTGAGCGGTCGCCCGTCCACGATCCACTTCCGCTGTTACGGATGTTGCAGGACTGACCGAACGCTTGGAACTCTCCGTCAAATCCAGCAACCATTGAAAAGGGTCGGGCGATAGCATATCTTCCCGGACTCGCCAACGCCAGTTGCCTTCGGCACGACCAGGCACATTCATACGAGCTTCGCTTCCCAAGTTGAGCAGATCCTGCAACGGAGCAATCGCCAGCTCCGCCGGTGACGACCATGCCAGCCGCATCAACTCCGGAGCGGCATCCGCACTGGTTCCCGGCGCACGCTTGAGGTAGCTCCAGAAGTTTTGCCGCTGGTAGTCGGGCAATTCCTCATACCATTCTCGCGTTGTGGCGTTGTCATGCGTTCCGGTGTAGGCGACTGTATTGTGGACAAAATTGTGCGGCAGATAGGGATTATCTGCATGACCATCGAAGGCGAATTGCAGGACGCGCATCCCCGGCAGACGAAACTGGTCGCGCAGAGAATATACATCGGGCGTGATGAAACCCAAATCTTCGGCGATGAATGGCAGATGACCCATCTCGGCTTCCACTGCTTGGAAAAAGCTGGCTCCCGGACCCGCCACCCACTGCCCGGACTGGGCCGTTGGCGCTCCGGCAGGAACGTGCCACGCCGCCGCGAACCCGCGGAAGTGATCCAGGCGAATCACATCGACGTGAGCCAGCAGAGCACGCAACCGATCAATGCACCAGCGATAACCTGTCGAGCGCAAGGCATCCCAGTTGTAAACCGGATTGCCCCACAATTGACCTTGCGCGCTGAAATAATCGGGAGGAACTCCGGCGACGAAGCGTGGCCGATGCTGCTCATCGAGCAGGAATAGCTCCGGGTTCGCCCAGACGTCACTGGAATCCGGGGAAACAAAGAAGGGCAGATCGCCGATCAAGCTCACGCCCCTGGCATGAGCATGCTGCTTGAGTTGATCGGTCTGGCGGAATAGCAGGAATTGCGCGAAGCGAACCTGATCAATTTGACTTGCCAACTCGCGCCGCGCATCGGCTAGAGCACTCGGGCTGCGCTGAACCAATTCTGCTGGCCACTCCAGATAATAGGCGCCGTGATACTTTTCTTTCAGGGCTCGGAACAGAGCGTAGTCTTCCAGCCAATGCGCTTGGCTGGCGCAGAACTCGTCGTAGGCAGGCCCCAGGTCTTTCCGCTCCCCGGATTTGAAGTTTGCCCATGCCTTTTCGAGCAGCCACTGTTTGAACGGGATAACAGAATCGTAGTCAACCGCATCCCCCGAGAAGTGAGACTCACCATCACTCGCCTGTATCAGCCCGTCCGAAATGAGAGAGCCGGGACTGATCAGCAGCGCATTGCCGGCAAACGACGACATCGGTTGATACGGCGAGTTTCCGTAACCAGTCGGACCCAGCGGGAGCGACTGCCACCATGACTGGCCGGCATCATGAAGACGATCAATCCATGAGAAAGCCGACGATCCCAGATCGCCGATGCCATACGGCGAGGGCAAAGACGTGACGTGCATCAACAAACCGGACGCGCGATATCCAGACGGAAACGGCGCAATATCAGTGAGCCTACCGTTGCCGTTCATGGCCGGACATCATCCCGAACAACCGAAGGCGAACCCAGCGCGTGATTCACAATCTCCTCGGCTTCCTTCAAAATCGCGTTCAGATGGGTCTGGCCCTTAAAGCTCTCGGCGTAGATTTTATAGATGTTCTCAGTACCGGAGGGTCGCGCTGCAAACCAACCGCTCTCCGCCACAACTTTCAAGCCGCCAATTGGAGCATTATTGCCCGGAGCTTTAGTCAGCTTGGCGGTGATTGGCTCGCCTGCCAGATCTGACTCCTTTACCGCGTCCGGCGTGAGTTTTTCTAACTTTGCTTTCTGCTCGGGCGTGGCGGGCGCGTCGATCCTCGTGTAGTAGGGAATGCCGAACTCCGCCGTCAGTTCGCGGTAATGTTCTCCGGGATCCTTGCCGGTACGCGCGGTAATCTCCGCCGCCAGCAAATCCATGATCGGCCCGTCTTTGTCGGTCGTCCATACGGTGCCGTCAAGACGAAGAAAACTCGCTCCAGCGCTTTCTTCTCCGCCGAAACAATACGAGCCATCGATCAGCCCCGGCACAAACCACTTGAACCCCACTGGCACTTCGCGAAGCTGACGGCCGAGCTTTTTGACGACCCGATCAATCATGCTGCTGCTCACCAGCGTCTTTCCCACCGCAACTGTGTTACGCCACTGCGGCCGGTGCGTGAGCAAATAGCGGATGGCAACGGCAAGGTAGTGATTCGGATTCATCAAACCCGCAGCCGGAGTCACGATCCCATGCCGATCTGCGTCGGTATCGTTCCCGAACGCCACCTGATACTGATCTTTTAAGGCGACTAGCCTGGCCATCGCATAGGGACTCGAACAGTCCATGCGAATTTTGCCGTCGTGGTCGACCGTCATAAACGAAAATGTCGGATCGATTATTTTATTGGTGACGACGATTTCCAGGCCGTAAATGGAATTGATTGGCTCCCAGTAAGGCAATGAAGCGCCGCCGAGAGGGTCCACACCAAGTTTAAGGTGGGCACCGCGAATCGCATCCATGTCGACGACATTTTTGAGATCACGAACGTACGGCAGAACGAAATCTTCCTGATGCGTTGTTACGGCCTTCATAGCTTTAGCAAACGGAATTCGCTTGACCCCAGCATTTTCTGCTCGCAACAATTCGTTCGCGCGATTCTGTACCCAGCGGGTCACGTCGGTATCAGCCGGGCCGCCGTTGGGCGGGTTGTACTTGAAGCCTCCATCTTCCGGCGGATTATGCGATGGCGTGACGACGATGCCATCCGCAAGATGGTCTTTCTCTTTGCGCTCACGGTTGTAAACCAGAATCGCTCGCGAGATCACCGGCGTCGGAGTTATCCCGTCGTCTTGCTGAATGATCGTCTCTACGTTGTTTGCCGCCAGCACCTCGAGGGCGGTACGCTGTGCGGGCTCGGAGACTGCATGGGTATCTTTCCCCATATAGAGCGGGCCGTCGATACCCTGCGCGCGCCGGAATTCGCAGATCGCCTGGGTAATTGCGAGGATGTGCGCTTCGTTAAACGTACCCCGCAGGGGCGAGCCCCGGTGTCCGCTGGTGCCAAAGCTGACGAGTTGGTTGGGATCATCCAGGTCGGGGCGACGCTCGAAATATTCCTTCTGCAGGCGAGCCACGTCTATCAGCAAATCCTTCGGCGCTGGTTTGCCGGCCAGCGGAGAAATGTGTTCCCCTGTCAGAGATTGTTTTTCTAAAGTACCGGGCATGGTTCCACCTTCCAGATCTCGCTTGCGTATTCCGCAATTGAGCGATCGCTCGAAAACTTTCCAGAGCTGGCCACGTTCAAGATTGCTTTGTGCGCCCATGCGCCGGAATCAGCATAGAGCGCGCCGAGCCGGTCTTGTGCGTTGCAATACGAGGTCAGATCCGCAAGATTCATATAATGATCGCCCTGGGTCAGAAGCGTATCGCGCAAGGGAGCGAATACTCCGGGTTCGTTGCGGCTGAAGTAGTCAGAGAAAATCAAGTCCAGAGCGGCTCGAGTCTCCGGCTCATGTTCATAATGCCAGTGAGGGTCGTACCAGGCGCGGCTGTTCTCGACTTGCTCCACGGTGAGCCCAAACAGGAACATATTTTCTTCTCCGGCTTCCTCCGCCATTTCGATGGTCGCGCCGTCGCGGGTTCCGACGGTTAAGGCTCCGTTCATCATAAATTTCATGTTACTGGTTCCGCTGGCCTCGTAGCCGGCGGTCGAAATCTGGTTGGAGACATCGCTGGCTGGAATCAGCCGTTCCGCCAACGAAACGTTGTATTCAGGGAGAAAGACGATGTTGAGACGGCCGCGCGCCACGGGATCGCCGTCAATCGTGCCCGCCAGGTTGTTGATGAACTTTATGATGAGCTTGGCCAGCGTGTAAGCTGGAGCCGCTTTACCCGCGAAGAAAAATGTCCGCGGCACTATCTTCATGCCGGGATTTTCCCGCAGCCGGTTATAAACAATCACAATCCGCAGCGCATTCATCAATTGCCTTTTATATTCGTGAATACGCTTGATGTGGCAGTCGAAGATGGTATCCGGGTCTACGACCCGTCCCGAGGTTGACTTGAGCCAATTGGCAAACTGCACTTTGGACTCTCGCTTTGACTTGAGGAAGCGTTCGCGAGCATTGGAATCCTCCGCGAACGGTTTGAGCTGTTTGAGCAGGCTAAGATCCGTAATCCAGCTATCTCCGATGACTTGCGTGATTTCGCGGGCCAGCGCGGGATTAGCCTCAAGCAACCAGCGGCGGGGCGTCACTCCGTTTGTCTTATTGTTAAAACGCTCGGGAAACATTTCCGCGAGATCTTTGACCGTCGTGGTCCGCAGCAGCTTGGAGTGGACCGCAGACACTCCGTTGGTGCTATGCGAGCCAACAATGGCGAGGTTGGCCATTCGGATTTTGCGCGGGCTACCTTCTTCCACCAGGCTCATGCGCTCGACGCGCCCCTCGTCGCCTGGGAAGCGAACTCGAACGTCATCGAGCAGACGGCGGTTAATCTCGTAGATGAGCTCCAGGTGACGAGGAATCAGTGTCTCAAACCACGCGACCGGCCATTTCTCGAGAGCCTCAGGCAGCAAAGTGTGATTTGTGTACCCGAGCGTCCTCTTCGTCAGGTCCCAGGCCTGATCCCATCCGAGGTGCACATCGTCGAGTAGGATTCGCATCAGTTCCGGGACCGACATGGAAGGATGCGTGTCATTAAGTTGAATTGCGGCTTTCTCCGGAAGCTTTTCCCAATCCGAGTTGTGGCGCTGGAAGCGGCGCACCAGATCGGCCATGGAACATGCGACCAGGAAATACTCTTGCAGGAAGCGCAGTCCTTGCCCCTTCGCCGTGGAATCGTCCGGGTAAAGCACGCGGGTAAGGGACTCCGCTTGCAGAGTTTCGCCGAGTGCGCCTACGAAGTCTCCGGTGTCGAACTTCTCAAGATCGAAGTAGTCAGGCGCGGCCGCGGCCCAGAGCCGGAGCGTGTTGATTGTCTTTCCACCATAGCCCACCACGGGACGATCAAACGGGATACCGATCAGGCTTGATGGCCGGTCGGGGATGACTTGAAAATTACCCGCCTGCAGCTTGAATGAGACGTTCAGTTTAATTTCTACGTTCTCGTGAAGCCGGGCAATCTCCCAGGGATCGCCCCAGCGGAGCCAGTTGTCGGGATTCTCTTTTTGCCACCCATCTACAATCGATTGCTTGAACATGCCGTACTCATAGCGCAAACCGTAGCCAGTGCCCGCGAGCTGCATGGTTGCCATCGAGTCCAGAAAGCACGCCGCGAGGCGGCCTAAGCCGCCGTTTCCCAGACCAGCATCTGGTTCCTGCTCAATCAATTCCAGCCAGTCGAGACCATGTTCTCGAGCTGCATCCGGCAAAAGCGGATCCAGCAACAGGTTGGTGATGTTGTTGGCCAACGAACGTCCGATGAGAAACTCCATGGACAGGTAATAGATGCGCTTGGCATTCTCTCGCTCGTGCGTGTTCTTGGTCAGCACCCAACGGTGCGCGAGAATGTCTCGCACGGAACGGGAGAACGCCTCAAAGCGCTCACGCGCACTGGCCACTTTTGTATCGATCGCTCGGTCAAAAACCAGGTGCCGTTCATAAAAAGCGTTTTCCGTCCCGATAAACGGAGTCGATTCGCATCCGTACTGCTGGAAAATATTTGAAACAGAGGGTTCACTGGTGGTCAGCGGAACGATCTTTGCGGAACTCGGGCGCGCCACGCGATTGGTGCTCATAAGACGGTCCTTAGTTTTCTCGGTTGTGGAACGGTTCCTGTTCAACTCAAAGCCACGCCGATCAACAGTACAGATCCTGATCTGGCCCGAGCTCAATTCCTGACGCTAAAAGGTACGCACGCACGGCCTTTTCGGCCGCAAACCAATCAACTTCCGGCGAGCCAAGTGGAGAGCCTCTTTTTTCCCAGTGCTGGTACGCGAGTTTCTGCACCAGTTCATGACGATCCTCTCCATAAAAATCGGTCAGGGGCTCGGGCCGTTGCCGGCGGTCTCCGCTTGTGCTTCTGGACTGTTCAGCCATGGGACCCTCTGGTTTTGCGGAACGTCTCCTTTATCACAACTTCGATTTACGGTAGTACCTGATCAGGTTGTTGGTAGAACTGTCGTGTGCAAGCTGCGGTTCTGTTGTGCTCTCCAGTTCAGGAATGATGCGTTGTGCGAGGACCTTTCCCAGTTCGACGCCCCATTGGTCGAATGAATCGATATTCCAGATTGTGCCCTGGGTAAACACGGAGTGTTCGTAGAGCGCCACCAGTTTTCCGAGAGTCTCCGGCGTGAGCTTGTCGGCCAAGATCGTATTGGATCGGGCGGTTGCCCTCGAACACGCGGTGGGGAACCAGCCACTTCGGAGTACCTTCCGCCGCAACTTGCTCCGGCGTCTTGCCGAAGGCCAGCGCCTCCGTCTGCGCGCAAACATTGGCAATCAGGATGTCGTGGTGCCGCCCGAGCGGATTGAGCGGTTTTGAAAAAGCGATGAAGTCGCAGGGAATGAGTCTCGTTCCCTGGTGAATCAGTTGGTAGAAAGAGTGTTGGCCGTTGGTTCCCGGTTCTCCCCAATAAATTGGACTGGTATCGTGCTTAACCTGTTTCCCCTCAAGCGTGACGTGCTTGCCGTTGCTCTCCATCGTCAGTTGCTGAAGGTAGGCGGGGAAGCGTTTCAGGTATTGTTCGTAGGGCAGGACGGCAACCGTCTGCGCCCCGAAAAAATCGTTGTACCAGATCGCCAGAAGACCCATCAGCACCGGCAGATTCCGTTCGAAGGGAGCGGTGCGGAAGTGTTCGTCCATCTGATGGAAACCACTCAACATCGCTTGAAAATTCTCCGGGCCAATGGCGACCATGGTTGACAGGCCAATGGCGGAATCCATCGAATAACGTCCGCCAACCCAGTCCCAGAACTCGAACATGTTGGCGGTATCGATGCCGAACTTTTCAACCTCGGCCGCATTGGTGGAGACCGCGACAAAGTGCTTCGCCACCGACTTTTCATCGCCGCCTAGTCCAGCCAGAGACCACTCGCGAGCCGTGTGAGCGTTTGTCATCGTTTCCAGGGTTGTGAAAGTTTTCGAAGAGATGATGAATAGTGTTTCCGAAGGATCGAGGTCACGTACCGCTTCGGCGAAATCGGTGCCATCCACGTTGGAGACGAAGCGGAAAGTCATGGCTCGATCGCTGTAGTGCTTGAGCGCCTCGTAGGCCATGACCGGACCCAGGTCAGAGCCGCCGATGCCGACGTTAATCACATTCCGTATGCGCTTGCCGGTGTGTCCCTTCCATTCACCACTTCTCACGCGGTTGGAAAAATCCGCCATCCGATCGAGCACGGCATGGACTTCAGGCACCACGTTCTTTCCGTCAACGACGATGGATTCATCTCGCGGCGCGCGCAGAGCAACGTGCAAGACTGCGCGCTTCTCGGTGACGTTGATTTTCTCGCCGCGGAACATGGCATCGATGCGTGCTCGCAGGCCAGACTCTTCCGCCAGTTCCAGAAGGAGTCGCAGGGTTTCATCGGTGATGCGGTTCTTGGAGTAATCCAGGTAAAGACCAACAGCCTCGACCACCAAACGTTCCCCGCGCTTCGGATCATCCGCAAAAAGCTGCCGCAGATGCAGCTTTGAAATTGTTTTGTAATGTGAAGCCAGTGCGCGCCACGCTGCCTGTCTGGTCCCCGGCGGCTTCGTCAGTGGTTGGACCTGTGCTGCCATATGGATACTCCTTTTGAATTCGCACTTTTTACTCTCAAGATCTCTTCATATTCTTTGATATTACTGACGGCCTTCAGGGTGCTGCTTTTCTTTAGTGGATGGACTATTTCTTCTGTGCAATCGGGCCCGCTTCTCGACTGGCCTGCTTGTTCCAGCCGTGGAAACGCGAAAAGTCACCCGCGTTCCATGCCTCGCGGAGTCCGGGAGCACTCAGATCCCAGTCTGGGCGGATTCACTGGTCACAATGCGCAGGTCGTGCCAAAGATCGATGACCGATGGACGCCCCCAGAACCAGTAGCCGTTATAGATGCTGTGAATCACGAGGCCCGGCTTGAGCACGAGCGTATGCGGGATCATCGGATTATTCTCGGGGTCGGTATATTCCGCGATGTCGAGATCCTTCTGAACCGTTCGTTGGGGGTCGGAAAGGAATGGCCATTGGGCTCCGACTGACGCACGGAATTCCTGCAGAGTATGGTGATCGTCGGTGGCGATCGTGGCGATCTGAGTGTACGCGACCGCGATCTTGGGGTAGAACGCGGCGAGTTCAAGATGTTGTTGGTGTTCCTTTGGGCAATAGTGGCCGCGCGCGAGCGTCAGGATCAGCGGATCATCGCCTTGTAGTTCGCTAAGCTTGCGCAGATTGCCCGTGTGATCGGGCAGTTCGTAGTCAGGGAAAATGCCTCCAGGCACAATATCAGAACGCATGATTGGACTCCTTTCGTTTCTCTTAAATGGTAGTGCCTCAGCCTGAATTTTAATTGCGTAAAATGTTCGAGTGCCGGGAGTGAATGCTGGTGAAAGTCCAGCCGCCAACCCGAACGATTTGGTTGGGCCGTCGTCTAACTCTTGAGACATCCCGGTTTTCTTTTTGTACGAGCCGCGCTTCCTGAGTTTCTGCATGCGAGGCTCAGCGTCCGGTTAGCATCCTTTCATTTTTTACTTATTTTTTACCAACGACGAGCGGGAGCGGCACCATCGACGTGGAGAATCTCTCCGCTCACATGACTTGCCTGTACCAGGTAAAGAACGGCATCGACAACATCCTTCACCGTCGCCCTTTTGATAATCGGCTGCAATGTTGAGTCTTGGGGATTATTGGGGTGCATGGGTGTATCCACTTCGCCGGGGGCAACGGCATTAAAGCGGATGCCGTCTTTTGCATACTCGATTGCGAGATTCTGGGTTGCCGAATTCAACCCACCCTTCGTGATCATCGAGACCGAGCCATTTTCGCCGGCGATTGGCCGATCGGCAAGCGCCGCAGTGATGCTCACAACGCAACCCGATTTCTGTTTCAGCATTTCTTTCACAGTGCGCTGCGTGATGTAAAAGAATCCAAGCAGATTGGTGGAGACAAGGGCGTCGAAGTCCTCGGTGGTGAATTCAGTGAAAGGCCTGGTGAGGAAGATGCCAGCATTATTCACCAGAACATCGATGCTTCCGAAGTTATTGATTGCTGCTTCGACAGCCTGGTTAGCGGTTTGCTGCTTACCGATATCGCCATCAACGAGAACCAGGGTGCCCGAAGCGGTCAACTCGCGACTGGCGTGACGAGACGTCGCGACGACGTTATAACTTTCTCTCAGAAACCCTTCGACTAAGCCGGAGCCAATACCTCCCGATGCTCCGGTGATGATTGCTGTTTTCTTGCCAGACATAAACAACCTTTCGCTTTGAAGGCCGGCGCCCAATACACAACTGGGCCACTGGCCTTCTCGAAGGGCTTCATCCTGCTCGCCGCGCCAAGACCCCTTCGCGTGAAGAAGCCATGAACCCCTGCACCAGTGCGGCGATTTCGTCTGCGGCGGTGTCCAAGGCGAAGTGGCCGCCATCGACGATGTGGACTTCGGCTTTGGGAACATCGCGGCGATAAGACTCGGGCTCGGAGGGATCGAATGAAGACTCATACTTACCCCAGATCACCAGCAGGCGCGGCTGCTTCTCGCGCATCCATGCCTGCCATTTCGGGTAGGAATCGACGTTCGTGCGGTAGTCGTAGAAGAGGTCGCTTTGAATGTCGGCCTGTCCGGGTTGATTTAGAAAATAAAATTCGTCGGTCCAGAGATCGGGGTCATGGCGTTCCACGTTGGGATCGTTCGCCGCGTGCCGGGCCTTCGTGGTTGCCAGCGACAAGAGATTTGTGCGCAGCGCGCTTTCGTTCGGCGCGCGATCGGCCCAAAAGGCGCGTCGTGTTTTCCAGTTCTCGCCGAGACCGGTGTTGTGTGCGACCGCATCCTGAACGATGAGAGCCTCGACGCGCTCTGGGTGAGCCAAGATCATGCGAAATCCGACGGGGCCACCGTAATCCTGCATGTAGAGGGTGTAGTGCGAGAGCCCCAGCGACTCGGTGAAATGATTCATGATCTCGGCAATGTGATCGAACGTGTACGCGAATTTTTTTGGGTCCGGCCAGTCGCTGTGTCCGAAGCCTGGATAATCAGGCGCGACCAGGTGATAGCGATCGGAAAGACGAGTGAATAACGGCTCGAACATTCGCGATGAAGAGGGCAGTCCGTGGAGCAAGAGAATCGTCGGCGCGTCTGCGGGACCGGCCTCTCGATAGAAAATCGAGAGGCCGTCAATCAGTATCGTGCGATAAAAAGTCGGATATTTCATGGGATGTTCCTTTCGTTGGCTTAGGCGGCCGCTCGTTTCGCAGAGCGGTCCTTATGCGGCGCGCTGACGTAAGGGAAAGACGTGAGCAGATCCTTGTGCGGGCCTACCTTATCTTGCGTCACCTTTCCATTGGTTAGGAGAGGAAGGAAGAAATCCACGACGTCATCGGTGAGTGCCCGGCCATTTTCCGGGTAGGCCGCCGGCCGCGTGGGATCATAGTGGAGGACGTCCGGCAGCAGTGTCCCGGCGACCCGCGCTGCTTCCGCCGGCGTATATCCACCAGCGTGCTCCAGCGCATGCGCGAAGACGGGCACGAAACGAGCATCGTCCGCCGGCTCCGCAGCGAGATAGGCAGCGTTCTGCTCGCCGGCCAGGAACGGAGTTTGATTCGACCGCGCACCGCGATCCGCCTGCACCCATTTCCCGCTCGTGCCGTCCAGCGTACGAGCCCACAGACCCAATCTTTTAGAACCGAGGGCGGAGTTGGGCACTTCCAGCACAATGCTGCACACGTCCTTGTCGGCGAAATAATCGTCACCGGTGAATTGCAGGTTGTTCAATGCGCCCTGCACGTCGAAGAAAAAAGGATCGCTGCGCCAGCCGGCGAAGAAGCGGTAGTCTCCGCTGTCCGTCACCTCCGTTTCCGACCCCGTCGAGACCGGCACCCCCTGCACGATGACCTGTCCGTCCTCGCCCGTCCCAGCGGCCTGTGCACCTTCAAGGCGGCGGAGCGTCGCAGTCTGTACCCCGCCTTTATCTGAGGTGAAACGGACTCGATAGGCGATATCGGCGACGGCGTCGCCGTTGGTATCAATCCTGAGTTCATAGATGGCCTCGGTGGCGAAGGGTTCATCCGTCGTAGGCCCCGGCGGATTCACGCCAGCCGACGGATGCACGTTCATAATCAGGATCGACTTGCTAGCATCCCCGGGCTTCGGGAAAGCGTACAAGTCAGTAAAATCGAGGCGGGCGTCCCCATGGGGAAAGCCAAAGTCCGGACCTGAGTAATGGTGCGACATATCATCTTCTCCTTATTCTTTGGACATTCAGATTCTTTGCATATTCTGCACTTCGAAATCACTTCGACCTAGACTAGCGTCGCGAGCGGACGGCAGGCCACTCGATACATCAGACAGCGAGGATTGTTCTCTTTTTCGAAACGTCCTGCAACAAAATCGCAAGCGAAGCCAGCGATTCTCAAGGTGCATAATGCGTAAAGACAAGGTCGGTCGCTTTGGTCTTCTCGTGGCAGGGGAAGCAGCTTTTCATGAACGCCGCGTCGCCAGGTTTGCCGTTCGCGAAGTGACCGAAGCCCCAGCCGCCGGTTGCGGCGTACTTGGTCGAGTCCTTGACCATAAACTGAATGTTCGTAGGAGCGCCGGGAACGAAAGATTGCGCCTGGCCAAAGACTTTGTTGTTTTCCTCCGACGGGACGTTACGGTAATGCAAAGCAGCAATGATCGCGCCGTCCGGGAACGGAAGCGTCCCTGCCCGGAAGGTCTTGATCGCTACATCGTTGCCCAGGACGGCACCTAAACTGTTTAGCTTGCCTGCTTCATGGGCCGAGGAGACCCACTGCCAGTCGCGGTACCCCTGCGGGATGTCGGTAACGTAGGGGGCGGATGGCTCGTCCGCGTGACCGGGGGCAGGGCCAATGAGCGCGACAAGGCCAGCCGTTGTTGCAAATGCAACCAAGAAGAACGTGAAGCGGCTCATAATAGTTCCTCCATATACTTCCCCCATCCAACATGCTTCTGTAAACGAAATCAGTATTTGCTACAAAGCCGATGTCCATCCCTCTTCATCGGCGTGGTCTCCTTCCGCGGTTTGGGCGTAGACCCGTCATCGTCCGCGATGAGCCATCACACCAGAAGTGCGGATGCGAAACAATTGGACGATAGTATTGGTAAAACTTTCGTGTCAGTCAATTTCGCAAGCGCACGATGACCCCGAGCTAGAGTAGCCCGATTTGCCAATCGAGCCGTGGCTGCCATTGTGACCGTTCGCCACTCTTTCCTCGTGACTCTGTGCGGGCTATCCATTCGTTCCAACTCGTCGAGCCAGTCCTCTGTCGAAAGCGTGGCCTGTTCTGGACCGAACAATTCCGTCACCGCGCGGATGAACGCCGATAGCTCGCGCTCCGCCATGTTGATCTGGTCTTCGCAAGTCAAATTGGAAAACGATTTTTCCTTGTCCATGCGACCTCCCCGTTTATCAGTGTGCGTATCGGGTGAAGACAAAGTCGCGAGCTTTGACAGGCTCGTGGCAGGGAAAGCAGGTTTTGAGCAGCGCCGCGTCGGCAGGTTCGCCGTCTTTGAATTGAGCAAACCCCCAGCCACCGGTCGCGGCATATTTTTTCGAGTCTTTGACCATAAACTGAACATTCGTGGCGGGTCCGGCCACGAAAGATTGGGAACGGCGAAAGACTTTGTTGTTTTCCTCGGACGGGACGTAACTCCAGGCCAGGCGTGCGATGATTGTGCCGTCCGGGAACGGCAGCTTTCCCTCGCGGTATGCCTTGATCGCTACATCGTTGCCGAGAAGAGCGCGAAGATCGTTGAGATTGCCTGCTTCGTGGGCCACAGAGATCAGCTTCCAGTCGCGGTATCCGGGAGGAATTGTGATTCCGAAAACCGGATCAGCCTCTCCGTTTGAGCGTCCAGAGGCGTGAGCCATGTACACGACCACGCCGGTGAGCGCAACAACTGCAACCAACCCGTAAGCAAATCCTTTCATAAGATGTGCTCCGTTCCGAGATGCTGATTTGTCACGTGTATCTATAGCGAGCCTAACGGCCTAGACGACATCTGCTTAATTTTGGCCGGCGCAACAGACGCCCCGGACGAGCCAGTGGCGGCACCGATCGAAATCGGAACCTAAGCGGCTTTCTGTGCGGCGAGTCAGTTGATAACGTCTTGCGCCGCGACGGTCGAGGACGCTGGATTGTGTCCCCGCAAATTGTGTCCGGTAATACGACATAAAGGGATCAGACCAGAAGTTTGCTGGACGAACAATTGGACGATGGTATCGCCGATACTTTCGTATCGGATACCTGCGGATGAGCCCTGGCCACAAAGGTCGTCGGGATCCTCCCCGCACAAACGGGAGGGCTCTCTGGTAGAATTTCCTGAACATGGGGCGTGGTCAGTCAATTGTGCTCGCGAAGAATGACTTTAAGTGCGCGCATTTGGCCATGAAATGGGGTGACCGCAAATGTTTCAAGTCACGCCAATCGTCTTCGTTGTTGACGATGACGTCTCCGTGCGCGAGTCGCTGGAACTGCTGATCCGCTGTGCAGGCTGGCAGCCGAAAATATTCGCGTCCGCCCAGGAATTCCTCGACTATCCACGCGTTCTTATTCCTAACTGCCTCGTCCTTGACGTTTCTCTTCCCGGGTCTCAACGGGCTAGACCTCCAACGGCTCGTCGCCGGCGATCGGACGGATATGCCGATCATCTTTATCACGGGCCACGGCGATGTGCCCATGACGGTCCAAGCCATGAAGGCGGGGGCTGTCGAATTCTTGACCAAACCATTCAATGATGACGTGCTCTTAACCGCCATTCGTGCAGCTCTCGAAAGCAGCGGTGCTGCCCTCGGTCAAGAAGCCGAGATGCGGGTGCTCCGGGACCGCTACGCGTCACTTTCCCAACGCGAACGTCAGGTTATGGCGTTGGTGGTTTCCGGACTATTAAATAAACAAGTCGGTGGGGAGCTTGGTATCAGCGAGATCACGGTGAAGGCGCACCGAGGCAAGGTGATGCAGAAAATGAAGGCCAACTCTCTTGCCGAGTTGGTGAAAATGGCCGCGAGGCTCCGCCCCGCGCCAGCAGCGACGACAGCCGCGTAACCGAAATATTCGCTGGTCGTAGTTCTTTGTGAAGACACGGAATTCTCAGACACCGTCCTTCTAGTATTTTGCCGAGTAGTGGACGAGCGGTTCCTTAAGACCGGGCCGACAAGATAAACGGAGTGAGCCGCGCAGGCATAGAAACCCGCGCTGCGGCCTAGCCTATCGGAGGAGAACAGCATGAAGAAAACCAGAACACCGATTTCTCTTGCCGGTTCCCATCTCGGCGAGGTACGTCATGTCTGCGCATTTTTCAATAGTGACGACGAAGAGTATCGCGTGCTGCTTCCGTTTATTACGGACGGGTTCAAGTGCGGCGACAAGGCGGTGCACGTGGTCAACCCGGATCAACGTCGCGACCATCTGCAAAGGTTGACCGCAGTCGGAATCGACCCAGCGGCTGCTGAGCAGAGCGGCCAATTAGAGGTTCGGATCAACACCGAAGCTTACATTCGGGACGGCCGTTTTGATCAGGATCGAATGCTGGCGGCATTTGAGCAGATGGCGAGCGGCAATGCCAAAGGAGGATTCCCGCTGAGCCGCATCTGCTGCCGGATGGATTGGGCAGTTGAAGATCAATCGTACATTGACGATCTCGTTGAATTCGAATCGCGAGTGAATGACGTGTGGCGTAGTCACGACGACGCGGTGATCTGCACCTACCAACTCGGAAAATTTGGAGGCGACACGGTGATCGATATTATGCGGACGCATCCCATGATCATCATCGGTGGCCTCCTGCACCGGAATCCGTTCTACGTGCCGCCCGAGGAGTTTCTGCGCGAGGTTCGCCAGCGTCGGGCCACGCGGTCTTCCACTTCCTTCACGGCTGCCTGATATGGAAGTCCAACCCGAACTTGCTTCCGACGAAGTCAAGCACCTGCAACGGTGCATTAACGATCTTGTCAGCCTGCTTGCTCTTCCTGCCATCTGGAGCGGGGGCAATCCATCCCAGGTTCTCAATACTTTGCTCGATGCGCTGGTGCGCATGCTGCGCCTGGACCTGGTCTCTGTGAGGCTGACAGATGTAGTTGGCGATGCGCCGGTTGAGATCGTGCGGCTCGGCGGGTTGCAAGGACCGATGCCCCCGGCGCACGAGATCTGCGAAGCGCTCAGCCAGTGTTCCAAAGACGACTCACGGAAATGGCCTCCGCAGCTTCGGAGCCTTATGGGTGGGGGGGACGTTTCGATCGTGCCTCTGCCACTGGGGTTACAAGGGGAACTCGGCACAATCGTGGCGGCGGCCGAGCGGACGGATTTTCCTCGGCAAACGGAGGCACTTCTTCTGAGCGTTGCGGCGAATCAGGCCTCGATCGGGCTACAAGAGGCACGGCTCCTGAGCCATCAGAAGCGGGTCGCCAACGAACTTGATCAACGGGTCATGCAACGGAATGCCGAACTTGCCGCCGCCAATAAAGAGCTTAAAAAGGAACTGGCTGAACGCAGGCTGATAGAAGAGAGGCTGGGGGAAGAAGAGAAGGAACTGAAGCGAAGTGAGGTCCTCAAGGCGGCGATCGTGGAATCGGCTCTCGACTGCATTGTGACGATCGATCACGCAGGTCGCATCACCGAGTTCAATCCGGCTGCGGAGCGGACCTTCGGTCACCTTCGGGATGCGGTCGTGGGCATGCAACTGGCCGACGTCATCATTCCGCCGTCACTCCGGGAAAAGCATCGGCAGGGCTTTGCCCGCTATCTGGCTACGGGGGAAGCGCGAGTGCTCGGGAAACGCATCGAGATGACGGCGGTGCGTGCGGACGGAAGCGAATTCCCTGTCGAGCTTGCAGTTACACGCATTCCGCTGGAAGGGCCGCCCTCCTTCACCGGTTATCTGCGCGACATTACGAAACGCAAACGGGCAGAGCAGGAACTGCAGCGCAGCGAGGCGTTTCTTGCGGAAGCCCAGCATCTCAGTCGAATCGGCAGTTTCTCCTGGCGTCTGGCGACCGACGAAATCACCTGGTCAGAGCAGCTTTATCGCATTTTCCAGATTCACCGGGATGCGCAGGTGACCTTCGAACTGATCAGCACTCGAATCCACCCTGACGATTTATCAATATTCCAGGAACATGTCGAGCGATCGCGGCGGGACGGCAGCGACGTGCAACTCGAGTTCCGCCTGCGGATGCCAGACGGCGCGGTCAAGTACGTACATGTCGTCGCCCACAGCCGCGGCGACCAAGGCAAACTGGAGTACATCGGCGCAGTTCAGGACGTGACCGAACGCCGATTCTCCGAAGAGGCACTGAGCAAAGCCCGATCGGAGCTCGCGCACGTGGCCAGGGTGACGAGCCTTGGAGTGTTGACAGCGTCGATCGCACACGAGGTCAACCAGCCGCTTTCGGGCATCGTCACCAACGCCAGCACGTGTTTGCGAATGTTGGCCGCCAATCCTCCGAACGTGGACGGCGCTCGCGAGACCGCCCGGCGCACGATTCGCGATGGCAACCGAGCCTCGGAGGTGATCACTCGATTGCGCGCGCTGTATGGCAAAAAAGAGCACACGATCGAATCCGTGGACCTGAACGAAGCTACCAGAGAGGTGATTGCACTGTCATGGAGCGAACTTCAGCGAAACCGGGTTATCCTGCGGCCGGAACTTGCCGACGACCTCCCTCCAGTTACAGGAGATCGCGTCCAGTTGCAGCAAGTCATCCTTAACCTGATCCGGAATGGATCAGACGCGATGAGCAGCGTCGACGATCGTCCGAGGCAGTTGCTGATCAGAACCGGACGAGACGAAGGCGATCACGTAAGCCTCACCGTACAGGATGCAGGAACCGGTTTCGACCCGCAATTTGTGGACAGACTTTTTGAATCGTTCTACACCACCAAGAATGACGGTATGGGAATCGGTCTCTCCGTCAGCCGCTCCATTATCGAGGGTCATCACGGTCATCTACGGGCAACACTGAATAAAGGTCCGGGGGCAACGTTTTCATTCTCTATTCCTCGCGCATCCGAGGGCGCGACGAGCGCCGAGAGTAATCGAGCCTTTCGGACGCCTGATGTAACAGACGCGGCGTGACGATCTGACTCCCGTACGAGCCGTCACTGGACGTACTCAGGAGTTCCGGGTTCGCATGGAGTGGGTTGGCGTTTGCCATGAGTTCTTCGCCCCCGACCGGGGCAGCCAATACTGATACTAAGGTGTAATAGACAGTGCCTCCTGGAGTGGCGCACCCTCGTGTTGTGGCGGACCGTCAGGGAAGTGTCCTTTCGAAAACGAGCTCAGCCCCGTCGTCAACGCGCTCGCCTCATTGGGATGGGCGGCTCTACCTGACGGGCATGGACCCTCCCGACCAATGCCAGTGCGAATGCACCGGGGTTTAGCGTTGCCGAAGCCTGCGGCTGTGGGCGCGGCATGAAGAATCTATGACAGTCACGCGTTCGCTTGTGTCAGTAGTGGATGACGACGAATCTGTCCGCGAGTCGCTACCCGACTTGCTAAACGAGTTCGGCTTTGCAGCCCGCGCGTTCTCGTCGCCGGAAGAGTTTCTCGCGTCCGGTTGCGTCCTTCAAACCAAATGCCTGCTCCTCGACATCGCCATGCCCGGGATGAGCGGACCCGACCTTCAGCGCGAATTGAAGCGTCGCGGGCAGGGGATTCCGATTATCTTCATCACCGCCAGCACCGATAAGACGGTTCGCCCGCGACTACTCGAACAGGGTGCGGTGGAATGCTTGTTCAAGCCGTTCAGCGACACGGCTCTGCTTGACGCTCTCAATACCGCACTCCGAGCGAATTGAGAAATCGGCACCCGGATACGCTTCTGTGCGCCTTTGTCTCTCCGAGTCGCGTTTCGTTTGATCCCCCGTTCTGAGTGGCAACGTTCATTCAACACCTCATCCTCGCTGATACCAACGTATCGCCAATACCATCGTCCAATTGATTCGCGGAAGCACATCGGGTGTAATCGCTTCATCGAAATACTTGCAGAAAGGATGGCAAAGAAATGCCGGAAGCTACCTGGAAACCTCATGAAAAACACGGAAAGCTGACGACGCAGAGCGACTTGCCCGACAGCGTCTACGCGTTTCCGAAGCAACGTAAAGAACCACTGACCGACGCAGAACATGTGCGTAACGCCGTGGCGCGGTTCGATCAAGTCATCGACGTCTCCGATGCCGATCGCGCTTTGGCGTTCGCGAACATCGAGAAAGCGGCAAACTACTACGGCGTCAACCTGGCAGAAACGTCATGGCACGACCTGGGCATTCATCCGCAAAAGAATAGAAGAGAAGCTGCCGCCAAAGGCGTTGCCACGCGCGAACATCGGGCGCAGGGTTAAGAACCCACTACCGAGGGAGCGGCCGACGGAAGAATTAATCGCAGTGAAGTCAAATACTCAACCAAACAAACCAAACTTAAATTAAAAGAGGAGACACAATATGGAAGACACAAACGCAGTGATCGCAGTGTATGACAGCCACACGGCAGCGGAAGACGCGGTGAAGGAACTTCAGAAGTCAGGTTTCGACATGAAGAAGTTGTCAGTAGTAGGGAAGGACTATCACACCGACGAGCAAGTCGTTGGCTACTACAACGCGGGCGACCGCATGAAGTATTGGGGAAAGTGGGGCGCTTTCTGGGGCGGATTCTGGGGCTTACTAGTCGGTGCCGCATTCTTTTGGGTGCCTGGGATAGGTCCAGTGCTGGTGGGCGGTCCGCTAGTGGCATGGATCGTCGCAGGCCTGGAAGGCGCGGTGGCAGTCGGCGGTTTGAGTGCTATCGGAGCTGGTCTGTACAGCATCGGCATACCAAAAGACAGCATCGTAACCTATGAGACCGCCATAAAGGCTGGCCAGTACCTGGTGGTTGCTCATGGAACTTCCGCTGAGGCAGCGAAGGCCAGAAATATTTTGAGCACATCGAAGCCAACCAGCATGACCGATCATGTTCTTGAACCTGAAATGCAAGGGGTGAGCCGCTGAACGCATCGTGAGGTGGGATCGGGCCGTTTGCAGAGCCCCACCTCACGTCACCTTTCGGGTGCAAGAATCGTGCGGATACCTGTGATGTTGGTGAATGTTATGTCGCGAGAAAAATCTATTCGATCCGGTTGGCGCTGTGATAGTTGCTGCGAGATTATGTCGGATCTGCAGGCAGGCTGGGTGGAGTGGCTTGCGGCGGAGGACGACAAGGGAAAACCGAAAGTAAGCGGTTTGCGGTTAGTGCACCGTCGCAACATCAGCGCAATCTCGCGCAAGCCATACGGCTGTCAGTACAATCCGCGAGACGAATTCAGAAAGAACCGCGGCATCGTAGAAGGATTAGCGCTTGACCGGTTCGCGGGGCCCGATGGCCTTATGTTACTGCTTTCGATGATTGCTGAACACGCACTTCCAGCACGAGAAGTGATCGAACTCGCCAAGCGAGTGCAGATTCCGGGTTACGAAGCAGTGCATGAAGTGGTTCAGGATGCGGTTAGCGAAGGAGTAATAGCGCCTTCTATCTCGTCAGGCTTTTACCTGCAGTGCGAGATATGGGACGTGCTGAAGTGGGCGAAATACCGAACCTCAGTGAAGACGAGTCACTGTTGAGCGTAAACAATCCGATCGGTCATTTCTCACTCAATCATTTCACCATGCGTATCCTGTTTCGAATTTCGGGATTACATCGACCCGGCGACCAATTCCAGGTTCGTTCATCTAAGGTTCGTGTGTGACTGTTTCGCTACCTTATTTTAAGGAGATGAAATATGAAAGCAATTGTTGTCCACCAATATGGCGGTCCTGAAGTGCTCAAGTTCGAGGACTATCCTGACCCGGTTCCGGGGCCGGGCGAAGTGCTGGTGCGGGTCGCCGCCACGAGCGTGAATCCGATCGACTACAAGCGGCGTGCCGGGCTAACTAAGGATTTCTATCCTATGCAGTTCCCGAGCCTCATAGGAGTCGATATCGCGGGGACGGTTGTGAAGGTGGGGACGGGAGTGGAGGGCTTTTCCGTCGGGGACCAGGTATTCGCTATGGCGGACAATACTTACGCCGAGCTTTGCGTCGTGAAAGCCGCGGTTCTGGCGAAAGTTCCCAAGGGGCTCGATTTGGTTCAGGCGGCGGCGCTGCCGCTGGTGACGACTACCGGCAACCAGCTCATGGCCGCTACGGGAATCAAAGCGGGCCAGACGGTTCTTGTCGTAGGTGCCGCTGGAAATGTCGGGCGTTCGGCGGTGTTCACCGCGAAGGAACGCGGGGCGACTGTGATCGCGGGGGTTTTGAAGAGGCAGTTTGATGAGGCGAAGACTGTGCGCGCGGATCAGGTGGTCGCAACTGACGACGACCCCGCGATTGCGAATCTTCCTCCGCTCGATGCGGTGGCAGATACGGTCGGCGGAAGAACCGCCGAGAAGCTGATCGCCAGGGTGAAACCGGGAGGCGTGTATGCATCGGTTGTCGAGGCGCCGCAAAACGCCGCGAAGTATCCATCTGTGAAAGTCGCGCACGTATTCTCGAAATTCGACCGGAAAACGCTGGAGTTCATGGCCGAAGCGGTGCGCGATGGCAAGCTGGTAATCCCGATTAGCCAGAAACTGCCATTGCGTGAAGCGGCCGAAGCTCAAGCAGAGGCAGAAAAGGGTGGCGCGGGAAAGATATTGCTGGTGGCTTGACATTATTTTGCGGATATTATTTTGCCAGCAGAGGACACGAAAGGAAAACTCGGAATGAAAAAAGATCGCCGCGGAATCAACCCCGCTTCGAAACCCAGTGGCGATGGATGTGTGGAATGTCTGGCGTCACCGACAGGTTGGTGGTTTCATCTCCGCCGGTGTGCGGAGTGTGGGCACATCGGATGCTGTGACAGTTCGCCGAGCCAGCATGCATCCAAGCATGCGGCGGCCACGGGGCATCCGATCATTGCCAGCTTCGAGCCGGGTGAGGACTGGTTCTACGATTACGAGAAACGGGGCATGATCAAGGGTGTGGAGTTGGTACCGCCGCACTCGCATCCCAAAAATCAGCCCGCTCCAGGGCCCGCGGGAAAAGTGCCAGCCAACTGGGAATCGCTCCTAAACTAGCTGACGATATAGGGGCCAGCAACTTGACGGCGAATGTCTCGTCCGTCCCCGCATTCTTATCCCCGGGAGGCAAAGAAACGGCGCAAGCCTGTGCTATCGCTTGGTTAGGACAGTTCTGTTGACCGGCAATGTTTCCCCGACTTAAGAGTGGGCCGGAGCATAATAAAGTCTGGACCAATCGCCTTGTCCTCTCGAATACAACAGCCTCGGTTGACTCTCTGGCTCGCCGTTGCCGGAGCGCTAAGTTTCTGGTTACCCGATTTGGCTATTCACCTCGCCGCAAGACTGGATTCTGCTCCTGCTCGATGGGACGCGGCATTTGTATTCCTGCCGCCAGGAACGTTCCTGTTTACCTATCTGATTGCAAGAAGAGTTGCGGTGAGGCGTGGCTTAAAACGGGTTGGGGTTGCAATGCTGGTCGGCGTTTGGCTCACCAGCGGAACATTCATGGCAATCGCAGCAACGGCAACGGAAAGAGGATTTGCCTCTTCCAGTGTTCTGGGTTGGCTGTGCATGACAGTGCTGTCGATAATCCCGATAGTGATGTTCTATTTCGCAGCGTACGAAG
Source organism: uncultured Acidobacteriaceae bacterium (assembly GCA_963724815.1). GTDB lineage: Bacteria > Acidobacteriota > Terriglobia > Terriglobales > Acidobacteriaceae > Sulfotelmatobacter. The sequence continues at coordinate 57,538 of CAVRWS010000064.1, forward strand.
GCAGCCTGTTCGCATTGCTTGTCTTGATGTTTGGGGCGCTTCTTGTCTGGGGAGCTGGGACTAGCGCGACAGTCTACTCCTCCCGCCGTTCGAGATGAACTGTTGTAACATCGCCATTACACTCAGAATTCCCCCAAGCGATAAACAACACGAGGTTCGAAGCTTCCAAGCTCAGCGGATGAGGCAGCGATGCTTCGGATGAATCGGCTTTCAAGCATCTTCAAGGCGGGGAGGAATTGGCCGTGAAAGCAGCCAGAATTCATAGCTTCGGGCCACCCGACGTCGTGGTGGTCGAGGATGTGCCGATGCCGTCGCCGGGCCTAAACGAAGTTTTGGTGCGCGTGATGGCCGCGGGCGTCGCGCCCTGGGACGCGATCATCCGCGAGGGCAAGAGCAAGGTTAGCCCGCAACCGCCGCTCACCCTCGGTTCGGACTTCTCCGGTGTGGTCGAGAAGGTCGGCCCCGGCGTTACGGGCTTCGCGCCGGCCGACGAGGTCTATGGCGTCACCAATCCGCAGTTCTGTGGCGCCCAGGCCGAGTTCGCCGTGGCCGCGTCCGGGATGGTTGCCCGCAAACCACAATCGCTGAATCACGTAGAAGCAGCATCGGCTCCCGTCATTGCAGTAACCGCCTGGCAAATGCTGTTCCAGTATGCACAGGCGATGCGTGGACAAACGGCAATGGTTGTGGGAGCCGCGGGGAACGTCGGAGCCTACGCCGTACAAATGGCCGTAGACGCCGGAATCCACGTCGTTGCCATCGCCCACCTCGACGACGAAGACCTTCTCCGATCATTGGGCGTGAAATCCATCATCGACTCGAGCACGCACGCATTCGAGCAGGACCTCCCACAGGTGGATGCTATCCTCGACACAGTTGGGGGCAGTACGCTTCAACGCTGCGTCGCTGCGTTGAAACCCGGGGGCAAACTCGTCACCTCGGTCTCGACGCAGCCGCTGCCGGCAGAGGCCATTTTCTTCTACGCTGAGGTGACCACCGCGCGCCTGCAGACACTCACAACATTATTTGACGCGCGCAGAATCACAGCGCGCGTGGGCTCAATCCTGCCGCTTTCTGAGGCGCGCCAGGCGCAACTTATGCTCGCGGGCGCACCACACAAATCCGGCAAGATTGTGCTGCAGGTCGGGTTCCCGTAGCAGCACCGATCTGCGCGCCTTAGGGCGAATGGCGACGAACCTTGATCGTGAGCGATGAGCGAACCGTTCTCTCCATCGACTCGAAACTTATGTATAATCCGCCGATGCAAGGCATAACGTGTGCCGCACAACAAACAACAACACACCCCAACGAACAGGCTCACAGACACCAAAGGGACTCAGAGCACACCCAGCGGATCGTGGAGCACAATTGCGCTTGGCTCGCTGTTGCTCATCTCGGTCTACTCAACAGGAGGACAGGATGTGAAATCTCCGCAACCTGAAAAGTCGAAGCCGCCTGTCAAAGTGGAGCAGCGCGGGCGCATCCTTGGAATCGGCGGCGTGTTCTTCAAATCCGCGAATCGCGATCAGGCACGCGAATGGTATTCGAAGCATCTGGGACTCACTGACAAAGGCTCAGGCGCGATGCTTCCGTGGCGCGAACACGACGACCCGCAAAAGGAACACGTTACAGTCTGGACTGTTTTTGCCTCCTCCTCGAACTATTTCCCGGCCAGCCAACCGTTCATGATCAACTACATCGTGGACGATATGGATGCTTTGCTCGACCGCCTGAAACGAGAGGGAGTAAAGATTGACGACAAACGAATGGATGAATCGTACGGTCGCTTTGCCTGGATCTATGACTCGGATGGAAATAAGATCGAGCTCTGGCAGTCGCTGCCCTAAGGCCTTCGACTACGCCGACTCAATCGGTTTTCTGTTGCTACGGATCGATCACGCCAGGAACTTCCCGGCGAGCCAGTAATCGAAACTGAACTTTCCCGGACCAGAGCAGATCAGCCAGATAAAGAAGAGCACGTACAGGACTTCGGGAAGGTAGAGGAAATCGTCGAGCCAGCTAAGCGGCGAAAGCTTTTTAGGCATGGTGGAAATCGCGCTGGTCAGGGTGGCGACGGTCATATCGATCAATAAAGCCGCGCAGGCCGCACTCGAAAGAAACCCCACGGTCACCAGGGATCCGCCAACGAACTCGACACCCGCCACGAAATAAGCCGTCTGCTGGGGAAACGGGACCTTGGCCTGAACCAACGTCTCGTAAACCGGTTTCGTGCCGCCGGCGACAAACAATTTGTTTCCGCCGGAGATGGCGAAGAACAGCCCAATCGAAACGCGTACTAGCAGGATGGCATATTGTTCCAAATCACTGCTACCCTGCAGTGCAAACTGGACCAGCCGTTTCCAATCCATCTCTCGTGCCCCTCCGACGAGAATGTGCTGTAACCATACCCCGTATTGTCCAAATTCGGCTCTCTGCCAACCGTGGCCAAGCGGTATTGCATCGTTCGCGCCAATAGACTGGCTCGAAGCGAAGTTCCGCAGGCGACAAATCCGCATCCCTTCCGGGCCGAGCGTTAACCGTAGACTTGGTCGGTGCTCTGTCCGACTTCGATAATGTAGCCGTCAGGATCGCGGATGTAGCAGCGTATCTCGCCGTACTTGGGGATGGGCGGCGTGATGAACTCGGCTCCCCGACTTTTCCATAATTCATAGCACGCCTGGATATCCGCCACGCGGAAATTCATAAAGCTGTTGATGTGATTCGGGTCAGGGACGCTGAGTGTTACCGTCGGCTTATCCGGGGTTGGCCCGCCCCCAACGTTCAGAATCATCCAGATATTCGCCAGCAGAAGGTACGGGGGCGCGTTGCCGTCACCCATGGTTAGGATGCGAGCGCCGAAAACCTTTTCGTAGTAGCGAGCCGATCGCTCGAGGTCGGCGACGGTGAGAAAACACGCGACGCTGATCCCCTCTCGCGGGGGCATCTCATAGCTCTTTTGGTCGATCTGTACGGCGTTCATTGATGGCTCCTATCCGGATAAACATCCGCTGAGTCTGATTCTTTCGTATTCATGCCTGCCACCGATTAGGCCTGACGAGGAAAGGAAAAACAATTGGACGAAAGTATTGGCGGCTGCCCACCTTGGCGACCTTTGCATGCACAATTCCCACTGAGGGTGCCCCATCCTTGCGTTCTTTGCAAGGGTGGGACGCGATGCTGCGTGTGCGATTTGATTTGTTGTCGACACGCGATCAAACCCACTTGGCACCGGCATTTCCGACTCCCGCCCTTCGCCAAGAACGCGAAGGACGGGCCACCCGCCACAGAGGGTGCCCCATCCTTGCGTTTTTTGCAAGGGTGGGAGTCTCCGACCTATCCCTCTTTATAGGCTGTTGGTGCTACGATTGCACCAAATAGGAGGAATATACCTTTGGCCGATAAACCGCACCCGTATATTTCTGGCACAGGCGCTATCTCAACAACCATTGGCCTGCTGCGGAAAAACTTCCCGTCCAAAGTAACATCGGATACTTTGAAAAAGTTGGGCATTGCGCCGAACAATGAAACATACGTGCTCAACATACTCCGATTCATCGGGGTTATTGATAACGACGGAAACAAAACCGAAATTGCCACCGCAACCTTTAGCAAACACGACGACGCCGAATTTCAAAAGGCGTTCGAGAAAGTCGTGAAGGATGCGTATTCGGAATTGTTTACGCTGCGCGGGGACGATTCTTGGACGTTGGATGATAACGCCCTGATTTCATTCTTTCGCAGTGCCGACCAAACCAGCGATTTAGTTGGACGGCGGCAAACCAGCACGTTCCAAGCGCTGGCGGCGTTATCAGGCCACGGGGAAATACCCGTACCGCAGAAATCGAAGGGCACGAAAGAGCCGAAACCCAAGAGCGAAAAAACAGGCGGCAGCAAGCAGACGCCTCTTGTTATCCAGGGAAGCGGCAATGGTCAGGGGCAGCAGCAACGCGATTTCGGCCTGACCGTTCGCGTCGAAGTAAATTTGCTGCAGGCGGCAGACCAAGAAACATACGACAAGATTTTCCGAAGCATTCGGGAGAATCTATTGAATGCCAAGTAGCCTCTCAGCATTTGAGGCTATCGCGCGCGCATTTGCCCGATTGCCCCGGCGGGAACCGGCCACACAGCCTGCCGCAGAAATCCCGTCTCTGCATCCATTCGAGGCGCGCAATATCCATCAGGATTTGCCCCCCAAGGTGCGTGACCTGTTCGATGATGGCTACTATCCGGAAGCCACTTTCGAGGCGTTCAAGTATCTGGATAAAACCGTAGAAAAGTATTCGGGAATTACAGAATCCGGTTACAAGCTGATGATGACGGCTTTCAGCGAAACCAGTCCCAAGGTGCCACTTACGCCGCTGAAAACCACAAGCGATAAAGACGAGCAGCAGGGATACAAGTTCATCTTCGTTGGCGGTGTGCTGGCCATTCGCAACCCGCGCGGGCACGAGCACGGCGTTGTAGATAATCCGGATTTGTGCCTAGACCACTTGAGTTTTGTTTCCATGCTGCTGCGCCGGTTGGAGCAGGCTGGATATAAGGAGCAGCCATAAAGGGACAGAAAAACTGGGGACCAGACGGGACGTTGACTAATTTCCATTGCCGAAAAATGGAGAGCGTCCCGCCTGTCGCGGTTTCCCTCCGATTCTTATGCCGCTGAAACCGATTCCTTCCTCCGATTGAGTGCCGGTAGAAGAAGTTTCAGAAGCGCTTGATCAGAGAACGGGTTCTGACCTGAGATCAGCTCGCGATCTTGCAGGACATAGCTCGACCATGGAGCGAGTACACTTACGTCACCGCCCGCCGTACTCAAGGCGAAGTCCGGGTAGAAGAGAACCTTGCCGCCAATCTCAAGCGGTTCCCGCTGCTGCTCTTCTGCTGTCGAAAAGATAGTCATCTTATATCCAGAATAGATCCAACCCTGCGCCTTTGCGTGCGCTCCAGCGGCATCGCCTGCCGCCAGCGCGGCGACCACCTCCTTCGAATTCGGAAGCGCCGAGAGCAGTGAAATCGGGCCATGGCAGAGCACTGCCGTAGGCTTGGATGTTTCGTGAAAGTGTCTCATCACTAGGCCGGCATTGGGGTCATCGAGAAGATCGATCATCGGGCCGTGGCCGCCGGGGACGAAAACAGCGTCATATTGATCCAGGCCCGATGCGATGACATCCGCGATGCGGGTTGGATCTCTGAGCCCAGTCAGGCCGTCGCGGAACAGCATATAGTCCTGAAGCTTGGCCGCGTCTCCGCCGAAGAAATCGGCGACCTCTGAATGCACATCCACTTGGGGCGTGTTGCCTTTGGGGTTGGCGAAAGTGATTTCGTAGCCCTCCTTCATCAGGGCGCGAACCGGAACCGTCAGCTCGTTGAGATAGTAGCCAGCGCCCTTGTAACACCGCCATCTTTCAAGGGCAAGCCACGACCGCTTGAAACTAGCACTAAGACTTTTCCTTTTGTTGTCATTTTGTTCTCCTTTTTGAAATCGAGGCGGGCGGCCCGTCTTTAACGATCTACGTACACCGTTCCCACTGAGGGTAGCCCCATCCTTGCGTTTTTTTGCTGTCCACGTGATCAAAGAAGCGTGGCGCTGGCATTTCCGACTCCCGCCCTTGCCCCGGCATCAGCGGGTGCTTTGCCAATCGGTGACTTTTCCGTCCGGATCGAGATATATGAATTGATTGTCGCTGAAAAATAACTGCTGCCGATTCGCCCATAGCATTTTCTGAGGCGACACCCCAAGAATAAAACACCGCTCGTCGGGACATGCCGCGAACAATTTTCTTACCTTTGATTGCCTCAACCTCACGTGGTGTCAAGTTGGGCGGAACCGCCGTCAGAAGGGAGCCTATACTTCGACCAAGAAACGAGTTGTCGTTACCGACGTTACTGCTGGCATCATCGCGGTACCGAGACGCACTTATGATTTCACGACCATCGGGAAGGCGCAATTTCCAAGCTATAAAGTCGTATCGAGGATTGTAATTCGCCCCCACAATGGTCATCGGCGTCAGCAATGGCACGTCTTCGAGTGTCTTACCATATCCACCCTGATTGAGTACCTCGTCAGGCGTGATGTTCAGCCCAAAAACTAAGGACTGGTGGATCGCATACACTTTTCGTCCAATCGTGTTGGGGAGATTCTGTGCGATGATCGGCGCGTGCGCATCGCGCTCCGAAACCAGCATGATCGGCATTTCCCAGCGATCTTGGTCAGGATTACAAAGCGGGCGACACATTTCATTGCCGCGCATGGTGTAATGCCCGGCAAAGGCGCTGACGTATTCGAAGTCCTTTGCCAGTCGCCCATCGTCGAATTGAAAGATGATCGTGACGTTGGGATTTATTTCGTTGTCGTTGTTTACCGGATCACCCATAATGTTGTTGCTGGTTTTCTTCGCGCGACTTTGAATCGCAACAATTGTTGGTATCTGTTCCTTGTACTTAAAACTGATAAAAGCACCGCCCTTGAAGTCATCCCGAAGAGAACCGTCAGGGTTCTGCAATACGGGCTGCCACCCAGCGAGGCTTCCAGCAATGTCATGACCGTGCAAAATCAAAACACGTTGACCTAGATATTTCGCCCGGAATTGCCCCAACGTCCAATCTTTTTCCTGCCCGACCGCTGGGATAATCAGGATTGAAATAAAAACCACGACGAAAAAGCATCTCTTCATAGAGCATCTCCAGCAGGCTCACTCGCCGAGACCGTAGAATGCCTTGTCCCACAATTTATTATCAGCGCACGTAATCTTATCAGCTCCTGCGTCAACCTCCCGCATCCTCGGCAGCCATTCCTGATGCGCGAGCACGAACTTTCGAAACAGCTCAGCCATCTTCATGTACTTGTCAACCGAGGGGAGCTCATCGAGGAGGAAGAAATCATCGACGCGGCCATCCTCAATCGGGAACGCGGGCGGGTTTAGATGGTGCCAAAACTTCGCGCCCCACACCAGCCAGTTCTTCCACACACGGTTTTTATGCGCCAGGCGTTTTACGAAAGGATTGTAGAGGGCCTCGATTGTGTCTCGATTCGGCATTTGCGCCAGAATATCTGACGCGGAACCGGCGGTCTCAGCGTACTCTATGCGACTCTGAAAGATCTCGCCGGCAATATCGGGAGCTAGCTCAAGTGCAGCGGGATGTGCCGCCACTCCGCCATAGTCCTTGCCGATGAATTTTACCTGCTCAAGAATCTTCTCAGACGTAAGCCCAAGACCTTCCGCAAACATCCGCCGGGCGCGATCATCGAGGTCCGGGTTCTTGACGCAGCCGTACAAACCTTGATTGTAGAGTTTGATTCCGTGTTCCATGTCCGCGAGCATCGCGGTTTTGTAAGTAACCACCGAAGTCGCTGCTTTCATCTGGATTCCTTCCTTGATTGCCATTCGGGCCGAGCAGGCCCTCAATCCCCCGACCCCTTGGCGATGCCCTTCTCCTGCTGCATCATTTCGAGAGGAGCCTTAATCGTAGCACCGCACCCACGGTCTTGGTTAAAGCTCCGCAGGTATTAAACTTGTGCTGAAAGGAACCACGCCTGGTGGACGGGCTTTTGATTTTGCGGACAAAAAACTGGGAAACATTCGCATCATCGGTTGATGTGGCTTCTGCCCCTGGGAATCCGAACATCAACCACGACTGATTGGCTACACAATGCGGGTATAGCTCCGGCATCTGATCGAACAGCTACTGGTCGGGGGACTAGGGGACAGGAAGCTGTGAAGAAATTGTCTCCCGAGCCAACAGCGGCATTGCGAAATTAGCGAATGTGGGTAGACTGCGGATGTGAGCGACCACGGCGTGCCCGCTGAACCGCGACTTGCCTCTATCAATCGACAACAACTTGTGCTGCGCAGCATAGATGTCGAACAGTTGATCGACGAAGATCATAGCGCGCGTTTGATCTGGCAACTGATTGGCCGCCTCGACCTCGGCCTCTATCACGCGCAGATCGCGGCGGTGGAAGGGCGCGCCGGTCGGGAGCACACCGATCCGCAGTTGTTGATCAGCGTATGGATTTACGCCTACAGCCGTGGCGTGAGTTCGGCGCGCGAGTTGGCGCGGCAGTGCGAGTACGAGCCGGGCTGCCAGTGGCTATGCGGGTTGCAGACGATCAGCCACCGGACGCTGTCGGGTTTTCGTTCCGATCATAAAGCGGCGCTGGACGATCTGTTCGTACAGGTGCTGGGCATGATGAGCGCCGAGGGTCTGATTACGTTGGAACGCGTAACCCTGGACGGGACCAAGATCAAGGCGAACGCGAGCGGCAACAGCTTCCGGCGCAAAGAGAAGTTGGCGGCGCACCTGGAACTGGCGCGTGAGCAGGTGCGATGGCTGAACGTGCAGGCTGAGGAAGAAGAGAAGAGCGCGAACCGGCGGGCAGCGGCGCAACGGCGTGCCGCACGGCAACGGGTCAGTCGGCTGGAAGCAGCGGTGCGCGAAGTCGAGCGCCTGCAGCAGGAAAAGAAGCACGAGCGCGACCGGTATGTGGCACGTGCCTCCAGCAGCGATCCCGAGGCACACGTAATGCGCAACGGCGAAGGTGGCACCGTCCCCAGCTACAACGTGCAACTGCTTACCGACACGCAACACGGAATCGTGGTGAACGTCGAGGCGACCACCGATGCCATCGACTACCGGCAGATGAAGCCGGCGCTGGAACGCTGCGCCACCACGCTGGGACGCAAGCCCAAACAGATCGTGGCCGATGGCGACTACACCAATCACGCCTCGGTGCAGGTGGCCGCCGATCACGGAGTGGACTTCTACGGGTCTTGGCAGGACAGTTGGCGGGCCGTGGAGCGCGATGCGCACGGCCGGCAGGCCGAGTTTCTGGCCAGCGCGTTTCCTTACGATGCGGCGCAGGACAGATTTACCTGTCCAGCGGGACAAACGCTCACCCACCATGCGCTCATGAATCGTGACCACGGAGTCCGCACCCACGTTTACCGCGCACCGAAGAAGGCATGCCCAAAGTGCCCGCTGCGCGATAAGTGCGCTCCCCAACAGGCGCGGCCAGAGTGGCGGCGCTCAATCACGCGCCTGCAAGAACCATCTGCCACGACCGCGTTCAAGCAGAAGATGGCCACGGAAGAAGCAAAACAAATCTACGCGCAACGCTCGCAGATCGCCGAGTTCCCCCACGCCTGGATTAAACAACGCTGCGGTCTACGACAGTTCCGCTGCACAGGTCGTTTGAAAGTGACCTTGGAAGCGACTTGGGCCTGTCTAAGTTACAATCTGGCGAGATGGTTCGTCCTAAAACGGACACACCAAGTACTCCCTGCGTAGGCTGGTTCAGGCCAGACAGAAACTGATGGGACGCGAGCGATGCCGGAAGCACCAAGCACCTCAATTAAACCGGCGTCCCTCTTCGCGGTCGCACGAAAAGACAATTTCTTCACGGCTTCCAGACGGGACGTCTGTCCCCAATTTCTGCCCAGTTTCTGTGCCTGTCCCCAGTTTCTGTCCCCGTTTCTCCGTCCGAAGCCGACGAACGTCCCACCAATCCCCAGTCATACGGAGCGGTTGATGTGGCTCATGCCCCCGGGAATCCAAGCATCAACCACGATTGGTTGGCTACCCAATGCGGGTACAACTCCGTCATCTGGTCGAACAGCTCCTGGTCGGATGTTGCGGTTTTATGCAGCCGATCGAAGTCTTGGTAAATGTTCTCGTCAGCTCCCAGCTATAATACGATCAAACTAGTTGACCGACTAGTTTGCTCTATGGGATAATGCATGCATGAAAACCGTAGGTGCGTTCGAGGCTAAAACTCACCTTAATGAGCTGCTCCAGAGAGCCTCGAAAGGCGAGACCATTCAGATCACCCGGCGCGGAACCCCGGTTGCCAAGCTTTCTCCACCCGACTCCAGCCAGAAAGAAGACGCTCGCAGTTTGGCCGCCTCCATCCGCCGGCTGCGCCGCGGGGCCACTCTGGGGAAACTTTCCATACGCGAGCTAATCGATGAAGGCCGCCGCTACTAGACGCTTCGTGCTCGATGCGTCAGTGGCCGTCGCCTGGTGCTTTGAGGACGAAGCTACCAAGTTCACTGAGAGCGTTCTCGACCTGCTTTCGGCCGGCGCCGAAGCCCTGGTTCCTGCCATTTGGCCGGTGGAAGTCGCCAACGCATTGCTGATCGCAGAACGCCGTAACCGTATTGTCATGGCGCAGGTCACGGCCCTTCTTCAGAGAATCGCCGCCCTGACCATCTCGGTCCTCGCCATCGATCCGTCCCGCGCCTTCGACCACATCCTGCCCCTTGCGCGGCAACAGTCTTTATCCGGATACGACGCCGCTTACCTGGAGCTCGCGCTGCGGCAAGGCCTCCCCTTGGCCACGCTGGATGAGCAATTGCGCCGCGCGGCGAAAACCACGGGCGTCGTCCTGCTGTCGCAGTGAATAGGGAGGAAGTCCTGGGGAGTTCTCTGTTACAATGTAGGTACGTTGCTACAATTGGGGGATTGGAGGCCATGGCCATCACAAAACTGTCGAGTCGAGACTTTAATCAGGATACAAGCAGGGCAAAGAGAGCCGCTAAGCGAGGTCCCGTTTTCATTACGAATCGAGGTCGTCCGTCCCATGTGCTGCTCACGGTGGAGGAGTATCAAAGAATTACTGGAGGGCAGAAGAGCATTATGGACCTACTGGCGATGCCGGCTGCCGCTGAGATTGAATTTGAGCCGCCCCGTCTGCGGGGAAATCTGCACAGGCCGGCGGACCTGAGCTGATGTACATCCTTGATACCAATGTAATTTCAGAATTAAGAAAAGCGAAGAAGGCGCATCCAAACGTCAAGAAATGGGCCGAACGCGTAGCCTCGGCGAGTCTCTACATCTCTGTCATTTCCGTACTCGAATTGGAGATCGGAATTCTTCTGGTCGAACGCCGTGACAACCAGCAAGGCGCGATCCTTCGTGCGTGGATGGATCTTCACGTGTTGCCTACATTCTCAGGCCGCATCCTGTCGATTGACACCGCCGTCGCCCAGCGATGCGCGATGCTTCACGTACCGGCGCTTCACGTGCCGAATCCGCGCTCCGATCGCGACGCCCTCATCGCAGCCACAGCCCTGGTGCACGGTCTGACCGTCGCGACCAGGAACGTAGCCGACTTTGAACTTACGGGAGTCGGTGTCCTCAATCCTTGGGAAGCTTGAGCAGGTTTTCGTGTCAGTCCTTTCAATTCGGTTGTTGCAGACTATGCCCCCGGGAAGCCGAACATCAGCCACGACTGATTGGCTACCCAATGCGGGTAGAGCTCCGTCATCTGATCGAACAGTTCCTGGTCGGACTTCGCGGTTTTCTGCAGCCGATCGAAGTCCTGCAGATAACGCTTGGTGTCCTGGATCGTCGAGGGAGAGTCGGGCGCGCCAGGCTTCTTGTGACCGGCGACAACCATCGTCGGATTGAGCGCCGCTAACCGGTCCAGCGCCGCGATCCAATTCTTTCGGCTCTCGGGAGTGGTGTCGCCGACGTACATGCGGCATTGGTTGTACACAACGTCGCCGGCGACGACCAGGCCGATCGATGGGACATACAAAGACGTCGAATCGGGACTATCGGTGCGGCCCTGCTGGATGATGCGCAATTCGTGGCCCTCGAGAGTGAACGTATCGTGCTCATAGGGCTGAGGTGGAACCAGCTTGGTGGGCACTTGCCCGGGAAACATCCGGCGGGCCAGCCGCTCCACTGTGGGAGTGAAAGACGGCTGCATGGCGTTCACGGCCTCGGGCGTTGCTATGGCCCGCGCGCCCGGGAAGCGGTCGAGCAAAATGCTTAGACCGTAGAAGTGGTCGAAGTGGGCGTGTGTTATATAGATGGTCTCCAGGTTGCGGTTGTGCAGAGCGACCCAAGCCGCGAGAGCCTCGGCCTCAGCCACAGTCCCCATTGCATCCACCAACACCGCGTCGTACTCGCCGAAGATTAAAGTCGACGTGATCGGGTCAAAGCCGAGCGCTTCGCCGAAGGGCTTTGGCCGCTCGCCGACCATAGCCTTTCCTGGGGCGGTAAAAACGTTCACGCTTAGTGTGTTCGACTCAGGCGGGTTCGACGCGACAGGCGCGGTCGCGCGCGTCGTGTCTTTGGGTCCATTTGTGCTGTCCATTTGATACTCCTTTATGTGCCCATCCGTTCGACCCATTGAGCGCGAAATGCGGGAGCCTCGAATGGATCCGCGAAGTACTGCGTTTCCCGGGCAACCTTGTCGCCCTTGAATTCCATGATGCTCACGGTGTAGGTCGGCTTGCCGTCATAGGTCAGCGTGAATTCGGTGACCCAAAGATCACCGCTGCCGATGATTCGTTGGACAGTAAACCGCTTTTTGCTCGGCTGACTCGCGCGTTGGCCCTGTATCTTGCTACGACCGCGGGTTCGCTCGCCTGACTGCGGGTAATCCAGCACCGCGTCCTCTTGATAGATGAGGTGCTCCATTTCAAAATCGTCGGCATCGGACGCCGCCCAATGTTGATCCAGTGCCGCGCGGATCTCTCGATCTAGCGTTCCAGAATCCTGCTCTGGCTTTTGTTGATCGTTATTTTGTTGATCGTTCTTTCGTCGATCGTTCTTTCGTTGAGCGTTCATCTTCAGCCCTCCAATTTGACAAGAAGCTGAACGCTCTAGCGGCATTCAGCCAGAACAAAATGCGCCGCGCAATTGGACGATAGTATCGCCGATACTTTCGTATCGATTGCGGTAGCGCAGTCAACCGGCCTCCGTCCAGTCCTGAAAATCGATCGAGTCAGAGAAACTTCCCACCGCACGCCGGATATGAAGGTGTCGTCGATACTAAGGTCCAATTGTCTTACTCCCTCGCCTCTGGCCTAATCGCAATCGTTCGAAATCACGTTGGTTGAGCTTACAAATCTCTTTTACGAAGGAGAACACACCGTGCCGAAACTTGTGACGAAATCTGTGGCCCAAGAACAACAGAAGCTGGAAAAATGCAGCACAGTGGAAGGTATCGCCGGCTTTGCCTTCATTGCGACAGCTGTGGCAGTGCTAGCCATTCTCGGCGCCGCGTCCCTTTTCGCGCAAGGCCCAGACAAGGACAAGTACTCGCTGAAATCGCCGAGCGGAATCGCGTTCTCCGACTTCAGGGGATACGAGGACTGGGCGGTGGCCTCTTCCGCCGCAACCAACGAAATACTCAAGGTGATCGTCGCCAATCCGACCATGATTACCGCGTACAAGGCTGGCGTTCCGGTCAACGGCCAGCCTTTCCCGGATGGCTCCATGATCGTGAAGCTCCAGTGGAAGCCCAAGAAGAGCACGGAAGCCCAGTTCCCCGTAGATGTGCCCGACGTCTTCACCCAGGCTTTCGTCATGGAAAAGGACAGCAAGAGATTTCCGAAAACCGGTGGGTGGGGATACGCAGTGTTTAACTACGAGACCGCATCGGACCGGTTCACGGCCGATTCCAAAAGCCTCTCAGACTGTGGAAACGCCTGCCACACGGTCGTGAAAGCGAAGGACTACATCTTCCATCCCTACGAGAAGCGTTGAACCGCGCCTGAGCCGAACGCCAAGTATTCGGCGCGGGGCCGTCGCAGAACCGATCAGATGCCGGCGTACCAGGCGTAGCCTGACTCTGGAGACGCGGACCCCAGTCCCTTACCGAAACCTTTCAGGCTGTCGGTGACGGTCATGTGGGTGATGAATTTCACATTTTTGTAGCCGAGTTGGCGAGCGACCCGCAGGCGAAGCGGCCCGCCGTTACCCACCGGGAGCTCATTGCGGTTCATTCCATAAGTGAGAAAAGTCTGCGGATGCATCGCGTCGGCCATGTCGATGCTCTCCCACCATTCTGGCTGGATCGAGAAGTAAACAACGTATCGAGCTTGTGGCAGGACTTCTACAGCTTCTAGAACGCTAGAAAGAGGCACGCCGATCCACTCGGCGATATAGGACCAGCCCTCTTCGCACTGGATCATTGTGATCTGGCTGCGCGAAGGATAGCTCTTAAGTTGGTCAAGCGAAAACGAGGCGGGCCGCGCGACCATGCCGTCGACCACAAGGCGCCAGTCGGCGAATCCTCCGCTCTGCAGGCCCTTGAAAGCATCACCGAGCGGCGCCATTTCATTGGGGAACGGACGCTTCGAAATCTCGCTCCGGGAAAATTCACGCGCCAGCGAATGCCGTGTCAGCAGCCGTTGCGAAGCATAAGTCAGCGTTTCGCCAAGGCCCCAGATTCCGCCGTGATCGGGCGGGACTAATCCATACTTGTGCGCCAACTCCGCAGCCACGCCCAAAGCCGACACGCCCGCCACGGCCGCCAGTCCGGTCGTGATCAGTTTGCGGCGTGAGATTTTTCCCGATGAAGGTTCACTCATGTTCGCTCCATATCTGTATCTGCGCCATCTGTGCCAGCGCAGCCGGAAATCATCGCTCGAGTGCGGCTGCGAAATCCGGCAAGCCAAACCATCCCAATGTGAACCAGCAGAAAAACTACAAGTGCCAGCGAGACGAAGAAATGCAGCGTGCGCGCGGATTGTTGTCCGCCCAAGAGGTTGACGGCCGCGGGAACCGCAGAAACAAATGCGGGTGACATCGCCACGCCCGTCCAGATCACCAGGGGAAACAGAATAAATATCACGAACAGATAAGTAAGCCGCTGCAGCAGGTTATATGACCAGACTTCCTCCTGCCCAGCCCGCTTGAAGCGAAGACGGTCCGCGATTGCGTTCGAGAACGCCCGCCAAGAAAGATCGGTCCGTTTCGGCAGTAAGTTTCTCGAGAAGTGCCCGGTAAATAAGCCCGAGATTAAATACAACAAACCAGTCAACACCACGACCCATGCAGCTTGAAAGTGGAGATACCGGCTCCAGCCGTTCTGATCCGGCAGCACGTACCCGTAGCCAGTCGGCACCAACGCCCTGGAGGCCGGAATTGGCAATTTAAACAACGGTGTCGTCAAATCGTTGCCCGTTTCTCCCCAATAGAAGCGCGGGTGAGAAATCACGATTTCAAATCCGCTGACGAGTAGGGCGAAAAAACATAGAACGGTGATCCAATGAGTGACGCGGACGAGCGCTGAGTGGCGCGAAGTCACCGTCTTAGTCGGAACGGTGGATGGGGCGTCCGACACAGAATCTGGAATGCAAGCGGAATCGCTCACACGCGAATCGTATCATGGGCCCCGCAGATTGCGAACACCGGGTGGAATCAGGCGAATTCCATCGGCCGAATACAAGCCACCCTCGAAACGCTCCGATCGTTGGCGTAAAATTCCGACAGCACGAATGGTTCGCCGCAGCACTCGGGGAAACAATGAACTGGAAATCCTTTCGCAGAGCATTCAGATGGATCACGGCGATCTCGATTTTGTTGGCGGGTCTGTGGGGACCAGCGCCGCTTCGTGCCCAGGCCGGTTCCACAGCGCCATCGACACAGCGCAAGACCAGCACGCCTTACACTGGCGATCTCTCCATTTTCGAGACTCCAGGGCGCGATGAGCGACTGCAGATCAACCGTGTCATGGATATGCTTGGCATTGAACCCGGCAAGAACGTTGCCGACATTGGCGCCGGATCGGGCTGGTTCACGGTGCGCGCCGCTCGCCGCGTCACGAACTCGGGCACGGTTTATGCCGTGGATATCAACCCGGAGGCAATTCGCTACATTGATCAGCGGGCGAAAAAAGAGCAACTCCAGAATATAAAGACGATCCTGAGCAAACCTGACAATTCACAACTCCCAGCCGACGGCATCGACGCCGTCTTGCTGCTTAAGGCATACCATGAGGTAGCGCGTCCGGTCGTGCTGCTCAGGAATCTTCGCTCGTCGCTTAAACCGGGAGCTAAGCTTGGTATTATTGATCGCAACGGCAATGGGGAAAATCACGGTGTGAGTAAAGACGTAGTAGTTCGGGAAGCTGCCCAAGCAGGATACGAATTGCGCGACTCGCAGGATTTCGTGAAAGCCGATGGCGTGGATTATTTTCTGATATTCACTGCGAAGCCAAATTAAACACACGCCGGTAAGAGAAGTTACATCTCCCAACCGGTTTCGCTATGCCCTCGTAATTTTCGCGGCTGACCAACTTTTAACAAATTCTCCCAGCCGGTCCAGCGCTTCGGGAAATTTATCTGTCATCGCCGCAAACCCAAGACGAAAATGCGAAGGCGCATCCCAACAGTCTCCGGGGGCGAGCAGGATGCCCTGAGCCGCAGCCGCCTGACAAAAAGCGCGGCTGTTCTCTCCACTGATGAGCCATGGGAAAGCGGTCACTCCTCCACGCGGAGGAATCCAACCCAGCGTCTCTTGTTGCCCGGACATGAAAGAAGCAAGCTGTCGAAGATTCCGAGTTGCGGTCTCCTGCGTTTTCCCCAGAACGATCCGCCGGTGGCGCATCGCGATCTCCGCCAGCATTTCTCCGGCAGTATTATTTGAAATGGAAAATGTAGTACGCGCATTCCAGTAGCGCTCGCAGCGCTTGGCGTCATGCTCGATCATCCAACCGGTCCGCACTCCGGACAACGGGAAGGCTTTCGAGAAATCATGGATCACGGTTGCATGGGGCAGACGGGAAGCCGATCTTGTCGCCTGTCCGCCGCTCACAGGATGATAGATAGGGTGATAGACCTCATCACTCACAAGTTGAATTTCACGGGACGCGGTGAACTCATGCAAATCGTCAAGTTCCGCGTCGCTAATCGTTGCCCCGGTGGGATTGTGCGGACTGTTGATCACAATCAACTTGGTATTTCGATCCACCAGTTGCTTGATCTCATCAAGATCGATGCGGAAGTTGTTCTCCTTGCGAACCGTGTAGTTGCGAGTCTCGATACCAAGCGATTCGGGTAAAGCAGAAAAAGGCGGATAACCGGGTTGAGGCAGGACAACGTTGGCTCCAGGTTCCGCAGCCAGCCAAAAGAGGATAAGCAAGGCCTCAGAGGCGCCAGTTACGACCTGCACGGTTTCCACATTCACGCCTTGCATCTCGGCGATTGCCGCGCGTAAACCCTCGGCGCCCGCCGGGCGACTGTAGCGCAAATTGTGATTCAGGAAGCGCTCCCGCTCCTCTTCTCCGGCAAGGCTCAGGATCTCATTCAGGCTCCAGCGCGGTCCTTCGCTCGCCGCCAGGTTGAATTCGATATCGTGTTCGTAAGTATCGAGCCACATATCCAGCAAGAAGGGTTTCAATCGCATAGTGCACCTCGAAGGGTTAGAGCACTGGATCGTCCGCAGCCTCGCAAACCTTCACGCGGCGACGCTTGTATGGTCGTCGCACCGCAAGCGCTGCAGGCTCTCTACGGAAGGCACGAAATAATAGGATCCGGTCAATGATTGAGTAAAACGCGTGAGCGCATCGCCCTTGCCGGTGATTAGCCCCGGCATGCCATCTCGGCATCGCTCCCCCGGAGCCTCCTCGTGCAAGTTGTTCAGCTCTTGCCGTAGCGCTGGCGAAAGTCGGAGCAACTCCCCAGCCTACGATCTCCCTTTGCCGTTGCTGTTGAACCACATAGTAGTAGCGGGGATCCAGCACAAATCTGTCTGCCACCACCTCGGCGCTGCAGCATCCATAGCGCACATGCAGGCTGGAATGAATGGACTCTGCCGTGGTCTCGGCAAGATGCTGCCTATGGCTTTCCAAAACCGAGTTCAGCACATCAGGCGGAAACTCGTTCATCGCGTATTGGCAGATCCCGATCACCGCTTTACCCGGGAAACATTCTTCCACCATCTTTTCGTATCCGATCACTCGATCGCATTCGTTGCGGCCGCGCACTGCCCACGACATCTCCCCGGCCGTTCTCAAGCCTTGAAATCCCTTCTCCACGGCGTCGCCAATGGACCTCGTCAACATTTCCAACATGACCGCCGGTTCGAACCGCTTATTGGGAAAATAAGCTTCGTCCTCGGTGTGGAGTTCCAGCGCCCCGCGCCTGATTTCTCTCTCCGTATCGATACCCAGAAAGCTGAGGTCGTAGACGAGTCGCTTTATGAATTCAGGTTTCTGTGCGCAGAAGCATCGTTCCCCTTTCAGAATGCCCTCCGCGATATAAGGCGTGAGAAGTTCGAACAGGACATCTTCAGAACGATAAAAAACACACGTGTGGTCACCATGCTTGAATTGGAAAAGAGGTGAGTGCCTGAACATATCGAAGTTGAGGTCCCTGAACCGGCGGTAGCATAGCAGCACGACGAAAGATATTCAGTTCGGTACCGAACATTACTGCAAAGGCATCCGGGTCGCGTGGGCAAAAGCTCAGGACGTGATCTCGATCAGATTTCCTTCGGTGTCAGCAATCACTGCTTCGTAGTATCCATCGCCGGTGAGCCGCGGCACGCTTATGATACGAACACCCGCGCCGTGCATCTCCTGGATCAGATGATCCACCGCGGCACGAGATCCTACGGAGATGGCGAGATGTGCCGGTCGCGCGGCTTCTCCCGGTGATTTCATCAGCTCAAGCCGCGGGCCCGACCCGAGCGAAAGAAAATAAGATTTGAAATCGCGCTTCGCACTCGAATATTTTGCCGCTGCCGTAGCTTTGAACCATCGTTCATAAAAAGCGCGGGCGCGCTCCAGATCGCCGACCCAGGCTGCAGCATGCTCAATTCGGGCAGTCGAATCGGCCGCCGCATCCAGCAATCCCAGCTTTACCAGTTCACGTCGCAGCGAGGCAGGATCGGTAAACACAATGCCATGCATACCCAGAGCAGCTGCGGTTTCCACGTTCTTCTCCATGTCGTCGATGTAAACCGCTTCCGCTGCATCGATGCCGTGAGTCTTAAAGAAAAGATGAAAGATACGAGGATCAGGCTTGAGCAGACGCACTTCACCAGAAAGTACGATCCCTTGAAACCAGTGCAGGAATTCGAATCGCTTCAGAGCGATGGGAAAAGTTTCCGCCGACCAGTTGCTGAGCGCATACAGAGCCACTTTATTGGCTCGCAGTTCTGCAAGGATCTCAACCGTGCCATCAATCGCGCCCGCTAACATCTCCGGCTGACGCTCAATCCACGCATCGATCAACTCCGCGTGGTCGGGATGCTCCGACTTGAGCAGCGCGCAGGCCTCAGCAAAAGTTCGTCCTGCATCCTGCTGAGAGTTCCACGAAGGCGTGCAGACGTTGGCCAGAAAATGCTCCATCGCCGCCTCGTCTCCCGCAAAAAGCTTCCGATATAAATGACGCGGATTCCAATCAATCAACACTCCGCCAAGATCGAACACTACTACCGAACGATTGTTCATGATGTGAGCTATTTTAATTGAGCCGTGATGGTAACGAGAAAAGGCCACGCTTCGCATCGTGGCCTCTCTACTTTCAAATCCGTGCAGATCCGTGGCAAAAGTTTCTAGTGCCTTCCCCCGCCCGGACCACCGCGTCCGCCGCGGTCCCGTCCACCACCGCCAGGCCTTCCACCGCGCCCGCCGCGTCCACGATCTCGACCACCACCACCGGGCCGACCACCGCGTCCACCACGGTCTCCGCCGTGCGGACGGTCTCCATGTGGACGATCACCGCTGCTCACCGGTGCTCCGCCCTCGCGATTGAAGTTGGGCTCATCATCGGGAAAATCGCCGCCGCCTTCAATCACCATCGATCCGGTTAATGCCGGAGCGGGAACCGCTTCTCGCTCGTCGCCGCCGCCTTCAACCGGAGCTGCGCCATCCCCACCGCCCATCTTCGCACGCTGCTCTTTCAAAATCGCTTTGCGCGACAGACGGATGCGATTGCCTTCGACCGCCAGCACTTTCACCAGCACCTGATCGCCCTCTTTCAACTCGTCGCGGACATCGGCAATGCGATGCTCCGCCACTTCGCTGATGTGCAGCAATCCATCGGTGCCCGGAATGATTTCGACGAACGCGCCGAAATCCGCCAGCCGCGTGACTTTACCGAGATAAGTCTTTCCAACTTCCGCAGTCGCAGTGAGATCGCCGATGATCTGCAGCGCCTTCGCCGCCGACGCCTGATCACTCGACGCCACTTTCACCAACCCGGAATCTTCCACATCGATCTTGACTCCGGTTTGTTCCACGATGCTGCGAATCATCTTTCCGCCCGGCCCAATCAGATCGCGAATCTTGTCGACCGGAATCTGCACGGTGTAGAAGCGCGGAGCGAAATCAGAAATCTTTTCGCGTCCGGAAGTAATCACTTCTTCCATCTTGCCGAGAATATGCAACCGTCCACGCTTGGCCTGCGCCAGCGCCTCGCGCATGATCTGCGAAGTGATTCCGGCAACTTTAATATCCATCTGCAGCGCGGTGATTCCATCTTTCGTTCCGGCAACTTTGAAATCCATGTCGCCGTAGTGATCTTCCGCGCCCGCGATGTCCGTGAGAATGGCATACTTCTCGCCTTCCTTCACCAATCCCATGGCGACTCCAGCCACCGGAGCCTTCAGGGGAACGCCCGCATCCATCAGCGACAGCGACGCACCGCAAACCGTCGCCATCGACGACGATCCATTCGACTCCAGAATGTCGGAGACCACGCGCATCGCATAAGGCCACGACTCCTCCGACGGCAACACCGCCGACACGGCGCGCTCTGCGAGCGCGCCGTGTCCAATCTCCCGCCGACCGGCTCCACGCAAGAACGCAACCTCCCCCACCGAAAACGGCGGGAAGTTATAGTGCAGCATGAAGCGTTTTTTGGCTTCGCCTTCGAAGCCTTCGAGGCGCTGCATGTCATCGCTGGTGCCGAGCGTTGTCGTTACTAATGCTTGGGTTTCGCCGCGAGTGAAGATGGCGCTGCCGTGGGTGCGGGGCAGAACTCCGGCTTCGATCCAGATGTCGCGGACTTCGTCGAAGGCGCGGGCGTCAGGACGGCGTTTCTTTTCTAAGACTTCTTCGCGGAAGATTCGTTCGCGCAGCGTCTCGTAATACTGCTTCAACTTCGCCAGGGCTTTTTCGTCGTCCTCGGGAATTTCTGCTTGCAGCTTTTTCTTGATGTCTTTGACTAACGTGTAGCTTTCGGCTTTCGGATGCTTTTTGGTATCGAGCGCGTCCGACAACTCTGCGCCGACTTTCTTTTTCAGCTGGTCGTAATATTTCTGATCGAATTCCGGCGGGGTGACTTCGCGTTTTTTCTTGCCGGCTTTTGCGCGCAGGTCGTTGATTGCGGCGCAGATTTTTTTGACTTCGTTGTGGCCGAAGTCAATTGCGTCGACGACTAATTCTTCGCTCACTTCTTTTGCGCCGGACTCGATCATCACGATTCCATCGGCGGTGCCGACGACCATGATGTTCAGCGTGCTCTCGCGCATTTCGTCGTAAGTCGGGTTGATGACGAACTGCCCACCGATCTGACCGACGCGCACGGCGCCAATGGGACCGAGGAAAGGGATATCGGAGAGCGTAAGAGCCGCGGATGCGCCATTAATTCCGAGAACGTCCGGGTCGTTACTGGCATCGGCGGAGAGAACGAAGGCGATGACTTGGGTCTCGCACTTGAATCCCTCGGCGAACATTGGCCGAACGGGACGATCGATCTGGCGGCTGGTGAGAACTTCGCGGTCGCTCATGCGGCCTTCGCGCTTGATGAAGCCTCCGGGAAAGCGTCCACCGGCGTAGGTGTATTCGCGATAGTCGACGGTGAGCGGGAAAAAATCAATGCCCTCGCGGGGATCAGGGTTGGCGGTGGCGGTGGCGAGGACGACGTTATCGCCCATTCTTACGACGGCTGCGCCGTGGGCCTGTTTGGCCAGTTTTCCGGTTTCAAACGACAGTTGCTTTCCGCCGGCGAGGTCGACGGTGACGGTACTGACTTCTGGTTTCATATTCATCCTTTAATTTTCTGGATCAGGAGCGCGGTTGCGCTTTCCGGTTGGCGCCGGCTGCATGGTGATTGGCCTGGCTCGAACTGGTGAAGCTCGAATTGCTCAGTATGGAACGGCGCGTAGGCCATGGGTAAACGGAGTTCTGGATAAGCGGCGCCAATGGGAGCTTGGTTTGCGAGATACGCTTCGAAATACGCACGAAAAACTTGGTCAATGCTGTACCGGCTTCGAGAGGAAGGCGGTGTGCTCAGAGATTACGTTAAGAAAAACATCCGGGTGAAGGGACTACCGTTGCCCTCCCCACTTCTCGCAAAAGAAGCGAGAAATGGGGCACCCAGATTTTCCTATTTACTTGCGGATGCCGAGTTTGCCAATGACAGTTTTATAGCGCTCGGAATCGTATCTCTTGAGGTAGTCGAGCAAGCGACGCCGCTTGCTGACCAGCATGAGCAGGCCGCGGCGCGAGCCGTGGTCCTTCTGGTGCGTTTTGAAGTGATCGGTCAGTTGGCCAATGCGTTCACTGATGATGGCGATCTGAACCTCCGGACTCCCGGTGTCAGTCGCGTGCGTCTGATACTGGTCAATGACAGATTTCTTTTGCTCTCTGGCTAACACTAACCTGGTGCACTCCTGTTCTCAGTTTCGATTTATCTTGGTGACAGTAGCGAGGATAACAGGCGGGGGGTGGGGGTGTAAAGGCGAAGGGCTGCGAAGATCAAGTTCTCAGCGTCCAGGCTGTATGCCGTCTCGTAGCAGACACCAATGCGTCCTACTTGTCCGATTTTGCCGTAGGCCCGCGAGAATCTAGGCAGGCAATGGATTCTCTAACTAAGGCTTGGCAGAATGCAATAGTGAAAGAGCTATTTGCTGCATTCAACGCCGATTTTTTTCGCGCCCTGACTACCCTAGTAATTCCCGGCTCTATAGCCCTCAGCACGTGGACCGTAGACCTCTCTCTCAGATTCCAGGCTCTCAGGAGCCTGATCAGTGAAAACCATGTCGAGACCGCCTTCATTCTGTTTATTGCGGTGATCTTTGTCGGTTTAGTAATCGAAGACCTTGGCGCCCGAATCGAAACGTCTCTAGATAAAAAATGCGATAAGGCTACTGGCGGAAAGCACACCGACGACTGGTACGCTTATCTCAAAACCGCGTTTATTTGCGAGCCGATCGGACGGCGGTACATAAAAACGCTAGTTACACGTATGAAGTTCGAACTCGGAACGGCTGTCGGAATATTAGCTGCGGACGTCGGCCTCGTCGTGCTCTGGGCCCAGGGGCTCCTGACTTGTGGATTGTCAGCGGTGCTCTTGTCTGTAAGTCTCGCGGTCGCCATCTATCTCGGGGCCGTCGAGGCGCCAGCTAGTCATCGATTACTAGCGAAGGCGCGCGCTGTAATGCTTGACGAGATTAGGTTTGTCAGACCAACTGACGGTTAACGGCAACAAATATCCTTAGGTTTTCTTCGTGCTCTCATTTCCCGGCTAATCTCCCACGTCGACGCACCTTCTGCCTCGTTGGGTGTCGGCTCGCAGGGCTGAATTCTAGAAGCGACATATTTCAGTATCTGTTCATCGGCGGGTTTCGGATATAATTCGCTCGCGGAGGTTACATATGAGTACTGCTGAGCGTCCGGCTCCTAACTGTGTCCGCTATGGCCTCGGAGACAAGGTGGGATTTGTTGAATTACTGGCAGATGGTTCGGCCGGATTTTGCCTTGGAAATCACGACCCGATGGACTATCCGGTTGTCATGACCTCAGAGCATCTGCCTGTCCTGCGCGAGATTGTCGCACATCTGGAGCGCGGCGGATTCTGAACCGAAATACTTCTGGCGAAGACCGGAACAGACGGAACGCCTTCAAGTTCTGGCCACGGTTCCGCTTTGATAGGTTCATTCGGCGAGAGAGAAAAGCAGGTTCCTCACCGGGCTTTCAGCCCGATTCGGAATGACATCTCAAATTTTAGGTTCTTGCACAGGCTGCGTGTGACATCTGCCGCTGCAGAAACTCCATCCAGTCCCTAAGCTCTTGTCATTCCGAACGGCTTCAGCCGTGAGGAACCTGCTGTCCTTGGGAGCGGCAATGGAGCGGGAGCGGTGCTATTACGTTTACATCATGGCTAGCAAGAGCCGGGTGATTTATGTCGGCATGACGGGCTTTCTTATGGCTCGCGTGTTGCGGCATAAGGCCGGCGAGGGTGGAGCGTTTACGCGGAAGTATCGCATGCATCGGCTGGTTTATTACCACTGCTTTTCTAACGTCGGCGATGCGATCGCGCGGGAGACGGAGATTAAGAAATGGCGCCGGGAGAAGAAAGTTGCACTCATTCACGCGGATAATCCGACATGGGAGGATCTTGCCGCTGGGTGGGGCGAGGCGGCGGTTATGACGGTGTCGGGGAAAGCAGGTTCCTCACCGGGCTTCCAGCCCGATTCGGAATGACATCCTTATTTTCGCGGGGCTCTCAGCGGCTGAAGCTGGGTTCGTTTGGGGGGTGCTTTACGCGGCGCTTAAGCGCCGCTCTTCCACGGTGCTGCGTGGGTTCTTGGCGGGGAGTTGAATTCGGGATCAGGATCGAGGTCAACGTCAAAAGCGACGGACAAGAGTGTCCGTCCCACACCGGCAAGATCAAAAACAAGATCAGCGTCAAGGGCAGCGGGCGAGGGCGCCCGCTCTACATGGACAATATCTAGGCGAAGACTAGGCCGTCTGGCTCGTTGAGGTGGTGCCAGGCTTCGCGGTAGTTGTCGTAGAGGCTGGGCTGGCGGCGGTGTTTGTGGTGGAGCGGCCAAGCTAGGGGTTGAGTTCGTTTCTGAGTTGCTTGGAAAGTTTTTCGATTTGCTTCAGTTTCAGGATGATTTCTTTCGGCAGAATGCCTTTGCGGACGCTTTCGATGTCGGCGGGAATCGAACTGGCAGCGGTGGCCAGAGCGAGCGCGTCTTTTTGCAGACGGACGGGATCGAGTTGCCGGGGAAGGACGGGCATATCGCGATCCGTAATGCGCAATTCGTGGGAGCCGTTCATGGTGGGGGATGCGGGCGGGTGACCTATTTGGGCGTGGGCTGCAGCACAAAAGATGAGAGATGCGAGGGTGACCGCGAATGCGGCAGTGTTGCTCGTTGCAACCTTTCGCGCGCTAATCGTTTTTGTGGCGATCTTGCTCTTTCTCTTTCTCATAGCGCCCCCCTACGAGTTGGAAATTGCGCGCAAGTTTATCCTAAGTTTGGATCTGTGCAACCTATTTCTTAAACAAAATGTTAGGGTCCGTTTCGTTTTGGGCTGCTGGATTTGCCGGAGCTTAGTTTCCGGGCGAATTTGGGTGCGAGCAAAAACTGCTCGCTTCGAGCGAAAGAGGCCAGACGGCGGAATCGGCCGCTACGGAGTTTGGGGTAGAGCGAGGGGAAGAAGATCCGTAGCGAAACTAGAGTGACCTGTCTGGCGATGGCGATAAAGCTTGCAGATAGAACAACCAAAAGAGCCGCCGGTCAACAAAATGAACTGCGGAGGTTTTGGCAGCCGGTTTGCTGGGTTGGAACCTCAGAGAATGACGCTTAATAAATGTCTCTCGGAGGATTGAATGAAAAAGTATCTGCGGTCCGTGTGGACCCTTGGAACATTTGCCACGCTGCTGACGTTTGGCATATCGCTCAACGCCCAACAGTCAACGCCCACTCCACCGTCAACATCGACCGATCCCTCGGCCGCTCCGCAGTCGCAACCGAGCCAACCCACCGACCCGACGGCTCAACAGCCGAACACGCCGACGCAAGCGCAACCCAGCCAGACGCCGGACCAGGGTGGGCAGGCCGCGCCGAGTTCGCCATCGGCCACGGCCACGGATGCGCAGACATTTAGCGGAACGATCGTGAAGGCCGGCGACAAGTACGTGTTGCAGGATGCCGCGTCGGGAAAGTCTTACGACATTGACCACCAAGACCAGGTCAAGCAATACGAAGGCAAAAAAGTGCGCGTGCATGGAACTTTGGACGCGAGCGGAAAGATTCATCTGCAGTAGCTACCGAACAACACAGTAGGGTTTAAGAGGGGCCGCGATCGGAATCGCGGCTTTTTCTTTGGTGCGAAACGGTTTGGCTCCAGAGTGAGTGCGTCCCAACTTGTGCAACAGCAAGGGCGCAATATACTGGTCCGGCCGACCATGCTGCGGTAGAGTCTGTGAAGGTAAAACTGGCATGAGTGTGGGGAAAAGAGCCGTGGATAAAGGAGCTATGGAAAAACTGAACCGATCCGATGCTTCGCAGGCAGAAAAAAAACCTGCGGCTCGCGTGGGCGGCGTGCAGTGCATCCGTTGCCATAACGAGATCGACAGCTATGTTTTCACGCGGGTTACATTTCATCCCTATGGCTCGACCGGCGGCAACGTTGTTTTGGAATGCGCCAAGTGTGGCCACATCGAGTTGATGTCGCAAACCAGTCCCTTGCTGCGCGGGTTGACGCCGAAGCCCGTGGCTGTCGGCGACGGCGATTAGGTAAACCTCTTCACGAAGTTTTCAGTAGAATCCCAACAGCAGGAATGAGCGGGCGCATTTCTGCGCTTGACTGTGGGCAGACTCTCGATTCGTTCAGCGAATTAAATTTGCGGCGGAAGAATCCGGCATAGAACTCGTGAGCTAAGAATCTCTCGAAAGGAAAAGTTTTGGCAATTCTGGTAGTCGGCGGAGCGGGATACATTGGGAGCCATGTGGCGCGCACTCTGCGACGCCATGGATATGAAGCCATCCTTTATGACAATTTGTGCGCTGGGCACGCTTCTCTTGCCCACGGTTTCGAGTTAGTAGTGGCGGACATTGCGGATCGAAGCGAATTGACGAAGGTGATGGCGAGAGTGGATGCGGTGATGCACTTTGCCGCGTTCGCATCGGTGGGCGAATCGGTACAGAATCCGCGGATTTATTTTAGAAATAATGCGGAAGGGGGACTGAATCTGCTGAATGCGGCCCTCGACGCGGGAGTGCGAAGGTTTATTTTTTCCTCGACTTGTGCGGTGTACGGAGTGCCCGGGAAAGTGCCCATCACGGAAGATACGCCGAGGCAGCCGGTAAATCCCTACGGGACCTCGAAGCTTTTCTTCGAGAATGCGCTCGAAGCTTATGATCGCGCGTACGGTTTGCGTTATATGAGCCTGCGATACTTCAACGCGGCGGGGGCCGATGAGAGCGGCGAAATTGGAGAGTTGCACGATCCGGAAACGCATTTGATCCCGAATGCGTTAAAGGCGGTTACCGGGGAGCGTGGCGAACTGGAGTTGTTTGGCGACGATTACCCAACGTCTGACGGAACCTGTGTGCGCGACTACATTCATGTAAACGATTTGGCTGAGGCTCATGTGCTGGCGCTGAAACACCTTGAGGCAGGGAATCATTCCGCGGCTCTGAACCTGGGCACGGGAGTGGGATGTTCAGTGAAGGAAGTGATTACGGTGGTGGAAGAGGTGACGGGGTCGAAGGTTCCGCGACGCATGGGGCCGAGGCGGCCGGGAGATCCTCCGGCGCTGGTTGCCGACCCAGCGCGCGCGCAGGCCCTATTGCAGTGGAAACCAAAGCGCTCATTGAGAGAGATCGTAGAGACCGCGTGGCAGTGGGAGCAGGGCGGCCGACAGAAAGTGCGCAAGGCGTGAATCGCGGGGGAAACGGAAAGGATCAAGCATGGGGAATCATCTTTCGGGGAAGAAAGTCGCGGTTCTCGGAGCGGGAAAGATGGGTGGAATCCTGCTGCAGGTGCTCTTGAAAAATGGCCTGCTGGCGAAGGAGCTCACCAAGGCGACGGTTGCGCATGAAGAACGCGCGCGCGCGTTGAGTGCGAAACTGGGCATACCGGTTGGCACGAATAATTTAGAGGCGGCCAAAGACGCTGACGTGATTTTGATCGGGGTGAAGCCGCAGGTGGTGGAAGAAGTGGTAGCCGAACTTCGCGGACATATTTCACCGCGGCAGTTGATTATCTCGGTGGCGGCGTCGGTTCCCAACAGCTTGATCGAGAAGACGCTGGATGCGCCTGTGCCGGTGATCAGGGCCATGCCGAACACGCCATGCCTGTTGAGCTGCGGAATGACGGCTCTGGCAAAAGGAAAGTACGCGGAGGCTCGGCATGTTGAGATGGCAACCGCCATGTTCGACGTGGTGGGACGAACGGTGGTGGTGGATGAAAAGCATATGGATGCGGTGACCGGACTTTCCGCGAGCGGTCCGGCGTACATTTACATCATTATCGAATCGTTGGCGGAGGCGGGCGTAAAGGTGGGACTGCCACGCGATATTGCGACGTTGCTGGCGGCGCAAACGACTATGGGAGCGGCTCGTGTGGTGCTCGAAACCGGAGATCATCCGGCGCTGTTGAAGGATGCGGTGACGACTCCCGCGGGCTGCACGGTCGACGGCATCATGGAACTGGAGGAAGGCAAGTTGCGGGTGACGCTGATTAAGGCCGTGGTCAAGGCAGCGCAACGGGCCAAGGAGCTGGCTTTCGCGGGATAATGCTTTTCACGGCTGCTTGTAAATGGCACCGGCGTGCCATTTACCGGCTTCAGCCTTCAGTCTAAAGTCTCTGGGTAAGACGTGCCTGGTATGGGTGTTCCTTCGGTGTATCCTTTCTTAACGTTGGTGATCCCCCCTGCGTTGTGCCTTACTACTTTGCGCCCGGAGTGCGCGTGATTAACTCCGACTTTGCTGCTACAGCTGCCTGTTGATCGAGGAGAACAGAGTATGGCTCACCCCGCGGTACCGTTGTCGGAAAACATGGACAGGATAAGAGTGCTGGCCGCGGAAAGCACTTGGATGAGCAGCCAGTTGCTGGCGGAGGCGCTGGCGCAGGACTGCCGGCTGGAAGTGACCGGAGTAGAGCCGAAACAGGCGTCGATCCTGGCTGCTGTGGCGCAGCGAAGGCCGCATGTGATTCTCCTCAGTTCGGCGCTGGAAGATTCCGCCAACCAGGGTTTTGATTTGGCCCGCCAGATTTCGCTTGCGAGTCCGGGAACGCGAATCATTCTCCTGATGGATATTTCCCATGCGTCCTCCGTGGTACAAGCGTTCCGCTGTGGCGCGCAGGGGATTTTCTCGCGCACGGAATCGTCGAAAACCCTGGCGAAATGCATTCACAGCGTGCATCGAGGCCAGGTGTGGGCGAACAGCGCGGAGTTGGGCTACGTGATTGGCGCCTTGAAGGATTCCGAGCCGATGCGCCTGGTTGAAGCGGGCGGTGGATCGGTCCTTTCGAAGCGCGAGCAGGATGTGGTGCGCTGCGTGGCAGAAGGTTTATCGAACCGGGAGATCGCCACGCGCCTGAAACTTACGGAACATACGGTGAAGAATTATTTGTTTCGGATTTTTGACAAGCTTGGGGTTTCCAGCCGCGTGGAAGTGGTGCTTTATGTTTTCCGTTTTCATAAGGAGTGGATGGCGAATTTGCCCAATCCAGCTGCGCGGCCAAGCCAGAGCTTCTGGTCCTCGGCTGCTGAATACTCCACGGAAGGCGGCCAGCATCATGCGTCCGCCGGTGCCGCCGACCATCGCGTCGGGAATCTAGCTGACCCGGAATTTTTCTCTGAAACTCTGACTTCTGAATCTCCGCTTCTGAAATTCGAGGTTCTGAGATTTGGTTGTGAAATTCGGCGCGCCTATTTCAGCCCAAGGGTATCGGCGGCGGTCTCCACAATCGATCGTCCGATCATCAGCGAGGCTGTGGCTGCTGGAGAGGGAACATTCAGCACGTGCAGCATCCGGTCTGAAGGAACAAACTTGAAATCATCGACCAGAGCACCTTCGCGCGTGACTGCCTGGGCGCGGACGCCAGCGCCGCCGGGAACCAGATCCGTGGATTGTACAGCCGGAACCAGGCGCTGCAAGGCGCGGACGAATGCGGCCTTCGAAAATGATCGGTGAAATTCATCGAGGCCGCTGCGCCAATTCTTTGCGCCCATCCGCCAGAATCCGGGAAAAGAGAGCGATGAGGCCAGATCGCGCAGATTGAAATCGGTGCGGCGGTAGCCTTCGCGACGAAATGCGAGGACCGCGTTGGGGCCGGCATCGACCGTGCCGTTGACTCGACGAGTGAAATGAACTCCAAGAAATGGAAATCGCGGATCGGGCACGGGATAGATAAGACCGCGCACCAAGGATGAGCGCTCGGGGATGAGATCGTAATACTCGCCGCGAAAGGGGACGATCATGACTTGCGGGTCGTCGCCGGCCATGCGGCTGATGCGGTCGCTGAAAAGTCCGGCGCAGTTGATGAGCGATGCGGTGGAGAATGCGCCGCGGTTGGTTTCAACCACAATCTCATTCGCGGAGCGTTTGAGGCCGCGCACGGCGTGCGAGGTGAGAATCGTTCCGCCGTGGGCGGTGATGAGTTCGGCATATTTATCGCAAACTGCGGCGTAGTTCGTGATTCCGGTGGAGGGAACTACGATGGCGCGCAGTCCGGTGGCGTTGGGTTCGATCTGGCGCAATTCTTCAGGACCGATGGATTTTAGTCCGGTCAAACCGTTGGCGATGCCGCGGCGCCACAATTCCTCGAGCCGGGGAAATTCTTCTGGTTCGGTGGCCACGATAATCTTGCCGCAAATCTGGTGAGGGATGCCGTGTTCGCGGCAGAACTCAACCATCGCGGCTGCGCCCGCCACGCACAATTTCGCTTTCAGGGAACCGGGCTTGTAATAGATGCCGGAATGAATAACGCCGCTGTTATGGCCGCTCTGGTGACGGCCTACGTGGTCCTCCTTTTCGAGCAGGAGCAAACGAACGCGCGGAAACCGCCGCGTGATCTCGAGCGCGACCGCCAGGCCGACGATTCCGCCGCCAACGATGGTGACGTTGTAGCGGGAATCAGTCATGGCAGACGCCAACGTCGTGCCGATGGCGTGGCGCTAAATTTTCTTGGTGCGTGGGCAAGCGTTCTAATACTAATCGACAACTTCTAATTTACAACCAGGGTTACGGTGGCGGCCTGGTGAGTCAGGGTTCCGGAAGTGCCGATGACCGTGATGGTATAGGTTCCGGGTTGAGTGCCCTGTTGCTGGGTACCACCGCCGCCTCCACCACCGCCGCCGCCGCCGTTGGTGCCACCGCCGCCGCAGGAGGAAAGCAGAAGTCCGAGCAGGAATAGTCCGAGCAACGAGGCGGGCAGTGCGAGCTTTCGTGGATGCTTTCGGCGATTTCCGGCTCCGAGCAGAGCGAGTGCGGGCAACGCGAGCCAGAGAGCGTAATAAATCGAAGGCTTAGCATTACTGGCGGAACTTGCCGTGGTGGTTATGGTCATCACCACGGCTGCGGAACTGCTGCCGGGGGTGATTGGGTTTGGAGTGAAGCTGCACAGCGAGACGGCGGGACCGCCCGAACAGGAGAGAGAAACTGAATTGGTAAACGAGGCTCCGATCGGCAATACGCTGAAATTGTAATTGGCAGATTGCCCTGGGTTGATGGTTTGAGTTGCGGGGGTGGGCGCGCCGAGGGTGAAATCCTGAATCACGGTAAACGGAAGAGTCAGGGAATGACTGAGGGAACTGCTGCTGTCCTGGACATTGACGTTGACGCCGTAGTTGCCCACGGCCGCGTTGGAGGGAATATTGATGAGTGCGGCGATTGTTACCGGCGACCCGCTGAATGTGATTGGGTTTGCAGGTGTGAGCGTACATTGTGTGCCGGAGAGCGCAGTTGCGTTGCAGGTAGCATTAGCGGAGCCGGTGTAGTTCGGCGTCAGAGAAATTTTGGCTGTCTGCTGGGATCCCGGGTCGGCGGAGGGAAAAGATTGCGCGATGGCGAGCTGAAAGCTGCTCGCTATGGTGAGTGCGAGGGTGGTGGAATGCGAGAGCGAAAAGGACGCTCCCGTAACAGTGATGGTGGAAGTGCCGGGCGCGGCTGTGGCGCTGGTAGCGATGGTCATGACTACTGCCGCCGGGGCGCTGCCGGGGGTTACGGGGTTCGGCGCGAAGCTGCATGTGGAGTTTGCGGGCGCACCGGCGCAGGAAAGAGTCACGGGGTTGGCGAACGCGCTACCGACCGGCATCACGCTGAGGTCGTAGGTGGCGGTTTGACCTGCGCCAACGGTTTGGGTGGGGGGAGTGACGGCGCTGAAAGCGAAATCCTGCACGGTGAGAGCGATTGTCCAGGAGTGGGCGGGTTCGCCGGTGGCGTCCTGTGTGGTGAGCTTGATGCCGTAAGTGCCGACCGCCGCGTTGCTGGGAACGCTGACGGTAGCTGTTACGGGAACCACTGAACCGATGCCCACGGTGATTGGGCTTATCGGGCTCAGGGTGCACACCGCGCCAGCAAGAGCTGTTGCGTCACAACTAAGGCTGACCTTGCCGCTGTAGGAGTATTCGGACGTGAAGGTGAGATTTGCCGTTGCGGGAGCACCCGGGACAGCAGTGAGAGTCTGCGTTCCAGCGATGATGTAGTCGCCGACAGAGAAGGGAATTGGTAAGGAGTCGGAGAGCGAAGCGGAGGTGCCGAGAACGCTGACCTGGTAAGTTCCTGGAGAAAAGCTGGTTCCGTTGATGGTGAGTGTAGCAGTGGGCGAGGCTGCCGGAGGCACGGCTACGCTTACCGATGCGGGGCTGATGCTGCAACTGCTGGCGCCGTAAGTGGTGACGCAACTCAGGTTGACAGTGCCAGCGAAGCCATCCTGCGAAGAGATGGTAATCGAGCCGGTGGTGCCCGTGCTTCCCACTTTTACATCGGGGAAAGCCGTGGGTTCGGTGAGGACGAATGTGGGATTCAGAATGACATCCACGGTGAACGTGGTAGCCAGAGGAACGGGAGCGCCGTTGGTGTTGGCTTGCAGCGTGACCGTGTAGTCGGCGATGGGAGTGCTGGCGGGGACGGTTACCGTAGCCGTCGCCGTCACTGGCGAGGCGGAGGTCAGGTTGAAAGTTGCGCCGGGAGTGAAAGCGCAGGTCGCGCCGTGGATGAGCAGACCGATGTTGCAGCTGAGGGTAACGCTCTGATTGAACGAGCCTTGGGCTGAGAGTTGAAAGCTTACGGGCAGGGAAGTCGCGCCCCGAGGCACGTTCACGCTGGTTGGGGAGGGCGCCGTCACACTGAAGCTGATGACCTGCAAAGTAAGAGCTGTGGTGTGGGTTGTGTTGTTGGGATCGGTACCGGAAGCCTGCAGGTTGAAATTGTAATTTCCAATCGTGCTGCTGCCCGCATTCAGCGAAAATGTTGCGCCGGTGGGAGTTGGGGTGAGGCTCCCGGGAGTGGGAACGCAAGGGCTGGGAGGAGCTGATGCTCCAGCGGTGCAAGTGAGTTGAACGGAATTGTCATAGCCGTTGAGTGATGTGAGTGTGCCAGTGAAATTTACCGAGTTGCCGGGGAAAATCGTCTGCGTAGCGGTTGGCACTGAGATTTGAAAATCCGGTACGGCCAGCAGATTGTATTGCCACACGCCGCGACCGTAGGTGGAAGCCCGCAGCAACTTTTGGCCGCCGGAATTAAAGATCGCGAGCGCGGTGACGGCGACGTTGGGCAGAAAGCCGGTTGATTCCACGCTCGAGGTTGGGCCGAGTTCGGTCCAGGCGGCGATTGACGTGAGACTTTGAAAGACGCCGACGTCAGTAGCTACATATACGACGTGCGAACCGGGATCGACGACGACTGCGTTTACTGGAGAATCCGGAATTGCATTTGCGCCAGTGCCGCTGAAATCAATCCAGTTCGCTCCGGCGCTTGTGGTCTGCCAGATGTGGCCGGGTCCGCCAGTGAAACCCATCACGGTGACATAGGCAGTGTTTCCGGTCGGGTCGGAGGCGTCGATGGCGACACTCGATATAGGGAATTGATTCGGGTTGATGCTGGCGCCGGCGGGGCCGTTCAGCGTCGTGTTGGTAAACGTTGAAGACGTGCCGGAAACTGCTGTGGCATTGGTAGTCACCCAAATGTTTCCGCCGCGAGGCGATGCCGGATTATTTAATCCGGGGCCGTCGGTGGTGGAATAAATTACTTCTGAGCCGTTTGCATTCGTGGGTCCGCCGGCAGCCAGGGAGCGAATGACATTCACTTCGTTTCCCGCGCAGGTAGCGGTGCCGAAGGTTTCGAAATTCAGGCTGAGTGCGGTGAACGCGCCTCCGGATCGCGGACCTTGCCACACGCGGCAGGTTCCGATCGAGCAACGAAGTTGTGGATTGTGGATCGAGAATGTAAGGGAAGTAGAAATGCGCCGTCGTCGCCGCCGACGTCGGCGCTGCTGACGACTGTGGTGAAATCTGAATCGTTGCAGTCGACTCCGGAAGAGCATTGCTGGATGCCGAGACTTCCTGATCCCGTATCGGGGTTCGAGGCGAACCAGTTGCCGGTGTTGGAATCGAGCGCGTTGTAGCCGCCGTCACCGGAGAGAATATTTCCCCAGGCTGAACTTGTCGTCGCCGTTGCGGTTGCCGGAGAACCGTTATCCTGCGTGCCTCCGAAGATTGTGTTGGGATCGGTGGGATGCTGGGAGAAGCTGACGAATTGCGTCATCGAGCCGAGGTTCTGACTGAGGTCGTCGAATTGATTCGTGCCCGAGCACGAACCGGTGGTGAGGCCGGTGAAGCCATTCAGCGCGCGATAGATGCCGCCGTCGTTGGCGAAATACATCAGGTCGGAACCGGAAGTTGGAATCGTGTAGGCGAGCGCGTGCTGGTCGGGATGAACGTGGGCGAGCGCGCTGAGCGGGTCGCAGCCATAGACGTGAGTGAGGTTCAGAAATGGCGTGGTCGCGCAGGTGGGATTGAGAGAGCTGATCGAACACTTATATAGATTGATGGCTCCGGCGTAGAGATCGGTGGCGGTTCCGTTGGGAAGGGCCAAGAGCGCCAGGTTGTAGAAGCCTTGTTCTACGCCGCAGCCGCTGACGTCGCCACACTTGATGATTCCGCTGTCGCTGATTTGAGTCCACGATGCGCCGCTGTTCTCGCTTTGCCAAATTCCCTGGTCGACGGGATTGTCGTTGGAGTCGAGGGAAACGAACCAGACGTACATTTCGTTGCGTCCGGGCACGACCGTGATTTCGGCGCGATAGATGGGGCAGGTTGTGACGTAGTTTGATGGACAGGCTGCGGCGTTCAACAAGCCTGGAGTGCCCGGTTGATTTGCCAAGGCCGTCCACGTGACGCCGTCAGGCGAAGAGTAAAAGCCGTGATAGCGGAGGGTCGCGAAAAATAATCCGGCAGCTGCGCTGTACACCACCGAGGTTGCTGATGTGGCTTCCGCCGTTCCGCCGGAGAAGAGTGAATTATAGGTCCAGGTTTGTCCTGCGTCGGTCGAAGTGTAGAGGCCACGGTAAGTATTGGAGGTCAACGCGCCAGAGACTTCGCCTTCGGAGCTTGCGGCCATCGCTGCGACAACGGTATTAGCTTGTCCGCTCGCGGTGCTGAAGGCCATGCGAGTTCCGCCGAGACCGCTGAAAGATAAGGCGCCGCTGTTAGCGGTCGGGATCAAGGTCCAGGTGTTGCCGCCGTTGGCGGAACGGAGGATTCCGAGGCCGAAATAGGAGTCGGCGGAATTGTCGGCTTCTCCGGTATCGACCAGAATTACGCTGTTTGCAGGGTTGGAATTTCCTGGCTGAATCGCGATTGAGCCGATTGAGAGCGTAGGCTGATTATCGGTTACCGCGGACCATGTCACATTGTTGGCGATACTCGCGGCGGCGTTGGTGGATTTCCAGACACCACCTTGGGCCCCCCCGATGTAGATTGTGTTGCCGGTTGGGTCGGCGGGATCGATTGCGACCGCGGTGGCACGGCCGGCGACCTGATGATAATCCTGAAAGCCGGTGCCGGTAGCGTCGGAGGCGAGTGGTACGGGACCAAGCGGAGTCCATCCGCTGGTAGGAGTTGCTGGTTGTGCGCCCGGTTGTGCCGCGCGGGCGCGCGCCAGCCGAGCGGTGCGAGCCTGCATTTTGGCTTGATAAGCGCGATGGCGGAGTTCGGCAGCCGATTTGCCGGGTATCGTGCGTCCATGCAGGAACCACTCCGCGCGCTCCTGCTCGTGATCGGTATCTGCGACCGAGGTTGTCGGTACATTTTTCTTCGCGCCTTGCGCTTGCGCAGTTGATGCCGCAAGAAGAGGCAAAAGTAAAAGTGAGGAAGCGCGAAGGGCACGACGGACCGCGGGAGAAATCATAAAGAGTGGAGCGGACGAGGCAAGTATCGGAGTGGCGGATAACGGGGTCAATCTTAATCGTGAATAAAGTGCGCTTAGAACCATTTCGGGAAGCTATTCTGGGAATCGAAGAATCGCGCTGTACAATTTCCAAACAATATGTCGATCGATTGGCAGGCATTTGACTGGCAGGCATTCGGGCTGACGATAGAACTGGCGGTAGTGGTGTCGGCGATTCTGCTGGTCGTTGGTTTGCCGCTGGCTTACTGGATCGCATTTTCTCGCTGGCGCGGGAAATTTCTGGTGGAAGCGATAGTGGCGCTGCCGATTGTGCTGCCGCCGACGGTGCTGGGATTTTATGTGCTGGTGGCGCTTGGTTCGCTGAGTCCACTCGGACGCTGGTGGCAATCTTTCACCGGACATACGTTGGCGTTTACGTTCACCGGACTGGTGATTGGGTCCATTCTTTACAGCTTGCCTTTTGCAGTGCAGCCTTTCGCAGCTGCGTTTTCTTCGGTCGATGCGAAATTGATCGCAGCCTCGGGCACGCTGGGAGCTTCGCCGCTGCGCACGTTCTTTCGCGTGATTCTCCCGCTTTCGATGCCGGGATTGGTTACCGGCGTAGCGTTGGCCTTCGCCCATACCATGGGCGAGTTTGGCGTGGTGCTGATGGTTGGCGGAAATATCCCGGGCGTGACGCGGACGGTTTCGATCAGTGTTTATGACCAGGTGCAGGCTTCGAATTATGCGGGAGCGAATGCGATGGCTGTATTGCTGCTAATCTTTTGCTTCGCGGTGCTGGCAGTGGTCTATGGGCTAAACCGAAGAACGCAGTGGCAAAAATCATGGCCCCAAAAATCATGGCTCCTGGGACCGATGAAATAGACGAAGCCTTCATGTCCTCTTCGGTGGAATCTAAATCCGCAAGTTCAATTCTGACAGCAAGCATTGGCAAGACTCTGGCTTCGACGGAACGTGAATTTTCTCTCGAGGCGGAGTTCAGCGCTGCGCCCGGATTTACCATTCTGTTCGGACCGTCGGGCGCGGGTAAAACTACGCTGCTCGATTGTGTGGCCGGACTGGCTACGCCGGATTCGGGGCGCATGGCAGTGGGAGAACGGGTCCTGTTTGATGCGAACTCGCGCGTCAACGTTGCGGTCGCCAAGCGTGGCGTGGGATATGTGCTGCAGGATCTGGCGCTGTTTCCGCATCTGACGGTGGAGCAGAATGTCGAGTATGGTCTGGCGCAGTTGGCGCGATCTGCCAGAAAACGGGGTGCGGCCGAGATGCTGCAGGAGTTGCACATCGATCATTTGCGGGGACGCCGCCCTGCGGAAATCTCGGGGGGAGAACGGCAGCGTGTGGCTCTGGCGCGGTCACTGGTGACCGATCCCTGCGTGCTTCTGCTGGATGAACCGCTGGCCGCTCTTGACGCTGCGACCAAGGCGAAGATCCTGGACGACTTGCGGCGGTGGAATCAAGCGCATGGCATTCCTATTCTTTATGTGACGCACAGCCGCGAAGAGGTGATGGCGCTGGGGGAACGGGTGATCGTGATGGACCAGGGTCGGATCGTCGCGCAAGGGACGCCGCATGAAGTCTTGCGGGCTCCGCTGCAGGAAACGGTGGCGCAGTTGGCCGGATTTGAAAATATTTTCGATGCGACGGTTTGGCTGGTGCACGAAGATCGCGGCACGATGACATGCCGCTTGCCGGGTATAAATGCGGCAAAGTCCGTTCTTTTGGAGACGCCGCTGATTCGTGCCAAAGCTGGTTCTCGGCTGCGCGTGGGAATTCGGGCGGGCGACATTCTGCTCGCCATTGCAAAGCCTGTAGGGCTCAGCGCGCGCAATGTGATTGCCGGGCGCGTGGTCTCTTTGGAAAGGCGCGACATGATCATTTCCGCGCGCGTCGATTGCGGCGTAGAGATGGATGTGCATCTGACTCTGGCGGCGCGCGACGACTTGCAGCTTGAGGGCGGTAGCGAGGTGTGGCTGGTAATCAAGACGCACTCGTGCCATTTAATGCAGAAGTGAAAAGAGGTTGGCGTTCTTCTCTGCGCTCCTCTGCGGACTTTCTTTGCGTTCTCTGCGAATAGAAGCTTTTAATCGCCGAGGACGCGAAGAACCGCCGCAGAGTTCGCAAAGAAACCATTTATCTTTTTATTGTTGCGTTCTGACTTCTGCGTTTTGCAATTCGCTTTGTTCCATCTCGATCACGGCGACCCATTGTCCCTGGCGTTCTTGTGAAAATACGATACGGCCTCCGAGGATGTGAGCCACAGCGGCGGGCGGCAGATCGCGATGGAAGCCGAAAAATCTGGTTTTCAATTCTGTCCATGCTCGCCAATGATCCCAGCGGGTCGGGGCGGGTTCGTATTTCGTCGAGAAGATAAACGCGACGTCGCAGTGAGAGCGGAAATCTGCGGAGGAAAGAATTTCGTCCAAGGAGAAATCTTCAATGCGCACGATGCTCATGGGGCGCGTAATGTAGCCGAGCCACGGGCGCGTCAGTTCGTCCGACGCTGGCCACGCGGTAAGCACGCGGGCCATAGGATAACGGGCCTCGAGAAACTGTTCGCTATTTTCGTGCAGCACAATGTAATCCCGATAGGCGAGATTGTCTTCCGGTGAGAATCCGTAGGGAGGATTCCAGAACCACGCGGCTACGAAGGCCAGCACAACGAATGCAATCGCGGCAGGCCACCACTCCATCCTGCGCCATAGCGTGGAGACGGACACGATGATGATCAGCGGAACGGCCGGAAGCATATAGCGAGCCAAGACCGCGCCGCCGATCAATGCCATCGCCACCACATAAGCCAGGATGACAACGTAGAAAATCATTTGCACGGGAATGGTGATGCGAGGGCGTTCGGAGGTTGAGTCGCGCAGTGGCGGAAGCATCCACAGCGCAAGCAGCATGGCTAACGTGAGAACCCAGAGATGAAGATAGCCGCCGATCTGCCACAGTCGCATGATCAGAGCAAGAACGAAACGGGTTGGACTGAGGGTCGCGGCCACGTTGTAGCGGAAGAATTCAGGATTGCCGAAGACATATCCCATGCGGGCGTAGTGGTACGCGTACCAGAGCGCCAATGGAAGTGTTGGGATCAAAAGCGAGATGACGCGCAGTGGGCGGATATCCTCCGTGCGCCATAACTTGAGGAGCGAGCTATTCTGCGCCAGAAAACCGATGATCTCCCATGTGGCCAGCGCCAGGGGAGCAAGAATCGCCGTCTCTTTCGCCAGGGCTGCGAGGGAAAACCAGAGTATGGTGGCGAGCTTGCGCTCTTCTATATACGCCGAAAGTCCCCAGAAGATCAGGCCCGCAGCGGCTAGATCTACTTGCGCCAAGGAGCTTTGCGCGAAGAATACGGGATAGACGGCCGTGCACAGGGTAGCTGCAATCGCAACTCGCGAGTTGGCAACGACCTCGGCCAGGCGGAATACTCCGACGAGCGAGAAAGCGGCGAGGAACAGCATGGCCGTCCGCGTGACGACAGGGGTGAAGCCCACTAACTTCCACCAGAGCGCCAGCCACGTCATCACCAGCGGCGGATGAGCATTTGAGAGCGTGGAATGCGGAATGAGACTTCCGGTGAGCAGGATGTCGCGTGCGGCAGGAACGTAGTAGCCAGCCTCGTCCCAGAAGTAGGGCAGACGGAGCAAGGGCAGATGGAGCAGAAAAACAAACACGAAAAGAGCAGCGAATACCAGGGCTGGGTACGTGCGCGACCAATGCGTCTGAAGCCTTTGGCCAGGCTCGAGAACTTTCAGAATGAGCCTCCTGCTTTGGTCCGTCTGGCTCTGTTGCATCCGTCGTTTGGGAACGTGGTTTTAGTGAACTTATTCTTAGTGAACCTGTCCGCCACTCGCCATGCGCGGGTCGAGTTTGATTTCGCCGAAGGCGGTTTCGTAGCCGCTGATGTTCTGCTGCAGCAATCCGAGTAAGGCCTTGGCTTGTTGCGGGCTCAGGTAGACGCCTTGAAAATTACGGACCTCGACTTGAGTTTCACTCTGCTGTTGAACCGTGCCGAAGACGAGGAAAAAGTCCCAGACATTGACTCGCATTTGCACGCTGTTGGCATAGGCTTCCCGGTAATCGGGAGCATTGGTCAGCTTGACATTGGGTTGTGGCGGAACGCTCATAGTCAAGCAGTGTAACGACTTTGCCGCCCGAAAGGGAAGACGCTGGACTTGAAATCCCGCCTTACCCGACTGTTGCTGCGGCCTCCGCAATTTTCGCAGTGGGTATGACAAGAAATGTCATTACCTCTACTAGTTTGTGGCGAAACCGAACGTCGCGAAAGGTCATGGCCATAAGCTACTTTGCTGAAATCAAAGGGGTTGTAGGATGTGTTTACCAGCTTCCTCTGGCGTTCAAAGTGCGGGAGTTGGTGACGTTCCGAAATTGAAAATGCGCGAGTCCTCTATGACCCATAAGCCTGAAGACGCGGCCCTCGAAGAAGAAATTATTCTGCCGGAGAACCTGCTGCCCCTGGGTTCGATCCTGGGAGAAGGCATTACGCCTCTGGACGTCAGCATGGTATTGGCGAAAGTATTTCGCGTGCAATATGCGGAAGTGGCGCTGCTGCGGCTGGATGGCGGCCTGCTCAAGTTTATTTTTCCCGAGCACCTGCGCACTACGGGTGCGATTCCGATTTCGAGCAAGGCGGTGGCGGCGCATACGGCTCTCAGCAAGAAAGCCGAGATCTTCAACAATTTTGCCCGGGTTAAGCACGCCAGTATTTTTGAGACGATTAAGCCGGTAGGGGCCGAAACGGAAGAGTTGGCCGCACCCGCTCCGATTCAAAAGCTGATGTCAGTTCCTATCCTTGACCAGAACACGACCGTGCTGGGCGTTCTGCAGATTTCGCGGAAGGGTCTGGATCCGAAGTTTACCCAGGACTTCAGCCGCGAAGATCTGCACGATCTGGAACTGGCAGCGGGATTGCTGGCGGCCTCGCCGGTGATGCAATCCAACTAAACTGCCCGATCTGACAAGGCTTGCAGGATGATTAGACCGGACCTTCGTCTCAGCCATTCCAGTCCACTAAAGGCCAACCGTCAGGGGCGGCGGCTAAATATTTTGATCTCTGTCGATGAGTGTAACCGCGATGTCCCGCCAACTACTGTTTTGTGCCGGGGTCGTCCGATTTGGAGGGTGCTGTCCAATCAAGCGGTTTTGGCCAGTATCCCGCGTTCTTATTGGCGTACTCTTCATCAATGCTGCTCAAGACAAAATGACAAGTCAGCATTACGGTAATTGAAGCGACAAACAGGAGTACCTGCGTTCCGGTCCGCAAGGGGCACAGCCAAAAGACCACTGCGGACAGCCCCGCCAAATACTTGATAGCAGTCACCACGAATCGCTTCATCGAGCCAATAGAAGGCGCGTTGGCATCGTGCTTGCTTGATGGGATCAGGGGAGAAGGCACGCTGAGCGCAAGCCCCACACTTGGCGCAAAAGATTCGTCCAGCATCAGCGGGAGTGCCGCAGCGGCGGCAGGTCGTTCCGGCGGTGTATTGATCTGTGCCGTCCATCCACGAATATCATACCGTCAGCTTAGAATGTTATTAGCAGCCATTTCGTTCATTGAGGGGTTTTGAGCGCAATCGCGATGTTACTACAGCTAAGGAATTTTCATGTACAGCCTGACGTAAATGCCGCCGTATTCGCTCGTGAAGTCTTTGAGCGCCGCGACGGTGTGAAGGTCGCGGCCTTCGTAGAGAAGCAGAGGAGGCTTTTTCTGTGCGGGTCGTTTCCCATGGCGGACGGGCGCCTTGAGAACCCAATTATGGCTACACTTGTTGCGTAACGTATTTAAGATGGCAAGTCTTTCTCTTGTTTTGCTGCTGATTAGCCCGAGAGCGAGAGCGAAGCTGAGCTTCATATCGAAACCAAGGCTGCCGCTGCCATAAAGCATTCTGTGCAACGCTCGCGCCGACTCGTTACGCGAGCGCTCCAGGCGATGGGCGCGCCCGGTAACCTTGAAAATGATGTACGAATTCAGAAGACTCTCAATCGCCGTGTGCATTTGAAGTACGGCTGAACGGACCATATCATCACGCTTCCGTTCGAGCATACCGGCATAGAGGATGCGATCATCTTTTTCTTCGGACCGGTAGAAGAAGCTATCAATTTCCTCGATCTCGCGGGTCAGCCGCTTGATTGCCGCTTCTACAGATTTGGGGCTGTCCCACATGGTTGGGCCTTGGCAGAGTACTCCGTGAAGGGTACTCCGAGCCAGAGCCCGTTGTCGAAACCAGTCGATTTCACAAGCTTGCGCTGTTTCTTTGCCTTTTTAGCAAAGGTCAATGAGCGCTATCTCGATTTGTCGCCGAGCATCCGCAGGTAGCTCTGGTGAATCACGCTCATTCGGTTGGGAGGGGGAGAATAAACTGAAGTGGGCAGGTAGCGGAAATGAGCAGACGGGTAGGGGTTGTGCTTTACGTGATGGCAATGGCAGCCCTCATAGTTGGTGCAGATTTCGTGTTCTTCAGAAACCGATTCTGGGAACGGCTGATAGCGAATATTGGAATAGTCCTGGTATTCGCAGCTTTCTACTTGAGATTCTTGAGGCATCCATGAACGAGGCGCGATAGCGTTTAAGGGAAAGTGCCGGGATCGTTCATTCACCTGAATCCCTGAGCGGATCTTGGCGGGTAGCCGGTTTAGGCGTTTGAGGTGTTTGGCGGGAACATGATTCCCCAGAAGGTTTCGGCCCGTTCGTCCTGCTCGACAAACTCGATTGCGTAGGTAAGAACGCCCTCTGATGCCGCCAACTGGGCAACTACGCGCGCCGAGAGTCTGGCGCCTTGCTTGTTATTTACGGAAACCACCGAGCCCACCAGAAGCTCACGGCTGAGTTGGACGGCGGCGCCGTGCTTATTTAATTTCGTGGCCTTGGCCGGGGTTGTAAAAGAACATTTCTGCCGGTCTTCCCCGGATAATCCGACAGAAGCGTGGAGCGCCATGCGATTGCTTCGTCGCTTTGCCATCGGGGTGCGGCTGGGGGTTGGGTTGGCGGGCAGGTCCGAAGGGTGAGATTTCGGGCGGGGATGCGCAGGTTTCAGATTCATTGTGATCGGGACATTAGAATGCGCCCTGAGTCGCTGCAATGTGCCGTTCGTCACCTCCTGAGGTTACCCCGCAGAACTGCTTGATTCTTCGAAGTGAAAGACGTGTTGCATCCCGGCAAGAAATAGGACATGTACCAAACCGGGCACCAGACGCCACACCGGCGACTGTTGCGAGCAGCGAGAGATGGGGATAACGGCCGGAGGGGGGAACGTTTTGCCGTCGCCGCATACTGTCCGCTTTTCGCCTTGACGGCCCCTTACTCGCGCCGTTATTATAGGCGAATAAAAGGCGAATCTATGAGTTCCTCCCCGCTGTTCCCCATTCTGCAGAAACCGACGCTGGTCGGGATTGCCCGGCTGGCGGCGGAGGGGGAGACGCTGCGCGAGGGGCACAACGTTGAATATTTCACGCTGCCGGCGCGCTCGCTGCTGAACCGCTGCACCGGCGTCCGCATGCCTTTTACCTGGACGATTAATCCTTACCGCGGATGCGAGTTTGCCTGCAAATATTGCTACGCACGCTACACGCATGAATTTATGGAGATGCGCGATGGGACGGAGTTCGAGCAGAAAATCTATGTGAAGCAGCATGCCGCAGAGCTGCT
This sequence comes from uncultured Acidobacteriaceae bacterium, assembly GCA_963724815.1. Taxonomy (GTDB): domain Bacteria; phylum Acidobacteriota; class Terriglobia; order Terriglobales; family Acidobacteriaceae; genus Sulfotelmatobacter. The sequence continues at coordinate 101,048 of CAVRWS010000064.1, forward strand.
GCGGCAGGAGTTGCGCCGGGTGAAGCCGGGGGAAGGCATTTCGCTGGGCACGGCAACCGATCCTTATCAACCGGCGGAGCGGCGCTATGAGATTACGCGGAGAATTCTCGAGGAGTTCGCCCGGCACCGCGGATTCGAACTGGGGATTGTCACGAAATCTAATCTGATTGTTCGCGACCTGGAACTTTTGCGGGAGATCGCAAGGAATAATGTGTTGTCGATCCACATCACGGTCACCACGCTGAATGCGGAACTGGCGCGAATTCTGGAGCCCCGGGCGCCGCGTCCGGATTTGCGGATGGCGGCGGTGCGCGAAATCAGCGAGGCCGGAATTAACGTTGGCGTGAGTTGTTCGCCCGTGTTGCCGGGAATCACTGATTCGCCTGCAGATCTGGAAGCACTGGTTCGAGAGGCGGCGGCGTGTGGTGCGCGGCATATCTTTGCCAATCCTCTATTCTTGAAGCCGTGTTCGGCGGCGGTTTTTCTGCCTTTTCTCGAAGAGCAGTTTCCACAACTGGTCGAGAGCTATCGACAGCGTTATCAGGATCGGGCGTTTTTGCCTGCTTCGTACAGTAAAAGGATCGGACAGCTTATTTTACGGTTGCGGCAGAAATATGGAATCAAACGCGCCGACCCGCGGCAGGCGAAGCTTGCGGACAAATGGCCGGTGCGAGGGCTGGAGGAACAGTTGGCGCTATTCTGAAAATTTCCGATTTCCGATTGCCAAGTGCCGATTGTCAGGAACTTGGCAGTTGGAAATCGACAATTGGAAATCCAGTCTTACCCTTCCTCTATAATCACTCCATCCTATGGCGACCGCGCCCCCACCGGCCACCGCTCAGCGCCCTCCGCTGCGAGTGCGGATGCAACAGTTCTGGCGGCGCGTGACCGAAGGCATGGAGTTGACTCAGCTCTGGTCGCAGTTCCGCACCGAAGCCCGAGCCAGCTACCGGCTGTACTCTCGTGATGTTGCAGCCAAAACCCCCGACGACCTGGCACGCCGCGGCCGCCGCATGCACATCGTAAAGGAATTCTTCTGGGCGGTTCTGGAGAAACTTTCTCCGGCGCGCCGAGTGTTGCTATTGGCCGCGATGATCCTGCTGGTTTTGCCCACGTTTGGCGGCGTCAGCTACCAGGGAAGCGATCACGAAGCCCACGTGGTCGAACTCGATTTTCATTTCTGGGGCGGGTTGCTGATGTTCCTGCTGCTGATGCTGGAAATTGCCGACCGCGTGGTGATGAAGCGCGATTTGCAGATTGCGCGTGAGATCCAGACCTGGCTTCTGCCCGGCGCACCGCCGCAGATTCCTGGACTTGCCATCGCCTACGCCACGCGTCCGGCTAACACCGTGGCAGGAGATTATTACGACGTGTTTCCGCGTCCGGGAAAAACCAGCGAAGAGAATCGCGTAGTGTTTGCCGTGGCCGATGTCGCCGGCAAAAGCATTCCCGCGGCCATGCTCATGGCTACGTTCCAGGCAAGCCTGAAGACGCTTTCCACGGCACAGGTTGCACTGCCCGAGCTGGTTGGCAATATGAACAAGTATGCGTGCTCGAACAGCCAGGGAGGACTGCGGTTTACGACTGCGTTTCTTTCCGAGTACGACGCGGCGCGGCGCATTTTCACTTACATCAATGCCGGTCATAATAATCCCATCCTGCGGCGCAGCACGGGATTGATCGAGCGGCTCGACGTGGGAGGGTTGCCTCTGGGTATTCAGGCGGAGGCCAAATATGAATCGGCGAGCGTGGCCCTTGCGCCGGGGGATTGGCTGATCATCTTCACCGATGGATTGGTCGAGGCCGAAAACGCGAATCAGGATGAATACGGCGAAACCCGGCTGCTGAATGCAATCGCGGCCGGCGCCGCGGGCACGCCAGCCGAGATGCTCAACCGACTAATGGCCGAACTGGATTTGTTCGTGGGCAACACCCCGCAGCACGACGACGTCACCTGCCTCCTGGTGAAAGCGGAATGATTCTGCATCATCGGGAGACGAGCGCTAAGCACGCGATGCCAGAACAATCTACTGAGCTATCACGCACTGACTGGCTATTCTTTGCTGGATTGCTGATCGCGACGCTCCTCACGTTTTCCCTGACGTTTAATTTCGGATGGGTTTACGACGATCCGCCGCAGATTCCGCAAAATCCAAATCTGCAATGGAGCCGGCTCGGTTATTTATTTACGCACCAGCTCTGGGCATCCACGGCCGCGGTGCAGGGTCGTTTTTACCGGCCCTTGCTGACGCTCTGGTTTGTGCTGAACAAGACATTCTTCGGACTTAATCCTCACTGGTTTCATGTAACCACGGTTCTGGCCCATGCGGCAGCCACGGCACTGGCATTTTTCGTGGCCCGCTCGGTATTGAGAGATGTGGGCGCGGCTTTGTTGGCCGCCGCCATCTTCGCGCTTCATCCGCTTCAGGCGGAGTCGGCTTCCTGGATCTCCGGCGTGAATGATCCTCTGGCCGCTGCTCTCTGCTTTGGCAGTTTCCTCATTTACCGCAAAGCAATAACCCAACAGGTCAACCGGGGAATCTGGTGGATGCTCGCCGGCCTGTTATTCCTGCTGGCACTGTTTGCCAAAGAAGTAAGCATCGTCCTGCCGGGAATTATTCTGATTGATCTGTGGTCGGTCTCTCGTGATCGGTCAACTGGGTTGGCCAGTTCCACTTTCCCGGTGGTCTCCACATACGGAATCGTCAGCGTTCTTTGGCTGTTTGTTCGCTCGTGGGTGCTGGGCGGAGCGTCGGCTGTTTCCGCTCCCATTCCGTGGAGCACGGTTTTGCTGAGCTCACCCAAAATCATTCTTTTCAATTTGTATCGCGTGATTTACCCGCGAGGCCTGAGTTCTCAATATGGCTTGCGCCTGATCGATTCGCCAGCTACATCAGGATTTCTTCTATCCGCGCTGGCTTTGATTGTCCTGATTGCGCCCGCCATCATGGCGGCGCGACGCGATTCCCGTTTGTGGGTGGCTTTCGCGTGGCTGGTCTTGCCCGTACTTCCAACCCTCAATCTGCGCTGGATGAACCAGGATGATTTCATCCACGACCGCTATCTATACATAAGTATGCTGGGGATGGGCCTGCTTCTGGGATTCGGCTATTCATGGATAAGAAAGAAATGGCCGGGGCTGCAATCGGTTCGACTCCTGGCGGCTTGCGCCGTAGTGATTCTGGCTTTTGCCAGCGCCGTGCAATCGCAGTATTGGGCAAACGACGTCAGTCTGTTTTCGCGCGCAGTCGAGCGCGCTCCAAACAACGAGTGGGCGCAATTGAACTACGGATCCGCTCTAAGTGCTCGCGGCAAATTTGCCGATGCCGCCCCTTACTTTGTTCGATCCTACGAGTTGAAGCCGGGGTGGCGTGCGGCGGATTTTGCCGGCTTCGCCTACCAGCAGGCTGGAGATATATCACAGGCGGAGCGTTGGTTCAGCACTGCGTTACAATTGGATCCGACGGTGGCTACGGCGTGGTTTGGACTGGGGCAAGTCCGGCTGCTGCAGCATCGTCCGCAGGAGGCAATTCCTTATCTGCGAAAGTCTCTGGAACTTCAGCCCGAAGCCGACGGAGTTCACTACGAGATGGGGGTTGCGCTGGAACAAGTTTCTGAGCGTTCCGCGGCAATCGAGGAATACAAGACCGAACTGCAACTTCATCCTTACCAGAGCGGAGCACAAAAAGCGCTTGAGCGGCTGCAATCCAGCGGTGGCAGACAAGCAAACTGAGCTCAACCGATGTGTATGCAAGACCGCCGGAAAGCGCCGTTCTAAGCTGGGAGGGCGACGTTCTAAGGTAGGAGTGCGATGACAGGAATTGTCACGCTTTCGCCGGATTTTGGCAACGAACGCCGGTATATAGCGGCTTAGGGTAGAGACTAAAGTGCAAGGTAACATTGAAAACGAAGCCCTTGCAGTAGGCCGTCCGGAACCAAGGTAATCTGGCGAGTTTGGCATGGCAGGTGCGAACATCAAGTCCGACTGCGTCATTCCATGACCAGCATGAATATAACGAAAGTCCAAGAAGAGGGGAAAATAGAGATGCGGAAACAACAGAAGGGTTTCTCACTGATTGAGCTGCTGATCGTGGTGGCAATCATCCTGATCATCGCAGCTATCGCGATTCCTAACTTGATGCGCGCCAATATGGCGGCCAACAATTCATCGGCGGCAGCTTCCATACGCACCGTCGTCACCGGCGAAGTTGGTTACCAGGCCGCCTATCCGGCGACTGGCTACACGGGACTCGCTGCCCTGGGCGGAGTGGCTCCCTGTACTCCTGCGCCGGCTGGCGCCTGCATGATCGACAACAACCTGGCTACCAACGGTGCTGGCGCTGGCAAAAGTGGTTACAATTTCGCCGCGGCGGTTGGTGCCAATCCGCTGACGCAGTTCTATACTACCGGAACTCCGCTGAGTGCGTCGAGCGGCAGCGCTTACTACTGCGCGGTTGAAGACGGTGTGGTTCGTTCGGTGCCTTCGGCCGGCGGAACTACCGCGTTGACCGACGCAGCCTGCTACACCACGAACCCGTTGGCTAACTAACGTAGTCTGAATAGGGTTCAAGCTGAGGGCAGCGAACGCAAGTTCGCTGCCCTTATATTTTTTTTTGCTGTCGTGGCTGCGTATCCGCCTTCTTACGGCCTCCGCCTGCGCACTTCGGTAACCACGGATTTGTCCGACCGGAAGCCTTACAATGATCCCGCGAGCTGTCTTCGATGAAGCAACAGACTTGGAAGATAGCGGTATGGGCTGGGAAAGCTCACTGGAGTGCCTGTCGCTTTAAGTCTCCCCGGTTCCCGGGAGTCTCGTGCGGGTTCGCCAGGTACACGAAAGAATGCATTGCGATTGACAAAATTTGACAAGTTCGCCAGTGTAGCGGTGCTGATCTGCTGTGGGCTGGTTTCAAGGGATTCGACTAATTAGCATGGGCCTGAAAACAGAGGAGTTGCACCAACGCACACCAAAGTCTCGTATGGTCCACTTTGGTATTCCGAATGCGACTAGAGCGTCAGATATCGAGGGTCGGGTTTAGTGACTTCGGAGAAAGGAGTGGCGGATGAAGAAGCAAAACGGTTTCTCGCTGATTGAATTGCTCATCGTTGTGGCGATTATTCTGGTCATTGCGGCCATCGCCATTCCAAATCTCATGCGCGCCAAAATGTCGGCCAACGATGCTTCGGCCGCCCAGTCACTTCGCCAGATCAGTACGGCTGAGATCGCCTATGTCGGCTCCTATCCAACCGTAGGTTACGCGGCGACCCTGCCGGCGCTGGGGGGTGCAGCGCCTTGCGTTCCTGTCGTGGCTGGAGCTTGCCTGCTCGACAATAACCTCGCGACGAACGGAGGCGGCAACGGCAAAAGCGGTTATACCTTTACCAGCGTCAGCTCGGCTAGCCCAGGCAGCCTGGTGAAAGACCAATTCTTCGCGACCGCCACGCCTCTGAACTCGACGACCGGTACTCGCGCCTATTGCTCGGTTGAAGACGCAGTAGTGCGTCTTCAGCCCGCAGGTACCATCACTGCGGTTCCGGACTACAATACGTGCGCCGCACTGACCGCGATGTCCAACTAGTCCGCCGACGTGCATTCAGCGGTATGGCGATCTTTAGACTTCGCGGTTTTCTCAAAATAGGCTGCAAATACGCGGGAGTCCAGGGGTGCGGTGAGAGACCTGCGAAATTTTGAAATGTCGCAGCACTTCATATTCAGTAACCATCGTAACTTTCAGCCAGTTCAAAAATGTCGCCGCCTTTCATATAATTTTCTTGGGTAGGTGATTTTCTTACATTCTGCCGGAGTACGCGATGCCTGCGATTGAAATTCTTGGTTTGGAAAAAATTTACTGGGTAGGGTTCTGGCGGAAACGTCCGAAGTACGGTCTTCATCCTCTGCACCTCACGGTGGAAGATGGCGAGATATTTGGCTTCCTGGGACCCAACGGAGCCGGCAAGACTACAACCTTGAAGCTGCTCATGGGACTGGTGTTCCCAACTTCCGGATCGGCTCGCATTCTGGGGCGGGAGTGGAATGACCCGGAAGTGAAAGCGCAAATCGGCTTCCTTCCCGAGCAGCCCTATTTTTACGATCACCTTACCGCGCACGAGCTCTTGAATTATTACGCGCAACTTTCCGGAGTCCCGGCGAAGGAGCGTACGCGGCGAGTGGAAAGCACATTGCAACGCGTGGGCCTGCCGGACGTGAAGGGGGTACAGCTACGGAAGTTTTCCAAAGGGATGCTGCAGCGGGTGGGAATTGCGCAGGCCATTCTGCATGAACCGAAGCTGGTGTTCTTCGATGAACCCATGTCCGGGCTTGATCCCATGGGGCGGCGCGAAGTGCGCGACCTGATGGAGCAACTCAAGCACGAAGGCAAGACGGTATTTTTCTCGACGCATATTCTCTCCGACGCGGAAGCACTCTGCGACCGGGTTGCGATCATTCACAAAGGGGAACTACGCGGTACCGGCCGGGTTGCAGATTTGACCTCGAGCGTTCAGAGCAAAGTGGAAGTGATCTGGCGGGGTACGCACGTACCGGCATCGATGAAGTCGCTGGGGGCCGAGTGCCATGTCACGGGAGATACGGTGCGCGCCATCATTGACGAGACGCAGCAGGATGCGGCCATCGACGCGCTGCGCCGCGAGCGCCTGCGGTTGGTTTCGCTTCTGCCGGTGCGCACTTCGCTGGAAACTTATTTTGTAGAAAAACTCCGGCGCGCCGAAACTACGGCCGCTTCAACCTTTTAGTGCGAAGTATTGCGACAGCCATTATGAGGAGATTGTCATGAAAGCGCGGGTGGTGCATATTGCGTCGAATACTTTTCGCGAAGCGGTGAGGGACCGCGTGTTGTACAACCTGATCGCATTCGCCGTGCTCCTGTCGGGAGCTGCGATCCTGGTAGGCCAGATTTCCATCGACATTGAAAAACTGGTGGTCATTAACCTGGGACTGACGGCAGTTTCGCTGTTCGGAATCGTGATCGCGATTTTCATTGGCATCGGACTGGTTTCCAAAGAAATCGAAAAGCGCACGCTGTATACAGTTCTGTCGCGGCCTGTGCGGCGGTGGGAGTTTATTGTCGGTAAATTCTTCGGGCTGGCGGGCACTCTGGTGGTAAATACATTTTTCATGGCCATTGGGGTTTTTGCAGCGCTGTTTTATGTCTCTCACAAGTTCGTGCGCGCTGACGCTTTGATCCTGGTGGCTTTATATTTCATCATTCTCGAATTCTTGATTATTTGTTCGTTGGCGCTGTTGTTCTCTTCGTTTTCCTCGCCCTTGCTGTCTGCCGTCTTCGCCTTCTCGTTGTTCGTGATTGGCAGTTTTGCCGAGGACTTGCGGGGATTTGCCGGGATGGCCCATGGATTTACGCGCTGGCTGGTGACGGGCGCGGCATATCTAGTGCCGAATCTTTCCGCATTCAATGTGGTGAGCTCGATTGCTCATGAGCAGCCGGTGGCGGGGCAACTGATTTGGCAAAACACCCTGTATGCCGTTTTTTACGCGGCGATGGCTCTGAGCGGAGCCGTGCTCATCTTTGAACATCGGAACCTGAAATGAAACCTCGCCGCAAAGTTTCGATTGTCGCCGGGGTGACCGTTGGCATTGCTCTGTTAGCCAGCGCACTGGTGCTTCATCACACGGATCAGATTCGTCCTCACGCCACGATTGACGATGTCTTATATCTGAATTCTCCCAAGGTGCTGAAACGCGCGAGCCTGGGTTACAACGGACTTCTTGCCGATATTTATTGGACGCGAGCGGTACAGTATTTTGGCGGACGGCACTACAACGGCGCGACCAGCTACAACCTGCTCTTCCCTCTGCTCGATCTCACGACGCATCTCGATCCGCAGCTGGTCGTGGCTTATCAATTTGGAGCGAGCTTTCTGGCTCCGCCACCGCCGAACGGCGCGGGGCAGCCGGAGAACGCGGTGCGGCTAATCGATTACGGCATTCAGAACAATCCCAATGACTGGAAGCTTTACTACGACCTGGGGTTTGTCTATTACATGAATCTGAGGGATTACGGGAAAGCTGCCGACGCATTCGAGCGCGGATCGAAGGTGCCCAATGCACATCCCTTCATGCGGCTGTTCGCGGCGCAGATGGCACAGCACGCTGGAGAGTATGACACGGCGAGAATGCTCTGGTCCGCAACCTACCAGAACAGCCAGGACAAGCTGATACGCGCCAACGCGGTGGAGCATCTACGTGCGTTACGGGTCGATGAGGACGTGACCCATTTGCAGCAGGCCGTGACGCGCTTTGGGCAGCGTACCGGACGGTTGCCGCTGGGCATTGCGGAACTGGTAAGGGCCGAACGGTTGCCGGGAATTCCCCTCGATCCAGATGGACATCCTTACAAGTTGACCCCCAAAGGCCGCGTGGAAGTGATGGTGCCCGATGATTTTCCTTTCGCCACGAAGGGGCTTCCGCCCGGATACCAGCCGGTGCCCAAGTTCCACACTCAGGAGTAGTTCTGTCCTTCGCTTATCATGGCGAAGCATGGACGGTAATAGAAACGGCACTGCGGCCGCTCAGAGGATCAGCCTGTGGCGCTCGGCGTGGCGTTGGTGGAGAGATTCTGCGGTACGCGACGGAAGCGCGGCAGGTACATGGAAACTGCTGAGCACTCTGTTTGAGTTTGTTCGCGATTCGACTCCGGAGCGGCGCCGGCAGCGCTACGGCGATGCGGAATACGATTGGGACTATCGAGTTAATACCACCAGCGCGGGCGTGGGCTGGCGCGACCGGTTGCTGGGTTTTTTCCACTCTCCGTATCAGCCGACGGAATCCCTTCTATTCCACGAAATGATCGGGGCTGTATCGGCGCGGGCGGGCGTCGACTTTCGCGAATTCGTCTTCCTCGATCTCGGCTCGGGCAAGGGACGGACGCTGCTGCTGGCTTCTGATTATCCCTTTCGCCGCATCGTGGGCGTGGAATTGTTACCTGCGCTGAATGACGTCGCGCAGGACAATATTTGCAAATACCAGAGTGCGTCGCAGAAATGCTTCGCGCTGGAATCGATTTGCGGGGATGCGGCTGAGTTTGCTTTTCCGGGTGAGCCGACCGTGCTCTTTCTTTTCAATCCCTTTCCGGAGCGCGGGTTGAGGCGGGTGATCGCGAGTCTGGAGCGGAGTCTACGAGAGCATCCCCGGCGGGTCTATGCGCTCTATCACAATCCTCTGCTGGAGCATGTGTTGAGCGCGAGTATTGCGCTAAAGAAAATTGGCGGCACACATCAGTATGCGATATATGGATCGCGGTGAATAATCTGGGCGCGGTGCAGCTTACTGCTGAGCGCCCTAGCTGACGTTGTAAAGTTGCAACGGGCAGGCCTTTGCGTAGTGCGTGAAGTCCTGGTCGGTTGTGAATATCTGCCATTCCCGCCGGATCGCGGCGGCGCAGATCAGGAAGTCAATGGTCGATCCGGTAACGCCTTGCGAGCGGCATCGGTTGTGAATGTGGGCGGCTTGCTCGTAGTCGGCCACGTCCAGATTGGGTTCGTCAAAAGCGCGCAGATAATCGCGTAGTTCTGTAAAGGTCTTTTCCTGCCGGATGCCGGAAAGCAATTCCTGTCGAACCGGACCGAGGAGTTGAGCGCGCCCATCGCGAATGAGTTCTTTCAATGCGGAAGTCAGAAGTTGCTCGTCGGGGTTCAGATCTGTAAGCGCTCGCCGGAGTGCGAGCGACCAGATGGGCGTGTCGACGAGAACCAGCATACTCAGGAATGCGGTCTTTTGCGCTCAGCTTTGTAATCGTATTCGGAATCGAAATCGAATGAGCCAAACGCTTTGAGAATGCGAAGTTGCTTGCGTCGCTTCACATACTCCGCGAGGGCAGCTGTGACGGCTTCCTTCTTAGTCTTATGACTGCCTGCACAGCGGGCTTCTTCGATCAATTTGTCATCGAGAGCTAAGTTGGTGGCCATGTGTGTATTCTTACACATCCTCATGTGTAAATCAAGGATACTGAGGCAAGGTTGGGTTCAGAGGAGACACTCAGCCACGGGTTTTCTCAGGAGAATAGAATCAGAGGATGGTTCGATTTTATTCAGTTCTTCTTCTTAATCTTGTTCTCAGTCTCGTCCTGGCCGCCAGCGCCGTGGGCGAAGATGTCCACGCTATCGCGCAGGCGGTGGACGAGCATTACAACCATTTGCGGACCCTGGAGGCGGAATTTACCGAGATTTATCAGGGGTCGGGAATGGAGCGGACGGAATCGGGGACGCTTTGGCTGGCGAAAGGGGGGGCGAAAAAACCCGGCAAGATGCGATGGGAGTACCGTTCTCCAAGGGATAAGCTCTTCGTGAGTGACGGGAGAGATGCGTGGTTTTACGTTCCGGGAGACCGGCAGGCGCGCAAAACAGATGCACGGAAGCTGGATGACGTTCGATCTCCACTTGCGTTTTTGCTGGGTAAGAGCCGGCTGGAAAAGGAATTACAGGGATTGTCGCTGGCTCCGGACGTGAAGCCGCTGGTGGCGGGGGATGTGGTTCTGCGGGGGATTCCGCGAGCTTTAGCGGACCGGGTGAGCGAGATTCAGGTGGAAATCAACCCGGAGCATCAGATCGTGCGAATTGTGATGGACGACGTGGATGGATCGACGACCGACTATCACTTTAGCGAACAAAAGGAGAACACAGAGATTGCGGCGGGGAAGTTTGAGTTCAGGCCGCCGCCGGGAACGGAGACCGTGGAGGGCGAGGCTGCGCCCTAAGCTTTTCCCCATCTGTTCTGCGTCCGATTGGGGTTACTTGCGATACTGGAAATGCGCGAAAGCAGAGCGAAGGTCAATGGAGATGAGGAGCGGGAATGTTAGACTGAGCCGAGAGGGTTGTGGCCCAGGCGGAAAAACAAAAGTAAATGGCGGAATTTGTGGTAAAACTCGCGGATGAGCGGGGCCGGCTGCACCAGCAAGTGGAGCACGGCTATTCCGTGGCAGAAGTGCGCGACCGATTCGCCTCGCAGGGTTATCTCGTTTACTGGGTAAAGCCGCAAGGAATGCTCTCAGGCTTCTCGCTGCGGCGCGGGCGCAAGCTGAAACAGAGTTCGTTCCTGGTGTTCAACCAGCAATTTCTAACCCTGCTCAAGGCGGGGCTGCCAATTTTGAATTCGCTGGATCTCCTCATCAAACGGCAAAAAGACCGCACCTTGGGGCAGATTCTGGAGAATGTGCGAGAGCGGGTAAAGGGTGGAGAGTTGCTTTCCGACGCTTTTGCCACGCACCCCGCCGTGCCGAAGATCTACACCACGACTCTGATGGCCGGGGAGAAGAGCGGAAATATTGATGAGGTGTTGACTCGCTATATCAACTTTCAGCGCCTGGCGATGACGTTCCGCAAAAAGCTGTTTGTATCGCTGATCTATCCCACGCTGCTGGTGAGCGTGGTGACGATCATGGTGATGTTTTTGTTTACTTATGTCGTGCCCAAGTTCGCGGAATTGTTTGAAAGTCTGGATCAGAAGCTGCCGGCTATCACACTGTTCATGCTGGCAGTGGGACAGAACGCGCAGAAATACTTTCCCTTTGCAATATCGGCATTCGTTTTGGGTGGATTTGTTTTGTGGCAGTGGCGGAAGACGGATCGCGGCGCCGATCAGATCGACCGGTTGATCCTGAGCGTGCCCTTGCTTGGGGATATCCGGCTCAAGCATCAGGTGGCAACATTCTCCCGGATGCTTTCGACGCTGCTGCAGGGCGGACTGCCGCTGGTGCCATCGATGGAGACGGCAGGTACTTCGATGACCAGCCGGCGCATCTTAAAAGGTGTGATGCGGGCGAGCACCAGAGTGCGGGAAGGGCAGGGGCTGGCCAGCAGTCTGGAGGAACAGAATATCTTTCCCGACCTGGCGGTGGAAATGCTTGAGGTGGGCGAATCCACCGGGGCATTGCCGGCGATGCTGAATTCCGTGGCGGAGTTTTATGAAGAGGACGTGCAGACCGCGCTGGGAGCCTCCATGGCGCTGATCGAGCCGCTGATTCTAATGGTGATGGCAGTGTTCGTGGGAGGGGTATTGATCTCGTTGTATTTGCCGATATTCACCCTGGGAGTCCATTGAAAAATAGCTCTTAGCCGTTAGCTCTTAGCTTTTAGCCAGAACCAAAGCGAAAGAGTCAGGACATAAGAGCCAAAGACTACGAGCTAGAAGCTAAGAGCTTGTTTTTCGGGATGTGAGAAATGGCGATGGCGGAGAAGAAATCACTTTTCGTGCACGGTGAGAACGGCGGGCAGGTGGTGACCACGGGAAATCCGATCACCGACCTGGAACGCGCTCAGGACGTGGCGCGGCGCTATCGCTGCGAGTTTGTGGATCTCGCCGATTTTCAGCTCCATCATGAGCTGTTCAAGAAATTCTCGCCGGAGCTGATGTTCCGCTACAACTTCGTTCCTTTGGAAGAGACTGCCGATGGCAAGCTGGCAATTGCGATTGCCGATCCCAGCCAACTGATGATGATCGACGAAATCAGCTTGCTGCTGCAGAAGCGGATCGTCACCAAAGTGGCGACGCTGAAGCAGATCAGCGACATTCTCAAAAAGACGGAGCAATCGCAACGCGTTCTGGAAGAGGCGAGCGAAGGCTTCCAGATCATTCGCGAAGATGAGAACACCGGCGCCGAAGAGACACTGACCATTGACAAGTTGACCGCGGCGGGCGATACCAGCCCGATTATTCGGTTGGTGGATACGACGATTTTCACCGCACTGCAGCGGCGCGCGTCTGACATTCATATTGAAACGCGGGATGATTCGGTGGTGATCAAGTTCCGCATCGACGGCGTGCTCACGCAGGCTATGCCGCCGATCGGAAAAGAACATCATTCCACCGTGATCTCGCGCGTCAAAGTGATGAGCGAGTTGGATATTTCCGAGCGCCGGGTCCCGCAGGACGGGCGCTTCCGGGTGAAGTACAACGGGCGCGCCATCGACTTCCGCGTATCGATCATGCCGTCGATTCACGGCGAAGACGCCGTCCTCCGCGTGCTGGATAAAGAATCGATGAGCGAGAAGTTCCGCTCGCTTACCTTGGAGGTAGTCGGGTTTGATGAGGATGATCTAAAAAAATTTCGGCGCTACATCAAAGAGCCATACGGCATGGTGCTGGTAACGGGGCCTACAGGCAGCGGCAAGACCACTACACTTTATGCCGCGGTGAACGAGATCAAGACCGATGAAGATAAGATCATCACGATCGAAGATCCCGTCGAATATCAGTTGCGCGGCATCACGCAGATTCCGGTCAACGAGAAAAAGGGATTAACTTTCGCCCGAGGACTGCGGTCGATTTTGCGTCACGACCCGGACAAGATCATGGTCGGCGAAATCCGCGATACGGAGACGGCGCAGATTGCGATTCAATCCGCGCTTACCGGGCACCTGGTCTTCACTACGGTTCACGCTAACAATGTGGTGGATGTGATTGGCCGATTCCTGAACATGGGCGTCGAACCGTACAATTTTGTCTCGGCATTGAATTGCATTCTAGCGCAGCGGCTGGTGCGGTTGATTTGCGAATCGTGCCGAACGCCGGTGAATTATCCGCCGGAGGTTTTGGAGGCGAGCGGGCTGGATCCGGCGCAATGGTCGAAAGTTCCCCTGTATGAAGGGCCGGGATGCATCGAGTGCGCGGGCACGGGCTTCCGCGGGCGAACCGCGATTCACGAGTTGCTGGATTTGAGCGACCGCATCCGGGAGATGATTCTGGCGCGGAAACCTACGTCCGAAATTCGGCGTGCCGCGCGCGAAGAAGGGATGCGATTCCTGCGAGAGTCGGCGCTGGATAAAGTCAGGCTCGGGCTGACTACTTTGAAAGAGATCAATAAGGTCACCTTCATCGAGGCCATGCGGTAACGGATTCCGCACAACCGATTGCATTTTTGGCATCGCCGGGCACGCAGGCAGGCTCGACAGGCCAACGCCTGAAGTTCCCTTCCAGCTATTGCATTTGGCTGGGCTGGGCGTTTGAATTGTAGAAGTGTCGACTGAGAAAGAGAGTGAACCGCTGAAATGAGTTCTGGAAACAGTCCGGCAAAACCCAAGCTGGCGTGCGAGATTGCGGCTGACCGCGTGCTCGTGGGCAGAGTGGGCGTGGATGGACGGACGCTGGAAGCTTGCGCGGCGCGCGAACTGGCGCCGGGCAGTGTGGTCCCCGACCTGGTGGAAGGCAACTTGCGTCAGCTCGAGGCGGTAAGTGAAGCGGTGCACGAGACTTTGAGCAGCGTTGCGGGAAGGACGCACGACGTGATTGCGGTGGTTCCGGATGCGGCGGTGCGCGTGGTTTTGCTCGAATTCGATACCCTGCCGGCGGATTCCGAGGAAGCCTCTGGCGTAGTGCGGTTTCGCATGAAGAAATCTCTGCCGTTTGATGTAGACAAGGCACGGGTTTCCTATCACGCGCAGAAAACTAGTGAAGGAGTTCGCGTTGTGGCTGCAGTCGCACTGGCCAGCGTGCTGGAGGATTATGAAACGGCCGTCCGCAATGCCGGATTCAGTCCGGGAGTGGTGGTGCCGTCGATGCTGGCTGCGCTGGGCGCAGCCGAGGGGCAGAAGCCTACGCTAGTGGTCAAGGTGGATGCTCGGACTACCAGTATCGCCATCCTTAACGCCGACCAGTTGCAGCTTTTCCGTACTCTGGAAAATACACGTGGCGTCACCATTACGGGCGAGCAGTTGGCGGAGGATATTTATCCGTCCGTAGTTTTTTTTCAGGATACCTATCACTTGAACATCGAAAAGATATTTGTGGCGGGTTTATCCGATACGGGAAGTGCGGCGCCGGCGTTACGCTCGCAAACCGGAGCGGAGGTTCAGGAGTTGGTAACTTCGTCGCAGTTGGGGGTCAGCACCGGAGGGTCGGTGCCCCGTTGGAGGATGGCCGGAGTAGTGGGAGCGCTGGTTTCTTAAGTGGGAACGTGGTTCCGAGGGAAGGGTGCCTCCGTCGCGGGGCCTCCCACATGTCCTTCGGCGAGCAAAATGCGCTCGCTTCAGGATGACAAATTTAGATTATGCGTCTTGATATCAATCTCGCCAGCCAGCCCTACGAAGATGCACGGCAGTTCTGGATGCGATGGGGAACCGCGCTTGTGGCTGTGTCTGTGCTGACGCTGGCATTGCTCACGATTGCAGTCACAGGATGGTTCGCGGCGCGCCGCGATCACGCCAAAATCGCGCAGTTGAGAGCCAGCATCGCGCAACGCGACGCCAAGCGCCAGCAGGCGGAGCAGTTTTTAGCTCGGCCGGAAAATCGTTCCACGCGGGATCAGTCTCAATTTCTTAACGAATTGATCGAGCGCAAATCTTTTTCGTGGACGCGGGTATTGGAAGACCTGGAAAAAGTAATGCCGGCACGCGTTCATCTGGTTTCCATCCATCCCGAACTGGATGACGACAACCAACTGAAGCTGAAAATGATGGTTGCCGGCGACTCGCGCGACCGGGCTTTGGAGTTGGCCCGCCGTATGGAAGATTCGCGGCGCTTTACTCAGACGTATGTCGAGACGGAGGCGTTTCGCCCTTCGACTAGTGGAGATCCGTTTCAGTTCAGTATTGTTGCCACCTATGTTCCGGAGACGGTTCCGGAACCGGCGGCAAAGGCGGAGCCAACCGGAAAAACGGAAATCTCCGAGCGGAGCGCACCCTGATGCCTGACCTGCGTGAGGTTCGGAAAAAAATCAAGACCGCGCTGGCGGTGCTTATCGGCGTGGACCTGGTGGCAGTATTGGTATTGTTTTCGCCGCTGATCGGTTCGACCGACTCGCGACGATTGCAGCTTAATCAGCTATGGACCGAATTGCAGACGAAAACCCGGCAGGTTGAACCCCTCACCAATCTCCCCAAGAAGGTGGAGACAGCGCGTCAGCAGATCGCGGATTTCTACAAGAAGCGTTTTCCCACGCAGGATTCGCAGATTCTGGTTCAACTGGGAAAGGTCGCGACCGCAAACGGGGTGACGATCGATCAGGCTAAATACAAGGCCGAGGAAGCGGATGTTGATCACCTGCAGCCGGTCGAGATGGACGCGGATCTCTCCGGGAGTTACGTCGCGTTGGCCCGGTTTATCAATGCCCTGGAGCGCGATGACATGCTATTCATCATCAGCAGTGTCGAACTCGGCGGCGAGCAGACCGGACCGGTCAAACTTCACATGAAACTGGAAACGTATTTGAGGTCAGGAACGCAGTGAAAGTGGGAACGGAAAATCGGAGAAACACGATCCTGGCGGCGGTGCTGGGAGTGGTGGCCGTAATAGCGGTCGCCTTCCAGTTTATTCCGTCGTCATCGACGATTGCCTCCACGGGGACAAGCACGAATCCGATTACATCGCCGATTAGCGCGGTCACGCATCCCGCGGCGCATCACGGTGCTGGATCGGGTAAAAAAGAGCGCGCGCCACAGAGCCTCGATCCCACTCTGCACCTGCAGCAACTGGCCGCGACCGAACAGATCAAGTACGAAGGCTCGGGAAGAAATATTTTTGTTTCGCAGGCGGAAGTAACGATTCCGAGTCCGCTTGGCACAGGAGCTGCAGACCACAAAGATGCGGCGGCGGAGACTTTCCACATACCGCCGGTGGCAGCGCAAGCCCCGATTCCGCTGAAGTTTTTCGGTTTTGCCAATCAGCCGGGAGAAGCGAAAAAAGTTTTCCTCTCCAAGGGAGAGGATGTTTTCATTGCCGGCGAAGGCGAGATTGTCGACCGCCGCTACAAAGTGGTTCGGATCTCCGCGACTTCCGTCGAGATTCAGGATGTAGTTGGCAGCGGTCCGCCGCAAAGCATTCCGTTAACGCAAGGGTGAGGCTATCTTGCAATCCGGGAATTTTGTAATTCGCTAATTTTTCGGACCACCTGCGGCATCTAATGAACAGTAGTCCAACTCGCATTCCAATGAATACGCCTCTCAGAAAACGGCCATCTTCCTCAGGAGTCCGGGGGCAGGAAGATGGCTCTGTTCTGCTCACCCTGCTTCTGGTGGTCGCCCTGATGGGCATATTCGCCCTGGCCGCGGCCACTCCCATTAAGTTTGAACTGCGGCGGGAACGCGAAGAGGAACTGATTCATCGCGGAGTGCAATATTCGCGGGCGATTCGCGCCTATTACAAAAAATACGGGGCGTATCCCACGAGCCTGCAAAACCTCGATAACACCAACAACTTGCGCTATCTGCGCAAACACTACAAGGATCCGATTACCGGCAAGGATTTCCGGCTGCTGCACTATGGCGATCCGGGGGTGACTCTGGGCGGCAGCCTTGGCGGGGGAGTGATTCCAGGGGCAAATACCGTGGGACAGATGAATGGCTCTGCGAGTTCAGGCTCAAGTAGTTCCGCGTTTGGCGGTTCGGGATTTGGTAACTCTGGATTTGGCAACTCGCAATCAAGCTTCGGCAATTCCGGAACCAGCAGTCCGAGCGGTTTCTCGCAATCGTCTTCATTCGGCGGAAATTCGAACAGCGCCTTCGGGGGCAGTTCGAGTTCCCAAACATCCTCGTCACAGCAGGGAACGAGTACGACGCCAGGGACGGACGCGTCTCAATCGGCTACGCCGACTCCGGGAACGGGCACGGGCAATGCCACCTCGAGCGGGCAACAGTTAGTTTCCGGCGGCCCGATTGTGGGCGTGGCCAGCACCAGCAAGGAAACTACGATTCGCGAGTTCAATCACAAACGAAAGTACAACGAGTGGCAATTTGTTTACGACCCGACTAGCGATACGGGCGGCCTGATAAGAACGCCCAACCAGCCGCCTCTGCAACTGGCTGGACAGCCGATGCAGAACGGACAGAACGGGCAAACCGGAAACTCGAACACGAATGGCAGTTCGTTTGGGCAGGGGACGGGATTTGGCAGTAATAATTCCAGTTCTTTCGGTGGCGGCAATTCGAGTTCGTTCGGCGGTACATCCGCCCCGAGCCAGCCTCCGGCGAATTCACCGCAACCGCAGTAAGTACTCCCGCACCGGGCTTTTCGAAAAAGCAAAGGCCTCATCGTGAGATGAGGCCTTTTGAACAACTGAAAATCGCTACAGAAATCTATACGCTGAAAGACGATCCGCATCCGCACGTGCTCTTTACGTTTGGATTTTCAAACTTGAAGCCGGCGCCTTCCAAAGTCTCGACGTAATCTACCATGCATCCATTCAGATACATCACTGACGTAGCGTCGACGAACACCTTCAGACCGTCCATTTCGAAGGTCTTGTCCATCATGCCGGCAGCGTTTTCAAACTGCATGGAATAGGAGAAACCGGAGCAGCCGCCACCGACCACGCCGATGCGCAGACCGGCAGGCACGGGATTCTGCTGTCCCATGATCTCTTTTACTTTGGATACCGCACTTGGCGTGAGCGTAACTGGCGCGGTCTTCTTGACCTCGGGAACGTTGGTGCTAACTCCTGGGACGGTGGTGGTAGCCATTTATATCTCCTCGGCTCTGAGATTCTTAGATTATACCAGAGGGGGGAAACTGGCAGGCACAATCCCGCCGTCTTTGACCAGTCGACTCCAGCCCTCACTAACTTAGATGCCTTATAGGGGCCGGAGTCGCAGCTTCTCATCCCCGAGCGGCAAGGCGTTGGCCTAGCGATTCCCCCGGCAGGGCTTGCCAAGTGGGGCTATAATTATTTCCGTTACGGCACTGCAGAATTTCAAATGCGGTAGTTGAGCTACGTATTCTGGAATTCGCGACGACCGAACAAAGCTTGCAATTTGTCGAGGTGTGGCTATGACCTGGACGTGGACTCCTTTACTGCTTGGCCTGGCGAGCGTGTGGGGCCTTTTCACCATCGGGCTGATTATCCTCCTGATCTACCGCAGCACGCTCACGATGCATGAGGATGAGCAGTTGTATCTTGACGATGCCAACTCGCACATGCAACAGGAGCAGACAGAATTATTAGTGAAAGTGAACCGGCTAACTAAGCCGGTGTGGGTATTTGGCGCCGGATCAGGCGTCCTCCTGCTGGTGCTGCTGGGCATGTTCATTTATCAGGGACTGAACGCGGTTCAGTAAGCGCCTGCGAATTGCAAGCCGCAGCCTGCCGGAACCCTGCTGACTGAAATATCCAGCGCGGGACTATGCCTTATGGTTGCGGCTACGGCTGGGAAAACCTCCTCTAAAAGCAACCAACCGCTTTGTATAATCCATTAGCATTGCGAAAGTGGCGGAATTGGCAGACGCACCAGACTTAGGATCTGGCGGGTAAAACCGTGGGGGTTCGAGTCCCCCCTTTCGCACCAACACATTGGCCGATCCTGGATCGGCCTTATTTTTTTACCTTTTGCTCTTGAGTTGATGCGATCGAGGGCCGGCTGCATGTCACGGCGAATAGCGAGATGTATAGCGCCCTCGACGCTTATTGGTTCAACTACGCAATATCCCCAACAACGCGAAACCCGCCTGAAGGCTAGGGGATAACCGCTTCGACTGCTGCGGTCTGGCTGCTTTCGCGGCCTTCGGTATCGACCGCTGTGGTTGCGTAGTAATACATGCTGCCGTTGGCGACGCTGGAATCGGTGTAGGCCGTCGAAGCAATCGGGTTCGCGTTGACCTTCTTCATGGTAGTTGCGGTTGCACCGCGATAGACGTTGTATCCGGAGACGTCGCTCGACGTCGAAGGCTTCCAGCTTAGATCGACGACATGTTCCGCTGTTGCCTGGACAGCAATGTTGTACGAGACCAGCGACGTTTTGCCGCCGCACCCGGTTGCCTTCACTGAAAAAGAATAGGTGGCCGCCTTTGTTGGCGTTCCCGAGAGGTCGAGCGCCGTGGTTGAGCTGGAAGCCGTTGCAGTGATGCCGGTGGGAAGCGCGCCAGAGGCGATCGCCCATTTGTAGGGAGTGCAGCCGCCGCTGGCCTTGATGACCTCACTATACGTGGTGTCGACCGTGCCGTTCGGCAGGGTGGGAGTGGTGATGGCAATGTTCGATGCGAAACATTGCGCTGCGAATGAGAGCATGAAAAGGGGGAGCCAAGTTTTCATGAATCCATGCTGGCGGGATTTTCGGATTCTCGACAGATTGCAGAGGTCTGCAGACTAGCTGGAGGTTTGCAGACTGCTGTGCTAAATCTTGAAAAAACTTTTATCCATTTCGTTCGAGGATGCATCGCGCCTGGGAAAGGCAACGAGATGGCAATGCGGGCACGAAGACTATGTGCTGAGGGTGAACTCAGATTGCGGAGAGAGTTGGCACGGGCGCGCGGGGCGCGCTGAATTTCGATTCTGCGCGGCGCCCGTCTCTTGTCTTGCGCCTTCGCCGGGTTTTGATTGAACTAGCCTAAGGCTGGGAGGGAGATTTTTCTGCCGGCTTGTCAAACAGTTTTGGGTCGACTGCAGGATTCAACTCGATCGTCTTGTACTCGGATGTGCTGGAGTCCTGACCGTTCTGTTTGTTATGGCGCAACAATGGAAGAGTGATGCCGCTGATTGGCTTCCAATCGTCCATTTCAGTCTCGCCTTGCACGGGGCCGTGCGGGCCGATGGTTCGGTAAGTCTCTTTCAGGATGTGGCCAGTCTGGGGATCGACCCACCAGCGGATCGCGGCACCATCGGCGTTTACGTCGACGATGCGAGTTTCGACGTCGCCCACTTTTTCGCTTCCGCCGGCGACAAAGAATACGTTCGGATCTTTCGCGTGCGCCGCGATGAAAATAGGATCACGTTTGATCTGTTCCAAGGTTTCCATTTTTCTGGCCTCCGGCCAATTTTGCACTTGCCCGTTGGGCAGGCTCATGAAGGCGGCGTCTGGAGTGACGACGATATCGATGGCTCCATCTGGTGTTTGCATTTCAGCGTGCAGATGATCGGGATAAATAATCACACTTTCCATCTGCATGGGGAAGTCGCCCTGCGGCGTCTTCTGCGTGAGCGTCATGCTTGCTTTCGCGGCTTTGATTGCTGACAGCTTGGCCTCACCGCCCATTGCGGCTACGACTTTTGCCGCCAGAGCTTTGCCTTCTGCGTTTGACTGAGTGGGTTTGGAGTTCTCTTCCTCTGTATTTTCTTTTTGTGCTCCTGGAGGTGGGGGAATGCTGATGTCGATGGTCTTCACCGGGCCGAGCGACGAAAGAGGCTTGTCGAATTCTTTCGTATTTCCGACGACCAGCACTGCGAGCCGATCGCGGTGGACATATTTTGCGGCGATACGGTTTACGTCCGCAGCGTTAACTTTTTTAATTTCGGCGGGATATTTGTCGAGCCAGTCGGCGGGATAGCCGTAGAACTCATAGGTCATGCGTTCGGCGAGAACCTTATCGGGGGAGTCGAGGCGGAAGATGAACGCGTTAAGGATGGCGTCTTTCGCGTTCTTGATTTCATTATCTGTAATTGGGTTCTTGCTCAGATTCTCGATGTCTTCGTCGAGCGCCTGGATCGACTCGATTGTGCTTTGACTCTTGGTGCCGGCGACGAATTGCATCATGCCGGGATGGCCGAAGTTTGTTCCGATACCGCCGCCGACGTTATAGGCAAGGCCGCGCTTGGTGCGAATGTCGTTAAACAGGCGCGAAGAGAATCCGCCGCCGAAGGCTTCGTTGAAAACCGCGATGGAATAATAATCAGGATTGTTGCGCGTGGTACCGAGGCCGACCATGTGGATGCTGCTTTGATTTACATCTTCCTTCGGGACCAGGTAGTAGCCGGGTGCGGCAGGATGGAATTCGATTTTAGTTTTCGGGAGCTCGGCGCCCTTGGGCCACGACTCAAAAGCCGCGCGCAGCTTGGCTTCCATGGCGGCGGTGTTAAAGTCGCCACTGATTCCCAGGATTATGTTATTGGGGAGAATATGAGCTTTGTGCCAGTCAATCAAATCCTGGCGAGTAATGGCGGCGATGGTGAAATATTCGGGCACGCGCGCGTAGGGATTGTCGGCTCCGTAGGCTAGCTTGGCGGATTCGCGCGCGGCAATCTCCCCGACCTCGTCGTTGCGCCGCGAGATGCTGTCCTCGGCTTGCTTCTTGGCGATATCGAGTTTGTCGGGGCGAAACTCCGGATTGCGCAACACATCGACGAAGATTTTGAAGACATCGTCGAAATCGCCTTTCAGACAGGAGAGGCTGACGCTGGTGGAATCGGGACCTCCACCGGTTTCTACTTTCGCAGCGCGTATTTCGAGAAAGTCGTCGAGTTGATCGCCGGTTTGCGTTTTTGTCCCGCCGGTACGCCAGACTTCGCCGAAGAGGTCAACGAGTCCAACTTTTGCGACCGGCTCGCTGCTCGAGCCGCCGCGAATACGGGCACTGCCGCTGATCAGCGGCAGTTCGTGATCCTCTTGAAGAAAAATCACCATGCCGTTGGATAGTTGAATGCGTTTGGGCTGCGGCGGATGAAAAGCCGGCAGCGTTGGGATCGGGATCTGCTGCCAGGTCGCTTCTTGTGCGGCGGCGTGCGGGATCGACATCAACGTCATCGCGGCCATGACCACGGTCAAGAAGAGAATGCTGCGCTCTGTTCTTGTCATTGTCATTGCGCACCTGCCTGATTCGGCGAGCCTGATTCTTGCGGGGTCGGATCGGCGGAGCTTTGATCGTTAGCGTGTCCTGCTCCTTTTGTTGTCTCGATCATGCCGACGGTGCGATTCGTGTCAGTGAAGGTTTCATTGGCCACGCGGCGGATGTCGGCCTTGGTTACTTTGTCGATGCGGTCCACGGAGCGAAACAGTTCCCTCCAGTCGCCATAACGCGTTTGATAAGTAGCGAGCTGAGTCGCGAGTCCTTCGTTGTCGCCCAGGCTGCGGATCAGGTTGGCTTTGCTGCGAGTCTTGATCATTTGCAACTCGTCGTCGCTGATATCCTCTTTTTTCAGGCGATCGATCTCAACATGAATGGCGTCGGCTACTTCCTGCGGAGTGTGGCCGGGCAGCGGAAAAGCGTAGAAAGCGAACAGGTGAGGATATTTCGTGCCGGGCAGCCCGCTGAATCCGGCGGAGAACGACGCGATCTTTTTATCGCGGACAAGCGCGCGGTAGAGACGGGAAGTGCGGCCTTCCGACATCAAATCGGTGATTGCGTCGTACACCGCATCGTCTTTGCTGCGGTAATCGGGCCGATGATAGCCCTCGAGATAGAGAGGCTGCGTCTGTTCCATCAGGACGACGTTGCGCTCGGAATTCTGCGGAGGCTCGGTGGTGGTGGTTTCGTCCGGCTTCTGGCTCATGGGAAGACGGCCGAAATACTTCTCGAGAATCGGCATGACCTGCTCGGCTTTGACATCGCCAGCGACGGCGACCACCATATTCGCGGGCACATAATATTTGTCGAAGAATTTCTTTGCGTCGGTGGCGGAAAAAGAATTCAGATCTGACATCCAGCCGACAGTTGGCCGGTGATAGGGATGCGCTTCGAAGGCCGCAGCATCAAACTGTTCGAGCAAGCGGCCGATGGGATTGCTATCGGTTCGCAGGCGGCGTTCTTCGATCACGACGTTGCGCTCTTTATAAAATTCGCGCAGCACGGGATGAAGAAAACGTTCGGACTCGAGATAAGCCCAGAGTTCCAGGCGATTCGAAGGCAGCGAGTAGTGATAGCCGGTCTCGTCATAATCGGTGAAGGCGTTGAGATCCTGACCGCCGTTCTGCTCGATGATTTTCCCAAACTGATTTGGCACGACGTATTTATCGGCTTCGGCGATGGCGTCTTTCCAGGCTTTTTCCAGTTGCTTCAACTTGGCCTCGTCGCGGCCTACCTCTTTGTCACGTTCGGCGATGTAGGCTGCGTAGGCGGTCTCGACTTTTTCCAGCGCAATTTTCTCGGCGGGGTAGTTCGTCGTGCCGATCGTATCCGTGCCCTTGAAAGCCATGTGCTCGAACATGTGGGCCAGACCGGTCTCGCGCATGGGGTCCTGCGCGGAGCCCGCGTCCACGAGCGTAAAGAATGAGAAGACCGGGGCCTCCGGGCGCTCGCAGATGAGCAAGGTCAGGCCGTTGGGCAGTTGTTTGACGGTGATGCGCTTCTCAAAAGATGCAACATCCTGAGCGCAGCCGAGCGCAGTGAGGATGAAAACGATAGTGAGTTGCCTGAGTGTAGATTTCATCGGAACTCCGGACGCTCGGAACGTACTTGGGCGGACCGTTCTTGGTGGAACATGTTTGGGCGGATCATGTTTGGACGAGCATGTCTTAGACGGTGATAATGAGTAGAAGTTTCGAAATTACGTTGCAAGATGGGAAATTGTCAAACCGGTCGAGTGCATTTATTTAGGCCCGAGCGTAGGGAGAGCGCCGTATTTTGCGTTCGCCTGAGTTTGATGCACAATGCCTGCTGGAGCGTGCGCGATGGATTCGACGATTGAGGTTCAAGGCAAGCAACTCAAGCTGTCGAACCTGGAGAAAGTTCTTTATCCAGCGACGGGTTTTACCAAACAGCAGGTTATCGATTATTACGTGCGAATTGCGCCGGCGATGCTGCCGCATTTGGCGGGGCGGGCGCTCACCCGCAAGCGCTATCCCAACGGTGTGGATGCGGAATTTTTTTATGAAAAGAATGCGCCGCAACACCGTCCCGATTGGGTAAAGACGGCCCCGATCTGGAGCGAGGGAAATCATCGCACGGTGCATTACATTCTGGCAGATGATTTGCCCACGCTGGTGTGGCTGGCGAACCTGGCGGCGATCGAGTTGCATCCGTCACTGGCTTTGGCGAAAGACATCACTTGCCCGACCATGATGGTTTTCGATCTCGATCCTGGTCCGCCGGCGAACATTGTGCAATGCTGCCAGGTAGGAATTTGGCTGCGGGAAATCTTCGATCATTTTGGACTGCCGAGTTTTCCCAAGACTTCCGGCTCCAAGGGATTGCAAATCTACGTGCCGCTGAATACCCCTACCACATACGAATCCACCAAAACTTTCGCGCGTGCTTTGGCGCAGTTGCTCGAACAGGAACATCCTAAGATGGTCGTTTCCGATATGAAGAAGTCGCTTCGGACGGGGAAAGTTTTTGTCGACTGGAGCCAGAATGACGAACATAAAACCACAGTGGCCGTGTACTCGTTGCGGGCGCGCGAGCATCCTACAGTTTCGACTCCCGTGAGTTGGGAGGAAGTGGAAATTACGCTGAGAAAGAAAGATGCGAACCGACTGGTGTTTGAAGCTCGGCAAACTGTTGCACGCGTGGAAAAGATGGGAGATCTATTTGCCCCGGTGCTCAAGTTGAAGCAGCGGCTTCCAGACCTCAAAGCGGTTGCGGCGTCGGCGGCTGCGGAAACTGACGAACCCATTTCGATTGCGGCTCACGCCGAAGAGGAATCAAAGGAAGTCAGTCACCGCGCGGTGAAGAAGGCCGCGAAGCCTCAAACACGCAAGACAGCACGCAAGGTATAATCCCGTGCTCTGCGGGTTTGCTTCGAGAAAACATAATGGCTCAACTTTTTGTCGGGACATCGGGATGGGCTTATCCAACGTGGAAGCCTGATTTCTATCCCGCCAAGCTGGCGCAGAAGAAATTTCTGGAGCATTACGCAACGCAACTCAACACGGTGGAAGTGAACTTCACGTTCCGGCAACTGGTGAAAGAAACGACAATCCAGAACTGGATCGAGCAGACGCCCGCGCACTTTCGTTTCGGCGTGAAGGCTCATCAGGTGATTACCCACATCAAGAGATTGAAGGGAACGGAAGAATTTCTGCCCCGTTTTCTGGCGACAATTGCGCCGTTGGCGAGTGCGGGAAAACTTGGTCCGGTGCTTTTTCAGTTGCCGCCAAATCTGAAGGCCGATGCTTCGCTGCTTAGAGATTTTTTGACAATCGTTCCCCGCGCCTTACCGGCGGCTTTCGAGTTCCGCCATGATTCGTGGTTCACGGATGCGACATGGGAAGAGCTGAACTCCCACGGAATGGCGCTGTGCGTAGCCGAGACGGAAGAGCGGACCACGCCCGATGTGGCTACGGGCCCGTTTGTCTATTACCGGTTTCGCAAGCCGAGTTATACGGAAGAAGAGCGGCGTGGGATGATGGCGCGAATCGGCGAACACATGGCCGCCGGGCGCGACGTTTTCGCATATTTCAAGCATGAGGAGACTCCGGAAGGCGCTTTGTACGCGCGGAATCTGCTGAGTGAGGTAGCACACGCATAACCTTAACGCTCGCAGTCTTTCAACGGGTGATGGTCTGGCACCCGGTTCGTCACTTTCGCTAGCGTCCGATAACGAGCATACTCATTCTCCGGATCATGGCTTCGGATGCAAACTCTCGTGTGCTTTCCAGTTTTCTCGATTATTTGAGAATCGAAAAGGGGCTCGCGCCGCTTACTACGAGCGCTTACGCTACCGACATCTGCCAGTTCTCTGAATTCCTGGAAAAATCTAAACGCGCGTTGCTAACCGCGCACCGTACCGACGTCCGTGATTTTCTGCAGCAGCTTTTTTCTCATCAGGTCGACGGCCGCAGCGTAGGGCGAAAACTATCGGCGCTGCGACATCTCTACCGATATCTGTTGCTTGATAAAAAAATCGAACACGATCCTACGCTGGACATCGAGTCACCGAGACAATGGAAAGTTCTGCCTAAAGCATTGGCTCGCGACGAAATGGAATCGACGTTGGCCGCTCCGCTCAAGCGCCAGATTCCGGCGAGCAATGCTAAGCAGGCCATGGCGCTGGCAATTCGAGACCGAACCATGCTGGAAGTTTTCTACGCGGGAGCGCTGCGGGTCTCGGAGATGGTCAACGCCAAGCTGGAAGACTTGAAGTTGGACGCCGGATACATGCTGGTGCGCGGCAAAGGCGACAAGGAACGGGTAGTGCCACTGGGGAGGTCGGCGCAAGAGGCGCTGAGTGAGTATCTGAAGCAGGCGCGTCCGGATCTGGCGGCAGGAAAGCGAAGTGGATCGCCCGCAAACGTTTTCGTCGTCAGTTCGCCCCTGCTGTTTATCGCTCGCGGAGGCCGCAAGCTCACGCGGCAGCGTGTTTGGCAGATGGTGCGGGCTGCCTCTGCCGGTTCAGGGCGTGCCGCTTCTCCGCACATGCTGCGGCACTCTTGCGCCACGCACATGGTGGAGAACGGAGCAGATTTGCGTACAGTGCAAACCATACTGGGTCATGCGGATATTTCGACAACGCAGGTTTACACCCACCTGGCGCTCGATCGGCTCAGGACCGTTTATCAGAAACATCATCCACGGGCGAAGGCGAGATAACGAGGAAATTGCTGATTTCTGATTGTTGATTGCTGATTGAAGTAAGCTTTCCGAAAACGTCGTACTGCGATTTTCAATCAGCAATCAGCAATCAACAATCAGCAATTAAATATCCGCTGATGAGCAAACGAGATACTACCGTCGCAAAAGCCGTCGCGGATTTTCTCCGCCATCTGCGAGAGCGCAACGCCTCTCCTCATACCATCAAGGCCTACAAACAAGATCTAACTCTCTTCGCCGCCTATGCCGGTTCGCGTGGATGGAAACAGATCGACCACATTGCCGTGCGGGGATTTCTTTCACAGCTTTACGACAAGGGTCTGAGTAAAACCTCCGTCGCGCGGGCGCTGGCGGCGGTGCGCTCGCTTTATCGCTGGCTGGCCCGGGAAGGCGTGGTCGAGCAGAATCCAGCGAAGCTGGTAGCGACTCCGAAGCTGGCAAAGAAACTTCCCCGCGTGCCGACGATTGAAGAAATGAATTTTGTGATCGACGGAGAAATGCCCGAGGTTGCGGCTTTTCCAGAGCGCGACCGTCTGATGCTGGAATTGCTTTACGGATGCGGCATCCGCAATTCGGAACTTACGGGAATCAACCTGGAAGACATCAGTGTGAGTTCTGAGGCAATACTGATTCGCGGCAAAGGAAAAAAAGAACGATATGTTCCCTTTGGCGATTCTGTGAAGGCCGCTCTTGCAGCGTATTCGCCCGAACGGCGGAAAGTGATCGAGGCAAGCGGCAAACGTTCGACCGCATTGCTCATTAACCGGCGCGGGGGGCGGCTCACCACGCGCAGCGTTGGGCGCATCATCAAAAAAATCGCCGTCGCCAAAGGGCTATCTCCGGACGTGCACCCTCACACATTGCGGCACGCGTTCGGTACGCACATGCTCGAAGAGGGCGCCGACCTGCGAGCCATTCAGGAGTTACTTGGGCATGAACGTCTGGCGACTACGCAGCGCTACACGCAGTTGTCGATGAAGCACGTGTTGCAGGTTTACGATCAGACGCATCCGCGGGCGAAATAAGAGAGGGCCTAATGCGGTCGCAGAGGTTCTTTCCGAAGGCCTTCCCACATTTCGACCACCTGCGCTTTCAGTGTTGCAGTCAGTTTTTCGTACGCAGCTTCGGAAGCTTCGCTCTCCGGCGGCGGAGGAATTGGATCGCCGAAGATTATTTTCAGCGGCTTAAAACCCTGGAACGATTTGTTTCTCGGCCACACTTCGTAGAATCCTTCGATGGCCACGGGCACGATTGGCACCCGCAGATGAATCGACAGAATGGCGGCGCCTTTCTTGAAGATTTTCGGGGTGCCATCGATCGATCGCTCGCCTTCGGGATAAAGAATGAGTGGGCGGCCTTGGCGGAGACCGTAGGCTCCGGCGCGCATGGCAGGAATCAGGTTCGCATCCGGATCTACCAGCACCACGCGGACGGAGCGCGCGAGGCGCCGCATGAATCCTTCGCCGAAAATTTCACTGGTGCCGACGGCAAATACTTTGTCAAAAACCTTCGGAGGAAGCACGCTTGCCAGAATGACCGCATCAAGATAGCTCTGATGATTAGAGGAAATTAAATAAGCGCCCGTTCTCGGCAACTTATCGGTGCCGCTCACCTGCAGGCTGAATCGGTCGAGCGCGACCACCTGGATCAGGCGCGAAATTAAATACCAGAATGTTGCACTGGCCGGTTGCGGCAAGGCCAAGGCACGGACTTCTTCCGGATCGGGCTCATCAGCCAAAATCGTCTTCCATCCGCCGAAGGCGGTGTGGGTCGGGGGAGTGCGGGCGCCACTGGCCGCGCTCTGCAACACGGCATCGACCAAATCATGCACCGTGTAGATTCCAGCGAGTTGCGATTCGTCGACATTGCCGCCTAGTTGTTCTTCGAGTTGGCTGAGCAACTCGACGCGCTGCATGGAATCGAATCCGAGGTCGAGTTCCAGATTATGAGCGGGGCGCAATTTTGTTGGCGGCGTGCGAGCGGCTTCGCGAATGACGCGCAGAGCGTCCTGCACGGTGGGCTGATCCAGCCACGCGGTTTCTTGTTCGCTGAGCGGCCGTTCGGCCGGTAGTTCGGAATCCTCTGAAAGCTTGCTCGTTTCGTTTTCTCTTACGCGCTTCTCCACTTCGAAACGTTTGATCTTACGCGTGGTGGTGCGAGGCAGATCCTCCTGCCATATCTCGTAACTGCCGATGCGTTTGGTGGAAGCAATTTGCTGTGAGAGGCTTTCGATGTCGTAGCGGATCACTTCCTTGGCGTTTACAATTTTCTTCTGGCGCAGTACATCGAAGTTGGGCACGATTACGGCGTGCAGGCGATCGCCGGTTTCGCCGGGTTTCGCTTCGAGTCCTATTACCGCGAGTTCCTTGATGTAAGGCGACTTCAGATAATGCGCCTCAACCTCCTCGGGATAGATATTCTTGCCGTTGCTGAGAACGATGATTTCTTTCTTGCGCCCGGTGAGAAATAAATTATCGTCGGCGTCGAAGTAGCCGAGATCGCCAGTGTAGAACCAGCCGTCACGCAGGACGGCGGCGGTGGCATCGGGACGGTTCCAATAACCCGTCATGACCACCGGCCCGCGCAGCGCGATTTCACCTGATGATGGTCCGCCGTCTTCCGGCGGTTGCTGGTCGACGATCTTCGCCTCCACGCCCTTCAGGGCTTTGCCCACCGAGCCGATCACGTTGTCTCCGGGCGAATTCGCGAAGACGGCTGCGGTCGTTTCTGTCAAGCCATAAGCCTGTAGCACGTCGATTCCCAGATCGTGGAAATCGGTTGCGATCTTGGGATCGAATCGCGATCCTCCGGTGACGAGATAGCGGATCTTCTGCCCAAGAGTTTCGTGGATCTTGCCAAAGAAAAGCTTGCCGGCGTTGATGCCAACTTTGCGCAGGTTACGATTGAGGATCACTAGAGCAGCAAAGATTCTTCGCGTTAGAATTCCACGCTTGCGGATTTCTTCAAAGATGCGCTGGTGAATCAGATAAAAAAATTGCGGAACGACGGCGAAGGCGGTGATGTTGCGCTCGCGCAGCGCACGCAGGAGTTCAGTCGTGTTCAAGGTTTCCAGATAGACGACGCGAGAGGCTTTCACCAGCGGAAGGAGCAGATTGGCCATCTGCGCGAGAACGTGAAACATGGGCAAGACGCCCAACAGCGCGTCGGATGGTCCGAGATCGACCCAGTGAAATACGGCTTCCACCTCGCCCAGAAAATTCGCGTGGGTGAGCATTACACCCTTGGGATCGGCGGTGGTTCCGGAAGTGTAGAGCAGGGAAGCGATGTCATCCGGAGCGGAAGATACAGGCTGGAAATCTCCTGGACCACTCTCGAAGATCGTCAGGAGGTCCGTCGACCAGGAAACTTTCGTGGTGCGATCAGACATACGCTCCGGGTCCATGAGCACGAGAGAAACGTGAAGGTGTGAAACTGCCTGGCGAGCGGATGCGGCATGTTTAGCATCGCAGAAGAGGATGGAGGTTCCACTATCCTTTAACAACGTAGTCAGTTGGTCGGCGTGCAGTGCGGTGTCGAGGGGCACGACTGTGCACCCCGACGCGATGATTCCCAGATACGCAGCCACCCAGCGGGGATGGTTGTCAGCCACGATGGCCAGGCGCGATCCGCGTTCGAATTGATTCTCATGGATCCAGCGTCCGACGGATTCGGCCATCCGGCGAAGCTCGGCATAGGTGCAACCTTCGATTTGATCGTTGCGTTGCAGTTCGAGGGCGGTATTGTCCGGCCAGCGCTCCTCGCGCTCGACAAAGCGGTCGTAAAAAGTGGGCATCGGTCGTGGGCAATATACACGAAAACAAGCTACTACAGCTCTGGATGGCGGAGGATTTCTGGGAAATAGGCGCCTTACTCGATCGGGCTTCTGCTCATGTGAGAGAGCGATTGCGCGCGAGGTTCCGAATCGCCTTGATTTGCATCTAAATATGCTAGGCTAAATGGGATACGCTAGGGCAGTTCCCGCCCTCTGAAGGATTTCAAAGTTTGATAAACACTTTTATTGGCAAGGTTTTTGGCACCAAGAACGAGCGGGTCGTCAAGAGCATGATGCCCCGGGTCCAGGCCATCAATGCGCTCGAACCGGAGATGCGGAAGCTCAGCGATGAGCAGCTTCGCGCAAAGACGGATGAGTTCCGGCAGCGCATTCGCGAAGGATTGAGCCGTCTCGAAAATAATCACGCGGCGGACGTCAACTCCGAAGCGGAGGCGGATGTCGATATCGATCAGGCCAAGCGACTGGAGAAAGAGCAATACGAAGCGCTGCAGAAGGTTCTGGACGACATCCTGGTAGAGGCTTTCGCGGTTGTGCGCGAGGCTGGGCGGCGTGTGCTGAATATGCGCCATTTCGACGTGCAGTTGATTGGCGGGATGGTACAGCACAAGGGCATGATTTCGGAGATGAAGACGGGCGAAGGCAAAACGCTGGTCGCTACGCTCCCGGTTTATCTCAACGCGCTCGGCGGGCGCGGCGTTCATGTGGTCACGGTCAACGACTATCTGGCCAAGCGCGACTCGGAATGGATGGGCAGGCTCTACCGGTTTCTTGGGCTGACGGTGGGCGTGATTGTTCACGATCTCGACGATGAGCAACGGCGTGCCGCCTACGCGGCTGACGTTACTTACGGAACGAATAACGAATTTGGGTTCGACTACCTGCGCGACAACATGAAATTCGATCTGAAAGATTGCGTGCAGCGCGGACACAATTTTGCCATCGTCGACGAAGTGGATTCGATTCTGATTGACGAGGCCCGCACGCCGCTTATCATTTCTGGCGCGAGTGAAGAATCGACCGACAAGTATTACAAGGTGAACCGGATTATTCCGAAACTGGAAAAGGGTGAGGAAATTGAAGGCCCTCCCGGAGAGGCTGCTGAGCTCACCGGCGATTTCGTGGTGGATGAAAAGCACCGCAACATTACGGTCACCGATGATGGCTGGTTGAAAGTGGAGCAGCTACTCGGGATCGGAAATATTGCTGATCCAGAAAACTGGCCGCTGAAGCATCACGTTGAAACCGCCGTCAAGGCGCATGCGTTGTACCGTCGCGACGTGGAGTACGTGGTGAAGGACGGCGAGGTCATCATCGTTGATGAATTTACCGGTCGCATGATGCCGGGGCGGCGCTGGTCGGATGGGCTGCACCAGGCGATTGAAGCCAAAGAAGGCGTGAAGATCGAGCGCGAGAATCAGACCCTGGCGACGATTACATTTCAGAATTATTTCCGCATGTTCAAGAAGCTTTCGGGCATGACCGGCACGGCGGAAACGGAAGCCACTGAGTTCGACAATATTTACAAGCTCGACGTGATTGTCATTCCGACGAATAAGCAGATGCAGCGGCTGGAAAATCCCGATGTGGTTTTCCGCACAGAGAAAGAAAAATATTTCGCGGTTGCCGATGAGATTCAGAAACTGGCGGAGAAAGGCCAGCCGGTGCTGGTAGGCACCACGTCGGTGGAGAAATCCGAGCGGATCGACCAGTTGTTGAAGAAGAAGGGCATCAAGAATCATGTCGTGCTCAATGCCAAGTTTCATGAGCGCGAAGCTGAGATTGTCGCGCAGGCCGGAAGAAAAGGCGCGATTACGATTGCCACGAACATGGCCGGGCGCGGTACCGACATTTTGTTGGGCGGTAATCCTGAGTTCATGGCCAAGCAGGAGTTGGTGAAGAAGGGAATTGCGCAGCAACTGCGCGTGGCACAGGGCAAGATCGAAGGTCCACAAGAGGATGGGATCACTTCGATTTTTTATTACAACGGCAACGAGTACACCCTGCCGACCGACAAGTGGACGGACGCCTTCAACCACTATAAGGCGCAGACCGACAAAGAACACGACGAAGTCACGGCGGTTGGTGGCCTGCACATTCTCGGCACGGAGCGGCACGAGTCGCGGCGTATTGACAACCAGCTGCGCGGGCGCGCTGGCCGGCAGGGCGATCCGGGCTCGTCGCGCTTTTACCTGGCGCTCGAAGATGACCTGATGCGTATCTTCGCCAAGGAGTGGGTCTCGAAACTGCTGGAGCGGTTGGGAATGGAAGAAGGCGTCCCGATTGAATCGAAGTTGATTAGCCGACGCATTGAGACGGCGCAGAAGGCGGTGGAAGGTCAGCACTTCGAATCCCGCAAACATCTTCTCGAATATGACGACGTGATGAACAAGCAGCGCGAAGCCGTGTATGGTTTACGTCGCCGTTTGCTTGAAGGGATGGATCAGAAAGATCTCATCCTGGAAGATTACGTTTCGGCGATTCTTGGCGACCTGATGGATGAGTATTGTCCACCGAAAGGCCACGCCGACGATTGGAATATCAAGGGATTGAAAGACGCTGTCTTTACGCGCTTCGGTGTGGATTTCATTGCCGAGGGCGTGAAGCCGGAAGAGCTGAACCGGCAGGAACTGGGCGACGCGATCTTCGAAAAGTTGAAAGAGCGCTACGACGCGAAGGAAAAACTGATCGGGCCGGAAGCGATGCGCCATCACGAGCGCATGATCATGCTTAGCGTGCTCGACTCGCAGTGGAAAGATCACCTCCTCAGCATGGACCATCTGAAGGAGGGAATTGGCCTGCGCGGCTACGGCCAGCATGATCCGCTGGTCGAGTACAAAAAGGAATCGTTCGACATGTTCGAGGCGATGCTGCAGCGCTTCCAGGAGGACACGGCGCGGTATCTGTACCTCATGCAGATTATCGAGCGTCCGCCGGATGTTGGGCCGGAGGCGGCCGCTGCGCGGGGCCCAGAAGCCGGAGTTCCGGCCCAGGGCAGTGGTGGTAACGGGCATCATCCTCCGCGGCTGGTTGCGACTTCCGCAGACGACCTGGAAGAAGCGTTTATGCGCCGCAAGCGACGCGAGTTGGAGCAGGCGCGCATGGCAGGGGCTGGCGATGTGCAGCCTGTGCAGCAAGTGGTTCGCGGTCAGGAGAAGGTGGGGCGTAACGATCCATGTCCTTGTGGCTCGGGGAAGAAATATAAGAAGTGCCACGGAGCGTAGAAATCGTCCGAGGAACGCGGATTTCTATTGGGAGCGAGAGTCGAATTTCTTCTGCTTCACTTCCGTAAATGTCATTTCCTTAGCTCGACTTTTAGTCCGAGCCTTCCATTCCGAAAATAATCCGGCGTAGTTCTTGGTGATGTAATCTGCCGGGGTTACTCCGAGTTTTTTCGCCGTTGCATCGATCCAGCGCGGAGGTCCTTCGATCTCGCAGAAGTTTCCGATGGGCGTTTCATCGACCACGACGTGACCTTTTCCATCGCTCCACTCGGCGCGAAATTTTTCGTAGTGAAAGGATGGTGCGTAACCGAGAGCACGCAGAATCAAATCCATCTTTTTGCCATCGCTAGAACTGTTTCTAATTCCTCGCGGCTGCTGTGGCGTCCTGTTTTCTTTTTTGCTTTGTGGGTTAGCGTCCACTCCGAGCCATATTTCCGAAGGCGTAACAACTGTTGGCGTCCACGCAGAACCTCCCCGGTAAGTCATAGAGCGTGTTCATCTCGTGCGTCCGCTTTGTAATCAAGCGAAACCCGTTTTACGCAGCAGGCGGGCGAGGTCTCGCAGATCGGCAACGCGAAACTTGATCTCGATTTCCTGATTTGAGGCCATAAAAAGCAGTATAGATTTCTCCGCAGTTGCATCCAAATAGCGCAGTGGAGAATACTTGAGAAATTAAGGAGGATTTATGTCTCGTCTGCAGAAGTTGCAAGTTTCGATAGCGGCAATAGTGGTCTGCGCAGGATTGGCAGTTCTGCCTGCGATGGCTGCGGGAACACAGACGTTTACCGGGAAGGTGAGCGACGCCATGTGCGGCGCCAAACATCAGGAAGGCGTTGACCCGGCGACCTGTGTTCGGGCCTGCGTGAAGAAAGGAGCGAAGTACGCCTTGGTTGTCGGCGACAAAGTCTATACGCTGGACACGCCGACCCAGGCTGAAAAAGATGAGCTGAACAAGCTGGCTTGGGAGCAGGCCACGGTGAAGGGCACGGCCAACGGAGATACGATTGAGGTTAAATCGGTAATGGCGGCGAAGTAGAGGCAGAAAAAGCTGCAATTCTGGCGTTGCGGGCCAAAGCGGAAAAATGCGAGAGACTTGCGCTCTTCCGGTTTGGCCATTGCAACGCGACCGTGCCTAATTAAACGTCGGCAATTTCACCAGGTCATTCGCGGGGACTGATTCCATGGGTTCGCCGGCTTTGCGCCAGGCGGTTAATCCCCCGACAATCACGAACGTGTTGAAGCCTTTTTCCCGCAGCAGGTGCGCCACCCGGGCGCTCGTCGCCTCGCGCGCTCAAGTGCAGTACAGATAAATATCTTTATCCTTGGGAAGGTTCTTGATCTCTACTTCCAGATTGTTGGGCTCGATGCGGATGGAGTTCTTGATCCTCGATGACCCGGAATCGTAATAGCCGTGGCTGCGGACATCGACAATCTGCACCCGGCCCGCATCCTGCGATGCCAGCCGCCGGGCTAACTCTTCCACCTGTATCCTCGGCACAACGCTGTATGTTTTGTTCTTGCGATACTGCACGATGCGATAAATTGCGTAAACGGCGAGTGCGGCGACGATCACCCCTTCCAGGGCGCGCCCGGCGGCGTGAAAGCCGCGCAAGAGTGCGGCGAGAAAATCGCGCGAAACATATCCCACCAGCAGGTACGTCAATGAGTAAACCATGGCGCCGGCGAAATCCAGGCGCAGAAACTGTGAGAAGCGCATCTTCATGCTACCCGCAAGCGGAGCCGCCATGGTATTTACGCCGGGGATAAACTTCGCAATCACCAGGGTAATTTTGCCGCGCTTATAGAACGATTCGGCGGAGCGCAGAATGCAGGTTTCGGGATTGATCGACACGCGACACAAAAATCCCAACAGCGCCCATCCCATATATCGTCCTAACCAGAATTGCGCCGTATCCCCAAGCAGCAATGCCGCCAGTGCCGCGGCCAGAACGTATGGACCCCACAGCGCGTGCGCGCCCACTGCGGCTCCCGCCGCCACCAGCGCGAGCGCGGCAGGAAAGGGCAGGCCGCCCGCCTCTGCCAGTAACAGGCAAAAGGTCAGAGCGTATCCGTGACGCGCCATGAGCAAGTACAAATCCATAGACACAATTGGATCGAGAGAAACGGAAAACGGTTCAGTATAAAGAATATTCTGAACTCTGATTAGCAAGTTACTTCAATAATCACCCGTCGGAGCCATACCAAGAATTGATCTGCGGGTATGTAATGACCCTTGTGTGGTGACTTTTGTGAAGTTGTCGGGCTGTAAGCCAAAGCCCCAACCTCCCGGGGAGAAACAATGAGCCGTTTTCTGATTATCTTAGGCGTCGTATTGTCGGCGATGCCCGCGCTTGCCAATTCAATTGGGCTTAACGGTACAGGCAGCTACGCTCAGACTGTCGCGGAGCCAGGAGTTGAGTCTTACATTTATGGGTACAACTACCAGAGCACGCCGACTGGCTACGCCAATATGGAGTTTGAGGTTTGGAATTGTTGCGGAGGCAGTTCCAGCATGACCAACTTTGCCAGCGGCGTGCTGATGGATCAAGTGGTCAAAGGCGGCAATTCACTTTATCTTTACGGCAATTTGTTTAACTCAACGTTCAACTCCAAGACTGACGTTCTGACCGCGATGTTCAGCGGGTGGGAAGAGAGCGACCAGAAGGGGCAGTGGACCTCGGCGGATTTTACCGGGATATTTACCGAACACGTTAACACCAACTTTGTGAGCCACAACCAGAACGGTCTCATGGAAATCAACAGCAATCTTGGAAACGGTACTTTGACGGGTCTTCCCGGCGGATCGTTCAGTCCGGTGCCGGAGCCGGGAAGTCTGGCGTTGATGGGCACAGGACTGGTCTGCGTGGGCGGGTTCATCCGGAGGAAAGTGCGGATTTGAAAGAACAGATCGACTAAGCGACGATCCGTCGGCGCGGGAAGCAGAGAAAAAGCCAGCCGATATCCTAGAGATTCGGCTGGCTTACGAACGGAACCGTCGTCCGGTTTAGATCGTCTTCTGTTTTTTATCGCCGAAACTACTTGCTCATGGAGTCATTGCTCATCGATCCGCCCTTGAGCATCTTCACACTCATGACATGGATCGAATTCTTGTCGGCATAGACGTGCGCGCTGAGCTGCACGTGATGTCCTTCATGGCCCTTCAATTCTTCGGGATTCATTACGTCCCAGCTCTTGCCGTCTTTGTCGTTCACGAACACTGTTTTGTCGCCTTCCATTTTGACGGTGCCTTTAAGGGTCATCAGCGGAGCCTTGGGCGCCATCTGATCGGTCTGGGTTTGGGACATGTTGTTGTTATCTTGTTGCGCGATGGCGGTCAAGCTCATCGCAAAGGTGATTGCCAGCAGACAAACCATCAACTTTTTCATGGGAGATCTCCTCGTCTTTTTTTGAAGAACCTGGCCAGATTCGTACTGCTGTATATGGAACGCGCTGAAGCTTCGAACGGATTGGTGCATCCTCTGAAAACTATGGTGAGTGTTGGTCGCCATAACCGCTGAAGAGGTTGCCGCCAATAAGAGAATTTCAACTTTCGTGGCTAAAAACTCGCATTGTCAAAACAATTTATCAGATTTGTTTACCGAGGTTGTCTGCTAGGCATCCTGTTCTCGACTGGACCCAGGAGACAAGAGCTTAATCGCCGAGAACGCGGAGAAACGCCGCAGAGGTCGCGGACACAGCTACACGATCTTAGCTTCTGGTTCTTCGCGGTAATCGTTGACCATTCTTGTGATCCCGCTCTTCAGGATCGTGACATGAAAGTTGATGAGAAGTCCTAGAGGAATTTTGAGCAGGCGCAAGTGTGACAGCAGTTGTGCAAAGTCGACTGGATGCACAGCTTCTTTACTTTTGAACTCCACAACTACCGTGCCTTCGACGAGCATGTCGGCACGAAACCCGCAATCGAGTTTGACCTCTTCATATATCAGCGGCACGGGCTTTTGCCTTTCCACTTGAAGCCCTAGCTCGCGAAGTTCATAGGCAACACAGGCTTCGTACGCGGATTCCAGCAAGCCCGGTCCTAGCCTCCTGTGTACCTTGATGCAAGCTCCAATGATTTTTCCGGAAAGCTGGTTAATGCCTGACAAGGAAGCAGAACGATGTGGAAACGAAGTTGGCAGACTGTTGTGATTCACAGAACTAGCGTAGTCCGTGGCCGCAAGAGCAGGTGTGATGGATGTCACGAAAGAAAGACAATTACCTGTGGAAGATTTTAGGTTTTCTCGGTGAACTCTGCGGCAGTTCTCAGCGCCCTCTGCGCTCCAGGCTTTTTGCCTTACTTCTCCCGGGCGACCACGAAATCAGGCGCCCATAGCAGCGCCCGCTTGATCTCGGATTCGGGGAACGCGGAAATTGCCCTCTGCGCGGACTCGGCATAGCGTGCGGCGCGCTCGGTTGCGGCATCGAGGGACCCGTAGCGCTGCAGAATGTCCATAATCTGCGAGTGAGTTACACCGTTGAACGCCCGGTCGCGAAGAACAGTTTCGATCTTGATCCGCTCTTCCGCGGTGCAGCGCTCCAGAGCGTCGATCACCGCCATGGTGACTTTGCCCTCGCGCAGATCGCTGGCCACAGGTTTCCCCAGAACATCTTCCGATGCGGTGAGATCTAGGACATCGTCGACAATTTGAAACGCCATGCCCAGGTCATGCCCGTACTGGCCGAGGGCCTCTTCCTGATCCGCCGTCGCGCCCCCTAGAATCGCTCCCAGCCGCATGCAGACCGAAAAAAGGCAGGCCGTCTTGCGATAGATGAGATCGAAATGCTCATCCAGCGTGATCAACTGGCCGAGCTTTTCCATCTGCAGCAGTTCGCCCTCTACCATCTGCTGGGTCAGTTCGATGAGCGTGTCAAGAATGCGGAAGTTGCGTTCCTGCACCGCCACTTTGAAAGCCTGCATGTAAAGCCAGTCGCCCGCAAGCACGCACTTCGAGTTGCCCCACTGCGTGTTGGCGGCGGGACGGCCACGCCGCGTTTTCGCCTCGTCAATAATGTCATCATGCACCAGCGTGGCGGTGTGAATGATTTCAACCACTGCGCCCAGCCGTACCGCCCCGCGCCCCCGGTAATCGAACAGTTTGGACGACAAAAAAAGAAGCGCGGGACGAATTCGCTTGCCGCCACCGTTTCGCAGATACTCGCCGATTTCCGTGATGGCTTGCACACCGGAGACAGTATCGTGCCCGAACTCGCCTTCCAGAGCCGCAAGGTCGTCATGCAGCAGGTCGAAGATTTCTTTCCCGTTAATAATGGGCGGTGCGCTCAATGTAGGAACCTGGTCGTGTTTTCTGGGTTGTGAATTAATTCGTCCGATAATTTGTAAACTGCAAATCGATTCCAAAATCGTGTTGCCGCAACGTGGCGATTATGTCCTGCAGCGTGTCGCGGTCTTTACTACTGATGCGCACCAAGTCTCCCTGGATCGAGGCCTGCGCTTTTTTCTTGGAGTCTTTTACCAGCTTCACGATCTCGCGTGCCTTCTCGATGACGATGCCCTGCTGCATCGTGACTTTGCGCTTCGACGTTCCGCCGGCGGCAGGCTCCACTGCGCCATAAGTTAGCCCTTTCAATGAGACCCCGCGTTTGACCAGTTTCTGCTGCAGAATGTCATTCACGGCCTTCAATTTATATTCGTCGGCAGAGTGCAGAACGATCGCATCTTTTTCCAGTTCGATATTCGACTTGGAATCCTTTAAGTCGAATCGGGTATGAATTTCCTTCAACGCCTGCTGGATAGCGTTCGATACCTCCTGCAGGTCGATCTTGCTCACGATGTCGAAACTGTTGTCGGGCATCGGATTTCAATTCTTTCTGAAATAAGGGAATCTAACCCTTGAGGTTATCAGGAAGAACCGGTTTTGTAGAGGGTTAACCCGCGGAAACTTTCTTTTCAGTGGTTTCAGCCAATTTGAAAAACTTGTAGAAGTTGCTGCTGGTTTGTCGGCCGATTTCTTCTGTGGTCGAACCGCGCAACTCGGCGAGCTTCTGCGCGGTGTACCTCACGAATGCTGGCTCGTTGCGCTTGCCGCGATTGGGCACAGGTGCAAGATAAGGGGAATCGGTTTCGATGAGCATTCGATCGATGGGGACTTGCAGAGCTGCATCGCGAATCTGCTGCGCCTTGGGAAACGTCAGATTGCCGGCGAACGAAATCATAAAGCCCATGTCGAGCGCGCTTTTCGCTTGCGCCCAATTACCGGTGAAGCAGTGCAGAATTCCGCCCAGGCCGCTTGCGGACCAGTGTTCTTTGATCAGCGCAAGGGTGTCGTCCCACGCATTCTCGCTGGCTTCCGAAGGCCGGCAATGGATTACGATCGGCAGCTGCGCCGCTGCCGCCAATTCCATCTGACGGATGAAAACTGTCTTTTGCTCATCACGCGGCGAGTAGTCGTAGAAATAATCTAAACCAATCTCGCCCCAGGCAATCACTTTGGGGTGTTTCGCGAGGCGCTCCATGTTTTGATAAGTAACCTCATCCGCGAGCCGGGCCTCGTGAGGATGAATGCCGAGCGTGGCATATATGAAATCGTATTTTTCGGCCAGGCGAATTCCGCAGTCGACGTCTTGAGGTCCGTCACCGTTGCCGATAGCGACGATGATTTGAACTCCGGCCTCGCGTGCCCTAGCGATGACCTGCTCGCGATCGGAGTCGAATCGCTCGCCATCGAGATGTGCGTGAGAATCAACGAACATGAAATTTAGTTAATGCGAGGACATCTGCCCGCTCAACCAGCACAGCGAAGGCTCCGGCTGTCCGTGCCAAGCAAGGCTTGCCATTGACGTCCTTGCCCCGAGCGGTGCCGCGCCTACTTGAGTCTCGTCCCGATCGGCACATCCTCCAAAAAGCTCGCCAGCACGGGCTTCCCGCCTTC
Source organism: uncultured Acidobacteriaceae bacterium (assembly GCA_963724815.1). Taxonomy (GTDB): domain Bacteria; phylum Acidobacteriota; class Terriglobia; order Terriglobales; family Acidobacteriaceae; genus Sulfotelmatobacter. The sequence goes on from CAVRWS010000064.1 coordinate 142,088, forward strand.
AATTGAAGCCGCTACAATCATGCCGTTCGACTCCATGCCGCGGAGTTTGCGCGGAGCAAGATTGGCTACGATCACAACTTTGCGCCCGATCAAGGTTTCCGGCGCGTAGGCTTCGGCGATTCCGGCTAGCACTTGCCGCACTTCGGTTCCAATGTCGATTTCCAATCGCAGAAGCTTGTCAGCTTTCGGTACGCGCTCTGCGACCTTTACGAGTCCAACGCGCAGTTCGATCTTCGAGAAATCGTCGATCGAAATTTTGTCGTTCGCCGCCGGCGCCGCTGTAGCCGGAGCGATCGCAGCATTCGCTTGCGAAGGCGCCGTGCTCGCAGGCGCAAGCTCGGCAGCCGGCGCACTCCTCTGCTCTTCTTCCATCTTCTGCATCCTTTCAATCGCGCTCTTATCGGCGCGGGGAAACACGGGCTGCACTTCGCCCAGCTTGGTCGCTAGGGGAAGCTGTCCCCAGGTTAATTTGTCGAGGGCGAGTTTCTGGATGTCTCCCAATCCCATCTGCGTCCAGATCTTCGTTGTTGCATCCGGCATCACTGGATGGGCCAGCGCAGTGGCGATACGCAAAGCTTCTGCGGCGGTGTAAAGTACAGTCGCCAGACGCGAGCGGCTGCCTTCATCCTGCTTTTCGCCGAGAGCCCAGGGCTCGTTCTCGACGATGTACTTGTCCACCGCCGCGATGAGGCCCCACACGCTTTCCAAAGCCCGCGAAAACTGAAAGTCACTGAACAAGATCCCGAATTCGCGGATAACTAAGCGTGCTGCTTGCGCAATCGAATCATCGGCCGCCGTTCTTGACGCGTGGGAGGGGTAAGGCACTTCTCCCTTGAAATAGCGATTGATCATCGTGAGGGTTCGGCTCGCCAGATTGCCTAGCCCATTCGCCAGATCGGAGTTGTAGCGCTGCACCAGCGCGTCGAAGGAAAACGAGCCATCCTGACCGAATACAACTTCGCGCAGCAGAAAGTAGCGCAGCGCGTCGGCACCGAGGACGTCGAGAATGGTTTCCGTGCGCACAATGTTGCCGCGCGATTTCGACATCTTGTTTTCTTCAAACAGCAGCCAGCCGTGGGCGACGATGGTTGTCGGCATGGGCAGCCCTGCGGCCATCAGAAAGGCCGGCCAGTAGACGCAATGGAATCGCACAATTTCTTTGCCGATCATTTGCACATCGGCTGGCCAGAATTTCTTGAAAGCTTCTTGCGCGCCGGCGTGCGATGATCCATAGCCGATTGCGGTGATGTAATTCGCCAGCGCATCGAGCCAAACATAGATTACGTGTTTGGGATCATCGGGAACGGGAATCCCCCAGGTAAATGTGGAACGGCTGATCGATAGATCGCGCAGCCCAGACTTCACAAACGAGATCACTTCGTTGCGCCGCGCTTCGGGGCGAATGAATTCGGGATTTGCATACAACGCAAGCAACTTATCCTGGAAGGCCGAGAGCTTGAAGAAATAATTTTCCTCATGCACCGTCTCGGTGATACGACCGCAGGTTGGGCAGGGATCGCCGGGTTGCGCGCCATCCACGTAGAGTTCGTCTGACACACAATACTGCCCGGTGTAAGTTCCCTTGTAGATGTAGCCGTTGTCGCGAATCTTGCGGAATAATTCCTGAACGCGCTTCTTGTGGCGGTCTTCAGTGGTGCGAATGAAGTCATCGTTCGAGATGCCCATCCGCTTCCACAAGCGGCGGAACTCGGCTGAAATCTCGTCGGCATACTGTTGGGGAGTTTTTCCGGCAGCCTGTGCCGCGCGTTCAATCTTCTGCCCGTGCTCGTCCGTGCCGGTAAGGAAAAAAGTGTCGTCGCCCAGAAGGCGGTGCCGCCGCGCGATGGTGTCGCAGGCAATGGTCGTGTAGGCGTGCCCGATGTGTGGCCGCGCGTTCACGTAATAAATTGGCGTCGTGATGTAAAACTTCTTGCTCATATTTGGTTCGAATGGTTGGTCAAATCCGAAGAAGCGAAGCGCGTTACTCAGTGCGCCTCTGTGTCCTCTGTGTTTAAGATTTTCTTTCGCTGCGAAGATAAGCCTGCGCCGCTTCCTGCATCACCATTTTCAACGGCACTCGATTCTCCATTGCGATCCGCCGGCAATCTTCATACTCCGGGGCGTAGTTTGTGACCGTGCCATTCATGCTGGCAACCTTTACGCGCACCTCGCCCCACCGTGTGCCGACATTTTCCCAGCGACGGGACAGCGTCTGGCGCACTTCCTCGCGCCGCCGGACACCGAGCGTGGTTGTTTCGGTGAAGATCAGTCGCGTCAGTTCCCCTGCATGCTCGGGCTTGCATAACACTGTCAGCAACGTGCCGGGACGATTCTTCTTCATCTGCACGGGCATGGCGAATGCATCCAGCGCGCCCGCTTCGAACAGGCGATCCATCACATAGCCGAAGACCTGTGGATTAAGATCATCGAGATTCGCCTCGAGCACGGAAACTGTATCGGTGGCGGTGTTTGCGGCCAGGGAGTGAGGGGTAGCTTGTCCAACCGTCAACCGCAACACATTCGGATGTCCCGGGAAATCCCGCGAGCCCGCGCCGTAGCCTGACCTCTCAATTTTCATCTCGGGAAACGCGGTGAAATGTGAAGCAAGCGTTTTCACGATCGCCGCGCCTGTGGGCGTAACCAACTCCATCAACAGGCTGGACGAATATACTGGAGCATCTGCGAGTAGCTCGAGCGTGGCTGGAGCCGGCACCGGAATCGTTCCATGCGCACACTTTACGGTGCCGCCGCCAACATTCAGCGGTGAACAAATAATCTCATCCACTCCCAGCGCCTCGGCACCGACCGCGGCGCAGACGATATCGACCATTGCATCCACAGCCCCGACTTCATGGAAGTGCACGTTCTCGATAGATGTGTTGTGAATCCTGGCCTCGGCGCGTCCCAGCGCTTCAAAAATCTGGATGGCAGTTTTCTTTGTCCCGTTCGAAAGCGAAGCGGCGGAAATGATCTGACGGATCTCAGTGAGGCCGCGACCATGCCCGTGCGAGTGTTCATGAGCTTGAGGCTGCGCCTGAGAGTGATCGCCGTGCGAGTGCTGATCGTCCTGAGAGTGGGAGTGCTCACCAGGGTCATTTGCACGCGGCTGGTCGTGGGAGTGATGAGGTTGCGATTTCTGATGCTCCCAATATTGTTCCCGCGGTGAATCCTTTTCTCCATTCACCCACACGTCCACCTTGGTGGCCGAAATTCCGGCGCGCACAACACGGGAAATCTCAAGCCGGGCCCCGATCTTGAGAGCTGCCACGGCATCTTGAAAGACACTGGGCGCAACTCCAGCATCGAGCAGCGCGCCCATAAACATGTCGCCGCTGATGCCGGAAAAACATTCGAGGTAGGCTATACGCATAGAGAAACAGTCGATTTTTCATCATAGGGAACCGTGCACTGTGCGTCAATCGAGTCTACTTCAAACCTGCGTCTGGCGTGCGCTCTGCTAGAATCACTGTTCTCAATCAGCGCAGAGGGAAGCCTTGTATCGTTATCTTGAACAGCGTTTGGCGCAGAGCATCGCGCGATTTCTTGCGAATCGCAATCCCGGAGTGAACCTGCCGCGCGTGGTGATCGAGCAGCCTCCGAAGGTGGAACTCGGCGATTTTGCCATTCCGATATTTCCGTTTGCCAAGCCCTTGCGCAGCGCTCCGCTAAAGATTGCCGAAGCGATCCGCGCGGGGATCGCTTCGGTCGATGGTATCGCGGAGCTGCAGGTTGCTCCCCCGGGTTATCTGAATGTCAAAATCGATCGTGGATGGATGGCTGCGGCGCTGGTCGCGGACCGCAGGCCGTCAGCAGACGCTGCACCAGGCAAGATTCTGGTTGAGCACACCAGCATTAATCCTAACAAGGCGGCGCATATCGGCCACTTGCGGAATGCGGTGCTTGGAGACACGTTCGTCCGGCTACTGCGTTATGCGGGCAGGGAAGTCGATGTGCAGAACTACATCGACAATACCGGTGTGCAGGTGGCCGATGTCGTTGTCGGTTTCACGCACATCGAGAAAAAATCGCGCGCGGAAATCGAAACCCTCATTCAACAACCGCGCTTTGACTATTACTGTTGGGATTTATATGCCCGCGTTTCGCAGTGGTACGAGCAGGACAAGGCAAACCTGCAAGCGCGTCGCGAAACTCTGCACGCCGTCGAAGACCCCGCGAGCGAAATGGCGGCGATCGCCGAATTGATTTCGACTGCGGTGTTGCGTCGCCATCTTGAGACGATGGATCGTCTCGACATTGAATACGACTTTTTGCCGCGCGAGAGCGAAATCCTGCACTTGCATTTTTGGGATGCGGCTTTTACCAAGCTCAAGGAAGCCGGTGTGCTCACTTACGAGACTGCGGGGAAGAATAAGGGCTGCTGGGTGATGCGGCGTGCGGGAACGGCCTTAACCACGGGGGACACAGAGGGCACAGAGGAAAGCCAAGGCATTTCTGAAGAAGATCAGAAGGTTATTGTCCGCTCCAACGGAACCGTCGGCTATGTTGGCAAAGACATCGCCTACCACATGTGGAAGTTCGGTCTGCTGGGGCGCGACTTTGGATATCGCAAGTTCTACCGTTATCCCAATCAGCACTCGTGCTGGATTTCTGCGATGGAGGGCGAGAAAAATCATCCCCACTTCGGCGACGTCGCGGAGATTTACAACGTGATTGATGCGCGGCAGTCGGAGGCTCAAAACACGGTGATCGAAGCGCTGCGCGGGCTCGGTCACGACGAGGCGGCCGACCACTACACGCATTTTTCATACGAGATGGTTGCACTCACCCCGCGTTGCGCTGCTGAGTTGGGTTACACGCTCAGCGAGGAAGACAAGACGCGGTCGTATATCGAAGTGAGCGGCCGCAAGGGCTTCGGTGTGAAAGCCGATGACTTGCTCGATCAGCTCATCGTGTCCGCCAAGAGCGAAGTTGACTCCCGTCATCCGCAGCTTAGCGAGGCCGAACGACTTTCTATCGCTACGCAAATTGCGATTGGTGCTCTGCGCTATTTCATGTTGAAGTTCACCAAGCAATCGGTGATCGCGTTTGATTTCAAAGAAGCGCTCAGCTTCGAGGGTGAGACCGGGCCGTATGCGCAATACGCCGTTGTCCGCGCCGCGAGCATTTTCAAGAAGGCCGGGATTGATCCGGATGTAATTTCGCAAGAGATCGCCGGCGAGGCGTCGTCCGTGAGCTTCGCCGAATTTCTGGCAGGGGAATCGGGAACCGAGATCTGGGAGCTGTGGCTCGCCGCGTCGAAGACCTCTTACATCGTGGATCAATGCATCGCAACCACTGAGCCGGCTTATCTTGCCAAGCACGCTTTTCAACTGGCGCAGCTTTTTAATACGTTCTACCATCGGCATCCCATACTGAGCGAGGCAGATGAAAAGCGAAAACAGTTCCTGCTGGCGACGGTTGCGGTGGTGCGCCGTGAGCTGATTCGCACACTGGCGGTGATGGGTATTACCGTACCGCCAGTTATGTAAAAGATAATGCCAACCAGCACCAATCCGCCCGTGCCTGCCCGTCATTGGGTGCGCATCATCGTCCGGAGCTTGCTGATTCTGGTCATTCTGCTCGCGTCTGCGGGATTTCTATATGAAAACATTTCGGAGGCGCGCGATCGCCGCTTTCATCCCATGCCCGGGCGACGTGTTGATGTAGGGGGCTACAAATTGCACATTAATTGCACGGGCCAGGGAACGCCTGTGGTGGTTCTCGATTCGGGCCTGGGCGATAGCTATGTTTCGTGGATGAAAGTTCAGCCGCAGATCGCCAAATTTACCCGAGTTTGTTCTTACGACCGCGCCGGGCTGGGTTATAGCGATAGCAGTCCGCGTCCGCGCACTAGCAAAGTGATGGCAGAGGAGCTGCACACGCTTTTGCACAATGCTGGAGTGCCGGCGCCGTACGTTCTGGTGGGACACTCGATGGGCGGATACAATGTTCGGCTGTTTGCCAGTTTGTACAGGAGCGAAGTTGCGGGCATGGTCCTGGTGGATTCTTCGCACCCGGAGCAGGAAAAGCGTTTTCCGCCGGCATTGAATGACATGGACAAAACCTGGGTGCGGGAACAGGAATTCATGACGTTCGCGCTGCCATTCGGGATTCCGCGACTGCTGGGCTTCTGCGGCAACGATGCCGCGGTTCGCGCTGCCGATTGCAACTTTCACAGCTATCGCGAGGGTCTTACGGAGCTGAAAACTTTTCCTGAGAGTGCGGCGCAGGCCGCCACAACGGGTTCGCTGGGCGATATGCCGCTGGCTGTGTTGTCGCACGATCCCAATGTGCCGGTGCCTGATATCCCCGCCGATCTGGTTAAACCCATGAACGAGGCGTGGGAACACATGCAGGACGAGTTGGCGCATCTTTCAACTCGCGGGACGCGAACGATTGCAAAAAATAGTTCGCACTATATTCAGCTCGACCGGCCTGAGGTGGTCGCTGAAGCGGTACACAATGTGGTGGATCAGGCGCGCCAGCTTCAGTCCCCGGAACCTAAACGCTGAGCAAAAAGCGTTGGAGTTGTGTCAGACTAAATGTGGTACGCCGCGTGGGAATCTGCTGCCGGAGGTCATGGGAAATGTGCAGAAATATCAAAACTCTTTTCAATTTTGATCCGCCGGTGAATGAGGCGGAGGTGCGGGCTGCTTCGTTGCAGTTTGTGCGGAAGATTACTGGCTTCAACAAGCCGTCGAAGGCCAATGAAGAATACTTTCTGGCTGCAGTGGAAGAGATCGCAGGAGTATCCGCTCGTCTGCTCCGCTCACTGGAGACGACTGCGCCACCGAAGAATCGAGAAGAAGAGGCAGCCAAAGCCCGGGCGCGAGCTGCGGAGAGATTCGGAACTTAATTGAGCCCGTCCACGCGAGCTCCGCCATAGTGGCCTCCCGTACTCTTGCCAGCAACCTGCTTACAATTACAATAAATACAATACTTTACACGGAATTCCTAAGCCTGACGTGCATCTCCCGGACAGCCGTCGCATCCAAATGACTAGGGCTGGGGAGCCTGCGAGTATGAAGAATTTTTCCTGTTTTCGCGTTGTATTCAGCGCTGCGATTTTCCTGGCGGCTTGCGTGGCGTGGGCCGCTCCGGCGCCGAGGGCAACTCCGCAAGGCGTGCCAGCGTTTCCGGGCACGCTGGTCAATGCGCGTTATGTTTACGTGACCAGCTACGATGGCGACCAGTTCAACACCAACTTGTTCCCGGACGACCGGCAGGCCATTGCCACGGTCCAGGACGCGCTGCAGAAGTGGGGCAAGTTCATGCTGGTCTACCAGGCAAATCAAGCCGATATCGTGCTGATGGTCACGAGCCGCCCGTCGGAAGATATTCTCGCGATTTATGACGCGCGCGGTTGGCCGCGCGATCAGTATCTGTGGCGCATGACGGGACGCAGCGGTCTGCAGCAAGGCGAGGCTCCGCTGGTCACGAATATGGAAAGTGCGTTTGCTCAGGCGACGAAGAAGTAATTGTGCTTCGAATTAAGCTTTTCTTCCGGCGATGATGAGGCCGGCGCCCACAACCACTAATACAACGCTGAGCGCAGGCGGAACTTTTTCGTCATGCTCGGTGGTGACTCCGACGTGCGCATCGCCCACGTTAATCCCGTGATGCTCGGAGTGCGGCATCGGAATGAAGAACGAAACGATGCCCAGGATCAGCACTACTACTCCCGCTACGGCCAGACCTCTCATAATTGTTTTTCTCCCGCTTAGAGTCGGCAAGACAGAAGCATTCGAGCCGTTGAAGCCCGCATGAGATGCCAGTCCCGGAGAAAAGGCTCTGATAGCGGGATAAAAGGCAAGCAGAGCCGCGGATACTTAGGAACGGCGGAAAACCGTGGTCGCTTATTATCCGCGAGAATCCGCGGCTCAATTTCTATTTGGCAAAGCCCTTTACGAACTCCACCACGCTGCGCAAGGCGATACCCGACGGCCCTTTCGCGATCCATGGTTTCTGATCTTCCATCCAGGCGGTGCCGGCGATGTCGAGGTGAATCCACGGAGTATCTTCAGCGAATTCTTGCAGGAACATGGCGGCATTGATGGCACCGCCCCAACGGCCGCCGGTGTTCATGATGTCGGCGATGGTGGAGCGAATCTGTTCTTTGTATTCGTCGTCGAGCGGAAGACGCCACATTTTTTCTCCGGCTTCGGCATTCGCTTTTTGCAGGCGATCAAAGATGGCGTCATCATTCGCGAAGGCTCCGACGTTGGCGTACCCGAGGGCGACCACCACGGCACCGGTGAGCGTTGCCGCATCGAGCAGATGGGTGCACCCCAGTTGACGCGCGTAGTAGAGGCCGTCGGCTAAAACCAGCCGTCCCTCGGCATCCGTGTTGATAATTTCAATACTCTTACCGGACATGGCGATCTGCACATCGCCCGGTTTCTGCGCTTTGCCCGATGGCATATTTTCTGTGGCGCAGACGATGCCGATCACTTTCACTCTCGGTTTCAGCATGGCGATCGCGCGCATCGCACCGATCATGGTTGCTCCGCCTGCCATGTCGTATTTCATCTTCTCCATGCCGTCGGCCGGTTTGATGGAAATGCCGCCGCTGTCGAAGGTGATGCCTTTGCCGACCAAGCCGACCACTGGTTTTGCGGGAGCGCCGGTCGGCTCATAAGTCATCACGATAAGCGCAGGAGGTTCGTCGGAACCCTGGGCCACGCTCCAGAACGCGCCCATTTTTAACTCTTTGATTTTGTCGGCGCCGTAGACTTCGCATTTCAATCCGACTTCCTGGCACATTTTCTTGGCACGCTCGGCGAGAATAGTCGGCGTCATGCGATTGGAAGGCTCGTTCACCAGGTCGCGAGTGAAATTTTGCGACTCGCCGACGATCTGGGCTTCCTGCGCGGCTTTCTCCAGGGCGGCGTGATTCGACTTATCACCGGCAATAATGGTGAGCGAGTCGATTTTCTGGTCATTGCGGTCGCTGCGGTAGTAATCGGGATCGAAGTTGCCGACTAGCGCGCCTTCGACAATCGCGCGCACTGCCTCGTCGGCAGGAATGCTGGGCGGAGCGATGAAAGCGAAGCTGCGGAGCCCACGCGATTTCAACGTGCGCACGGCTGCCCCGGCGATTCGGCGAAGATCGTAGGCAGTAAATTTTTTCGCTGCGCCGCCGCTGATCAGCAGAAGGCGCTTGGCTTTGAGTCCGGCGGGCTTGTGCAACAAATTCGATTCGAAGGGCTTGCCCGTCAGTTCGCCGCTGGCCAGCAAATCGGCCGCGACGGATTGCACTGCTCCGTCGCTGGTGGCGAGTTTGAGTTGCGGCTTTTCTTTCTTGTCAGACGCAGAGTGGCTTTTGGTGGAAGCGTCCTTTTCAGCGTGATCGAGGACAACCGCGACCAGAGATTCGGTTTCGAGTTCAGCAGGCGTGGCAAATGAGAGTGTAATTTTCATAGAGATTATAAAGTTGTTCCAGGAACCTTCCAGTATCGTCGGGAAAAGGCTTGCAGTGCAAGGGGAGCGCTAGCTGGGAATGGCTCAAGCTTGAAAATTAGTGCAGTCGTCTACACGGGGCGTCATCCCGAACGGAGCCGCTTTTCAGGCGTAGTGAGGGATCTCGCGCGTCGCAAAGCAGGGATGGCCCACGAAAGATCCCTCAGTCGGCTGAAATACGCCGGCCGATGACCGCCTCCGAGGTTAGCTTCAGTCGGCGGGGAACGAAGCAATCGTCCATGCGTTGGCGCTAGTGATGACGGGGCCGAAGGCGAGCGAGTGGCCGTCAGGAGACGCCGTGAGCGCGAAGATATCCCAGCTAGATTTGAAGAGCGGCTTGGATGCACCGGTGAGTTCGGTGTGCACAATCGAAGTTCCACGGGAAGAGTAGCTCGCGAGGAACAAACTCTTGCCATCCGCCGCCCAGGCTACGGCAACTAATTCAGTCCACGGCATCACGGAGAATTTTTGCGGCGCACCGCCGTTCAGCGGAACGATTTGAACGTCGGCAACTTTATAATCGAACACAGAGAGGGCGACGCGGCTGCCATCGGGCGAAAGATCCCAACGGGTTAATTCCTTGTTAGCCGGAACCTTGACCAGTTCGGCCTTTCGTCCCTGCACGGGATCGAAAGCGGAAAAAGTAATCTGCGTATCGTCGGCTTCGGCGAGAACGCAAGTGCCCGGCGCATGCGAGGTGCAGCGAAAGCTCGGATAGCCTCCAGAGGTATTGGTGGGATCATCGCCGTATGAAACAAAGGAATCCCCTTTCACGTCCATCACGGTTTCTGCCGGACCACCGCCGATGGGGATGCGCATGAGTTTTCCGGAGTTGGCCTGCGCATTTTCCGTCGTCATCGGCCACTGCAGGTAGAGCAGCCATTTGCCGTCCGGTGAAATCTGCGGTGCACATTTTTCTTCCGAGCCGGTCACGATGGGTTCGGGATTGCGATCGGCCACTCCCTGTCTGTAGATATCGAAACTTCCGGCGAGATCGGAATAGAAAAACATTGTCTTGCTGTCGAGCGACCAGCCTCCGGGCCAATCGACACGGTCGTCGAGAGTGAGTCGCTGCGGAGTTTTCAGCGCGTTTCCGCCATTTTCTAATTCGGCGACATATACATCGCTTTGCGCTTTGTGATTGAGGAAGACCAGACGCTTTCCATCCGTGGTCAACTCAGGATTGTTGAAAAAGAAGCCGGTCCAATCGGTGAGGCGCCGTGGATTTCCTTTGGCCTTGCCGGTTGCGGGATCGAAGCGCAGCTGCCAAAGATTGGAATCGTACTGGTTGGGCGGCGGTTCACGCAGAGAATAAATAAGGCGTCCGTCTTGCCCCCAACCCTCATCGCTGAGCCGCGGATTGGAAAGCATAATGACGGGATCATTGCCCTGCACATTGCGGCTTTCCAGCACCACTTTCGCTTCGCCGTTCGTGTTCCAAAGCCTGGCATAGGCGATCCGCTTGTCGTTGGCCAGCCATGTCGGAAAGAAAATATGCATGCCGGCTTCGTGCTTCATCCACTCTCGGGCGTTGCCGCCGTCGGCATCCATCAGCCACACACCGTGTTTCACGGCATCGCGAAAAACAATTTTCGTTCCATCGTGCGAGAGCGATGCGTCGTGAGCGTCGTCGCGCAATTTTTTCAGCGTCGCGCCAATCACGGAGATCACCCAGGTAGCTTGCTTTTCCTGAGCAACCGGACCGCTAACCAGCAACTTGGTCCCATCCTGGGACCATTCGATGCGGGCTCAACGAAAGCAGAAAGCGTCAGGGATGGGAAGCGATTGCGTCTCGCCGGTGCCGAGAAGCCGGAGGTGCAGTCCCTCCAGATCGGCATAGAGAAGATATTTTCCATCCGGAGAGACGGAAGTGACTGCGACCGGATCCTCGGAAGAGTTTGCAGTGAGTTGCTGCGGCTTTAGTTCGGCTTGAGTGTAAGGCTGTTGCTTGGTGAACCATCCGGCAAAATAGCCGCCGGCCAGGATCGCGATGACCGCGCAAGCGAAAATCGCCGCTGCAATGATCGGCCATTTCCGCGACTTCGATTGCTGCTGCGACGCGGCTGCAACCGAGCCGGAAACCGCTGCGACTTTCGAGGACTGCGTATCGCGCTTCAGACGGTTTAAGTCGGCGCGAAGATCGGCAGCCGTCTGATAACGCAGCGTGCGTTCTTTCTCCAGGCATTTGTTGATGACGGATTCAAGCTGGGCGGGAAGGTCAGGATTGAAGCGTACCGGCGCAGTTGGCGGCTTGTTCAGAATCGCATCGAAAATAATTGCGGAAGTGTTTCCCGTGAATGGCTGGCGTCCGGTGGACATTTCGTACATCACGGCGCCGAAGGAAAATAAATCGGTGCGCGCGTCCAGGTCTTCTCCGCGGGCTTGTTCGGGAGACATGTAGGCCACCGTTCCCACCGTGCTGCCGGGACTGGTGAGATTCGCATCGATGGCCATAGTCGGCAACGATCCGCCGGCGGGCTCGAATTGCGGCATGGGTCCGCTGGAGACCTTTGCTAATCCGAAATCGAGAATTTTTGCCTGGCCGCGCTTGGTCAGAAACAAATTTGCCGGTTTTAAATCGCGATGGACGATGCCAGCGGCGTGCGCGACATCGAGCGCGTCGGCCACCTGCGCGGCGAAGTCTACGACTTGCTCGACTGGAATTGGCTTGCCTTCGATGCGGTACTTCAGCGTGGTGCCTTCCAGGCACTCCATGACGATGTAGAGCCGGTTCTCATACTCGCCGATGTCGTAAATGGTGCAGATATTGGGATGGTTTAACGCGGATGCGGCGCGAGCTTCGCGCTGGAAGCGTTCGCGCGCCTGCGGGTTTTGGGCCAGATCTTCGGGAAGAAACTTTAGCGCCACGCGGCGGCCGAGTCGCTCATCTTGAGCTTCGTAGACCACGCCCATTCCGCCACCGCCCAGCTTTGACACGATGCGGTAATGGGAGATCGTCTGTCCGAGCATGTGGCCGCAATGTTAACAGAGGCAGGTGCGGGATCGAAAGGCCAAACTCCTACGAGGGCTGGCTGGCCCTCGCTTATTTCTTGGGATGGGATACGCTGAAGGCCGAAGCCGCGACCAGGTATTTACCCTCGTCGCTATTGACAGGCTCTAGATCGAGAGAGAAGTTCGAAGCCCCCGTAGAACCGCCATGCTCGGTAATGCGCGCGCGAAAATAGTAAGTCTTTCCTGGCTCCGAGGTGAAGCTAGTGAACGCGGCCTGATTGGAGAACCGTCTCCAGTGCGACTGCCAGTTTGTGCACAAGTGGTGCTCTCCGGGATCGACTGAAAAGGATAGGTAGGAGTTCCCCTTGTCTGCGCCCATCCATGCGCCGTCGACCCCAACGCGCAGAGTCGGACGGGCGAGTTCGCCGACCACCTTATCAAAAACTTCAATTACGTAGACGGTCGATTTGCTGGCTTCCGTCGGAGGGGAAGACTGCTTCTCAGCCCTTTGGGTGTCAAAATAGACCTCGGCGGGGCCGCAGGCTGATTCGGCCGCGGCAAGGGCGGACTTGCTTTGGGCGAGGGCGGGAGCCAAGAAAAGAAGAACGAAGAGAATGGTCTTCAAAGAGTTCCTCCTGCTGAAGTGGTGTCGGCCGATGGACAATTTTATGAGGACGCCCGATCGGCCCGATCGCAGCGATCTACCAACGTACAATATCGTAAATATTGATTGAAATATCGAAATATGTCACGTTTTCCAAGAGTACGTCGCATGCCTGCAGCAAAAACAAATTCACCTGGCGACCTGATTGGCGTAACGAAACTGCGCCCTAGAACGCTGATAAGTGACGCACGAACAGAGTGACGCTGTTCGACCGCCTGCGGTATGATTCCATCCCGTAGCCAAAACAGGGGTTTGTTCATGAAGATCCGGTGGGTGATCGTGTTGTTTCCGGTGGTATCTGTGATTGTGCTGTCTCTGCTGGTAAAGGAACACGCGGCGAGGGCGGCTGCACCGCAGAAAACGGGAACTCCAATATCGGCGTCGGTTGGAAATGTGGCTTCGAACGGCACACCGGCAATTCCTGACACCACGCTGGCTATTAATTCGGATAAGCCGATGTCGCAGCGCGTGGTCCACTATGAGATCGACGCGAAATACGATGCTGCGAGCCATACTGTGAACGCGAGCGAGGTGCTTACCTATCACAATCTCACCGGACAGGCGCTCGATCATTTTCCGTTCCATCTTTACCAGAATGCATTTCAGCCGAACTCGACGTTCGTGCGCGAGGCCAAAGTCGCCGGCAACCGGGACACCAGCTACGAAAAGTGGGAGGCCAAGGAATACGGGTCGGAAGAGATCCAGAGCATTGAGGTGGTGGGGCAGGGCGATCTGACATCGCGCTTGAAGTTTATCCAACCGGACGATAGCAATAAGGATGATAAGACTGTGGTTGACTTGCCACTGGCAAAGCCGATCCCGGCTGGCGGATTTGTTCAATTCAAGATTTCGTTTCAGACTAAGTTTCCCGAAACGCAAGCGCGGTCGGGTTGGAAGCGCGATTTTGTGCTGGGTGGGCAATGGTTTCCCAAAGTTGGCGTTTGGTGGCATGGAGCCTGGAATTGTCATCAGTATCACGCGATGACGGAGTTCTTCGCCGACTTCGGAGTGTACGACGTCAAGCTGACGGTGCCGCAGTATGAGGTGGTCGGCGCGAGCGGCGTGAAAGTTGGAGAAGTAGACAATCCTGACAAAACGAAAACGGTCACTTATCACGGCGATGACATTCATGATTTTGCGTGGACGGCCAGTCCGCGCTACAAGGTGAAAGATGACGGCGTCTTTCAGGGACAGATGGGGCCGGTGCAGATGCGAATCCTGATGCAGCCGGCGCACTGGAGCCAGGTGGGGCGGCACGAAAAAATTCTGAAAGAATCGCTGGAACATTTCGAAAGCTGGTACGGGCCCTATCCCTATAAGACGATCACCTTGGTCGATCCCGAACCGGATTCGGCGGCGGGCGGGATGGAATATCCCACATTTATTACCGGCGACACCAGTTGGTTCATGCCGGAAGGGTTGCACTTGCCCGAGGTCGTGGTGGAACACGAATTCGGACACCAGTACTGGTATGGCATGGTGGCGACTAATGAATTCGAAGATGCCTGGATGGATGAGGGCATTAACAGCTACACCGAAGTGAAGGTGCTGGATTCGATTCTGGGTAAGAATACTTCGATTCTGAATTTGGCCGGCGCCACGATGGGCGAGCGCGAAGAGCAAAGGCTCATGTATATGGGCGCGGCCGACATCGATCCCATCGCGCAAAAGGCCTACGACTATTACAGCTACAACTCTTACGGCGGCATCACTTATGGCAAGACCGCAAGCGTGCTGCTGACGCTCGAAGGCATCATCGGCGAAGACACGATGGCCAAGGCGATGCACGTCTATTTCATGAAGTATCGCTTCACGCATCCCACCAAGGAAGACTTTCTGAAAACGATTGAGGATGTTTCCGGCAAGAATCTGCGCTGGTACTTCGATCAGGCGATTTACGGCTCGCAGGTAATGGATTACAAGGTGCTGAAGATCGAATCCTTCCCGGTGAATTGGTACGACGACAAGAAGAGTGCGTCAAAAAAGGATGACAAAAATACTGTCTATCGTTCTTTTGTATGGCTGCAGCGCAAGGGCGATTTCGTTATGCCCGTGGATGTTGAGATCAAGTTTGATAACGGCGAAAAAATCCGCGAGCACTGGGACGGAGTAAGCCGCTGGACGAAGTTTATGTACGAGAAAAAAGCCAAAGTGGAATCGGCGGAGCTCGATCCGGATCATAAAATCCAGATTGACCGCAACGATTTCAATAACAGCTACACGGCGGAAGGGCATGGAAAGCCGGCGCGGAAGCTGGCGAATTATTGGCTGTTTATGACGCAGTGGCTGGGGCAGGCGCTGTCCTGGTGGGGAGTTTAGAACCGGTTCGAGAGCAAGCGCGGGCGAAAAGAATTGAGGCAGAGACGCAATGGTAGAGCCACAAGGTCTGTTAAGCGGCGGGTGGGATCGGGTCACGCGCAACAAGCGTTACATCGTCTGGTTCTATGTGCTAAATCTTGTTCTGGCGTGGCTGGGCGCGGCGGCGTTCAGCAATCAGCTGCACGATTATCTCGACCACAGCCTGTTGTCGCAACGCCTGGTACACGGCTTTGATGTTGGAGTGCTGGTCGAGATGTTTGTGCGGCCCGAGTTTGGCACTACTCACGCCGCCAGCGTTTCGGGTTTGCATTTTGCTTTGATCTTCTTCTTCGCCACTGCACTCTTTTTGCCGGGAGTGCTGCAAGGCTATGCCTCCACATACCATTTGCCGCGAGAGGATTTTTTCCGCGCCTGCGGACGGAATCTGTGGCGATTTATCCGCCTGTTGATTGTGGCCGGTGTCGTGATGGGAGCGGCTGCCGGAGTACTATTCGGCCTGCATACCGTTGTCGAAAAAAAGGCTCTGGAGAGCACGCACGAACTGCTTTTGTTTGAAGTTCGCGTGGTCGACATGATTATCATCTTTCTGGTGATGACAGCATTGCGTATCTGGTTTGATCTGGCGGAAGCCGACATCGTGCTTAGCGATCAACGCGCGGTGCGAAGATCGATTGGAACCGGCTTCCGTCATATGTGGCGAAGTCTGGGACGGCTGGTCGGAAGCTATGTAGTGACCACGGTTATAGCGGCAGTCGTGCTCGTGGCCGGGCTCTGGGCGTGGATGAAGCTGGTTCCGCCGGCCAGCGTGATCGGAGCGTTTTTCCTCAGTCAATTCCTGCTGCTGCTGTTGTTGATTCCGCGCTTCTGGCAGCGCGGGGTAGCTGTTACCTACTACTTGCAGAATATGGTCGAGCCGGTCGTGATCCAGCCGATCACGCCTGCGCCAGTTGCGCTGGTAGTGAATGAGCCAAGTCCTCCGCCAATGATTCCTCCTCCTCCGCCGGAGCCGCAAGGGGCGTAGCTTTCCAAGTGATTGTCTTATGATGATCGTCTTACAATAATCCTTCGATCCTGATCAGATTATGACGATCGTGATGCCGCGATTGCCCCGGCCGAGGTCGGGATCGTTCTTGAGATCGTTATTCGATTGCAGAAGTTTCCACGTCGTTTCATCTGACTTCGACCAGTTCTCGCCGAAGATGCAGCCGCGAATCTGAGCGCTTTGAACCATCTCGACCAAGCGCTTTTGCACGGCGATACGAATGTCTCCGCCCGCGCCGGTTGAGCCGTAGCCGTGGATCAGCTTTAAGAGAGTGAGTTTGGTTTGGCGTGCCACGGCAAGTTCGCGGTCCAGGCGATGGAGGGCTTCGGGAACTTCGGGCATGTCGGACTTGAGGTTTACGGTTTTGATGGTTGGGCCTCGTAGTTCACTTCGTCTCGGAGTCAGACGCTTTCAGGTTGCCGATCAAGCGCTGGAACGCTTCCTGATACGAGTCGTAGTCCCTCCAGTTGCTGAAGTCGGGAATAAAATACTCGCGAATTTCGTGGGCGGAATCTTTCCCGGTGTCGGCGTCGAAGCACTCCCAGTCGCGCAGGGTCTCAAATGGCGCGAGCCGGATGGGGAATAGCACGCGCCGCTGATCGCGCAGCTCGCGTTTGCGAGCTTTGGCGATTTCCGTCTTTACCCACTCACTTTCCATGCTGTGCGGCGACAGGATCAACAGGAGCTTGTCGTGCAGGCGGATGGCTTCGTCGATCTGCTCGTGGAGTTTCTTGCCGCCGTGAACGTCGTGCGCAGCGAACCAGCAGCGTACGCCTTTGCTCTGCAGGTCGGCGTAGAGGCGGTCAGCGAAGTCCTGGTCTTTCGTGGAGTAGCTGATGAAGCAGGAATAGAACTCGATGGGATTGGCCGTTAGCGACTTCATGTAGGTAATGAACTCTTCCGGAAGGCCGCCGCCACGCAGGAACGTTTCCGGGATTTTGCCACCGGACAGGAAGATGCTCTCGACGCCTACCACTGAAGGGGCCGCATGCACAACCGTTTCGAGGCCCATTAATCCCCTCAGATCGTTGTTTCCGAAAACTGTATAGCCGACAGTTGCATCGAACAGCTGCGTGTTACTGAAATACGCACCGCAAAAGTCGGCGCCCCGCAAGTCGGCCTTGGAGAAGTCTGCGTCCTCAAGATAAGTCCTGCGCAGGTTTGCGCCGTTGAGGTTGGCTTCGCGGAAGTTCGAGGCAAAGAGTTCCGAGCTTGTGAGGTCGGCCTCTGATAGGTTCGCCCCGAGGAAAATAGCCTGCTCCGAATTAGATAGCCGCAGGTCCGCGCCGGCGAGACTCGCACTGGTCAGGTTGCTGCGCTGGAGAAGCGACTGCGCAAGGTTCGCTCCCTTCAAGTTCGCGCCCCGCATGTTCGCCCTTAACAGGTTCGCTCCCTTGAGCTGCGCGTGTTCAAAGTTGGCGCGGCCTACGTTTGAGCGTGCAAAACTCGCGCCTGATAGAGTTGCGCGAGCAAATATCGTCTTCTCTACGTCGGACTCTGTAAAGTCGGCCCTGTCTAGGGCAATTCCTGTGAGATCGGCCCCAGTCAAATCTGGCGTCACCTTGGGCCTGCTCCTTCGCCAGGCGTTCCACGCCGCGACGCCTTTTTTCAGTTGTGCCAAGTGCTGGGGATTAGCCATTACGTTAACCTGTTGGCCGACTATCATACGCTGCTTTGTTGCTTAGGGATCGCCAGCAAACTGTTGCACGGCTGATTCGGTACTTCGGGCTGACAGCAGGTTCCTCGGCGATACGGCAGCGTTCGGAATGACAAAGATGTTGGAAGCTAGCAGGGTTCGGAGAGGATCAGAGGTCGGTTATCGGGATCACCTGAGGCGCTAAAGAGCGAACGTATTTCGATGAGTTATGGCACGACTGAAAGTCGTGCCCTTCCCGGCGTGAATCAGAGTTTTGCAGGTTGGCGTCGGGTCGATGATCGCAAGATTGAAGGGTGGGCAGGAACTCCGCCGAGTGCCCGGCTTTGCCCAGCTGGACAGCCGAGAGCGGCTCTCCCCAGGTAAACCTTACGGGCAATTGCCGGATAGCGGCCAGGACGGCGGTGCTACTTCTTCCGGCTTCTGATGGCTTCCCGCGCTTCTTTGTCCGCGGTCCTGCGGCGTTCGGTTTCGCGTTTGTCCCAGAGCTGTTTTCCTTTGGCCAACGCCAATTCAACTTTTACTTTGCCATTCTTGAAGTACATTCGGACGGGAATCAGCGTCAGCCCTTTTTGCTGGGTTTTGCCGATCAGCTTGCGGATTTCTTCTTTGTGCATGAGCAGCTTGCGGGTGCGCAGGGGGGCGTGGTTGTGAATGTTGCCATGCTCGTAGGGGCCGATATGGGCATTCAGCAGCCAGAGTTCGCCATCTTTTACCAAGCCGTAAGAATCTTTCAGATTGGCGAGGCCGCCGCGTACTGATTTGGCCTCGGTTCCGGTTAAAACCACGCCACACTCAAATTTTTCCAGCAAGAAGTAGTTATGGGAAGCGATCCTATTAACGGCGGCGTCTCGCTGGCCAGAGGCCGTAGGATCGCGCCGGGGGGATTTCTCCGGGCTGGGTTTGGTCTGGTGGGTCGATTGTCGAGGCATGGTCAGGTGGTGGCCTTATCTTAGCGCGAAATGGGCCAAGCAAAATACCGCGTCCGGGGTCCCGGCCTCCGGGTTCCGAAACAAAGGCAGGCGTACTTACCCACTGGGGCTAAGACCAAAGAGTGTAACTGCCGTGCATGCAATGAGATGGGGAGGCGCGAAGGCCGATGCTATAATCGCTGCAAAAGCATCATTTTTGTACTTCGAGCAGGTCGCTGGAAACGAGCGGTCGAGGCGATTACTGCCTCTCCCGCGAAGATTTCCAGCAAAGATTTTGAGACGAGGACTGTCGAATGAAACGTCTGATGCCTGCGGCGGTTGCGCTGCTGGTTCTGGTTATCATACTCCCCGCGATTGCCGATAAGGCCAAGACGATTTACGAGAAGGCCCAGGACGCCGAGGCGCGCCAGAACTACGAAGCCGCTTACGATCTCTACAAGCGGGCTTATGACTTGAAACCGAAGGATTTGCGCTACCGCGCTTCGTTTGAGCGCATGCGCTTCAAGACCGCCGCCACGCTGGTCCATCAAGGTCATGTGCTCCGCGAACAGGGCAAACTCCAGGAAGCGTTGGCTGACTTTCAAAAAGCGGCGCTCATCGATCCTTCGTTGTTCATTGCTCAACAAGAGTTGAAAAAAACTCTGCAGATGATCAATGACAAGGAGAATCCTCCGCCGCAGGCCGCAGGTCCTCCGGGCAGCCTGGAACGCAAGATCAGAGAAGCAGGCGGTCCGGTAGAGTTAGCTCCCATCTCAAACACTCCCCTCACAATCAAGGCCACGGATGACAGCAAAGTCATCTATGAGACGATCGGCAAAATTGCCGGAATCAACGTGCTGTTCGATCCGGATTACACTTCGCGCCGGATTAAGGTCGAGCTGAATGGAGTGACGCTGCAAGATGCGCTTGAGATTACGGCCCTGGAGTCGAAAACTTTCTGGCGGCCGGTGACTTCCAATACGATTTTTGTGGCACAGGACAATCCGGCCAAGCGCAAAGAACTGGAACAGAGCGTTCTGAAAACTTTTTACCTGCAGAATCTTTCGCAGCCCACCGAGTTACAAGATGTTGTAAACGCGATTCGCGCCGTGTTGGACGTGCAGAGAGTGCAGCAACTGCTGTCGCAGAACGCGCTCGTGGTTCGCGGTACGCCTGACCAAATCGCGCTGGCCGAAAAATTAGTTGAGGATTTGGACAAGGCGCGTCCGGAAGTAGTGGTCGACATTGCAGTATTGCAGGTGAGCCGAGACAAGTCGCGAACCTTGGGGTTAAGTCCGCCGACCAGCGCTACGGTCACTCTGCAAAGTAATCTTAATACTTCCACTACTACAACGACGAGCACGACCGGAGTTTCAACGCCTACGACTTCCAGCCCCACGGGACTCGAACTGAATACACTCGGCAGTTTGAACGCGACTGATTTTCAAGTTTCGATTGGGTCGGCAAATTTATCAGCTCTGATGGGCGATACCGACACCAAGATGTTGCAGAACCCTCAGGTGCGCGCGCTGGATAATCAGAAAGCGACGCTGAAGATCGGCGAACGCGTTCCAGTGGCCACCGGGTCGTTCCAGCCCGGCATTGGCGGTGTGGGTATTAATCCGCTGGTGAACACTCAGTTCCAATATCTTGATGTTGGCGTAAATATCGATGTTACGCCGCACGTGCATTCGGACCGGGAAGTGACTTTGAAGATCACCATGGAAATCTCTTCGGTGGTCGGCCAATCCAGCATCGGCGGCATCAGCCAGCCCATCATAGGCCAGAAAAAAATCGAGCACGAAATCCGCCTGAAGGATGGCGAATCGAGCCTGATTGGCGGAATCATGGATGATTCGCAGACCAAGGCACTGACTGGCATTCCCGGATTGGCGCAGCTTCCAATCATAAAATACCTTTTTGGCCAGGTGACGCAGGACAACGAGCAGGACGAGACGGTCTTCGCCATCACGCCTCACATTATTCGTGGAACCAGCTTGAGCGAATTAAACCAGCGGGCCATCGATATCGGGACCGCAAATGTGGTTCAACTGCGCGAAGTGAACCATTCGGTGGCCACTACACCCGCAGGACAGGGGTCTCCGAATCAGTCGCCTGCGACGCCGGCGCCAGGAAATCAAAACTCGAATCAGCAGCCGGCTCCGGGAACGCAGGGTAGCGCGAACTTCCTTTTTGATCCGGGGCAGATCACAGTTAAGAAGGGGAACACATTCGTTGTGAATCTATTAATGTCCGGCGCTCAGAATGTGTATTCCGTGCCGGTGCAGATGAATTACGATCCGTCGAAACTGCAGTTGGTGAACGTCTCCAACGGCGGATTCCTCTCGCAGGATGGGCAAGCGGTTGCCTTGGTGAAGCGCGAAGATCCCGCGGGAACTTTGCAGATTACGGCGGCTCGCCCGCCCGGGTCAGGCGGAGTTTCCGGGCAGGGAGCCGTGCTCACGCTGACATTTGAGGCGAAGGCCGAAGGACAAACTCCGCTGACCATTACCCGGGGCGGAGCGCGCGATCCCGGCTTGCAGGCTATTACTGTGAATGGCGCGCAGGCATCGGTCACCGTGCAATAGCCACTTTGGTGAAGAGCACTTTTTGAAGAGTAGAAGATGAAGCTAAGTAGATTCTGCAGGAGCAGAAGGACGAAACCAGAAGGCGGGTTCACGCTCCTGGAACTGATTATTGCGACCACCATCCTGCTCATCCTGTCGACCATGGCTGTGCCCATGGCTCGCCTCAGCATCAAGCGGGAAAAGGAGCGCCGGCTGCGGGCCGATTTGTGGGAAATGCGCGACGCCATCGATCGTTACAAGATCGATGCCGACCGCAACGCCTTTCAGACCAAAGTGGACAGCCAGGGTTATCCCCCCGACCTGGAAACGCTGGTAAAGGGCGTAGACGTGCAAGGGAAAAAGGTCCGGTATCTGCGCAAGATTCCCATCGACCCCATGACTGGCACCACGGAGTGGGGCATGAGATCGATGCAGGATGATCCGGATTCCGATTCATTTGGCGGACAGAGTGTGTTTGACGTTTACACCAAATCGCAGGACGAAGCGCTCGACGGCACGAAGTATAAGGATTGGTAAATGGCCAGTAGATTAAAAACCCGCCACAGTTCCGGTTTCACTCTGCTGGAAATGATGATCGTGATCAGCATCATGGTGATCCTGATGTCGATCGCGCTCCCTATTTATAACCAGTCGGTGGTGCGTTCGCGCGAGGCCGTGCTGCGTCAGGACTTGTTCGAGTTGCGGTCGCTCATCTCGCAGTACACTCTCGACAAACAGAAAGCGCCACAATCCCTGGACGATCTGGTGACTGGGGGCTATATCAAAATCGTTCCCAACGATCCGATGACCAATCAGCCGAACTGGGAGGTCGTTCAGGAAGACGTTCTATTAGCGGTGGATCAACAGGATCCTGGAATCAGCGATGTACACTCGGCGTCGAGTGCAACCGGCAGCGACGGAACCGCCTACGGCACCTGGTAAAGGGCCCCAGCGACCCAAGGTCGACCAATCCCACACTTTACATTCTCTCAGTTAAGATGCCTTGCGGTTGGAGAAGGAGGCCAGATCCTGGCGGATCTGGTTGCATTCAACAAGGCATCTGCAGGAAATAAGATTAGTCATGCCTGCAGGCAACGCTCTCAGACCTTCTGCATTCCCAATAAACAGGTCACCTTGGTTATCAGACCGAGAAAGGAGGCAAAAAAATGAGTACACGTGATGCAGGATTGCTGCTGGGCAGCCTCGTTCTGGCGTGTGCGGTGTTTCTTCCCAGTGCTCGAGCCGGTGAGTGGAATGCCATGACAAGAATGACATTTAATACGCCGGTAGAAATTCCGGGTCGGGTTTTACCGGCCGGGACTTATTTGTTCGTCCTGGAGAACAACCAATCCGATCGTAATATCGTGCGAATCTACAATGCCGATCAATCGAGGCTCTATGCCAACTTGATGACAATACCGACGCATCGTCCGAAATCAACGAATCATACTGAAGTCGAGTTCGTCGTGCGTTCGCAGCAAAAGCCGGAAGCGCTCTTCAAATGGTATTACCCAGGTCGGTTGACGGGATACGAATTCCTCTATTCGACCCGCCATGAAAAAGAGTTTAACCGGGATGGCAAGCGATACGTGACGGCGGGGCCAATGAATGCGGCTTCCAGCAGAGTATCCCAGGGGTAAAGAGATCGAGGGTTTGCGCCGAGTTGGTTCGAGATCTGGCGCATTGAGCGCTCGTGGTTGAGCGAGAATGCTGCAGCAGTTATGCGACATTCAGTCTCTTTTCCGCTTGCCTCTGTGCCGAGTTAGATTACGGATGAGCCTAAGCTATTCGCTGGGGTCGAGGTAACGCCGCGGAGCCGGAAGAATCGCCGATCCGGTGACCGCGATCGAAAATGTTTTTTCGGAGGATATGCCATCGAGGCCTTCGGCGCTGCAGCCCACTTTGTAAGTTCCGGAAGCAGTAAAGGTATGAGTGAGTCTCGCACCATCGGCAACTACTCCATCGCCGAAATCCCAATGGTAAGCGAGTGCAGGGACGCCATCCTTCGAAGCTTCGCTGGAGAGTTGAATCTCTTCTCCAACTTTTGCCTGAGACGGTACTTTGTAGATGATCGAAGGCGCGGCTGCGGGAGCCGACGTATCAATAATCTTAATCAGCCTGACAGAGTGTGCGGGCTGATTCTCCACGCGCAGAGTTGGGTGGTCTATTGGCTGCGGCTGATCCGGCGCAAACACATCGAACAATTTGTATGAATGGCCGGCAGAAAGATTCAGATCAGAAAAAGTGAAAGTATGAGAACTCGACTGCTCCGTCCAGTTGAAAACTGCCAAAATCGACTGCCGCGGATCTTCGCGCAACAGAAAAACGCTCGGTTGTTCATCCTTCTCGGCGTAAGTCAGAAGGTCCAAAGGCAACGAGGCGCGCCCGAGTTTCACCATCGCCAGCAAATCGGAATTTTTTACCAACGCTAAACGTTCCGCCTCACTCCCCAAAATTGTCAGGTCATCGCCAATTTCAAACATGCCCCCAGAAACCGCCGCCAGCGCAATCGAGACCTGAGCCTCGCTCAAAGTAAGCGGCGCTTGAATCGTTCGCTCTTCCAGTAGTTGGCGGGACACGGTGAACGCATCCGGATCGTCGATAAAAAAATTGCGATGCATATAATATCGCGCCGCGATGCCAGGCTCAGCTTCCTTGCTGCGCAGAAACGCGTGACCTGTATCCTGCGATACGCGGCCCTCATCCACCAGGCCGACAGGATTCAACATCGGACTGCCGTCTTTATCGAGTAGCACATCTTCGCCGACCGCCTTGCGGATGATCTCGAGGCCGATTCGCTGAGCCTCCAGCGCGGTAGTGTTGGGGCGGTGGTAATAACCTTCGATCGCCGTGTTGTCCATGAAGTCGAGCTTGATGTAGCGCGCGCCCCACTCCCGGACGAGGGTGCGATAGGTCTGCCGAAGATATTCCTGCGCATCTGGATGCGTAACATCGAGGACGAATAGCCGTTCGCCTTCTACCTCTTCGGCGGTTCCAATCGAAATCGGATCACCGTGCGCATTGTGCAGCAGCCAATCTTTATGATGCTCGTAGATCCATGCCCGCTCGCCGACGTCAAACGGCGCCGTCCAAATTCCTACTTTCAATCCTAATCGGCAGACGCGGTGAGTGATATCCCACATGCCGTTGGGAAATTGAGATGCGTTCGGCGTCGCATATTCGCTGCGGGAGTATGCGTAACCCAAGTCAAAATGAAAGTAATCGTAGCCCAGAGTCTTCAGGTGTTCGGCCTGCCACTCCGCGTTCGTGAGAGCTGCGCCCTGGGTAATTTTTTTGTAGAAGGCTGTCCAGCTCCACCAGCCCAGCATGTTCTCCGCAGCGATGCGGCTGTGATGCAATTCTCGAATCGCAGCGCCGTAGTTCTCCAGTTGTGAGTGGTAGTCTTTTCCTGCCGCAAACATCACGGGTTCAGAAGTGATGGATTCACCTTCGGCAAGCGGGATGTTTAATTCAATCAGGTTCTCCGCGGAACCTTCTCGCAGACCGGATTCCGGATCGGTCGCCTGGATCTCAGTCGTGCCAGTGGAATCGACCGTGAACGAAGCGATGCCGGAACTCCCCGGTGGGGATGAGTGAGTTTGCAAATGAATGATTGTGAGAAAGCGGTTTGAAGTGAGAGCTCCAAGAAACAAACTCTCTTTACTTTCCCGGTTATAAATGAGTTGACTCCCCACGGCGCGGTGCATTCCCTGGGGAGCTTTTCCTAAATCGTAAATCTGTAAGGGAGGCCAGTCCTCGCTAAAACTATCGGAAATAATTCGATCGGCCTTCTGTGGGCCAGCAAGGTCGATGATTTTGTCTCCGATGGCTTCGACGCTTCGAAGACTTTGGATCGTCACAGCGTTGGCCGTTTGATTTTCAACCTCAACTTCAACCACACCGAAGGCTTTGCCCTCGTAAATTTGTAACGTATAGGCGATATTGGGCAAATTTGGGAGTCCGGACGAAGTAACGGTAATTTTCTTGCCATGACCGAGAATATCTTCAAATGTCGTTTGAGATATTTCATGCTTCGGATAATCCGTAGATCGAACCCACTTGTGATCGATCTCCGCGGCTACTCTCGCCCGAATAAGGGCGTGTCCGCCGGTTCCTGTTTGGATCTCGTAGGTGCCGTCGCTCGCCTGAACCGACGCGGATAAACCTTGAGGGTTAGCAATTACCTGTGCGGTCGCGGCGGGGCTGGCCAAAATCACGAACCAGGGCATCAACAGCCGAGCGATCTCCGTGCCGCGGATCCTGCTGGACCAGATATTGGAGAGCCGAAACTCACTACGATTTTTTCCAATCATGAATTCCTTCCGTTATCCGCGAGATTCTTAATTTCCGCTCATGCAGCATCCGCGCTGCTGAAGGGCCAAGTAGCTTTCCATTTCGCCCAGATGAAGAAAACCAGAATTCCGGTGAACAGCGTCAGTAATCCGATCTCGATATAGAGCCAGCCTGAGGTGAGGAAAACGTATGCCCAGCCAAAGAACGCGATGATCATGGGAACCGGATAAAACCACATCTTGTACGGCCGTGCGCTGTCGGGAAGCTTTCGCCGCAGCAGCGGAATAGCAAACAGTTGACCGAGAAACTGCACCAGAATTCTGGTGGTGATCAAAGCACTGACGAGCTGATCGAGTTTAAGGAACGCCATAGCAATCGATACACTGCCCAGAACCAGAAGCGAAACTTGCGGATAGTTTTTCGTGGGATGCAATTGCGCAAACGGACGAAAAAAATAGCCGTCGATGGCGGCGGCATAAGGAATTCGCGAATAACCGAGAAGCAGCGCGAACACGGAGCCAAAGGCAGACCAGAGAATCAGAATTGTTACTCCGATTGCGGCGCCCCGGCCGTAAAGGCGTTCCATGAAATCAGAAACGATGAAGTTGGAATGAATTCCTTCCCTCCAGGGAACTACGCCGACTATGGCGAGATGCAATGCCAGATACCCTACGCAGCAGATGGCGAGTGAAATCAAAATCGAGCGCGGCACCACATAGGCCGGATTCTCGACTTCGTCGCCGATGTAGCAGACGTCGTAATATCCCAGATAGTTGTAAACGGCGATTAGAGTAGCGCTGCCGAGACCGAGCACGAAGCCGCGATTAAACGTCAGCGCCCCGGCAGGAAAATCGAACGCACGGTGCGCGTTGAAGTGAGGAAAGCCCGTGACTATGATAGTCACCATTGCCAGCACGGTGCCGATCCACAGCGTGAGCGTGACCTTGCTTAAGAATGTAATCTTCCGGCATAAGAGGAACAGGGCAACTAATCCCGCGGCAACCCCAACATATTGCTGCCCTCGACCGCTCAAGCCCGGCCACAGATATGTGGAATAGTTTCCGAATCCGAGCATGCCGGAGGCAACTTCCAAAGGTCCGCTCAGAACAAACTGCCAGATGAAAAGAAAAGCCATCAGACGTCCCCAGGTTTGATGGCCGTAAGCTTCGCGAAGAAAATGGTAGCTGCCGCCGGAGCCGGGCAACGCCGCGCCTAATTCGCTCCATATCAGACCGTCGGAAATTACGATGAGCGCCCCCGTCAGCCAACCCAGCATGGATTGCGGCCCGCCCATGGAAGCCATCAGTAAGGGAATTGTGATGAAGGGTCCGATGCCAACCATGTTGGCCATGTTCAGGGCCGTAGCCGGAAGTAAGCCGAAGGCGCGCGTCAGGCGGGGGTGCGTTTCGGTTTTCGAAGGCATAGGCGGACGGGTGATGGCACTCCGACGTGGGCCGCTTTTTTAATTTACGTCATTCCATTTGCAATGGCGCGAATTTACCGAGTGGATGCACGTTTGTCAATTGGAATGTTTGTTTCTGATCGAGTTAGTCCCGTAAGCCTTCTTTTTTTGATACAAATCGTCACATCCCAAATACAATTGTGTCCGCGGCGCCTGATCGAACCCTAAAAGACTCAGGCCGGGAGAAGCGCAAACATTCATGCTCGCGGAAGAGCGTAGATTTCGCATTCGAGAGATTCTTTCTGGTCAACGCACTGTCTCCGCTTCCGACCTCTGCGCGGCCCTGGGGGTTACCGCCGCGACGATTCGGCGAGACCTGGCAGCGCTCGAGCACGATGGTGTACTTGTCCGTTCCCACGGGGGAGCGGTTTCCCGGATGTCCAGCACGAACTTCCAACCTTCCTACGAAACTTTGTCGCACAGCCATAGCGCCGAGAAGCATGCGATCGCGCGTGCGGCTGAACATTTAGTGCTGGATGGCGAGACCGTGTTTCTCGAGGGAAGCACCACGGTGTACGAGCTTGCCCGCGCTTTGCATCAGCGGAATCGTCTTACGGTAGTGACGAATTCCCCCACGATCGTTTGCCAGTTGCAAAGGAGTTCCGGAGTGACGGTGCTTTGTACCGGCGGCGATCTGCAGAAGGATACTTTCTATTTTTCCGGCGAGTGGGCGCAGCGCGCGCTCTCTGAAATTCGCCTGGATAAAGCGATTCTGGGAGTAAGCGCAATCGATCTTTCTTACGGAGTTTCAACCGCAAACCACGCCGAGGCGCAGATCAAAAAGATGATCACGCGAGCCGCGAAAACCCGCATCGCCTTGGCGGATCACAGTAAGTTTGGCACCCAGAGCTTCGCTTATGTCGGTCCGGTTACAGATATTGACGTGCTCGTAACCGATTCCGGCACTGACCCTAAATATGTAAAGGCGCTGCGTGAAGCCGGTGTCGAGGTTGTGGTGGCGGATGGTCAAGATGGGCGTAGAGCGATCGCAAAACGAACAAATGCACGCAAATAAGTTGACATTCGCTCAATATCCCGGTAGTTTGAGTCCGACTTCGAGTGCTGCGACAACATAAGGAACTTGTGAGCGACTGCGGAAGGAAAATTCGTTTGAACCGTGTGCTTGGAGGCTCGCAACGGCGAGCCTTGGTTGTGGCTTTCGATCATGCGTTAGTGCTGGGGCCGATTCCGGGAACGGAAGACCCATTCAGTAAGATTCGCCAGTTTTCTCAGGCCGGTGTCGATGCCTTATTGTTGAACCTTGGCCTGATTCGCCAATTCGCCAACTCGACAGGTGCGGGCTCCATACCGCCGTTAATTGCGCGCATCGATTGGACCACGGTTTGGTCGGCGATTGGGCAAAATGGAAGCGGCGCGCTGCACAGTTCGCTTCTCGCGCATCCCGAGGACGCTTTACGGCACGGAGCAGATGCCGTTCTCACCTATCTCGTGGTGGGCACCGGCGATGCGGAGTTTGAGACGAAGGAGATTGCCCGCAACGCCGAAGTGGCCCGCGAATGTGAACGAGTGGGAATCCCACTGATTGTTGAGTCTCTGGCACGCGGCAAGAATGTGCAGAACCCGGGCGATGCCAAGTGGCTCAACCTCCACACCCGGATGGCGGTCGAGCTTGGTGCAGATGCGGTTAAGACGGATTACAGCGGGGATCCATCCTCCATGCGTTTGGTGGTGGAGAATTGTCCGATACCTATTCTCGTGCTGGGCGGAAGCCGTCATGCTTCCGACAAGCAAGCTCTTGATGTGGTGCGAGAAGTGGCGGCAGCCGGAGCGGCGGGCGTCTTCTTTGGCCGCAATGTCTTCCAGGCCGACGACATCAGCGGATTTCTAAAACAGGCGCGAGCTGCTCTGGACGGCGCGGCGACAGCAGAGTTCCAAGCTATCCCAAGATGATTAAGTCCGGTTCCCATTCCCGGGGCGTTTTTCGCAGCAACAATGTGATCGACGGCCGCTCCGGATTTCGCCTGCAGACAGATTGGGGTCATCTCTCAGTTCTTGCGGGTGGTGGGCATATCTGCGAGTTGAATTTGAATGCATGTTCTGGAGTGAATCCGCTGTGGCGTCCGCCCTGGCCCACGATCGATCCCGACGATTACAAAGTTTCGAAACATGCTCGCCGGTACGGACCTCCGCCGGATGGCAAGTTGCTCTCCGGCATTGCCGGGCACAGCCTCAGTTTTGATCACTTCGGGCCGCCATCGATTGAAGAAACGGCGGCCGGTCTCACAACTCACGGCGAATCGCCGGCATTGACGTGGAAGATTCAGAAGCAAGCACAGTCGGCGAAGCCATTATTGCAATATGGCGTGACGCTTCCCCAGGCTCGAATCAGTTTCACTCGGAAGCTGACCCTTGATCGAGCGAATCCGGTAATTTATTGCGAAGAAGAAGCGATCAACCTCAGCAGTTATGACCGCCCGATTTCGTGGAACGAACACGTAACTTTCGGTCCACCATTTTTGCAAGAGGAAACGACTTGGTTCGATATGCCAGCCACGCGGGCGAAAGTTTGTCCAGCGAGCTATAGCCCTCGATTTTCTCTTCAACCGGACGCTGAATTTACCTGGCCCGAAGCGCCGACAAGAGATCGCAAGCAATGGAACCTGCGCACCACACCGGCAGAGAGCTTTGGACACTACACGGCACAACTGCTTGATCCTCAACTGAAGATTGGATTCATTGCTGCGTGTAACCCGCGTCTGAAACTCCTCGTCGTCTACGCCTTTCGCCGCGCAGACTTTCCCTGGGTGGGGAACTGGGAAGAGAGATACAGTCGAACTCAAGCGCCGTGGCGGGGAAAGACGTTCTGTCGAGGACTCGAGTTCAGCTCTACTCCGTTTTCGATCCCGCGCCGCGAAACCATCGAACAAGGGCCGCTGTTCGGCGAACCGACGTATCGTTGGCTACCGGCGAAATCGAAGGCCCAGGTGCGCTTTCTGATTTTGCTGTTTGAGGTGCCGGAGACATTCCGTGGAGTGGCGAGCATTTTTCTTGACAACAAAAAGATCGAAGTTGTGGAGTCCGGCGATCGCGGACGGAAGCTAGCGGTCGCGACGGATAAATTCTTGTGAATGCTGCCGAAGGTTTGGCAATTTCGCGATGCCATATCGCTTCGCGCGAGTCATAGCATTATTACCGCAGGTTTGGATGAAGGCCGCAGCGTTGTAGCAAACCGAAATTGAAGCCCTTTATGAGTTTGCTGGCCGTCGATATCGGATCGAGCAGATGCAAAGCGGTGGCATTTTCACTGACGGGCAAAATACTTGCCCAACACACTTGTGCCTACGCACCGGAATTTCCCGCTCCTTCGCATGCGGAAATAAATCCCGAACGCTTCTGGCAGGCAGTGTGCCGCTCGGTGCAATCGGCGGCAGACAATCTTTCCGACCCGGTTCGGGCACTGTGCCTGAATTCGCACGGCGAAACGTTTGTGCCAGTCAATGAACGCAACCAGGCAATCGCTCCCGCCATTCTCAACCAGGACAATCGAGCTGCGGAAGAAGCGGTGTGGCTGGAAGAAACAATCGGAAGAAAAACGCTTTTCGAAATTACCGGCCAGGTCGCTCATCCCATGTACCCGGTGCCAAAAATTCTTTGGCTGCGTAAGCGCCGGCCGGATATTTTTACACCGTCGGTTCGTTTCCTTACCGTGATTGGATACATTCTTGCTCGACTGGGACTACCTCCCTATGTCGATTATTCTTTGGCCTCCCGTTACCTTGCCTTTGACACGCGACAGCAAGGCTGGTCGGAAGAAATTCTTGCGGCAACAAAAATCGGCGCCGAATGCCTGCCAGTTCCGGTGCCGGCAGGGACGAGTTTGGGAAAGCTGAGTGCGTCGGCAGCCAGCCAACTGGGTCTTTCAACGGAAACGACTGTGGTGATCGGCGGGCACGATCAACCTTGCGGAGCACTGGGAGTTGGCGTTGTGGATTCTGGCCGCGTGGCCGACTCGATTGGCACCTACGAATGCCTGCTGGCGGCATCGGATCAGCCCTGTCCCACGGACGCGGCCCTCACGGCTTCTCTCAACACGTATTGTCACGTGGTTCCCGACAAGTTTGTCACGATGGCGTTTTTTCCATCCGGGATCATGATCGAGTGGTTCCATAATCTGTTGTACGCTCACAATGACGATTCATCTGAAGCGGAGTCGATCCATTACGCGACCCTCGAGCAAGATGCGCCATGCGGTCCGACGGGCCTCTGCATTACTCCTAATCTGATCGGCACTTGCAATCCTGATTTCAATCCGCGCGCCCGTGGAATTATTTCCGGCTTGAATCCGAACACCACTCGAAGCCAGATCTACAAAGGTATTCTGGAAGGGCTTGCCTGCGAGCTATCGCAGATGACCGACATTCTGACCGACGCAGTGGGAGAATTTCGAGATGTCTACGTTACTGGTGGAGGGTCGCGATCAGCTCTGGGTCTCCAGTTGCGTGCAGCGCTGTCGGGCCGGAGTCTTCATGTAATGGAGTGCTCGGAAGCAGTGTGTCTGGGCGGAGCCATTCTTGCCGGAGTGGCGTGCGGGGAATACCGGACCTTGCGTGAGGCCGTAGACCTCGTGGTTCGCGATGTCTCGGTGGTATTGCCCGACCCGAAGATTACGGCAGCCTACGCGCAACAAGTCAAGCAATATCGCCGAGTGAGTTCGGCGCTCAGCGGCAACTGAAGTTCAAGGCGAAGGAGGAAAGTTGATTCGACCCACAATCGGATTCATCGTGTTCGGAGTTCACAAAGATGGTCTAAAAGACCCGATGGGCATGCCGTTTATCGATGACGCGCTGGTTCAGCGCGCCAGGAGCGCGCTGGTGGCCGCCGGTCTGAATGTGGTGGAATACGGAATTGTTGTTGCCAGCAAAGAAGAAGCTCGGGCCGCATTCAAGAAAGTGAAATGTGACGATTCAATCGATACCGTCGTCTTGTTTTCCGGAACGTGGGTTTGGGCATCTCATCTGGTCGGTGCAATCCGCGATTACTCCGCCAGCGGCAAAGGCCTGCTGCTGTGGACGCATCCCGGTTCTCAAGGCTGGCGGCCGGTCGGCGGATTAGTACTGCACGGAGGCTTGCTGGAAATCGGCATCCCGCACAAATTCGTATACGGCAGTCTGGAGGAAAACGATACCGTAAGCAAAATCGTCAGCTACGCTCAAGCTTCGCATCTCAAAAACTTTTTAAATATGTCCACCATCGGTACGTTCGGTGGCCGCGGTATGGGGCAAACCTGCGGCGCTGCCGATCCCTCGCAGTGGATGAGAATGTTCGGCGTCGATATTGATTCTCGAGACACGACGGAGCTGAAGCAAGCCGCTGAAGCGGTTTCCTCGAAGGAGTTGGATGAGTTGCGTCCAAGGCTTAAGCAATTGTTCGGCAAGGAACCGGAACGAAACGTGGTCACAGAACGATCGATGCGTCTGTATCTCGCGCTGAAAAACATTGTGGCAAAGGAAGAATTCGATTTCTATACCATTCAATCTTTTCCCGGGCTCGCCGGCGATTATTCTGCCACGTGTTTTGCGCAGAGCATGATGCTGGAGGATGGAGTTGGCACTTCTACGCTGGGCGATTTCAATACCGCCCTCACGGTTCTTCTGCTCACCAAATTAAGCAAAGAGAGAGTGTATTACGGTGATCTGCAGCACATCGATAAGAAGTCGAAAGAAATCAAGATTATCGGGGATGGCGCCTGCCCGCCTTCGTTGGCGAGCAAGCTGGGTCCGGCAGGTTTTTCTGAGCACGGTATTCCGACGGAAGGCGAAGCAGGCGGCCTTTCTGTTAAGTTGATTTGCAAAGTTGGAGAAGGAGTACTGGCGCGACTGGGCAGAGTGACGGGCGAATTTCAAATGGTCATCACACGGGCTAGCATTTTCGAGCCGCCCGCAGATCAGGTAGAAAAGAGGCTCAACGAATGTGGCATTCCTTTCTGGCCGCATGGTTTCGTGACGGCGCATTGCGACATCGAAATGTTGCTGCAGCATTGGACCAATGAATATGCATGCTTGGGTTACGGCGAAGACCTATACCCGGCGCTTATAGAGTTTTGTGAGATCACGGGAATCAAGACAATCCTTCCCTGAAGTCTCAACCGATAAGTGATCGACTCAAACGGGGAGTTAGCTGAACAAAAATGCGCAGCAAAGACGCTACTCGAAGAACTTTCCTGAAAGGCGCAGGAGGAATGTTGTTAGCCAGTGGAATGACTGCACATTCCTATACCCGGATTCTCGGTGCGAATGATCGCATCCGACTGGCACAACTGGGATGCGGAGATCGCAGCGAAGGCCATGTACACATGACTCAGCTCGCCTCGAAGCAAATTCCCGTAGAGACGGTTGCAGTATGCGACCTCTGGAACCGGGCGCGCGAACGCCGTGCCGCGCAAGTGAAAAAGGCTTTCAACCTCGAGCCGCAGAGCTATCAATATTCAGAGGATATGCTCGCCAGAAAAGACATCGATGGCGTGATGATCGCAACCGGAGATTTCCAGCATGCGAAGTTATGCGGCGAAGTGGTGCGGGCAGGCAAGGATTGTTATGTCGAAAAGCCATTTGCCAATGTACTGGCGGAGGCGAAGGAATCTCGCGATATCGTGAAGGCGTCCACGCAGGTTGTGCAGATGGGGACGCAGCACCGCAGCCAGGCTTATCCGCTGGCGGTGCGGGAGATTATTCGGTCGGGAAAGATCGGCGACATCGTGCACATCGAGCAGGAGTGGAACGTCAATGAGGAGCGCTGGCGTTTTGTGCCGGCAGATACGGGTATCTCTCCGGAGATGTTGAAAGATTTGAAGATGGAGTGGAAGAGCTGGCTCTACGGACGAAAATCACAGCTCCGCGAAGAAGATACCGATTGGAAGCGCTGGCTGTTGGGCAAACCCGATCGGCCATTCGATCCTCACGTCTATCTTGAATTCCGGCTCTACAAAGATTTTTCTTCCGGCATCTTCGATCAATGGCTGAGCCACGGCTGCGACCTGGTTCATCTTTGGACGGACCAGGCCTTCCCCTCGAGTGTGGTGGCGAATGGCGGCGTCTTTATCTGGAAAGACGGGCGTGAAAATCCTGACACTTGCGTTGCCGCTGTGACTTATCCAAAAGGTTTCCTGTATACCTACAAGACTACCTTCGGAAATAGTTATCGCAGCTTTTCACGCATTCAAGGGCGGAATGGAACCATCGAAAATTACGGCGGCGAGGGTGCGTCGTTATTCGTCACCACGGAAGAAGGCGGAAGGAAGGAATTCGATCCGTGGGAATCCGGTCCTGTATATTCCGAAGTGCCGATTGTAGGACCGCCCAGCGACGCGGCGGCCATACTCAGAGTTTCCGGAGCGACACCGCCGAATTCTCTGGGGCCGGACGATGACGATGTGGTCCATATGATCGATTGGCTCGAGGCTATGCGGGCGCGCAGGGAACCGAATGCCAATGTCGATCACGGCTTCTCCCATTCCGTTGTCTGTATCATGGCCGCGCAGGCCTATTGGGCGGGAAAGAGATTCTATTGGGATCCTCGGCGGGAAGAAATTACCGATCAGCCGGTATGATTCATTCTCAACTCTGCGACCTGACAGAACCGCTGTAGCAACAACACTTCTCAATTCCACGGAGGAATCGTGATCGGCTACTGCATCAGTCAAATGAAGATGTCTTATGTGATCAGACTTGTTGCACTGTTGATGCTGACTGGTGGCGCTCTTCTTTCGTCTGCGGCGCAATCGTCTGGCCGTGAGCAAGCTTTGCAGGTGAGTGTGAACCCGGCAGACGGTAAGTACACAATCGCGATGCCGGGATCCGCTGCTTACGCCTTGCGCGCGGGAATCGGCGCACAGGTGGATGGACACTGGCTGCACGCCTCCGATTATCCGCAGCCGGCGATAGAGCACTCGAAAGTCCAGGGATTTCTCGGTGAAGCTATCGACTGGCAAGTTACTTACTCCGGATTACACGGGCAACCCGACCTGATATATCACCTCCGCGCCTATTCGAATGAGCCGTTCGGCGACATCCAGGTGACGGTTCGAAACACAACAGGAAAGCTCATTCACGTTGAGAGCATTCGGTCTGTGGACGCAACCGGAGAACCGATTATTGATCTGGGAGGAACAGCCCTCGACAATCGAGTTCTCTCCGACAGCTTCAGCGAAGACCGGCCTGCCATGACGATCCGCAATTTTGCGGACGCCGAAAACCAGATGCATCGCGCCGTCGGCGTTCAGCTTATCTACAACCGCCAAAGTCATCAGAGCTTATTTCTTGGCGCGCTGACCTCGGATCGCTTCCTCACGATGCTGCGGCTTCATCTGTCGGGCTCCGGCGATGCAACCCGAGTTGCCTCCTACGAAGTCGATTCCACCGGGACCACCGAGATGGCCAAGCTAAATTCTCTGGAGCATTCTTCCGCAGAAGATCAAGTGGAGTTGAGTCTGCCGGTCGCTTCGGGCGCGGAACTGTCCTCGGAGCGCGTGCTATTCAGCTTAGCTACTGATTATCACCGGCAGCTGGAGACTTACGGCTCGCTGATCCGCAAGATTCATCAAGCGCGAATCTCTGCGCCTCCGCTGATGGGCTGGTGGAGTTGGACGGCCTACTACTTTGGATTAAATGAAGGAGCCGCGCTCACCAATGCCCAGTGGGAAGCGGAACATCTGAAATCGCTCGGCTATGACATCTTCCATATCGATGAAGGCTATCAGTATGCCCGCGGAGAATATATCACTCCGAATGCAACGTTATTTCCTCAGGGATTGGCTCCGCTCGAATATAAGGTGCGGGGCCTCGGCCTTACTCCGGCGATCTGGACAGCGCCGTTTGAAATCTCCGAGCGCTCCTGGGTTTATCAGAATCATCCGGACTGGCTGGTGAAGAACGCAAAAGGGCAGCCCATCCATGCCGGCACAGTGGTCGATAACAAAGATCAGTTGTTCGTGCTCGATACCACCAACCCGGAGGCTCAACAGTATCTGCGAAAGACTTATTCGACGCTGGTGAACAACTGGGGCATCCATTCCATCAAAATGGATTTTATGGATGACAGCCTGATCGAAGGTTACTATCACGAACCCAATACCACTGCGCTCGAAGCCCAAAGAATCGGACTTAAGATCATCCGCGACACCGTGGGCGACAATGTCTATTTAGATAAAGATGGAAGCGCCATGCTGAACCCGGTCGGCTATGTGGATTATGGCCGGATATCGCAGGATACGGGCCATACCTTCGACGCCAGTAAAGAAGCGGCTCCCGGAATTGCGGCGCGCTACTACATGAATCGCAACTTTTTTGTGACCGATCCGGACGCATTTACGGTATCAACCCAGACCATCGATGATCAGTCATGGCACGAGAGCCACAAGCCCGCCACTTTGGACGATGCCAAGGTTTCGATTGTGCTCGCGGCCGTTTCCGGTGGAATGTTCGAGATCGGAGATGCGCTCCCGACTTTGTCGAAGGCCCCCGAGCGGCTGGCGCTGATTCAAAATCAGGATCTGATCAATATGATTCGCTTGGGGAAAGCATCGATCCCATTAGACCTCATGAATTTCGCGCCAGAGGACGCGCAGCCGAGTATCTTTTTTCTTAAGGAAGATGACCGGCAAAGTATTCTGACTGTCTTCAACTGGACCGAGAAGGACAGGGATCACTCAATCGATCTCGCAACCGCCGGATTGCCCGCGACGGGTCAGTATACAGTTACCAATGTCCTGGACGACAATCAGAAGATCGCGGCGGTTGCTTCCGGAGTGCTGGCCTTCCATCAGCCGCCTCATTCAGTACGCGTTTTTAAAATTGTCGACGGACACATTCCCGCAGTCGCTCCCGCACTTAAGACGGAACATCCTACCGCCGGAGATGCGGGTAATACGCTTATGTTCGCGGCGCGCAGCCAAGGCAGCGATGCAGTGCTCTCCTATCGCTGGGACTTTGGCGACGGCGTAACCACGGAGGGGTCCGATGTGAAGCACACTTATACCGAGCCGGGTGAATTTAAGGTGAAAGTGACGGCCGCCGGCCTCAGCGGTTTAAGCGCAGAAGACCACTTCGAGGTACGCATCTCTGGCCACATGCCAACAAGGTTCGAGCCTCAGAAGATCAAGCGTTACGAGCCAGAGAGGTGAGGGCGCCATCGAAGGCGCCTCCTTCGATCTTCCGACTAAGAGTTTCCGAGTAAGAGTCTCCACTCTGCTCGCCCCTAGCCATGGCTTTGCAGAAAGCTATTTCGATACTCTAAGTCTCGAAAAGCCTCCGTCCCGCCGGCCCGCGTGGTAGAGAGCGCCGCCGTAACATTCCCCGCATTCAGGCAGCTTTGCAGATCGCCACCACGAAGAAACTGGTGCAGAAATCCGGCATCGAAGCTGTCCCCGGCCCCGACAGGGTCCACGATTTCCACCCTGGCCGCCGGACTGACAAAGCGATCGCTGCCACGCTGCGCCATCACCCCCTCCGCGCCGCGCTTTACGACAATGAGCGGCACAATTGCAGCCAGTTTGGAAACCGCGTCCTCGATGTTCTGCGTGCCGGCAATCTTCTTCGCCTCCCGCGCGTTTGGTAAGAAAATATCCACGTAGCGCAAAGTCTCTTCAATATCCGGTTTCCACTCATCGTCCGGGTCATCATTGGGATCGAGAGAAATAGTGAGCCCGCTTTGTTTCATCTGGCGGAATAGATTGGTTACATGCGGCCGCAGACCGCGCTGCAGGTAAAACGACGAAAAATGAAAGTGACGGGACGACGACAAATACTCAAAATTCAGATGCTCGGGTTTTAAATCGAAGATCGTCCCCGGATAGGTCAGGATGTTGCGCCAGTTCCCATGCTGCAAAATCACGGTGAGACCAGTCTGCGCGCTCGGGTTTCGGATGACTCGCTCCACATGAACTCCACTGGCGGAGAGACGCTGCAGCGCGATGTCGCCCAAAGAATCGCCGCCGATGCAGGAAACAAATCCCACTCGACTGCCCAGCGCCGCCAGATTATGGGCGACGATCGCCGACGAGCTTCCCAGCGTCAGCATCATATTCTCGGCAAGCAGTTCGCGCTCGGGGAGCAGAGTTTCAGGAAGTCCGTAGAGGATCAAATCAAGGTTGAGTTCTCCGGCTATCGTGACATCGAATTTTGACAATGAATCCTCCGTGATTGCCGCGCCGGGAATGATGATTTGTCTTATTGGTCGCGCTTGTGTGCCGGTGGCTTGCGGGCCATGCCAGATACGTTCGGCGGGCCAGCATGAACCTGAGTGACTTCGATCCCTGCCTTACGCAGCTGAGCGATATCATTCTTCGGAGCAAGTCGATCCGTAATCACCCTGTGGACCGCGGAGGGAGGCGCAATCATGGAAAGGCTGCGACGGCCGAATTTACTGGAATCGCACACGGCCACCACGATTCGCGCAACATCCATCATGGCGCGATTTACTTTTGCTTCGAGAAGATTGGGCGTGCTCAGCCCGCTCTGGACGTCGAACCCGTCGACGCCGAGGAATAGTATGTCCGCGTTCAAGCGCCGCAGGGTTTCTTCGGCGATCGGCCCCACCAGCGAGAACGAATTCTTCCGCAGAGTGCCGCCCGTGAGAATCACTTCCAGTGAAGAGCCGGCTAGTTCCGCCGCGATATTTACCGCGTTGGTAATGATCGTCAGATTCTGATGATGGCGGAGCGCTCTGGCGATGGCGGTCGTGGTGGTTCCGGAATCCAGAATCACCACCTGCCCTTCTTCCACCATATGCGCCGCGGCGGTTGCGATCTGCATCTTTTCCTTGCGATGCAGTTTCTCTTTTTCTCGTAGAGTGGGATCTTCAAGCGCCCCCTCATGGGCCGGCAGCGCCCCGCCATGGGTACGATGAATCTTTCCCGTCGCATGAAGAATTTCGAGATCCTTGCGAATGGTTACTTGCGAAGTGCGAAAGCGCCTGCCCAGTTCCGCCACAAGTACGCGGCCCTCCAGGCGCAGAGCTTCCAGAATCGCCCTACGACGTTCTTCGATCAGCATAAGTTTTGCCCGCAAGAGCGGAAGAATCGGTGTCCGCACTTGCGAGTATTCCTTTCTAACGTGACGAGCTTTCGTTTGTCCATCAAAAAGGCACGGTACGGAGGCAATGGAGCCAAGCACTTTGCGCTTGACTTCTGCTCTAAACGCAAGTAAATGTTTATATGCGTAATAAAACGAAAGTGCGCGCGTAACCAAATCTTTTCACTTTATCGCGGCATTATCACCAGGAGTCCGTGGCCTTGAATGCTCTGGCTGAACTTCTCGACCTTCCGAAAGAAGCAAAAATCGAACGTGGTCTGTTGCACACTCCCGCTGAGATTGCACAGCAGCCAGCTACGTGGGGCGCAACTTTTTCCATCTTTCAAAAGCAGCGCCACAGGCTCGCTGACTTCCTGAAGAACGCTGGGATTGATGAGTCTGTCGGTCCGAAGCCAACCGTCTTCCTGATCGGCGCAGGAACTTCCGACTATGTAGGTAGAAGTCTGGAGCTCCTGTTTCGTCGGCTTTGGCAATGTGAAGTTCTTGCTATTCCCAGCACAAGCCTCCTCACCCACGCAGAAGAATGGCTTTTGCCCGGTCAGAAATACATCTGGATTTCGTTCTCCCGGTCCGGCGAAAGCCCGGAAGGGGTCGCAGTTATAGAAAAAGCTTTAGCCAGTCATCCGGAGATTCATCACATTGTGGTGTCGTGTAACGCCGAGGGGCGCATGATTCGCAGCGTTGCTGGCAAGCGACAAGCCTTCGCCGTTGCGCTGGACGATGCCGTGAACGACCGGGGTCTGGCGATGACCAGCTCGTTTTCGAATATGGTCGTGTTCGGCCAGTGCATGGCTCATATTTGTCAAGTTGCCAAGTACGAATCAATATTCAGCCGCCTGGTGGAAGCGGGCAAGAGTTTTCTTCCCCGTGCCGCCGATGCTGCGGCTGCACTGGCGGCAGAAGCTTTCGAAAGAGTTTGCGTTATCGGGTCGGGCGCGCTGCAAGGCATCGCCGTCGAGTCGGCGTTGAAGGTGTCGGAATTGACTGCGGGGAGAATCTTGACCATGTCGGAATCCGTTCTTGGCCTGCGACACGGTCCCATGGCAGCGCTCGATGAAACCACTTTGCTGGTAGCTTTTCTTTCCAGCGATGAGAGAGTAAGCCTTTACGAAACAGATCTGCTGCGGGAACTCACGCGAAAGGGAATCGTGAAAACCAAGATCGCGGTAGGCGGCCATTCCGAGTTGCCCTTGGATGGTTTCGCCGATCGTTACCTTTCGCCAGACATTCGCAATGCAGTGCCGGATGACTGTCGACCGCCAGTGGACATCTTGTTCGGCCAGTTGCTGGGACTGTTTTTCTCTTTGCGATGCGGCTTGATGCCGGACCGGCCTAGCCCCCGGGGGGTCATTAACCGGGTGGTGCAAAATGTGAAGATTTACTCCTGATTTCCGTTTCTGTTCGCGTAGAGAGAGCCCAAATCGATCATAAACGAACAAAATAATTGTCAAACGAGCACATTATGTTAAATTCGCGCAATCACAAAGCCTGACACAAGTACATTTGGCTCTCGGGGAAGGTAGACCATGAAGAGAAAATCTCGGAACCTATTGCCGGCATCTTGGTTCATAAGCTTCTCCGTCGCAGTCATTCTGGTTTGCGGATCGGTCGCGCCTTTGCGCGCCCAGTACACGACCGCGCGGCTCAGTGGAATCGTCAGCGATGCCACCGGCGCGGTAGTGGCAGGAGCCACCGTTACCGTTCAAGATGTTGGAACGGGATACAGCCAGACGGCCACAAGTACCGATGCTGGCGAGTATCTTTTTCCCAGCCTGCCGGTGGGGAATTATCAGATCAAGGTTTCGATGGCCGGGTACACCAGCTATGTTCAAAAAGGGATTGTGCTTTCCCTGGGTCAGGCCGCATCCCAGAATGTTCAACTGCAGGTGGGCAGAGTTGAACAACAAGTGGTAGTGACGGCAAATTCTTCGCTGGTCACCACTGACTCGGCTACAGTGGGGCAGTTGATCAATCAGAAGGAAATCAGCGAATTGCCGCTGAACGGCCGCGATGTACAGCAGTTGGTCTTTCTGGCGCCGGGAACCACCAATGTGACCGCCAACTACTGCGCCGCTAACTGCGAAGGCGGCGTCTTTCCCAGCGAGCAATACGCCAAGGTAAATGGCGGCGGCGCCAACGGCGTGAATTACTTGCTGGATGGAGTAGATGCCAACGACACCTACATCAATACGAATGTGCCCTTCCCCAATCCTGACGCGATTCAGGAGTTCAATTTGATTACCGGCAATATGAGTGCCAGCTTCGGAAACGCAATCGGTGGCGTGGTCAACGTAGTTACAAAATCAGGAACGGATCAGATTCACGGAGACGTGTTTGAATTTCTGCAGAACAATGTGCTGGACGCCAGCAATTATTTTTCGGGAGGAGTGGTCAATCCGCTGAAGCAGAATCAATTTGGCGGCAGTGTGGGCGGCCCGATTATCAAGAATCGCCTGTTTTATTTTGGAAGCTATCAGGGGACACGCTTCCGCACCGCCCAGAA
Source organism: uncultured Acidobacteriaceae bacterium (assembly GCA_963724815.1). Taxonomy (GTDB): domain Bacteria; phylum Acidobacteriota; class Terriglobia; order Terriglobales; family Acidobacteriaceae; genus Sulfotelmatobacter. The sequence continues at coordinate 183,961 of CAVRWS010000064.1, forward strand.
CGGACAGATCGCGTCGGTCCCGAATGCGGCCGAACGTACGGGAGATTTCAGCGATCTGTGCACTGGTTTTGGCGGCACGTTCGTCGCTGGAATATGCACAGGCGGGAACGGAACCACCCAACTGGTGAATCCGGCAAATCCGCTTTTGCCGTATGCCAATAATCAAATTCCCGTAAGTCCGGTGGCGACGTATTTTCTAAACCACATTCCGCTGCCCAATGGAGCCAACGACCAGCTTACGTTTAACGGTGGTCCGGATGCTCAGAATACGGATGAGTATTTAGCTAAAATCGATTTCAATATCGGAAAGCATCATCTGAGTGGCCACTACTTCCAGATGAATTACACAGACCCCGTCTTTGTCCCGCCGGCTAACAATCTTCTGGAACTCCGCGGTGACGCCGAGCATCTGGTTCTCAAAAACATCAGCGTTGTCGATATCTATACCATCTCGCCCACTCTCTTGTTGAGCAGTTATTTCGGCTATAACAGCGAGAACGGCACAACTCTGTCATCGGCGCCTTTCAGCTTTGCCGACGCCGGCTCAAATATCGCAGTGCCACAAAACCGAGGAGGCGGTAACTCCGCCGTCTTAAACCTAACCGTCGGCGGGGACATTTTTCTTCCTGGAACGCCCTACGGATTATGGAATCGTGGGGATCAATCCCTGCGCGAAATTGCTACCTGGATTCACGGGAAGCACGAAGTGCAGTTTGGTGGCGAAATCTTACGGGTTCGTCTCCCCATGGGAAATCAATACCAGGAAAGCGGAGTCTTCGATTTCGAAGGTCTGAGCAACAGTCCTTTGGCAGATTTCGAACTGGGCGCGGTGTCGTCGTTCACCCAAGGTGGAGGACTCTACCTGGATTTTACCGGCTACCGCGAGAGCCTCTTTGTGCAAGACAGTTGGAAAACGACGCCACGTCTGCTGCTAACTGCTGGACTACGCTGGGATCCATTCTTTCCTTATACCGATAGCGAAGGGCGGGTAGCCTGCTTTGTTCCTGGAGCGCAGTCTCAAAGATTTCCCAATGCCCCAGTCGGCATGCTGTTTGGCGGAAGTCATCACGATCCGGGATGTCCAGCTTCCTCCATCTATAACAATCCGAAAAACTTTGGACCGCGGGTTGGCTTTGCCTATCGGATTACGGAAGATGGCAACACCAGCATTCGTGGTGGCGCCGGCTACTACTATGAGGCTCCAAATACCGTCGCTTTCGAGGATGTGGTTGGCGTTCCTCCATTTGCGCCTATTGTTAATTTGTCCACCAGCCCTTGCGTCAACCCTACCAATCCAAGTGTCCTATGCAGCAACCCCGTTCCGCCTTGGGTTAGCCTCGCCGATCCCTACGGAAGCCAAGGAGCGGCCAACCTGTTTCCCGCGCAGTTTGGTCCCATCAATCCCACCCCGAGCACGGCAATTTTTCCGACCTCAGGTATTTCCTTCAGCCAAATATTTGACCGTCACTTCCGCCTGCCTATGGTCCTCTCCTACAATTTGACGTTTGAGCGCGGGTTCAAACAGGATTGGATGTTGCGCGTGGCTTACGTGGGTAACAATGCACATCACCTCAGCGGCACGGGCGACCAGGAGAACGGTCTGCTCGAATTGAATCCCAACATCAATGGGCAGCCGGTTTATCCCAACTATGGCTCTATCGCTTCCATCAATTCCGGAGTCGACAGCAACTACAATGCCGCCCAAATAACGCTGACGAAGCGCATGACGCACGGCTTCTCATTCTTGACGAACTTTACCTGGGCCAGAGAGCTGGATGATTTCGCCCCGGCCGGCGGATCACCGTTCTTAACGAACAGCTGTACTTGCGGACGTTATTTCGACTATGGCCCGTCCGACGACGATCTCAATAAGACTTTCAAACTTAATGGCGAGTACATGGTTCCGCGTCTAGGTGTGCCCAAGGCAGTCGACAAAATTGTGAATGGCTGGGAGCTTTCTGGAACGGTGAGTTGGCAAACAGGATTTCCATTCTCGATCTTCAGCGACAGCGACAATTCCGGAAGCGGAATCTTCGGCGATCGCGCTGACCTCGCGGTATCCAGTGTTCAGCAAGCCATACTGGGCAGCGGCCGATCTCATGCCGCCGAAGTGCAGGAGTGGTTTAACACAAACGCATTTCAAGAAAATGCAATCGGCACTTTCGGCGATACGGGAAAAAATATACTTCGCGGTCCCAGGTATTTCGATGCCGATCTAGCTGCAGTGAAGAATGCCAAAATCACCGAGCGGCTCTCGATGGAATTCAGAGCCGAGTTCTTCAATGCGTTCAATAACGTTAATTTCGGCAGACCAGATGGTAATCTTCTCGATTCTACGTACGGAGAGATTACGGGTTTGGCGGGCTCGTCCTCTTCCAACACATACGGGACAGCCCAGCCAAGGATCATTCAGTTCGCGGCGAAGTTTTCTTTCTGAAACCAAGTGAAATGCTACCGACCATGCGGCCGGACATATCCTAAGCGTCACGCTTATACCGGCCAGGGGCGTGAATCTGCGCGCTCATGTTGCGTACGGTTCGACGAGCCGGTGGGTAGACGCAGAATCAAATGAATCCCGTCCCCCGCTCTACTGCCACAAACTAAATCCCGTTGACTTCGCTCCTCGACTTTGCTGTACTTAAATCGTTCTCAACGGTGAAGGAGTTCACCGAAACCGCTGTTCCCACCAAATAGCCGGGAGCAGCTGATGACTCCTGACAAGCGGCCCTTGTCGCGGAGTTGTTTCCCCGGCAAAGATTCCGCAAAATTAAGCGATCTCTTGAACTTACGGCCTCAATCTGGACTGCTTTAGGCCAATGGTAAACGCAACGCGGGGTAACCGAATCGACTCAGACCAGAGATCAGGATCTGCAACTATGGCTTGCCGTAAGGTGAGAAGGTCAGACTTCGCGCGATTGTAATGACATTCGAATGGGCCGGGCCGACTGTTGCTCCGTGAGCGGCCGGCAAGTTTATGAAGTGCACGGAAAAGAAAGGAACGAGGCGACTTGCTGAAATACGTGATGGTGGGCGTAGGAGGTTGTCTAGGTTCGATCTTGCGCTTTTGGCTGGGCAGTTATATCGGCAGCAGAATGGGAACGCGGTTTCCCTACGGGACGTTCGTGGTGAACATAACGGGTTCGTTCCTGATCGGCCTGGTCTTTGCCTTGTTAACGGCCAGAACCCACTGGAGCCCGAACTGGCGATATCTGGTCCCGATCGGCTTCATCGGAGGCTACACGACATTCTCCAGCTTCGAATTCGAGACATTGCGCACGATCCAGGACGGTCAGATCGGCTTGGGCTTACTTTATGTGGCGCTGAGTGTGATCGTTGGGTTCGTTGCAGTGTGGGGTGGAGTTATGGCCGGAAGGGCGATTCCATGAAAGCGGATCGGAGCAGGACCTTGCAACTTTACTGGAACTGAAACATAAAATTCATGAAGGCGGCGGACTCTTGGGTCGTGTCGCCGAATTGTTATTAGATCTAAGAGGGCTTTAACGACGGAGGAAAATGTGCTGACACCAGGGCCGGGTAAGAAGGTCGGCATTTACGTAGCCGAGGACCAGCAATACCACGGGAGTGCGACCTATGCAGCTATTCTGGATTTTCTTTTTTTCCATGGCGTATCGGGCGCAACCGTGATGCGCGGCATTGCTGGATTTGGTGGAGATCACAAGATGCAAACCACCAGTCTCGTCGATCTGGCGGTCCATTTGCCTGTCAAAATCGAGTTCATCGAAACTGCGCAGAAAGTCGAAGAGCTACTAGCCAAATTGCAAGCCATGGCCGGAGCCGGACTGATTGAGATGCACGACACCACAATTGTCAAGCCTGCTGAGAAGAGACAGAAGCATCCTGTGCCTGAAATGCCTGCGCTGAAAAATGAGGGTAAAGCGAAGATGATGCGGATCTACGTCGGCGAAAACGACAAGTGGAATGGCAAGCCGCTCTACGAAGCCATCGTCGATGGTCTGCGATCCAACGATATTGCCGGGGTCACGGTTTACCGCGGGATTCTCGGTTATGGCGCCAATCGGAGAATTCACAAGGACGCTGCGCTCAGCCTTTCCCATGATCGGCCAATCCTGCTGTCTGTAGTGGACACAGAACAAAAATTGAAGGCCTTTATGCCGATTCTTGACCAAATGGTGAAGCAGGGCCTGGTCGTGCTATCTGACGCGGACGTCATCAAGTATACGCATAACTATGAGAAAGCCGAGCGCCGCCAGGAGACACGAATATGAAGCTCGAAGGAAAGGCCAAAATGTTGCGCATCCATTTTGGCGAAGATGATAAGTGGCACGGTAAACCACTCTACGAGGCCATCATAACCAAGTGCCGGGAACTCGATATCGCCGGGGCCACGGTCTTTCGCGGGATCGAGGGCTATGGAGCAAGTACGCTCATTCATAAGAAGCATCTCCTGCGTTCTTCCGATCGCCCAATTATGGTTTCAGTAATAGACACGGAGAAGAACATCAACAAATTGCTTCCGGCGCTCGATGACATGGTGGATGACGGACTGATTGCGATGTCAGAGGTGGAAGTCATCCGCTACGTGCATGAGGGCGGAAAACGCTCTCCTGCTCCGTAGCTAAGTGCAGAATGCAACAAGAGCATAAATGCATGAAGTATGAAAACGGACTCGAAAGAGAATTGGGCGCTTGAGAAGCCGGCTTCCCCGCGGTTGGCATGCGTCGCGTCTGAGGGCCGGCAAGCCTTCCCGGAGAATTCTCACGGAGAGTCAGCACTCTTGCGGCTTGCGCAGTTAGCTGACCAGTTTGACGCCGAGCAAGTGGCTGCCGACGCGCGATCCGTGGCAGAACGGGTATCGGAGGGACGCTTCTACGTTGCTTGTATCGGTCAGTTCAAGCGCGGCAAGTCCTCGGTCCTGAATGCGCTCGTGGGCGACAACACACTGCCCACTGGAGTTGTGCCGGTCACCACCGTGCCCACGATCGTCCGCTGCGGCAATCATGCAGCCGCTCGCGTACGCTTTGAAGCCGCCGGTAGCTGGACGCATATTCCGCTTGAGAGCGTCGATAAGTATGTCTCCGAAGAGAAGAATCCTGAGAACGCGAAGCATGTCGCGGCTTTGGAAATCTTTGTGCCGAGTCCACTGCTTGCCACCGGCATGTGTTTCGTGGACACACCAGGGTTGGGATCGGTGTTCACCGGCAATACAGCAGCGACCCAGGCTTTCATGCCACATATTGATGCGGCCCTGGTCGTGATCGGGGCGGACCCTCCGTTATGAGAGCCAGCGCGCGTGCCTCAGCGATCATCATTTCCGCATAGCCGCCATCACTCGTCACGCCAGTGATAATGGGGTTCTGGCAATATGCCGTGTCGCCGCGGCGACAGGTCTCGCACGTTCCGTCTTCACCTCCAAAGAACCCGACTCCTACGCGCTGGCCGACCTTCCAGGTCGTAACCCGCCGGCCAACCTCCTCGATGCGGCCAATTGCTTCATGGCCCGGCACACGCGGATACACGACGCCGGGCAGTTGTCCCTCTACGGTGCCCGCGTCTGAGTGACATACACCGCAAGCCTCTACCCGGATACGTATTTGTTCCTCACCCGGCCCGACGACAGGCTTCTCGACGAGGCGAAAAGTCCCGGGTTTGGTTATCTCGACCGCCTTATACGTTTTTCCCATTTTCGTCTCCTGTCGATCTGGAAGAACTCATGTGTCATCGTTCACAAGAATTGCGGATAAGCGGCAGGTCGAAGATTCGCTGTTGCTCGCAATCCTGGCGTCGCGAGACAGAGCTGGGTCAGAGGACGCCTTTGTGACCAACTACGCCGCTCCCATTGTTTTGGAAGTTTCAATCCTTGTCTTGATTGAAAGTGCCGCAGTTTGGCGTTTCTGTTTGGAGTTTAGTGGGTGGGAAAAGCGAGTGACGACCTTTACTTCTCTTCGTGCGCGGGGAGGTTGAACGCCTTCGGCATCGGTGCGTTTGCTCTTCGCCACCGTCCTGGCGAAGTTCCAACAATCTCACGGAAGCTTCGATTGAAAGCTGGCTGGTCAGTGAATCCGACTTCCAACGCGATTGTTAGTAAAGAGTCGTTTGAGTGCAACAAGAGAGACTTTGCGGCTTCAACTCGCTTATAGAGCAAGTAGCGCCGGACGGGAACACCAAACGACCTTTTGAATGCGCGCATGAAACGACTCGCCGATAGCGCACACTCTTTTGCAAGATCGGCAAGCGCCAGATCACCATCCAGATGTTCGTTCAACACCTCGATCGCTCGATCCTGTTGCCAGATCGTCAATCCCCCGGTAACAACCTCCGGCGGCTGGCTCCGGCCCTGGTATGTGCGGCTCAGATGAGCGCAGAACATCATGATCATTTCGTCGATAACTAAGCGTGGAAGCTGAAGCGGACGATCAGAGAACTGCAACATCATCCGGGCCCAATGAAGAATCACGTCATCCTTGGTTCCCGGGGTGCAATGCAAGTTGCGAATGCGCTTTTGCTCGTTCTCGTCACTGAATCGATTGATAACTGACCGGGGTATATAGACGTGAACCGAGTCGAAACCTGAAGTTCGCAGTGCGACCGGCTCCGACTCCATGTCGAATATCTGAATCCCGCCGGCATCCCATTCGGTGACACGATGAAAGCGTCCGTCAAGCCACGTTCCCCAGCCCTTGATGCTGTCGGGACGGCGCAGGTGCACGGATATCGAAAAAGCCTTTTCTGGTGGAATGTGTGGAGTGGGTCCAGGAAAGCCGTTCGGCATTCGCATACGTGTCAACGCAACCTGAGAGCTTCCCATGCGACCAAACACAAGTGAGGAAGACTCCAGCAGAGAAAAATGCTCCGCCAACCTTTTTCCAAACATGCCTTGAAGCATATGTTCTGCCTCGCACCGCGCGCGCTCTATCTTTGTAATAATGGACCATTTGGTCCTTTATGTGCAAGCCTCAGTCGAATTGACCGATAATGTTGCCATGGGACGACGAAAACTGTTCACCCGAGAGGATGTCCTCGATAAAGCAATCCCGGTCTTCTGGAAGCATGGCCTCGCTGAGACGAGTGTTCAAGACCTTGAACAGGCCACGGGTGTGCGCAAATCTGGCTTGTATACGGAATTCAAGGACAAAGAAGACCTGTTCGTGGCGAGCCTGCGCAGATATTTCGAAGTCCTGATGGCACGCGGACACCTTACGAAACAGCCTCTGGGTTGGACCAATGTTGAGAGTTTTCTCAAGGTTTGCTATGGGAGTTGGGGTCAAAAGGGCTGCTTCTCGGTGAACTCTATGCGCGAGTTCGCAGACCTCCCCCCAAAAGCCCGCCAGATCATGGTCGCGAGCTTAATGAAAGCGCATCAGCTACTCAGCGACAATCTAGCTGCAGCGCGTGGATCTCATGATGATAATGATTCCCTTGCTGGCTTGATCGTCACCTTCTTTAGTGGAATTTGCCTGGAGCAGAACCTCGGTCCCGACCGGGCGCGAATTACGAAGAAGATCGACGCCTTCATGCGGCTGATTCGCGGGATGTGATTGATAATCCGCATTCTGCATTGTTGATTTCGTATGACTTTTGCAAGCTTATTTGAGGAATTCGGTGCTGGATTTGCGTTGGATCGTCTTGAGGCGCTGCGAGCGGCTGCCACTGGAATCACGCCAACTAAGGCGCAACGCAAGAAACTGTCCGCAGCAATCGAGGAGGCCAGCGCTAAGGGACGGGTCGGTAGGATCGTCAACTACGCACTGATCGGCTTAGTCACCGATCAGACCTACTGGCTTGACTGGCTTCGACGCTCAACCGTCCTCAGACCATCTGGTCATGACTTGAATACAGCGACTCTTGGGAAACTCATGCCCCTTCTGGGCCGCGTGGCCGATGAACTCGCATTGCCAGCCGATTTCCAGGTATTTCTGGAATATCTCGGGTGGCTGATCGCGCTGGCCAGCGCCGCGTATAAGAAGCGAATTCATCTTATCAAGCTGATTGACCGAGACGATCTTCTGGTCAAGAGCTGCCTTGTCACCACGGATCTTTTGTTCATCGGCCGAACGGAAGGCCTACTACGCGCTGAGGTGCAACTCACACCCGAAGAAGCTGCGATGGCTCTTTCCTATCTCATCTATCTCGTTCAAAGGCGAAGAGGGCCGGATGCGATTTCGCTTCAAGGCATTGACACGACGAAGATCCGTCAGGGGTACTACCTTGCTGTTTTAGAGGCAATCAAAGACATCACCGACTATTTCACCTGGGAGCTGCTCGTCTGCTATTTCGGCTACTCCTGCCGTTTGGCAGACGATCACTCCGCACTGCTAATAGACAGCCCCTCATCGGGGCTCGCAAAATCGATGCGCGGCGGCTTCATTCGCCAGGAGCTGCAGAATCGGGCCTTCCTCCTTCAGCTCAAGGACGAAAAGCTTCTTTCCTTCCAGGATGTGGCCGACAAATTCTATTCGCTCATGGATAAGAAGCTCATCTGGCGTGCCCACAAGCCCGAGAGATTAGTCTTCGCACTTCCGGTGATCCCAGAGCCCATGGAGTTCTTCTCACAGGACGCACTGTTTCGCGAAGAGTACGCGGGGCTCATGCTGCTCAGCTTCGATTTGCTCTCCCCATGGAACGAAGCCTTGGAATTTGAGATTGACGGTGTGACCATCTTCGATCTGATGAAAGCGCAGCGCATCATGTACGTAAGTCACAGAGTGAGAGTACAAAAACTCAAAAGCATATGGAAGACCGAGCCCGATGTCGCGATTCAGTCCATCGCTGCCGTTTACGAAGACGAATCACTGCTCAATTTCCTTGGCTATGCTCTGCCTTTTGACCGCGCGCAAAAAATTCTCTCTCTTCTGGAGTGGAATCCAACGCAAAAGACTTATCTGGATCTGATGTATCAACCGATTACACGTGCGGCAGGCGGCAAGCTTCTCGTGGCACCTAATCTCTTTGCCGTCGCAAATCTGCCGCGCAACACTCTGCAACTCACGCAGAAACGCCTGGGTGAAAAGGGTGATGGTCTGCTGGCCCACCGACTCAAGACGGAATTCGTCAGGCAAGGCTTCTGCAGCTGGGATGACGTCAAGTATCACTATGGCGGACTCGAGGGCGATTGTGATGTCGTCGCTCTCCAGGGAGAATTTCTATTTATTTTCGAATGCAAGAACTCGCTTCACCCCTGCAGCACAGCGGAACTTCGCACCTCCTTCGACTACATTCAAAAGGCGCGCAGGCAGCTTGAGAAGTTCACGACAATCTGGTCCAAAGCCGGATTTCGCTCATATTTCGAGAAGCTCCTAAAGGCGGACCTGTCTGCTGTCACAACCGTCGTCACAGCAGCTGTAACCGGCAACCGAATGTTCGGCGGCCTCGAGATTGGTGCAGCAAACGTCCTGGGATTCCATGAGCTCGTTAATTTCATCACGAGCGGTCGCGTTGTAATCCTCGACAACGAGATTAGCGGGCGTCCGACCGGACTACTAAAGGCTGGAGACCTGCGTGATTTTCTCATCAACACCCCATGGGAGAAACCGATGCTGGCAGCTATGAAGCGGCGCGACAAAGTGACTCGTTATGGCGAGATCGATGTTCGAGTTGAGGACTACTCCTTAAAGATGATTGATCTCGCGCAGGAGTGGAATGTTCCAATTCCTGAGCATTTGAAATGGCTCCTAAGCGAAGAGGACCAGACGCCGGAGGGGACGACAATCGACGGAACGACTGTCGATTGACATTTGTCCTAAGTGACAATGGCGAAGAGTGCGGCCCGGCGAATAAGGCCCACGCCCCGGAGGACCAATCCTTCCGCCCACCGATGAAAACTGAATGAACTGGCCTGCTTTCTTTTCGCGAAAATACCTAAGAGCTGCCTTCGTCACAATAATCGTTCCAAAGAGGTTCGTTTCGATCTGTGCCCGGAATTCCGATAGAGGCGTGTCTTCGACGGACGAAAGATTGCCATATCCCGCATTGTTAATGACTACATCCAGCGAGCCAAATACATCGACCGCCGCCATTACCGCGTTTGCTGCTGCTGCTTCGTCGGTCACATCCATTGCGAAGAGCTTAACCTGATCTCCATATCGTTCCGACAGATCAGCCAGCGACTTAATGTCCCGAGCTGTCGCCAACACTTTATTGCCCGCAGCAAGGCCCGCTTCAACAATTGCACGACCCAGGCCACGAGAGCTGCCGGTGACTAACCATACCTGCGCCATTCATCCTCCTCTATCACGCCACCCCCGGATATTCTGGAGAAGCTTCTCAAACTCAGGATTGGATGCGCAATGGGTATACGAAAGGACTTGTTAGTTACGGAGGAAATCGCAGAATCTTCAGACCTCAGGGCGACCCTTTGAGTTCGAGAGTGAGTGACTGTCTTGCAACACCGCTGGCTTTTGCGAACTTCTGGAAATCTAAGGGCGCGGCTCGGCGCATTGTTAAAGATAAGGGCTCCGGACTTATCAAACCCATCGAAACCCACCGAGAAAAGAACTGATCAGTGCAAAGAATTGGAAAGATTCTGATGCGGCGAAACAGCGATCGCCCGGCCTGTGTCGCGACAAGGCACTGGCCGCGACTGCTTGCGCGAACAAACCCCACCAAGGATAGGCAGATTTTCTCCGCGGCCACGTCGGATTGAGATTTTGCTGCACAGTCCGATCCGAGAAGATGAGGGTGCCTCTTTCGTGTTCTGCAAGAAGCTGTTAGGATAATTTTGTGACGACGATTTGCTCAAATTCTTATTGGCGGTTTATTAGCGGTTTCGGCCCGATTGGATGCAATCTGGGTCGCTCGGAGCAAATTGGGCAATATAGGAAATTCGTGCAATGCCGCATAAACACTGGCGATTGCGCATCTCGTTGACTTGGCGAGTGGGGACGTAGTTCAGTTGGTTAGAACGCTGCCCTGGCATCCCATCTAAGTAATATCTTCATCCACTTCAGTCAGTTAGGCGTATAGTGCCTCCGTCGCACTGTCACCAAGCCGATCTCGCAAGACCACTTTGACGTAGCGTGCTAAGTAGCGCCGGGCGTGACGAATCGGGTCATTCGCTAGGGCAGGCTTTAGCCACAAGTAATTCTCTCCTGCACTCGCACCGAAGTGGTGCACCCGATCCTCAGACTATCTGAGGTAGGTTTTCACCATGTCGATCACCTCATCGGCCGCGTGCGTCTGCTCCGAATCAATGGCAGAGCTTTCTCCTCCCTAAATTGCGTGGCTGGTATAAATCGTTATACCGTTCCCATCAGGGTCCTTTATGCAAAAAAGATGATGTCCAAAAAACGTTTCATCAGGGATCTCTCCTGCTGCGATTCCCTGGCTGATTAGCTCCAACCGATATGTTCTCAATTCATTCAGGCCTTTGCCTTTAATCATGAGGTCAAATTGCTCAGAAAACCTTTTATGGAATTGTCCTGTCAAACTTTCCGCGATGTCGTCTCCGGCCAGTTGACCAACTTCTAACAATAGAAGATGAGTGCCTCCACGTAGTTCAATAATTGCGACCTTGTCGTCAATAGCAAATGGAGGAACGCCGAGATTCGAGTAAAATTGGCAACTCCTGTGAAGGTCAGTTACCTTAAAAACAAGGTGAGCAACTGCTAATTCTGGGCCAACGACAGTCTTCATCTCGCTCAAACCTAAATTGGTCACGATTCACCCCACAAGTTGTTCTTCAAAATTGCCAGCGTTGCGGTTTGTTTTGAAGAGCGCTCCTATTAAAGATACCATACGGTATCTTTTTAAGCTATCATTTTGTTTGTGCCGCTGGAATACAAGTTTGAGACGTTGAGGAGACTTTCCTAAAAATGAAGACGACCAAGGTAAAAACCGCGTACATGAAAAAGAAGGACCCTGTCTTCGTTAGAGAATCCCTCTTAAATGCCGCTTGCGAACTCGCTGCGACCAAGGGCATGGCTGATGTCACCGTCAACAAAGTGAGCGAATTGGCGGACGTTACCAAGGGGGCTTTCTTTAATCACTTCGAGAGCAAAGAGACGTTGGTGACGGAGCTGATGCAGATGCTATTGACCCGATTGGACAAGCAGTTTGCGCGACTGATGGCGGAGGAGAGGTCCGACGGATGTTTTACTCGTGCATACATTAGGGCCGCATTCTCCGAGGGTGCAGCCGAACGTAAAATTTGGGGCGCGCTCTTGAGTCTGATGGCCTCTAAAGATCAGTTCGGATGGGTTTGGGATAACTGGCTGAGCGAACGCCTAAAGAGATATTCGACAACTGATTCGAGAATCGAGCTTCGTGTCGTAAGACTCGCGGCAGATGGCGTGTGGCTTGAGAGAATCGTGAACGCAAAATCCAAAAGACTAAAGGGAGTCGAAGAATATCTCATTAAGATGACGCGAATCCGTTAAATTGCTCGAGACCGGCGGAATCTTCGTTAGAGACGAGGTCAGGATGTCGAGTTCGTGAAGGAGGAGGACCGAAACACCTCAGGCAACCAAAGGTGACGACTCCGTGACCTGGATCGGTAGGGTGAAATGAAAAGTTGCGCCCGCTCCACTGTTGGCGCTTGCCCACAAGCGGCCGCCATGCGACTCCACAATGGAACGGCTGATGGCCAATCCCATGCCGCTGCCCTGCGGCTTGGTGGTAAAGAACGCAGAAAAGATCTGATCCATCTCCTCCGTTGGCAAACCCACTCCCGTGTCACTGACCGAGAACTGGAGTTGACCGTCCTGCAGTTCCGATTTCACCGTAAGCTCTCCGGCTGAGTCGCTCATGGCTTCGATAGCGTTGAGCATGAGGTTCATGAACACCTGCTGCAGCTGCACACGGTCTACCATGATTTTAGGGAGTTCTCCGGAAAGGTCCGTGCGCATGGCAATTGAGGATCGCGTAGCCTCACCATCCAGCAGCGTGAACATTTCCTGGATGATTCCATTTACATCAACCAACTCACGTTGCGGAGAAGACTTCTTGTAGAACGAGCGTATACGGTCGATGATCTCAGCCGCACGATTGCCATACTTATCGATTCTGGCTCGCTGCCGCACGGGCCCGATCAAGATTGGGCGGTTCGTGTGCAAGCCATTCAATGCAGCTATTGGCGCTGGTGATGGCTGCAGCGATGGGCTGCTTGATTTCGTGTGCCAGCGACGCCGCCATTTCCCCCAACGTGCTGACGCGGTTGACGTGGGCTAGATCAGCCTCGAGCTGTCGCAGCCTTTCACGCTCGTTCTCAGCGCGCTTGCGATCTTCAATGTCGGTCGAGATGCCGTACCACTTGACGATCTTGCTTCCCGAGTCCCGCAGCGGCACAACTCGGCTCAAGAACCAGCGATACTCACCGTCCGCCGCACGCCGGAAACGTACCTCATGCTCGAAGGGCTTTCCCAGACGCCACCGAAGACGCCCTGTCTCTCCACATAACGCGGCAAGTCTGCAGGATGAACGGCGGCTTCCCATCCTGAGCCCATCGTCTTCTCCGTGGACAAACCCGTATATTCCACCCAGTGATGATTGACGAAGTCCACTGCGCCGTCGGGCAAAGCGGTCCAGGCGAACGTTGGAATGGTTTCAACCACATCCCGCAGCTTCTTTTCCTGACGCCGCAGTTGCCGAACGCGAAATCGATAAGCCACCATAAACCAAGGCGAGGAACGCCAGTCACACACAGTGCGCGGAACCAGTTCGTCTGCCAGTAGGCTGGAGCAATCGCGAAGTCTAGTGTTGCGCGCCAGCTCGTTCCACATACCGCTGTTATTGCACGCGATTACACGAAACCGATATTTCCCGGGGCCCAGCTCGGTATAAAAAGCTTCGCGACGAGTGCCCGCATCCTGCCAATCGCGATCATGCCCGTCAAGTCTGTAGCGAAACTTCACCTTTTGGGGAATGAGAAAACTCGGCGATGTGTAGCCAATTTGGAGATCACGAGTCAAAGACGGAAGTTGAAGACCTTCTTGTGGTTTGAATTGCTTGCGGTCAGCAACAACGGCCTCGACGTAGACCGGCGAAACACGTCCCGTCACCAGAGAGATGTGACGGGTCAATCATCTGAAGAACCACATTGTTTACAAACCACAGGCGCCCGTCGGGAGATTTCGCGGCCGGATTGAAAGACACGGGTACCTGGTAGAGCTCCGTCCAGCGTATCGAATATTCGTGCATGAACGATGGTATCTGGATGAATCCACCATCGTTGGAGGTCCGAGGCTGCAATCTCTATAAATCCACAGGGCGTATTGAGCCATAGGTTTCTGTTGTCGTCCACAGCGAAGCCAGTGACCTCGTCGCAAGGAAGTCCGTTTTCTTTGCCCAGGCGCTGAACTTTCCCGGCGCGGAGCATCACAAGTCCGTCATGAGACGCGGTGATCACTGACCCATCGGGATCAACAGCAATCTGATAGGCCCAGCGATTTGCCCATTCAGCTTCAAGGGAAATGTATCGCGCAATACCTTCCCGGAAAAACGTCAAGTCACCTGAGAGTGTGCCCAGCCAAATTCCGCCCTTCGGGTCTGCCGCAACGTCATGAGCCGCCGGAACTTGAGGCGTCGGAGAACTCCTCGCGCACCTTGAAATCGCGGATGCGGATGAGTCTTCTTTGGGCGCCTTCGCATTCCGCCCAAATATTGCCGTCGACATCCTCTGTGAGACCGAGTACCAAACCTAGTGGATGATGATCAGGTTCCGGGATACGCCGGAAGCGGCCATCTTTGTAGATAAAGAGCCCGTCGTCAACGCCGACCCAAATGTTGCCCTGATGGTCTTCGAGCAATGAACTAACTTGCTCTCCAGGCACGCGAACTGAGGAAACGGTTCCGTTGCGAATGAAATCGAGAGTACCGAGACTTGCCACCCAAACCGTACCGTCTTTAGTGGTCATGACCGACCCGGCACCTTTTCGTCCAAGCCCCTCGGACGCCGAAAAGGTAGTGACCGGAAGATCCCGAAAATTGTCAATCCCATCGGACGTGGCCGCCCAGACTATACCATCGTCACCTTCGTACAGATCATGGACGGTGTCGCTGGATAAGCCGTCCGCTCGTCCAAAATGGTCGACTGTTCGGCCGTGAATGCGGTAGATGCCATTCCCATAGGTTGCAATCCAGAGGTTCTTATCGGAATCTTCCATGAGCTTGTAGATAAGGAGCTTACTTCCGTCGAAGTTTGGCAGAACTACCGGCGTCAGAACACCGTCGCGTAATCTTTCAAGCCCAAGTCCCGGCCCCGCCGCCATGATTCCGACCAATAAGGAACCGTCGGAATCCTCGACAAGACTGCGGATGCCCGATTTGCCCTACGTTCGATTGAAGGTGCTGAGGACTGTAGATCTCAGAGGCTGCACCTATTTTCCAATGGAGCAATGACGTGTCGCCTCCGATCCAAAATCCTCCTTTCCCATCAGGGATGAATGAAGATGGGCTCGTGAATCGTTATACCTTCTGCCTTCCCGAAGCAGCGGATTTTCGTATCCGTTGCGTGACATAGAACTCGGTCTGGATCCTGGTAAGAAAGAGCCCACACAGATCCGTCAGAATCTTTGTAGATGGAGTCTAATTGCCAGAAGATCGTAATGGGAAATCACGACATTGTCCCTGACGTGAGCGAGCTCGCTTCGAGTGGCAATCCAAAATTCTCCCGCTCGCACACTGACAAGCTGGGACTATTGGTGTAGAAGCGATCGGAACCGACCAGGGAGTAAAACGGACGCCGTCAAAAAGCTACGCACCACTGCCGCCGCCCACCCAGAGATATCCGTCTTTTGTTTGTGAAATCCAAAACGGAGTGTTCGGAAAGAATCCGTCTTGTATTCGCCATGCAGTATGCGCGTATTGGGTAAGGCGTTTGTTCGGATCCAATGCGTGAGCCGCGCTTAACATGAGCCACAGTGATAACACGCAAACCAGAAACGATCGCAGAACATGGAAGTTCCGGGCTCTCGAGGTGTACATGGCGCGGGGCAACGTGGAATCGACATGGGCAAGCATGGCGTCAGAATCCTACCAAACCTGACCTCGGCCGGATGTCAGGGACGCACTGGCCGACCGTATCCCGCGTTCATGGCGGGATCGAATTGAGATGAGTATAGTTCTACCCTCAAATCTGGCCATCTTCTTACGACGACTCCGGGAACGCTGGTTCCTTCCTCAGGGATCGGTCGCGAGATACCCAGCCTTTTCATCTTGGCAAGCAGCGTGGTTCGTTTCAGTCCCAGTTTCCCCGCTGCGCCGCGCGGTCCACCGACGATCCAGCCGGCCTGCTCAAGTGTTTCCACAATCAAAGCGCGATCCGAGTGTTCCAAGGTCATCCGATGAGTGGAAAGTACGGGTGCGATGCAGACTGGGGATCATGAACTCTGTTTGGTTTTTGTGAAGAGGGTTTGGCAGCACACCGTCCCGCGAAAGGATAACGGCGCGTTCCACCAAGTTCTGTAACTCGCGAATGTTGCCGGGCCAGGAATACCACTGAAAGGCAGCCATGGTTTCCGGAGGAATGCAGTCGAGTTGCTTCCCCATGCGGCGGCTAAAAAGATTCACGAAATGTTTGACAAGAGCAGGGATGTCTTCCCGGCGCTCTCGCAGCGCAGGCAGAAAGATAGGGAAGACGTTCAGGCGATAATACAGATCACTGCGAAATTGCCCGCGGGCGACCATCTTCACGAGATTCCGATTGGTCGCGGCTACCAGCCGGACATCCACTTTGTGCGTGCGGCCGCTCCCTAAACGCTCGAATTCCTGCTCTTGCAACACACGCAGCAGCTTGGGTTGCAACGCAGGAGGGATGTCACCTACCTCGTCCAAAAACAGCGTGCCTTTATCGGCCATTTCGAAGCGCCCGATCTTCTGCGCAATCGCACCGGTAAAGGCGCCCTTCTCATGACCGAACAATTCGCTTTCTAGAAGATCCAAAGGAATCGCCGCGCAATTCAGCTTTATAAAGGCGCGCCCGCAGCGCTGACTGGCGTTGTGAATGGCATGTGCGATGAGCTCCTTGCCTGTACCGGTTTCCCCCTCGATGAGGACAGTCGAGTCGGTAGAAGCGACCTGCTCCACCTGGTCGAGAACAAATTCGAGAGCAGCGCTATCGCCGATGATCCGCTCGAACGTGCGTTCGGGCTGATCTAGACCAAGGTTTGTGACTGTTGCATGATCTCCCACAGAAACCTCTACGCTTAAGGCTCCCCACGCGACTGCAATAACCGAGATTGCTCACATATCAAGTGCAGCCCGGACCCTTTTGAGCAATAGTTGATGATCGAACGGTTTTGCGAGGAACTCGACTGCACCCTCTCGCATCGCTCGAATTCTCATCCTGGCATCCCCATGAGCCGTGATGAAGATGATAGGAATATTGCATCCTTCTTCTTTCAATTTGGCCTGCAACTGCAGACCTGACATCTTCGGCATACGGATATCGACAATTAGGCACGCAGCCCGAGTATGCAAATCGGATTCGAGGAATTCCTCTGCGGATCCAAAGCACCGTGCGACGAGTCCGGCCGCTTCCATCAGGTCGCACAGCGAATCTTGCATGGCTTCGTCGTCATCAATGATCGCTATCAATTTGGACGTTCGGTCCACCGACATATGGGCTAGGTTAACGAGATTGACCTCGCTTGGAGCAATCACACTTTAGGCTAATCGAACCAGACTTTAGGAGATTAGATAATTACTATCGATATTCCGGGCAGGGAAACAATCGATTCGCGCAAAGTCGGCTAGGTGATGGACTTGAGCTTGTCCGCTATTCGGACGAGCTCAGGCAAGGATTTAGCCAGCATTTTTTTCATTGCTTGGCTTCGATGCATTTTGACAGTGGCCTCACTGGCACCGAGTTCGGCCGCAATTTGCTTATTAAGCATCCCGGAAACGACGAGGCTCATCACCTCGCGCTCCCGGACGCTTAACGTGCTGTATCGCTGCCGCAGTTCAGCAGTGTCTCGCTGCTTTTCCCGGACGATGCGATCCCGAGTGAGCGATCGCTGAACCGCATCGAGCAAATCCTGTTGCCTGAACGGTTTGGTGAGAAACTCAACAGCGCCAGATTTCATGGCCTTGACCGACATCGGGACGTCTGCATGTGCTGTGAGAAAGATGACTGGAATGCTTACTTTCGCTCTTTTCAATTCGTGCTGAAGGTCCAAGCCACTAATGCCGGGTAGTCTCACGTCAAGAATTAGGCAACTGGGGCCGTCACTGCGCGGACTCGACAAGAACTCCTGTGCAGTCCCGAAAGACCTAGATGGCAAGCCGACAGAATCCAGCAGCTCCTGGAGAGACTCACGCACATCTCTATCATCATCGACAATGAAAACGGTCGGCACATCCTGCGTGCTCATAACGACGCGCCTCAATCAGAAGGAAAATCAAAATCAAAATGTCGCGAACTTCATTTTGTTGTCTCCGATCAAGCGCCGGTTGACAACGTCGGATAGATTGTATCGGATGTGCAATGCGGAAGCCTCGCAAAGCTGGCGATCGACGTAGAGCGGATGCAAGTGCCGCTAATCCATAATCGACACCGTTCTGAGGGCATTTCGCAGTGGTGAAGCCTCCCGCATGGAATGGCTAGAAATCCGGGACTTCTTCTTGCGGTGCTCTTGCTTGGCGTCATGTCCATCAGTGGAAGAGCGCAGTAATTGCGCGCTAGGTGGGCTGAAAGCACAAACGATTCACAACAGGTTTATCCCCCATGTGTGCGTCAAGAATTTGTTCGCTCCGTCTTTGTCGCGTGCAGGTGTAAGACCCAGATGACAAGTGCCTCCAACGGTGGAATGTTCAGTTTCGCTTAGCTGCCGTGGGACCAGTTGCCACATCCGCAGGCGTTGGACTCAGCAGCTTCGAGATCGCCCGTTCCATCGTGCGGTTCATTTCAGAAACTACCGCTGCAACATCGCGCTTGTTTACGTCTCCTACCTCCGAAACAGCGTTGGTCCAAACGGTCAGCCCGGTCGCGAGATTTGTCATCTGGGCGGAAATTGCGACTTCAACCTTGACGCCGCCCGCGTAGTCGATTTCCTCGAGCTTCTCCAATCGTCCGCTAAGCACGTATTGGGTGTCGAGGCGACCGTCGTAGGGCTGGACACGGGCAAAGTCCCCGCTGGCGCGAAGCCTCTCGATTACTGAGTTGGTCACGAACTCACGAGGGTTAATTGCCCAACGATGGTAGGCATAAAAGTCGATTTGCTCTGGGGATGGTTTGTACACAATGGCTCCCTGCCTCAGGTAGGCGGGCGCGCTGAATTCACGTATTGCCACTGCGGCGTGCACGTTTTCTGCAAAAGGCGGATCCGGCGGCGCAGGCAGATTCAGAGTGTAGTACTTGGGATACCGCACCCTGCCACAGCCGACCAGGATCACCAGCGCTGCGAGACAGAAGACACTCGTCGTCACAATTCTTTTCATACTCATCCGACGGCGCGGCACGCCGAAACGGGTGAGAAAACCCGTCCCTTCACTCGATTGCATCATTTCGGCACCTTCCTGTCTTCAGGCTGTTTGACACGAACTAAACTCCACGGCCGCTGTTTCACGGATTCGGTCAACTCATCTAGGTTTTCCGTGGCCGTCCGCAGGTTTTCGATCGTGTCATCAATCTTGTAGTCATTCGCCCGCACCAGCACTTGCATGTCGGCCAGCAACTGCTTGGCTTGGAGCAAAGTGTTCTGCAGTTCAGCTAGATCTTTGCGGACGGGCTCGCGGACATCACTGACCGTGCCATTCACATTTTGAACGGTTTCATCAGCGTGCTGGCTCAGAGCATTCAACCGATCGGTAAGGCGGTCAATCTTTGGCCGCTCGGTCGCCAGCATTCCATTGACGTTATCGAGTAAGACTTGAATCTTCTTCTGATTGGGTTTTCCCGCAACCGTATTCAGGTTTGCGAGCAGCGTACGCGCATCTCCGCTGATTCCTTTCAGTTCGTCACGCGCCTCGGTGATCAGACCGTTAGCGTTGTCTGCGACGACCGCCATCTTGCCGGCTATCTCGTCCAGGCTCGCGGCCTCCTGCGATGGAATGGCTGACCCTGGGAGCAGACGCTTTGCATCGTTACTTCCAGTCGTGATGGAGAGTGCCGCGCCACTCATGACACTCACAAGCCCTAGTTTGGCCACGGACTTTTCGTTCAATGGAGTGTTTTCCTTCACGTCCAGCAGAATTTCAATTTTGGTAGGGTCCGAGGTTGCGGGGCGGACTCCCGTTACCTTTCCCACATTGATTCCACCGAACAGCACGGACGCCCCCGGTTCCAGCCCGCCGGCGTAGCGAAGGTAGGTGCGGTATGGAACGGTGTGTCCCCCCAACTGCGCGTTGATAAGGTAGATCACGGTAAATGCCAGGACCGAGAAGCATCCCAGGACGAACGCTCCGACTTTCGCTTCTGTCGTCACCGGTAAACCTCCTCAGACTGCATGTAGTTTTCAAAATAATCCGTTACCGCCGGCGTCTTCGCTATGCTTTCGGGAATCCGATCAAGAAACTGCCGCACACGTGGATTCTGGCTCGCCTTGATCTCGTCTTGCGTGCCGACCGAGCTGAATGAGCCCTGATACAGCATGGCGATACGGTCGGCGATACGGAACGCGCTTGGAAGTTCATGAGTAACGACGATGACCGTCATTTGTAAGACTTCCTTGAGGAGCAGAATCAATTCGTCGAGCTCCGCGGCGACGATGGGATCAAGCCCCGCCGACGGTTCATCGAGCACGAGGATTTCAGGGCTGAGCGCAAGTGCACGCGCGACGGCCGCGCGCTTTTTCATACCACCCGAGAGTTCGTTGGGAAGTAATTTCCCAAACTCCGCGAGACCGACTGCGGCCAGCTTCATCCACACCACGAGATCAACGATCGAGGGTGCAAGCCGTGTGTGTTCGCGCAGTGGCAAAGCAACGTTCTCTTCGACGGTCAGCGAGTTAAATAAAGCCGCACTTTGAAAGGCCACACCAATGTTGCGGTGGGTCTTCTTCAGTTCGGACTTTGAGCATTGCGTAATATCCATACCCTTTATGTGGACGCTGCCTGACTTAGGACGTTCCAGTCCGATGATCTGTCGCAATAAAGTGCTTTTTCCGGAGCCGCTTCCACCCAACAACACCATTGTTTCCCCGTGTTCGATGTCGAGATTCACACCGTTCAGCACTCTGCGGCCGTCGTATTCAACCACAAGATCACGGACAGAAATGATGGGCATCAGCTTTTCACCGTGAAATAGAAGATGGCCGTGAAGACCGCGTCTGCGACGATGACGAGGAACGTTGACTTCACCACCGCACTCGTAGTGGAGCGCCCTACTGAATCGGGACCTCCTCGGACACGGAACCCTTCTAAGCATCCAACGTGAGCAATGATGGTTGCGAACACCACGCTCTTTATCAATCCGGTAATCACGTCGTGCAACTTGATGGAATTGAATACATAGTGGATGTACAACAGTGGCGCCAGGCGAGTGCTCAAGAACATGAACAGGCCACCGGCCAAAATGCCGAAGAAATTCGAGATGATGCTGAGGCAGGGGACTGAAATCAAAGCTGCCAGATACTTGGGTGCAAGCACAAACTCCACAGGCTCCAGCGCCATCACGCGGAGGGAATCGAGCTCCTCAGTGACCTTCATGGTCCCGATCTCAGCCGCGAATGCCGAGCCGGATCGTCCGCTCACCGCAATCGCCGTGAGCAGTGGGCCCAGTTCGCGCGTAAAGCCAACTGCGACCAAGTCAATGACATAGTGCAGCGCTCCAAAGCGGCGCAGTTCGGAGGCACCCTGCATGGCTAGAATGAATCCCGTGCAGATTGCCATCAGAGAAACCATGGGCATGGCATCGACGCCGATTTCCAGCACTTGCTTCACGGTAGCCTGCCAGCGGTAACGATTCCCCACAAACGGCAGCGCTCGTACCACGGCTCGAATGGTCGCCCACCACTGAATATTCAGACTTCCAACATAGTCGAGATGTTCGATCGTTCTTTCGCCCACGTTTTCGAGGACATTGGCCATCAAGACACCTTTTCTCCGACGCCCGCGAGGTCGAACAGCACCAGCACACCGGCAACCTCGAACAACCGGAGCACGGAGCCGGCGACTCCCTCTAAATAAAATCCAACATGGTGATGGCGGGCGATTCTAAGAGCTTCGATCAAAGTCGCAATCCCGGACGTCTCAATATTGGAAACACCGGCTAAGTCCACGGTGACAGTCCGAGGCAATGGTTCTGTCGACAAGATAGCCCGCAGAGAATCGCGAAGGTCGGGCGACGAATCGACATTGATCCGACCGCTCAG
The DNA here is from genome assembly GCA_963724815.1 of uncultured Acidobacteriaceae bacterium. GTDB lineage: Bacteria > Acidobacteriota > Terriglobia > Terriglobales > Acidobacteriaceae > Sulfotelmatobacter. The sequence continues at coordinate 206,184 of CAVRWS010000064.1, forward strand.
GGAGACCTTCGCATCTTTTCCGATTTGAGCTACGGAGATTTCGAGGTTGCTGCCCGAAGTCTTTGCCACTCGTGTCACCGGCATCTGCACGCTCCCCGTTTGACTGCGCGATCCTGCGTTCATGCCTGAACCATTCGTACTGGTGCTTGCATGCAGCCTTCCATAACAACGCTCAACGGCGCTGCGCATCTATCTTTTTCTGCCAACTAAGACCGAGGTGTTGTCGAACAAAGGGATTCCTCGGAATTGGGCGATCAGCCTGCAGTCGAGACCGTGACATGTCAATAACGCGTCAAACTCCTCGGTCACAAACAATCGCCTTTTATCAAAGGTGATTCACACTTCCTGCAACTGTCTACGCGACTCGTCACGCGGACTCTTTTTACCGTCACCAGAAACGACAGCAGTACGACGCCCCAGGCTGTGGCGGCCGTTGATGGTTTTGAACGTGTTCGTTGGCGGTAATCCTGCGCCTTCTAGTCCTGTCGTGTCGTTCAAAGCTCAAATGAACAACACAATGCGTGGAGCCCAGGCCTCAGGATGCGCGCGCCTTTGGCAGGCCGATTGCACACCAGCAAAACGGCAGATACTTCACGTCTCGCAATGAAAGGAGTTATCCGATGGCAGAAACGAAAAAAGAAAATGCCAAGCCTTCGACTGGGAAAGCAACCAGCGTAATTGACTATATCGTCCAGCGACTTGCTGATGAGGGCATCACGGACTGTTTCGGTGTACCGGGAGACTACGCATTCCCGGTCTGTGACGCTGTCGATCGCAACCCAAACATCAGGTGGGTCGGCTGCTCAAATGAATTGAATGCGTCCTACGCTGCCGATGGCTATGCACGCGTGCGAGGCGCGGCAATGCTATCTACGACCTATGCGGTGGGCGAGTTATCGGCGATCAACGGAGTGATGGGCGCGAAAGCCGAGCGCTCACTCGTCTACCATGTCGTCGGCATGCCGTCCTACCAGAACCAGCGCGTGCACCGGAAACTCCATCACACCTTTGGAGACGGAGTTTTTGGGAACTTCGTCAACATTTCCGCTCAAGCGGCCTGTTGCCATGCCGTGATCGACCCCGACAACTGCATGATTGAAATGGAACGGGTGATTTCAGAGGCGCGTCGCAATAATCAACCTGCCTACATCGTCGTTCCAGGGGACTATGCGCTGGCACCGGTCACACCGACCGAGGTGCAGCCTGTGACGCTCAAGTCGAACCAAAAGTGCATCATCGACGAAAGCCATCCGCAATTTGCCGGGTTGTATGCGGGAGCGGTGTCCGCGGAGAAGACACGACAGATTGTCGAGGGCGCGGAATTGGTGCTGGATCTCGGCGGGATCAGTCTCAACGACGAAACCACCGCTGGCTTCTCTGGGCGACTTGATTCCGCGCGGTTCGTCTCGGTCGCGCTGAATGATGTTCGAATCGGACAACAGGTATTCGGGAATGTTCGACTCGCTGACGTGCTCGCCGCGCTCGCAAAATTTAAATCGCCCGCGGTTCCCTACAGAAGAACATCAGAACAAGCTCAACGCGTGGGTGGGAAACCGGCGGACAAGATCACGATGGATCCGCTCTATTCTCGCTACGCGGCCTTTATACGGCCGGGCGATAACGTTGTTCTGGAAAGTGGGAGTTCGAGCTTAGGACTTCCGCCAATGACGCTCGCCGATGACGTGCGGGTGCACATACAAATGTTATGGGGGTCGATTGGATGGGCCACGGGAGCCGCTTTCGGGGTAGCGCTCGCCGATCCCAAACGGAGAACGATCCTCATCACTGGTGAAGGTTCTCACCAATTAACCGCCAACGAAATCGGAAATATGGGGCGCTACGGCGCCAATCCGATCATCCTTGTTCTCAACAACGACGGCTATATGGTGGAGCGGGCGCTGGAACCATACCCAGACTGGTCCTACAACGACCTCGCAAAATGGCGCTATGCAGATTTGCCGCACGCGTTCGGATGCGCTGACTGGATAACCGCACGTGTTGAGACGATTGGCGAGCTCGATGCTGCAATGAAAGCGGCCCGCGAGAGTAAATCGGGCGCATACATCGAGGTCATCGGGGGGCGAATGGATATGCCCAAGGCTCTCGCCTTCGCGCATACCCGCATTAAGGAATTGTACGGATCTGATGCGGCTTAAGCTCCGGCCTTTGATCGCACCCCTAGATTAACGCCTCTCCCCGCTGGGCCGGCAAGAGCAGCCGCCGGCCCAGTGAATTTGAATTAAGGATACAGAAGTGACGATCAATCGAATAAACGCAAAGCACATTTCCCTCGCCGCGCTTGCCCTCGCTGCCCTGCTTCTTTCGCAGCGGGCACACGCCCAGGCCCTCAACATGGACGGCCAGTCCGGAATTTTCCTTCAACCCTGGGCGGAAGTAGTTCCATCGCCCGATCACAAGTTCGGTGGAACCACGGCCAGCTTCCATATGGTGGATGCAGGCCCGGTTGCCGGAGACTATCTCAACGCCGGATTGGAAGAAGGATTTGGCAACTGGTTGGAGTTTGGCTATACCCGGAACAACCATACTGACGGAGGCGATCCCACAATCAGTCCTCTTTTCAACTTTTCCGGAATGAACATCTTCAACGTCAAGGCAAAACTGTTGGCAGCGAACTATCACAACCACAAATATTTACCGGCAATCGCGGTGGGAGGGGTGCTCCGCACAAACGATCCGTTCGTGGTGCAGTCGGTCGCCCACAAAAATGCAACCAACGGTGACGTCTACCTGATTGCCACAAAACTTATCGTTGTGGGTAGCAAATTTGCCTTCCTGGCAACCGGCGGAGTTCGCGGAACGAATGCGCAAAAGTACGGCTATGGGGGCAACACCATCGATTGGGAGGCGCGGGCGTTCGGGGGGATCGGGTTCCCGATTCCCATCAAAAAAATTGTAGTCGTCGCACCTACTTTCGAGATCGACCAAGAACCTCGAAGGATCAAATATGTTCCCACTGCCTCGCTGCCCACGGACCTGATCTACGCCGTTCGAATCGCCCGCCCCGACGGCCGATGGAGCTTCGATGTCGGAACTGGTCACCTGGGCGCTTCGTTGGCGCCGGGAATCAACATCAAGTGCAACAATGCTGTCGCCTTTGCGGCTGACTTCAGATTCTGACAGAGTACTTTGCCTCGTGCCGGGTTGAACGAAGACCTTAACCTCGTCCTGTGACAGATAAAGAGGATCAGATGCCTGAGAACACACCAACTTTTTCGACGATTCGGACGCCTTCCTCCCACCCGGCGTCGCGCAAGCGTCATCTGCAAGGCAGCCGTGCGGACGTTCGCGCACCGTATCGAGAGATCGCTCTCTCAGATACGCGCCATCGCGATCACATCGAAGCTAACCCTCCCCTGCCGGTTTACGACACCTCTGGCCCCTACACAGACCCCGAAGTCGGCATTCGCTTGACTCGGGGTCTGCCTGCCCTGCGGAGTGATTGGATTAAGGAGCGCGAGGATACCGAGACGCTCGCGCGGCGCAGTTCCGACTATGCTCGTGGACGCGAGAAAGATCTCCTGACGTTCCACTTGCGCTTTCCGTCTCCGTCTATTTCTCGGCGCGCGCGAAGCGGTGAAAATCTCAGCCAGATGCATTATGCGCGCAAAGGAATTATCACGCCGGAAATGGAATTTGTGGTCCTGCGTGAATCGATGCTGCTGGAGCGATTGTCAAAGGATCCCCTCTATGCGTCGCGCTCGCGTCAACATCCAGGCCAACCTTTAGGTGCGCAGCTTCCCAAACAGGTCACTCCTGAGTTTGTGCGCTCTGAATTGGCCGCCGGCCGCGCGATTATTCCGGCGAACGTAAACCATCCTGAATTGGAACCGATGATCATTGGCCGAAATTTCAAAGTGAAGATCAACGCCAACATCGGCAACTCCGCCGTTACATCTTCCCCCCGCGGAAGAAGTGGACAAGATGATTTGGGCGACGTATTGGGGCGCAGATACGATCATGGATCTCTCAACCGGAGAACACATTCACGAGCTCCGCGAGTGGATTCTTCGCAACTCGCCGGTGCCGATCGGCACCGTTCCCATCTATCAGGCTCTTGAAAAAGTGGGCGGACGTGCAGAAGACCTTACTTGGGAATTGATGCGCGACACGCTCATCGAGCAGGCTGAGCAGGGAGTCGACTATTTCACGATACATGCCGGGGTGCGATTGCCCTGGATTCCCCTCACCGCCCGGCGTTTGACCGGAATCGTCTCTCGCGGCGGTTCGATTATGGCCAAGTGGTGCCTTGCACACCATCAGGAGAATTTCCTGTACACGAATTTCGATGAGATCTGCGAAATCATGAAGGCTTATGACGTTTCGTTCAGTTTGGGCGATGGTCTTCGCCCCGGCTCCATTTATGACGCCAATGATGAGGCCCAGTTCGCCGAATTGCGCACGCTGGGAGAGTTGACAGAACGTGCTTGGAAACATGACGTACAAGTAATGATTGAAGGTCCCGGTCACGTGCCGATGCAGCGCATCCAGGAGAATATGGACGAAGAGTTTCGGCACTGTTTCAAGGCTCCCTTCTATACTCTGGGCCCGCTCGTCACCGACATCGCCCCCGGCTACGATCACATCACGAGCGCGATCGGTGCGGCCCAGATTGGATGGTACGGGACAGCAATGCTCTGCTACGTGACTCCCAAAGAACACCTGGGTCTTCCAAATAAAGAGGATGTTCGTACGGGCATCATCAGTTACAAAATCGCGGCACATGCGGCCGATTTGGCAAAGGGTTGGCCTGGGGCGCAGCTTAGGGACTACGCGTTGTCGAAGGCGCGCTTCGAATTTCGTTGGGACGACCAATTTAACTTGAGCCTCGATCCCGAACGAGCGCGCGAATATCACGATGAAACCTTACCTCATGAAGGCGCGAAGACCGCGCATTTCTGCTCGATGTGCGGGCCTAAGTTCTGTTCGATGAAGATCACGGAAGAGATTCGCGCCACTTACGGGTCAGACGAGCAGAAAGGAATGGCGGAAAAGGCTCGCGAATTCGTCGCCAGTGGCGGGGAGGTTTATCGGTGACGCAACCCGACATTGCGATCGTTGGCGGCGGCTTGCTAGGCCGGCTTCTGGCATGGCGCGCCTCAAAGGCTGGAGCGTGTGTCGCCCTCTACGATGCGGCCAGTAGTCGGGGAGAAGGTTCAGCCGCTTGGGCGGCGGCAGGGATGATTACTCCTTCGGCAGAGGCCGTCGATGCCGATCCGGAGATCGTAGCGATGGGGCGGCGCAGCCTTAGCCTGTGGCCGCAATGGCTCGCCGAATTGCCAGAGCCGGTTTTCTATCGCGATGACGGAACCCTACTGCTTTGGCATCGCGAGGATGCAGGCGAGGCGCGTCGCTTCGAGAGTCTGCTCGCCACCCGCGACGCGCAGGCGCATCAGGTTCACGTGGATGCGGCTCGGCTCACTCAACTGGAACCGGCACTCGATTCAAGGTTTGAGCAGTCCCTGTATCTTCCTGGCGAGGCACAGATTGACAATCGGGCCCTGCTGGAGACTCTCGCCCTCGTGCTTGAAGAAGCATGTGTTCAGTGTCACTGGCAAACGTTTGTAGCAGGGGATGCGCTGCCCGCGGCGGGCATCGTTGTAGACTGCCGCGCGGCATGGGCGCGCACCGAGACTTATCGCAACTGCGTGGCGTTCGCGGCGAAATTCTACGCCTCAATGCGCCGGACGTTGAGTTGCGCCACATGCTGCGCCTGCTGCACCCGCGGTTTTCCGTCTACGTGGCACCTCGTGCTGAGGGTAAATTGGTTGTCGGCGCCACCAGCATCGAGAGTGACGATCGCTCTCCCATGTCAGTGCGCGGCGCATTGGAGTTACTTACCTCTGCATACTCTATGCTGCCGACTCTAGCCGAGGCGCGCATCCTCGAGTTCGCCACGCAAGTGCGACCAACCCTTCCCGACAACCGGCCCGCGTTTTCCTATCATCTCGGACGGCGCGTGCTGAGAATCAACGGACTCTATCGTCACGGTTTTCTGCTGTCGCCCGCAATCGTTGAGGAGGCATTGCCCCTGCTATCCGGGCAATGGGAAGAATCGTACACCGGGCGATGGTCCTGTCTACGTATGTGTGCCCACGAGGTCGAAGAGGAACTAGCATGTCCGTCCTTGTGAATGGCCGAATGCAGAACCTACCAGAGCCGCCAACTTTGGCGGCATTGCTCGTAGCGCTCGCGCCACCAATTCCATTCGCCGTAGCCTGCAATGGTGAATTTGTTCCGTTCGCAAACTATGCCGGATGCGAAATCCAGCCTGGCGACCATATCGACATCGTGCATCCTGCGGCGGGAGGTTAGCGTGAACGATAGTAAAACAGAAGGCACACTCACTTTGTATGGAGAGACCTTCGCGAGCCGCCTTCTACTCGGCACATCGCGGTACGAATCTCCTGTCCAAATGGCGGATGCTATACGCGCAGCTGATCCCGCGCTGCTTACCGTATCGGTTCGGCGCCAGGTTCCTGGTGGACGTCTAGGTTCACAGAATGCAGGTGAGTCTTTTTGGAATTTGCTGCGCGAGATAGGTCGCAAGATCCTCCCCAACACAGCAGGCTGTCATACTGCGCGCGAGGCAGTGAATACGGCGTCAATGGCTCGCGAGTTGTTCCAGACGAAGCTTATAAAACTCGAAGTCATCGGAGATGAAGTGAATCTGCAGCCAGACCCCTTTGGTCTGGTTGATGCCGCCAGAGAACTCGTAAAACTCGGCTTCCAAGTCTTGCCGTACTGCACAGAAGACTGGGTTCTCTGTAGGCGTCTGATGGATGTTGGCTGTGAGGTGCTCATGCCCTGGGCGGCTCCCATCGGAACCGGTCAGGGACCACGTAATCCTCGCGGCTTACGCGAACTACGCGAACGCGCTCCAGAAATTCTGCTGATCGTGGATGCGGGCATTGGCCTTCCCTCCCATGCCTGCCAGGTGATGGAGTGGGGCTTCGACGGGGTATTGCTAAACACAGCGGTATCGCGAGCTCTTGATCCTGTTCGAATGGCCGGTGCGTTCGCCAAAGCCGTCGAGGGAGGTCGCAGTGCATTCCTGGCTGGACCAATGATTGTGCAAGAGACCGCTGTCCCGAGTACTTCTGAAATCGGTCGTCCCTTCGCGGGCCCATCACGAGTAGAAGGCCAGGCGCCTGGCTTAATGCTAGAGTAGCTCTACCAATTTACGTCGCTCGATGCGACACTACGTACTGGCTGAGTGAAGTTCGTCCTCTCTAGCATTCATCCCCTCGATTCGTTAGCCCGTCCGAGTCTTGCCTCATGGATGTATCGGCACGATGGATCTGCGCACTATTGACGGTTTGTCTTGTGCGCGAATCAGCTGGCTAATCTTGCAAGTCGTCGATGACACCGTATGACGCGTCACTGTCACTCGACTCCGAGTGACGGCCACAATCATTGCTAAGTCTCCCAACCTCTGCAAATCTACGCCGCTTGAATGATGTGAGCTTCCAGAGGCGATTCTCAGCTTTGGCACTGTCTTTGCTCTACCGTAATTCGAGTTTTCCAGCGATGACACCGGGAACTTTCGCTTGCATAGCTAAGGTAGGTCCGCAATCGATTCTGCCCGGCAAGGATGGAACTCGGAGGGAAGGATGAAAAGAATTAAGACTCAAGGCTCTATTAAAAGATTTGGGAGCTGCCTAACGTTCGGGAGGGCAGACTACCAGAGTGTGCAAAGGGGCGCGATCTCTTCAGCAAGGCTGTGGTTATGCTGGGGGCAAACCCGGCCAGCCTTATGGATTCTGTCAGTCACGATGAGCATTCTGTGTTGCGGAGTCGTGCCGGTCGGCGCACAAGAGTCATCAAATCTAACTGAGACGGTGCAGCCATCGGCAACCGCAGCCAAGCCGGAGCAGGAGTCTTCCGACATTGCGAAGGCTGCGCAAAACCCTATCGCTCACATGATCTCGGTGCCCTTCGAGAATGACTTTTATCCTCAGACCGGCATGAACAAAGAAGACGAATACGTTCTTGAGATAAAGCCGGTTGTTCCAATCCCGTTGTCGAGGAACTGGAATCTGATTACGCGAACGATCATACCGGTAATTCAAACGCCCGAGCTCGTACCTGGAATAAATGGGACGGACGGGTTAGGAGACATACAGGAGTCTTTGTTCTTCTCACCAACAAAGGTGGGTCTGGGTGGGATTATTTGGGGAGCGGGCCCTGCCATTTCAGTCCCCACTGCTACAGACAACACTTATGGGACGGGAAAAACAAGCATCGGTCCTACTGTTGTTGTCCTGGAAAGCCGAGGGCACTGGTTATTTGGATCTCTTGCGCAAAACCTATGGTCGGTGGAAGCTGGCCCCAAGGAGCGGCCCGCCGTAAACCAGATGCTGTTGCAGCCTTTCGTGAACTACAACTTGCCGCACAAATGGTATCTCACTTCGTCGCCTATCATCACCGCAAACTGGAAACTGGATGACGGACGGTGGCTCGTCCCCGTAGGTGGAGGAGTCGGAAAAATTGTGCGTTTCGGGAAAGTACCCGTGAATATCTACGGACAAGTTTTTGGAAATGCGGAATACCCGAACGGGACGAGCAAGTGGTCGGCAAGGTTCCAGATGCAGTTTCTATTTCCGAGGAGGTGAAGGAATAGGAGAACGGCTTCGAGGCCGCAAGCTGATCGTCAATCCAAAGGAATGTGCGCTCGGGGCTCAGATCCACTACACCGTAGAGGAGGAATCGAGATGTTCGGAGCAACAAAGGTTGGAAAGCAGCGACCCTCACCCTATGCCACCACGACGGATTTCTGTCAAATCTTCGAGACGCACATGAACCGATTGTATCGCTTGTCGTTCCTGCTCACAGGAGATGAGCCTGTCGCTGAGCAATGTTTCCTCGGTGGCCTGCAGATGGCTCAAGAAGGGAACCCAATCTTCAAGAATTGGGCGGAGGCTTGGGCGCGGCGAATGATCATTCTGGATGCAATTCGAGTGCTCCACCCGCAATTGATAGTGGACGCCTCAGAGTCCTTTGGCCGAGTTGCTGGCGATTGCGCGACGGATCGAATTGAAATCGCCGAGATTGTAAAGCTTCCAGTGTTCGAGCGATTCGCATTTGTAATGTCAGTCCTCGAAGGCTACTCGGATCACGAGTGCTCTCTTCATCTCGGCTGCACGCGCGCGGCGGTTGCTGCAGCGCGAGTTCGTGCTCTCGAACGGATCGGAAGGGCGGCGGAACTTCGCGACAAGCTTGTAAGCATCGCCTCAGATCACAAACAGCAGGGAACCGATTCCAAGTCTGGAGCCCGATTGCGGCCATTGACCATCATGCGTGCTTCCGCATAGAGCGCACATATTTTTGGGCGGGAGCAAAAGTTGGAATTTAAGAATTTCGAGCAGTCCGAATCCGGGAAAATGAAGGCAGTCTTTCGCGTTCTGCGAGAAGCTGTTAGGATATTTCTGTGAAGACGATTTGCTCAGTTTCTTATTGGCGGTTTATTAGCGGTTTTGACCCGAGTGGAAGCAGTCTGGGTCGCCCTGAGCAGATTGGGCAATTTATGCAATTCGCGCAAAGCCGCATAAACACTGGCGATTGCGCTTATCGTTGATTTGGCGAGTGGGGACGTAGTTCAGTTGGTTAGAACGCTGCCCTGTCACGGCAGAGGCCGCGGGTTCGAGTCCCGTCGTCCCCGCCATTCTTTTCAAGCACTTGCAACCCTAGCGTCCGGCAAATCAGGGGATGTTAGGGGACGATAAGCGCCGAACGAGAATGGTTCCATTCGAGAACAATTCCAAACAGCGCTCATTGGATGAGGTTTGTCTTCGGCAAAATACCCGTCGGCAAAATAGCGTCGACCAATTTGTCCTGGGCCAAGCGTTTGGTCTTCGATGTTGCCTGCAGGTACTTGTTCGTGACATGAAGGTTGCTGTGCCGCAAGTAGTCGCGGATTGTGAGCTGATGTTCGCCCATCTCCGCCAGCATGGTTCCAACCGAGTGCCGAAAAGTGTGCCAGCCCACCCCCGTGATTCCGATCCGTCTGAATGCAGGCTGAATTTTCTTCTTCAGGACTGAAGCTAGATCCAACGGCTTGCTGCCTTGCAGTCTTTCGGAAGGGAATACAAAATCTTCCGGTTTGTTGTAGAGGCTTTGCGATCTCCACTCCTGCAAGGAATATTTTAGGCTTGGATGCATCGGCAACTGTTTTGCAGACGCTTCCGTTTTTGTGCTCTTCAGGTTTCCACCTCGACGCCAGTAATACGAATGTTGGACGCTGATGCTCATGTTGTCGAAATCGCACGACAGCCATCGTAGCGCTCCTAGTTCGCCTTGACGTATGCCCAAGGCTCCTTCTAGAAACACGAGCAATTGATCCCGAAACTCCAGTTCTGCCAAACCGAGCTTGACTTGCTCTGATGACAAAACCAAAGGGGATCTCTGACGTTTGGCGCTGATCCGCACGCCAGTGCTCGGTCCTCGCTTGCCTCCAGACCCAACTGGTATGCCTGAAGAGATGGGATTGTGGCCACAGAACTCCCACCGAACGGCGTGCGAAAACAAAGCCGACATCACACACTTGATTTTGGCTTTGGTCCCGTCCGCCACTCCGGTCGCTCGTAGCCAGCGCTCTACCTCGACAGTTTTGACTTGTTCTAATGGCAGATTGCCCCAGCGTGGGACGATCCAGTTCTTTGCGTAAATTATGTACGCATCCTGTGTGGATAATGCTTTGAGAGGCAACTCCTCTTGAGAGTAGTGCTCCCAGAGCGTGTTGATTGTGGTTCGCCGCAGGTTCCTGTGTTCGCAGCGATTGTTGATGGTTAGCCGAAGAGCGTCTGCTGCTGACTGCGCCGCAGATTCGGTCGGGTATTTCTTGACATCTCCAACCTGTGCTTTGCGATGCACCAGTTTCCCGTTGATGTCTTCTTCCCACCATCGGTAGACCCAGACTGCCGGTCCCTTCTTCCGCTCTTCTCGTTCGACGCTTCCGTGTTGGTAACGTGTCCGTCTAAACAAAGTTCCTCCTTTGTTTAAACGGTGTCGGCGGACACCGTCAGAATAGATCGGCGATTCGTTTCGGTCGAGATGTTTTTTGTTTCTCACCGCGCCGATGATCAGCTGGCGAGTTTGCCGAGCCAACGATCCAACGTGGAGGCACGAAAGCGCCAACGTTTTCCAACCTGGACAGCGGGAATTGATCCACGCCGTGCTTTCGTGCGAAGAGTTCGAGGGTGCATTCTGAGGAGCTTCGCGGCTTCTACGGTGTCTAGCAAGGGCTCAAAATCCCTCTGACTCTGAACCTGTTTTCGGTCCTTAACGCCCTCGGTTGCCAAGTCGATAGTTTCATTTGCGTTCTCGAGCATTGGAGCACCACCTCACACCGCTGGGCTGGGTTAAAGTCCAGTTGATCTCCCAGCCAATTATTGGGTTCTAAACTGGAAGCAGATATTGGTCAAACGGGTTCACGCGGCCTTTTCGCGTATTCAACAGGTCGCGTGATGCGTGCTAAGTAACCGTTTGCCGTGCAGTCATTTAGCGCGTTCTATTAAAGAACCCCGATGGCAAGGTGATTGGGCGGCGCTTACGTATGGAGGGGACTCTGGCGTCCACTGCGTGCTACTCGTAACCGCTTTAAACTGTACTGGTTGCGCCAGATATCCACACGTACAGTAGGAAAGGATTCGAGTGTGGCTGTTTGGGTCACCACCCGTAGCGATCTCAGTTGAAAAGTCCCATCGATTGGAACGCGAGTGACTGCTGGACGCAGGGTCTGCCGATTCGCCTAGAAACGGGACGGGCAGTTCTTGCCCATTTGACGAATTCTGAACACTACGGTAAACACCGGCATGAGGTGCGACATGAAGATCGAAAAAGCTACTGCCGGTTCAGGGACGACGAATGAGCCCAAGAAAAACATTGTTGCGAGCATCGAGTTCACACTCAGGGCCTCGTTGCACGAACAATACGTTGACGCAGACTTCGTCCATTCCATTGTCGGGAAGATTTCCGCTAAGTCTGAAGATCGGAAAAACGAAGAGGTCGTTGGTTACATAAAAGGATCGTTGGTGAAATTCAGTGAGGCCATGGATCATGGAATTAGCACTGAGAGGCTAGGAGATGGCATCGACGGGAACATTGCCGAATATTGGGAACTCTTGTTCGACTTGGATACCGGCTGCTGGAAAGAGGAAGTGCAAGATGAATATGAGGCCTCTGGTTGCGATCTGTTAATCATCGACTGCATGGAGATCAGTCCGAAATTTCGAGGAACGGGAGTCGGCCCAATTGCCATCGACAGGACTATCGACATCTTCGGCCCAGTTTGCGGATTGGTAGCGTGCAAACCTTGGCCACTGCAATTTACTCCTGGCTTCGCCCGCGATCGGAAAGCTCTGAACAGGTTGAAAGCACCCAGCGTGGGACAAGATGAGGCGGTGCGCAAACTGAGGGCGTACTGGTCAAAGCTAGGCTTCTGGCCGCTCGGTGAGACCGGGATTTATCTGCTTGGTATGGCCCAGAGAGAATCAGGTGAGTCAGGCAAAGGTTGCGAAACACTCGCTGGCCCCGCCTCTGGCTTGGCCGGCAGACGAGTCTGTTAGAACGCTGCCCTGTCACCGGCTCCCAGCGCAGACCAAATCGGCCGTCCGTTGTTTCGGCGTAGCACTCTTAAGCCCACTCGATGACCTCCTTGATGGCATCGGGCGGATGATGATCCACCGACTCCGCAAACTGGCTGTACGGATAACGATTCGTGATCAAGGCTGCGATGTGATCTCCCCATCGCAGATGAGCCTGAGACAAATCATCCACGGCCATTTGAAAGTGCCCACGTGCCGCGTTAACACTGCCTAACATGACTTGATTATCCAGAACCAATTGGCGAATGAGTTCTGCGCCCTCAATTTGCAATGGACGATCACCTCCGGGAATACCTGTAAGCACATAGACTCCATTCCGGCCCAACGAATCCAGCAGGTTAAATTCGAGCGCAGCGATGCCGCTGGCATCGAGGATTAAATCCATTGCACCAATTGTCTTCTCAACCTGATCTGCAGGCACTTGACGGCCATCTACGTAATGTCCACCAATAACATTCAACCACCTCGGGCGGGCGCTCGTAGAATCGACCACATCCAATCCGTAAACATCGGCCCCTCTCAGTCGCAAGACCATGCTGGCTAGCAAGCCTACTGGTCCCAGACCGGCTACGAGGCAACGAGTCCCGACAATCCAGCTGGGAGTAATAGCGGCTTCTGGAGATCGCACAGTTTGTAGTCGAAGTGCCTCATCAATGGCTTTCTCGACGATGGAGAGCGGTTCCATCAACACGCCAACGGGTTCCAGTTCAGCCGGAACGGACACGATGTATTGTTCTTTATCGACTACGAATTGCGTTTGATAGCCATCCAACCCGTGGATGCCTCTTTCTCGGTACTTGCCGGTCTGGCACATGTCCACGCGCCCCATCTGACAGGGTGGACACTGCCCACACCCTCGCCTGACCGTAAACACGGCGAAGTCTCCCACTTTCACGCGAGTTACCGACGAGCCCAATCCCACCACCTGGCCAAACATCTCGTGGCCGATAATGAGTTCTTTCTGACCGTCAGGCGCATCCGCACGTCCCCCGGATACTTCTGTCCTGTCGGTGCCACAGATGCCGACGCGTATGACTTTGACCTTTACTTCGTCCTGGGCAGTGATGGCGGGCTCGGGCCGGTCTACGATGAGTGAGCCCGTCGTACCTGGAATGATCGCGATAGCTTTCATAAATGTTTTTCTCATTTCGATTGGTGCTTTCTTCTATATGTGCTAAGAGCAACCTTCGTGGTCCGCGGTTAGCCCAGCCGTTTCAGCAAGTGGTCTCCCACACGCAGCGCATTGGCGATGATGGTCAAGCTAGGATTCACTGCCGCAATTGACACGAAGAAGCTGGCATCGACAACATAGAGATTATCCAAATCGTGGGCTTTGCAGTTCAGATCAAGCGCTGACGTCCTGGGATCGCGACCAAAGCGAATCGTTCCCGCCTGATGAGCGGTACCGCCAATTGGGATTTTCTTGCCCAGATACAATGATCGCGACATCAGGTGGTCGTGAAGATGGAGATCCTTGAGCATGCCCTTGAGCTTCGCGATTAGCCGCCGGTGCCCTTCTGTGTTTGTTGCTTCAAGGGCCAAGGTGATCTTTCCATCCCGGTTAATGGTGACGCGATTGTCTGGATGAGGCAGATCTTCGGATTGGACCCAGAAATCGATGGAGTGTTGGGCCATGTAATCCAGGGCAAACTCGGGTTTCCAAACAGCCCATTCCGGTGCTTCTCCCTTGAGCATTTCGCCATCAGTCTTTCCCAGCATCTGGATGCCGCCCAACGGGTATTCCCAATCATCGGAGCGAAAATAGAAGTCGTTCAGACCAAGAGTTTTCTGGAACACGGTCGGATTAGGGCTTTTCGAAATTGCCATAAAGGCGGAGTTGTTGTGCCTCATGTAGTGGCGCCCCACCATATCCGAATTGTTTGCAAGACCATTCGGGTGCTTATCGTTCGCAGAGCGCAGCAGAAGAGCCGCGGAATTGATCGCTCCACAAGAGACGACCACGATGTCCGCCGAATATTCCTCCGATTGCCCCTCGCGCTCGACTAGCACCTTTGTAACCGCGCGACCGGACGCGTCGGTTTCGAGACGCTTGACGTATGAGCTTGTGAGTAGCTGGACATTCGGGTGATCGAGAGCCGGGTCTACACAAATAACCTGGGCATCTGCTTTGCCGTTGACCAGGCATGGAAACCCATCGAATGCAGCACACCGCACGCAAGCACTCGTATGCAGGGCCTTGCCATCCTTTTCATCAAGCAAAATACCGAGGGGCAATGGGAAGGGGTGGTGGCCGCACCGTAGGAAATCATCGAAGAGCTCTTGAATGCGTGGTGAGTGGCTCACTGGCGGGTAACGATAAGGAGCACTCGCTGGGCCTTCCGTGGGATCGATCCCGTGTTCTCCATGAACGTGATACAGATTTTCCGCTTTGGTGTAATAAGGTTCGAAGTCCTCGTAGCTAAGCGGCCAAGCGGGTGAGATACCGCCATAATGTCGAACTTCCCCAAAATCCTCTTCGCGAAATCTCAGCAACGCCGCGCCATAAACCTTTGTATTGCCGCCGACGTAGTACTGAATGCCCGGATGGAACGTGTTTCCGTCCTTGTCGTACCAGGTTTCCTTGGCCCGGTACTTCGATTCAAGAAAGACCGCGCTGGAGTTCCAGTTGTCCTTTTCCCGCGGCAGGTAGTCGCCCCGTTCCAGAAGCAAAATGCGTTTGCCGGATGGAGCGAGATGGTAGGCGAGCGTTCCGCCACCGGCTCCGGTGCCGATGATGATTATGTCAAAATGATTCTCTTGCGGCACGCTTGTCACCTCTCTCGCAAGACCACCTCTCGGCCCTCGCCATCACCTTGGATGACCATACGGAGGAATAAGTAAGGCGTTTTTTATTGTTTGATTTCGACCATGTAGTCATGCCCTTCCCACGAATTGCGTTCGGGCCAGAAGAACGTGAATCGAATCGGCGCACATTGCGTCGCAATGATCGGAATATCAACGAAATCAATTCCGAGAGTGGTTGCCGAGGACGAAGTATCTTTGACCGTGCTCCACTCATCACCCGTCCAACGCAGACGGAAGGAAGCCGGAGCCTGGACGCGCAAAATGTAGCCCCTCTTCACGACACGGACCCTGCGATTTGGCTTCCAGATTTCGAACAGCTGACAGGCCTTCCGGTCTCCGAGGTAGCGCTTTGCAACTTCGGGAATCAGATCGAAAATGTGGCCGTCGGCTGCAGACCTCAGTAGTTTGACGTACTCTGCATGAGCCCACATGAGAGGCATGGCCGAGCCCGTGGGTCGGCCGAGAAACATATGAGCATTCGGCTGGTCTTTTTCATCCCATACTTGTTCCGGCAATAAACCTGTCGCCGAGGCAAAGCCTTCGATTGCGCGTATGTACGGTTTTACATCTCGTCCTGCAGCGAGTTCAAAATGCGCCCGTTCTCCCGTGAGAAGCGGCCATGCGCGACCCTTGCCCCATCCCACGTAAGGCCCTCCGTTTTCTCGCTGGCCGTAACCGTCGTGATTGTAGCGATGCCAAACCGGCCCCATCGGAGTGTCTACCATCAATACCGCATCGATGACTTTCAGTGAATCCGCAATTATTGGATCGTCTGGCTTTCGTATGCCGTAACGAACCAGCTCAAGAAATCCTGCATCGACAATCTCCTTTGCCGGAAATGAATTCCGGGCTCCGGGCGCTAGGTTTGCGATCTTCAGGATTCCCGAGTTGGGGTTTTCCGCGGGATCAGGGTTGTCCACATCGTCGGGCAGTATCCGTATGTAGTGGCGTCGAATGCCTGGAACCAGAGTACCTTCCGTTGTCACTGTCCAAGCTTCGATATGCGATTCCAGGAAGTCGCTGTATTGCTCAAGAAACTCTGCCGCATTTTCATCCGCCCGCTGCCTGCAAAAGTATGCCGCGCCAATCAAGCCTGCAATATTCGACGCTAAAGTGGACGGGGAATAACCGCTGGCTTCCTCCCAGCGTTCCTGTTGGGTGACCGGCCCATGCCGCAGCAAGTAACTTGCTGCTTTTAGCACCATCGGGTACGGATCAAAATCCTGCAGGGCGTTCTGTTGGCTGAGGCGTAAGGCCAGCAATATAGGAAAGGCAACCTCATCCAATTGGATTCCCCGCCAATACGGATTCCCATCAACCCAGAAATTCTGCGAAAAACCACCATCTTCTTGCTGACAAACCGCAAGATAAATGAGCGCCCGCAAGGATGTGGCGCTCTCACCGGAGGCAAGCAGGGCGGAAGCGCTGTTGACCATGTCTCGGGTCCAAACCAAGTGGTACCCGCCTTGGTCTTTGTCACCGGCCGCTTCTCCCCAGGGAATTGAGAGAGAGGCGATCAAAGCGCCCGGATAGGACTTGTCTTCGTGAGCGAGCATTAAACTGAAACTGCTGTGGTACAGGTTGCCCTTGTCGCTCGAAACCTTTTCTAAAGGCATCTGGCAGCGTGCAGAAGTGCGGTCCCATTGCTCGGTGTAGCGTTTGTGATGCGCTTCGAAGGGGGTGCCCAGTGCCTGCAAGAGTGTTGTAATCGCGCGGTGTTGCGTGTCTCCCAAAGCGAGGCCAAGGGTGAACTCGCGGTGGGCACTCAGATCCAATTGCCCGGTGAGCGCTATGTTGCCGTCAGTAGCGTGGTCGAACTCCCAGTCCATTTGAAAGTTGGTAGACAGGTCGGTCCAGCCGTCGCTATGGCCGACGTATCCGCACGAAGTATGAGAAAAGGGAACTGTGGCGGCCAGTGCCAGCCATGTTCCTCGCTTCTGTGCCATAAGAATCTTGCGGCCATCCAGGTCCGCAACGTAACCATTGTTCCCCCATCCTCCGACTTCCAGGTGTGGAGCACACAACGCATATATCTGCAGCTTCGAAATGAACGACTCGTCACCCGTCACCTTTGTGCGTTGAAGAACACAGGCAAGATGCGGGTCCGCAATAATTTCTTTAACGATGGCGTAGCGGCCATGGGGATCGGAGTTCGTGCAACGGTATCCAAGCGCATGATCGGACAGGCGTTCGAATTTGTGTTTAAGGTGACGCTTTTCGTCATGGAAGAAACTCTTACCATCGCTGATCAAATATTGAAGGTCCCGGAGTTGCGGTCGACATACTGTCGGATAGTAAACCTCTGTGATGATGCCATTCCAAAGCGTAAACCAGATTTTGCTGGAAGCTGCGTATGCGGTTCCCACCCCGTCTTTCCCTCCGTGAGTCCATCGAGGATGAATCCCAGGCCGTCCGAACGCTCCACTTTCATTGTCTGACTTCGTCATCCTACCTCCCGTGCTCCAGCTCAGTCCGGTTCGTTCTCCTAATGGAATACCGGAGCGAGCGCGATGCAACTGAGACCGCATACAAAAAACAGAAACATAATCGCGAGGAAACCCTTGACTCGGGTTCCCGCTCCACGAAATTCCTTCCACACAAAGATGCCCCATATGGCGGAGATCATCGTGTTGCCCTCGCCAAGAGAAAACGAAGTGGCGGGACCGATCATCGGCACGTAGGAGGCCACGAAGTTTGCGATGGTCCCGATACCCCAAATTGCTCCGCCTAAGATTCCCCACGCGTGCAGACTCATTCGCCCCTTGAAATATTCCCTTACCCGGAGTGGTTGGCCACTTACCGGTCGACGCATCAGTCCATAGTTCATCGGGAAATTGGAAACAACGGCTCCCAATGCGAAGACGAAAAACACGGCGTAGGGTCCCAAATGATTCGGACCTGTTAACGCCTTGGCGACAAATGGGTAGAACAGTCCCACAGCGACACCACAAGCCAGACTCAATCCAACCCCTTTTGTGCTGGCCTTCGCACCCCCATGCAAGCCCCGATACGCCATTGCATCGAGGAAAATGGCGATGCAGATCAGCGCGATTCCGCCGAAAAGCAGAATGGGGTTCCCTTTCGGCGAAATGATGTAGTTGATGATGGCTCCAATCACCAACGCCAGACCCGCTCCGATCGGGAACGCCACGGCCATGCCCGCCACGGATATCGCCGCCACGAGGAGCAGGTTTCCGAGGTTGAAGATGACACCCCCGAAAAAAGCTTCCAAGAGACTGCGGACACTTGCAGTCGCTAGATTGCGGGAAAAGCTATCCGGCGACCCAGGGTTGGTATTTCCAAGTGTCAAGCCAAATAACAGCGCACACGCCAGCAGACCCCAGATGTAGTCCCAGTAAAAGAGTTCGAACCGCCACCGTTTATCGATCTTCTGTGTATTTGCCCAACTACCCCAGCAGAGCATGCTGATCAGCATGAGGATGAGAGCAGCCGAATATGTATGAGGGATAGACACTCGTCACATCGTCCGAAGTGTAGCCAATCGTTCGGGTGAAGTTGGATTCATGATCTCCATCCGATC
>CAVRWS010000065.1:0-11977 GCA_963724815.1 uncultured Acidobacteriaceae bacterium
TTCATGCATTAATTAGGATAACTGCTTATTTATCTGCTGAGTTGAAGGTAATACTATGAGCACACATAACTCATACTGGCCAAGCCGACTTCAGTGCATAAACTATTGAGCACGCGAGCTTTATATTGTTGAATCAAGAAGGCTTATGGATTCTTCAGACAGTGTCTGTAGAATTCTTGCCTCCCGCGACGCGCGGGAGGATGCTTTCGCCCATCACGATCTTTTCAATCTCAATTGTGGCATTTCGGAGCTCTATCACAGCGCCTCCATATAGGGGCGAATGACATTACTAACCCGGCACACTTTGGCGTAGCGGTAGATTTCGTTGATGCTAGCCCTTTTCTGGCGAAGACAATCCTTTAGGGATTCGATTGCGATATCGAGTCCGATTTTGTTCCTGAACTTAAAACAGTCGGCGACAGTCTTCGCAGCCGAATAGACGCGGACGGGGACGCCGTCGACCTGATGGTTTTCAATTCCTTTAGTCAGCGATAGTCCGGACAGTCGTACGATCCTCAGTGAAGGCGAATCGAGGGCTGGCTTTCTTGCCCCTTTGGGGAGAGCTATCCAAACCGAAGCAGGATTCTGAGTTGTGATCTCGTGAAATGCAAGGGCCGAAAGTAGGCAAATAGCCGCTTTGGGTACACGCTTCGCAACCTCGGCGTAAGAGTGGCGTTCCGTGACCTTGGCGTCCGCGAGTGTGTAGATTCCACGTCCAGGCCGTTTGAGTTTGCCTTGATGGTGGAGACGAACGAGATACTGCCGCGGAAGGCCGATGGCCTCGATATCGCGGGGCCTAACAATCCCGTGTTCGCCGACGTACTGCATAATCTTCTGAAGTGGCGCTGCCAGGGCTTGTTTCAATATGTCATTACTTAATCATAACTAATGACGTATTGCAACACCATCATCGAACATTATGCCACCTAGCGGCCGGTTTTTCATCGAAGAAGACCTTAATGTGCATTATGCGGTAGATGTTTTCGGGATCACGCCAAGGATGGAGGAGGACCAATCACGTATGGCCTCAGGGCAAAATTTTGCAGACACCGTCTGCAAGATTCGTCGCGTTCGTGCCGGCAGTGCTGCTGCCCGATCAAAAGGTGGTGCGGGCGGGTGAACCCTAATGAAGCCTGAGCGTTCGTGATGGCTTTCTTGCCTTTCTTGTTCTTCTTGGGCCGCATGACGTTGATTCCAGTTGAAGTCCTTCCTCTCCGGTTCTTTTACTCGCTGTCGGGTCGCCGTGTAGAGCTGTTTTTATTCCTCTGGTGAGAACCACGCCCGGTAGGAGATTTCGGAAGGTCCACTGCAATTCGGTGTTCTTAGCCGAAGACGTTTTTCTTTCCATTTTTTTCCCCACTCAACCCGCGCCTTCTGCAAACCGGCGTTATTCCAGCGGTGCTCCCTGTCAAGGGTCTTCGATGAACGCGTGAGAAACCGCGCCCTTGACAGGTCCGCGCCGCTGAACGCCCCCAAACCGTCGCGGGTTTCGCGAAGAAAAAAATTGTTTTTAAAGGGGAAGTAGAACATGCAGAACACAATCGAAAAAAGAGATGGTTACGGCGTGGCAAATGAATGGCTGACGAGCGAGGAAGCAGCGCTATACCTAAAAATCGAACGCCGCACCTTGTTGCAGTGGGTCCGGCAAGGAAAGGTCCGCGCCTACATACTCTCTGGCACACAACGCCACGTCTGGAGATTCAAAACCTCAGACTTGGATGCTATGCTGAGCGTGCCCGCCGTGCTCTCGACTGACGGGAGGATCAAATGAGGAGAGTACGGCACAGTACTGGAAGTGTTCTATTCGACAAGGGACGAGGTACCTGGCGATTCCTGCAATGGGTGGACGGCAGGCGACGATCACAAACACTCGGCACGAAGCAGGAATTGCCGACCAAAGCAGCAGCGTGGAAGACAGCAAGCACGCTAATGCCGAGGAAACCTAAGCAAGCGACCGGGATCACGGTCAGCAGCCTGGTTGAGGTCTATCGGGCAGAACGAATGCCGCAACGGTTCAGCACACGCTACAGCTACGATCAGTGGTTGACGAACCACATACTTCCTCACTGGGGAGAGGGTTCGATCACTGACGTACAACCGCGTCCCGTTGAATTGTGGCTGCATTCTCTCACGCTGTCTCCCAAGAGCAGAGTTCACATTCGGGGCGTTCTGCATCAACTTTGGGAGTTCGCTATGTGGCGCGGTGATGTGCCAGCAGAGCGCAATCCGATGACTCTGGTCACTGTGCGCGGTGCAACCAAAAGGACGAATGCTCCGCGTAGTCTTACGTTCGAGGAGTTCCAGAAGTTCGTTTCTGAACTCCCGGAACCATTCCGCACGATGGCTCTGCTGTGTCTGTGTTTGGGACTCAGGATCAGCGAATGCCTAGCACTCAAGTGGGCAGACATTGACTGGCTTGCCAGCAAGATCAGCGTAGAACGTGCGATTGTTCGGCAACGAGTGGATGACGTAAAGACCGCAGGTTCCAGAAAGCACTTGAGCATAGATGGCAGTCTGCTGGAAGTGCTCAAGACGTGGAAGCAAACAACGCAGTTTTCCGCACCGGGAGACTGGGTTTTCGCTTCCCCGACGCAGCTAGGCCGTCTTCCGTGGTCCTATCCGCGAGTCTGGGGAGTATTCCAGAAAGCAGCAGAAGCAGCGAAAGTCGGCAAGCTGGCTACTCACACGATGCGCCACAGCTACAGATCGTGGCTTGACGCTGTGGGAACCCCGATAGCCGTGCAGCAGAAGCTAATGCGACATGCGGACATCCGCACGACGATGAATATCTATGGCGATGTGGTGACGAACCAAGAGTCAGAGGCACACAGCAAGATCGTGGGTTTGGCTCTGCCACGCGCTTAATGGATCGCGCTGCGGATCACAGCTCAGCCAAGTGGTTGAAAATATGGCGGAGAGAGTGGGATTCGAACCCACGTTACCCTTTCGAGTAAACACGCTTTCCAAGCGTGCGCCTTCAGCCACTCGGCCATCTCTCCGGTAAGGCTTTACGCTTAGTCCTTTCAAGGCCTGCACATGCCGGATGTACTCTATGCGGTCTCGATACCAGCAGTCTATCAGAGAAGCGCGGTACCTTAAGAGGGTGCGCTTGTCCCACGGTTTGGTTCTGATCGGAAAGTGGCACAACCGTTTCAGGTGAGTCACCAGTTGAAGGGGTTCAACGAATGTGCGAACGAATCGGCACGGGCTCGCTCTTCGCGCAAAGGAGTTTAGCTTGGCCAGCTTACCGCGAGCAAACGTGGAGGTCAGAGGCTAGAGGCTAGAGGCTAGAGGCTAGAGGACAACGCCTAGGAGAAGTCGGTTGGTTCGGTCGAATCTGGAATCATTGATTTTGAAGCGGCTGGCGCATTCGAACTGCCGGCACCTGCGGCGGCGCTGGCCGCCGCTCCGTTCCCAACGAAGGGAGCGGACGTAGCACTGGTTTGAGCAGCGGTATCGGGCAGGGGTGGCGGTTTGACGCCGTCGACAACGTGATGGCTCAGGCAATAGAGCGCGAGTTCCAGACGATCGGCAACGCCGAGTTTGTCATACACTTTGCGCAGATAGTTTTTTACGACCTGTTCCGTGGTTCCTACCCGAATCGCAATCTCTTTATTTTTCATGCCCTGAGTTACACAGGAAACTATCAACGTTTCCTTGGGCGTGAGTTGAACTTTCGGGCGAGCTCCCGAAGGCCGCAGATTGTGGCCGCGAAAGGCTTCCATGACCCAATGAACTGCCTGATTCTCGAGCCAGGGTTCTCCGGCGGCGACTTTGCGCAGGCAGTCGACCAGCACTTCAGGTTCAACTTCGCGGGATAAAATTCCGTGCGCGCCGCGGCGGAAAAGATCGAGGGTGAGCTGTTCATCCGATGCGGGAGTGACGACGACAATTTTCAGATGCGGCGCCTGGCGCAGGAGTTCGGTTACCGCTTCCACAGGATTCGGCGCTAGCGCCGACTCAAAGATTAAAACGTCAGCGGAAAATTTGGTTACGGCAGATTGAGTCTGAGGCAGCGTCTCGGCTTGACCCACTACACGGATGTCATCTTCCAGCGCGAAGATTTTCCGCAGGCCGGCGCGGAAGATTGCCTGGGTATCGGCGAGGATCACGCGGATTAACGGAGTCGATCCGCCATCTTCGTGAACCCCGTGATTTTCGCCGACGCTGAACGTGCTCGCCATCAGTTTCCTTTTGCTCGCTCTGCCTTACGCTCGCTCGAAATGGTATTCGTCAATCACAACGCCTACGCCGCGGCGGCCTTTGTCTTCAAAGCTGCGCACCACGCGGCCATGGCAATCAATCTGAACGTCGCAACGGGAGCCCACAACATCGCCGGGAAGCAGGATGGTGAAATCCACCAGCGAACCTACCGGGACGTCGCGATCCATGGCGAAGAGAACTCCGTTGGCGGAGATGTTTTGCGTTTCCGCCGCGCAAGCCCCGCTTGTCGATTTCAATTCGACAGGCAGGTGCAAAGGAAAACGCGGAGCACTCTGCATTTCAGCGTAGTGCTTGATCGCAGTCTGCTGCTGCGCTTCCGACGTCAACTGCTGCTCTGTCGCTTCGCCTGACACGTTTCCGACGGACCTTCCTTCCGAACGCATGTTCTTCGTCCGGAGTTCCCACAAATTCTTGGAACAGACTCTTAACGAACTTATGGGCAGCCTACACCCCGGAATCAGGGTCGCAAAGTTACGGAAGTCATGGAACGAAAGAGCTTTAACTGCTTGCGGATGAGAGGATTACAACGAATCGATGGTACTGTTTCGCGGACTCAGCGGCTTTTACCGGCAGCCTAGAATTTTGTCACTTCGGTGAAGTTAAAATCGCGGACCTTCATGGCGGGGACGACCATATCGAACGATTCTTCGCCGCAGGAGCGGAGGGGAGTGCTCATGGCGTCGACGCTCGAGAGCATCTGGATCAGACTTTGGTTGAAGCGAAAATTCCGCACGCCTCGCCGCACCTCTCCGTTTTCCACAAGAAAGGTGCCGTCGCGGGTCATGCCGGTGACGATTTTTTCGTAGGGATCGACTTCGCGGATATACCAGAGGCGGGTGACTAAGACTCCGCGTTCCGTGGAAGCGATCATCTGGGCAAGACTTTGCGGATCTGACGGGGCACCGAAGACGATATTGAGCGGCATCTCGCCGATTTCGTTGGGCAACGCAAAACCGTGGCCGGTGGCCGCGATCGGACCGACTTTATCCTTGTATTCCGAATGCTTCATGCGCGCTGCGGTGGCGCGGGCGTAGACCACACGTTTGACGACTCCATTTTCGACGAGCGGGAGACGTTGCCGGCGCATGCCTTCGCCGTCGAATGGAGAACCACTCTGCAGCGGATGAGTGACGTCATCCCAGATTGTGATGTTGTCGCCGAATAGTTTGCTGCCGATTCGACCGGTGAGGAACGAACGCTGGTCGAGGATTGCCATGCCGGAGTAGTCCCAAAACATGAAGCCAACGATATCGAGTACGGCGGAAGGTTCGAGAATCACCGTGTACTTCCCTGCGGGAATTTCAGCCGGCTTCGCGGAGTCGAGGGCTTTTTTAGCCGCAATCTCGGCCAGGTAGAGTGGATCAAGATTTGTCACGTCGGGCGAGTTGGCTTTCTGCCATCCGGAGGAATCGGCCGCAAGCATGGTGACGGAAACTTCTGCCAGAGTTTGCGTATGCCATCGGCTGAGGCCTCGGGAATTGAAAATGCCTTCAACCGATTCGGAGCTGGAAAAGATACCGGCGGCGGTGAGCTTGTGCTTCTTTGCGACATCGACGATTTTTTTTACGCCCGCAGCGCGAAGCTGGGGTGTGATGGCCGCAGTTTGAGGAAAGTGCCGGGATGGCAGTTGTGTTGTTTCGGAGCTATCGGTAGCGCTTGCCTCGGCTTCGCTTGAATCCGGCATGGGCAACAGATCGGGATCAGGATGTTGTACTTTCGCCAACGCTTCCGAGGAGGCGACCACACGTCGCAAACTCTCGTCGTCGAATTTGTTCGTGGTGGCACGAGCAGTGCGTCCGGCGAAGACGGTACGAACGGAGACGACGTGGTTTTCATCCTGTACGTTTTGATGAATCGTGTTGTTGGCGAAACGCGTGAGTGCGAAGTTCGCACCGGAGAAAAGAACCTCGACTTCGTCGGCGGACGAGAGTTTCTTGATGCGTTCGAAGATTTCGCCGGCTTGGTCTTGGGTCAGCATTCGGTACCTACAATGACGGAATCTTATACAGTCGCACGGTTTCCCCTACGAGCACTGCTACCGCACTCCCGTCCGAGGAGAGGTCGAAATCAATGGGCCCAGAAACGCGACGTAGGGTCAAGTGAAATACTTGGGTTCGGGCGGAGACATCGTAAACGAGTATTGCCGATTGTTCCTCCGCGACATCGACCCCGTCGAATATAACGCGGCCTCTTATCAATATCGCGAATCGATTTCCATTCAATGACCTCTTGTGATTGGCAACTGGGCGACCATCTGGCACTTCACGGCCCCATTGCTTCTTGCCACTAGTAGAGAAAACTGCGAACCCTTTGCCGTAAACCGACAGCACTTCGGAGTCGCTGAGAAATAGCGGTAGGCCT
Organism: uncultured Acidobacteriaceae bacterium; assembly: GCA_963724815.1. Classification (GTDB taxonomy): domain Bacteria; phylum Acidobacteriota; class Terriglobia; order Terriglobales; family Acidobacteriaceae; genus Sulfotelmatobacter. The sequence goes on from CAVRWS010000065.1 coordinate 6,586, forward strand.
AAATGAGGCGGGTCGGCGCAATAGAGGCTATGAGGCGTCTCGCCGACAGCTTCCAACTGGACGCAATGAGCGAGTTTGTTTACAACGGCATGATCTGAAGCCGAAGTAACTCCGGCTGTTTCATGCTGGGTGCGGAGCTTCGCGAGAGTGTCGGAATCAAGCCATTCGCCCTCCGCCTGATTATCGTCTTGAATGCGTTGCAGATGAATCGTGTGGCCGAGGGGCGCAACCGTGACCGCCCAACGTGGACCACCTTCGAGTGCGAGCTTTCCCTTTGGCCCTGTTTCTGCGGAATACAGTGATAACGAGTCGGACGCATGAACCAGAAATCCTCCCTGCACAGCCATAATCCTGGCCTGGGTGTCCCATCGCTCGTTCAACCATCGACGCTGGATCGTGGGCCAGCTTTTTCGAGAAATCAGTGCACCGGTTTGAGCACTTAGAAAGAACGCTTCCATGCTTCGCGATTCCGACGAGCCGCCCTTCTCGGCCTGAGGCGGGTAATGGCTCTGGTACACAACGAGCATTTTGTCGTCAATGAACGTGAGCCTCTTCTTGTAATCATCGTTAAGAATGCTCAGGTCGCGTGGAATTCCGTTTCCCGGATATTTAGTTTCTGGAACAGGTTGGTATCCCAGATCGCTCAGGTGAATTTCTAGAATCGCGGGCGGTGCCGAGTCCTTTGTCGAATGTGAGGGAGCCTGCGCCGTACAAGTTACCGCGAAAACGAAGAGCGTGGCGCAGCTCAATATGATCCTTGCGGTCCTCACAGATTGCGCTCCAACTGCTTCCTCGGTTTTTTGATATTAGCAACACAGTTCGACATGAAACTCACGCGCCCTTATAAGCACTTCCAACCTTGATCCCGCGAAAGCGCGACGGTGCTGCGCCGTGGCCGGTGCCCATCACTTGTTGCGGTTGGCCCTTGCCGCAATTCGGCGTGCCCCAAAGCGTCCACTCATCGCGGGAGCAGATGGCGTCAAGTGAATTCCAAAACTCGGTGGTGATGCCGGAATACGATGGATTCTTTACCATGCGCACGCGCTTGCCGTGCTTGATCTCCCAACCGATCTCGCAGCCGAATTGAAAGTTGTAACGTTTGTCGTCGATCGACCAAGAGCGGTTGGTCTGCATCAGAATGCCGTGGTCGGTGGAGGCAATCAGTTGCTCGAGGCTCAACGGCTTCTCGTCGGGCAACAGGCTGATATTCGTCATGCGAATCATCGGCAGACGATTCCATCCTTCGGCGCGCAGAGTTCCGCTTGAGCGGTTCTCGCCGATGGTGTGAGCTGTCTCCCGGGAACTGAGATATCCGGTAAACAATCCGTTGGTGATGATTGGCGTGCACTGCGCGGGAACGCCTTCGTCATCGAAACCGAATGTTCCGAGGCCGGGTCCGTGCTCCTGGCGGGCGTCAGCGACAACGTTCACCATCTCGCTGCCGTAACGGAGAGTGCGCAGCTTGTCCAGCGTGAGGAAAGAAGTGCCGGCGAAGTTCGCTTCCATGCCCAGCACGCGATCGAGTTCGATGGGATGTCCGATGGATTCGTGGATCTGCAATCCAAGCTGAGAGCTATCGAGAATGATGTCGAATGTGCCTTCGGGACATTGCTCCGCATGATGCAGCGCCGCGGCTTCTTCTGCGATTCGGCGGGCGTTCTCGACCAGTTTTAATTCATCGATCAGTTCGTAGCCTTTATTTTGCCACTGACCACCATAGGAATTTGGGTAGGAGCGTTTCTGAATTTCATTTCCCGCGAAGGCATACGCGGCGTAGCCCGCGCCTGCGGAATACTTGGTCTGATGAATGTCGGCTCCCTCCGACGACAGGAACCATTGCTCTTCACGATTGAAGTTCAGATTACTTTCGGCCAGCGTGATGCCGGAAACGGCGCGAAGCTCAGAATCAATGCGCAGCAGCAGAGCGATGTTTTGCCCCACGGAAATGGAGAACGGATCGATCACATGGGGCGTAGTCCATTCGGCGGTTACCGGCTTTTCGGGAGCGAGGCGGACATCGTGCTGCTTGACTTGGGCCGAGGCGCGGGCGATTTCGACGGCGCGGGCAGCGGTGGCTTCAAATCCGGAACGCGACAAGTCTTCGGAAGCGGCGAAACCCCACGCTCCGTCGGCGAGTACGCGGACGCTCAGGCCAGTAGACTCGGCGTCAGAGGCGCTGCCGACTTTGCCGTTCTTCGTGGTGAGAGCGCGGCTTCTGTGGCTGACGATACGGGCATCGGCATAGCTTGCGCCGTGCATCGTGGCAACGTTCAAAGCCGAGTTGGCGATCTCTCTCATGCCGAAATTCAAATTTACCATGAAGAACGAAAGACCAAAGTCATTCACCACGAAGGGCACGAAGGTACGCGAAGTTCAATTGCTACCGGCACGCAAAAATTTACGGTGTGGCACGCACCACATCCAGAGCTTGACGGACCGCGAGCAGCTCCTTCAGCACTTCGCGGAGTTTGGTGGATTCCAGCGCATTCGCTCCATCGGATTTTGCGATTTTCGGATTGTCATGCACTTCCAGAAAAACGCCGTCCACACCGGCGGCCACCGCGGCACGCGCCAACACGGGAATGAATTCAGGCTGGCCACCGCTGACGGCGGGTCCGCGGTCGTCGGCTTGCGCGGAAGGTAACTGCACGGAATGCGTCGCGTCAAATACGACAGGCGCGAACTTGCGCATGATGGAAAGCGAACGCATGTCGACAACCAGGTTGTTGTAGCCGAAACTGGTACCACGCTCCGTGAGAAAAACCTGCGAGTTGCCCGCCTCTCGGCATTTCTCGACCACGTGCCGCATGTCCCAGGGCGAAACGAATTGTCCTTTTTTGATGTTCACAGCGCGGCCGCTGAGTGCGGCGGCGACTACGAGATCGGTTTGGCGGCACAGGAATGCGGGAATCTGCAGCACGTCGACGACTTCTGCGACCTTCGCGACGTCACTCACTTCATGGACGTCAGTCAGCACCGGAAGCTGCAGTTCGCTCTTAATCTTTTTCAGAATGCGCAAACCTTCCTTCACGCCGGGTCCGCGAAAGCTGCGGATCGAAGTGCGGTTCGCTTTGTCATAGCTGGCTTTGAAGATGAAAGGAAAACCGAGAGCCCGGGTGACGCCTTTGATGATCTCGGCCATGCGAATGGTGTGCTCTTCGCTCTCAATGACGCAGGGACCGGCAATGAGAAAAAGATTGCTCGAGCCGATATGGACATCGCCGACTTGGAAGGAAGAAATCAAAAGCCACACCTTTTACCGCCGAGCGCGCAGAGAGCGCCGAGATAAAATCAGAAAAAACCAAATCGCAATTGCTTTTCCCGGTGTATTCGGCCACCTCGGCGGTTTCTTGCTATCTTCGCGTAACTTTTTCCGGACGGTGAAACATTTCCACGGCGGCCGTCTCTTTTTCCGCCCGCTGCTCCGAGCCGTGTTTATACGCGGCTGCGATGAACGTGCTGAATAATGGATGTGGCTCCAACGGCTTCGATTTGAACTCGGGATGAAACTGGCATCCTATGAAATGGGGATGGTCCGGCAGTTCGATCATTTCAACGTAAGTGCCGTCGGGCGTTGAACCAGAGATGCGCAGCCCAGCCGCGACCATCGGCTCTTCATACTCGCGATTGAATTCGTAGCGATGGCGATGGCGCTCGCTGATTTCCAGCTTGCCGTAAATTTTGTGCGCGAGGGTGTTGGGCTCGATCTTGCAGGTCCAAGCGCCAAGACGCATGGTGCCGCCAAGTTCCTCCACTCCACGCAGCTCGCGCAATTTGTAGATCACGCGATGCGGCGTGGCTTGATCAAACTCACTCGAATTCGCGTCGGCAAGTCCGACCACGTTGCGGGCGAATTCAACGCACGCGGTCTGCATGCCAAGACAGATTCCGAAGTAAGGAACTTTATTTTCGCGCGCATAGCGGATCGCAATCAGCATGCCTTCGATGCCGCGCTTGCCAAAACCGCCGGGAACGAGGATTCCGTCGTAGCCCTCAAGCTGCGCTTTGTAGCTCTCGTCGCCGGTTTCCAGGCCTTCGGCTTCGATCCAGTTCAGTTGAAGTTTCAGGTTGTGGGCCAGCGCTCCGTGGATCAAAGCTTCCTTCAGCGATTTGTAGGAGTCTTCGTACTCAACATACTTGCCGACGATGCCGATGGTGACGGTGTCTTTCGGGTTGTATACGCGGTGCACGATGTCTTCCCACTTCGAGAGATCGCGGTCCTTCGCTTCCATGTGGAGATACTTCAGCACCAGCGTATCCACGCCTTCGTTGGCGAATACCAGCGGCACTTCGTATACGGAAGCGACGTCCTTCGCGGTGATTACGGCTTCTTCCTGGACGTTGCAGAAGAGCGCAATCTTTGACTTAAGATCCTTCGCGAGAAAACGGTCGGTGCGGCAGAGCAGAATGTCGGGCTGAATTCCGATGCTCAGCAGTTCCTTCACCGAATGCTGTGTGGGCTTGGTTTTTAGCTCTTGTGCGGCGGCGATGAAGGGCACGAGGGTGACGTGGACGAAGAGTGTGTCTTCGCGGCCAAGTTCCTGGCGCATCTGGCGAATCGCTTCCATGAACGGCAACGATTCGATGTCGCCTACCGTACCGCCGATTTCGACGATGGCTACATCCACGTCCTGCGCCACTTTTTTCATCGCGGCTTTAATCTCGTTTGTGACGTGAGGAATTACTTGCACGGTTTTTCCGAGATAATCGCCGCGGCGTTCTTTGGCGATGATCTGTTCGTAGAGACGGCCGGTGGTCCAGTTGTTGTCGCGGGAAAGTTTGGCGTGGGTGAAGCGTTCGTAATGGCCGAGGTCGAGATCGGTTTCGGCGCCGTCGTCTGTCACGAAGACTTCGCCATGCTGAAAGGGCGACATCGTCCCCGGATCGACGTTGAGGTAGGGATCGAACTTCATCAGGTTCACTTTCAACCCGCGGCTCTCCAGCAGGCAACCGATGGAGGCAGCGGCCAGTCCCTTGCCCAAAGAAGACACAACTCCGCCCGTCACAAAGATGTACTTCGCTGGCATCTCTTCCTCGCTTTAAATTGTGATTGAAAAATGGTGCAGGTGGGGTGCACGAACAATTATGGCAGAAGATGGCTGTGGAAGGAAATAGAAGAATAAGGATAGAGGCCGGAATTCATGAACCACGAAGGACACGAAGTTTCACGAAGGTAATTCGGCTGTAGGATTTTCTTCGTGAAACTTCGTGTCCTTCGCCGTTTAGCAGAGCTCGCGTTGACTATCCTGGAGATGTGGGCGAAAATGATTCAGCACGGATTCAGTACTTTCCCGCGATCCCGATCTAGGCTTTCTTGTTTCAATCGTGGGCCTGTGGCGCAGCTGGGAGCGCGCTTCCATGGCATGGAAGAGGTCGTCGGTTCGATCCCGAC
>CAVRWS010000066.1:0-62860 GCA_963724815.1 uncultured Acidobacteriaceae bacterium
CGCTCTCCGCGGGTGCATCTTCTGACCTGAACGGCGCCGCGCAGCTTGGCCGGGGCACCGTTTACATGCACGTCAATGGCGGAAGAGAGGACAACAATAATTATTTGATCGATGGCATTACCGTAGCTGATTATGCGTTCGGAGAATTAACCTACACGCCGCTGCCCAGCCCGGATGCAATTCAGGAATTCAAAGTCAGCACCAGCCTCTACGACGCGACCCAAGGGCGCAACGGCGGCGGCAACATTAACGCAACGCTCAAAAGTGGAAGCGCGAAATTTCACGGCGACCTCTGGGAATATTTCCGCAATACCGCACTGGATGCGAACGATTATTTCCTGGGCAAGGTGGTCATCAAGCAAAACATTTTTGGCGGCGATATCGGCGGCCCGATTGGACGCGGCGCCAAGCTCGGCTATTTCTATTTCAATCTTCAAGGCACGCGCCAGCGCAGCGGAGATTCGCCGGGAACATTTATCAACAGTCCAAACGTTCCCATCCTGCCAACCTCGCGCGATGAAACTACGCTACTCAACACTTTCTTCTGCGGAGCGAATTGCGGCGGGGTCACCGCAACCTCGATCGATCCGGTTGCGCTGGCTCTACTTCAGGCAAAGGGAACGCAGTTTGGTCCGGGCTCGGATGGCGCCGGTTATTTATTCCCCACCGTCGCCGGCACTCCCGGTTTTACGAATGGTCAACTGAATACCGGGTCTCTGGTCTTAACCGATCCCGGCAAGTTCTCGGACAACCAGTTCACCGCGAATTGGGATCGCGAATTTCGTGGTGGGAAGGATCGTTTATCCGAGCGCTTCTTCTGGTCTAACTCCGATACGTTCCAGCCCTTCGGAGCTGATTCTTACGGAATCCAGACCGGTGGCCAGCCCGGACCTAATAATCTTAATTTTCCTCTCGATATTCCACTGCACAGCCGCTTTGGCAGCATTACGGAAACTCATGTGTTCAGCAATGACTTGATTAACGATTTTCGGTTTGGCGTCAACATTATCAGCGACAAGCTGAATAATCAGCCGCCCATCACCAATAAAGATGTCGGTATCAACCTGCCTACCGCAACGGGCGTAAACGGACAAGCCGGCGATCCGAACATCTACCGGCTTCAGTTCGGCAGTTTCGCTTTCGGAGCTTATCCCACGCAACTCCAGTCCGCTCTCTCCAATAACTACACGTGGGTGGACACGGTGAGTTGGAGCCGCGGCCCGCACCAACTTCGGTTTGGCGGAGAAGTCGACCGCGTCGCCATGCGCCGGAGCTTGCCGATTGCCGACAATGGATTGATATTTTTTATCTCCGGCGCGACCGGGTTCGGATCGGATTTCCAGAGTTTCATGGCGGGCGCACCGCTTTTGGGCGAAGGAGGCGGCGGGCTAGGTAATCACGATTACCGCATTCCCGGTTATTCCTGGTTTGCCCAGGATGACTATCGCGCAAGCAAGACGCTCACTCTCAATCTTGGTTTCCGAAACGAGTTTCTCGGCGCGCCTTACGACACGCTCTGCCACACAGGAAACACCGATCCTAACCTTGCTAACACAACTGGGCAGCCTTACGTCTACCCCAAATGCATTGATAAATTTGGCCTCTCGGGAATTTCCGGGACACTGAATCAAGCTGGACTGAACAACGAATACGCCACCGTGCTGGAGCCGCGCATTGGTTTTGCTTATGACGTGGGAGGCCATCACATCACCTCGGTTCGCGGCGGCTATGGAATTTACAGCGTGCGCGAAGATCTGGGAGCGGTGGACAATCTCGCTATCGTTCCTCCAACTTACCCATTCCTGGTCGGCTTCGATCCCGGAGAGAACAGTCTGGCGAACTTGTTTGCGCACAGCGCCGCGTTCCCGAATGGCATTCCGGCGCTCGGCGCCAATCCAACTCAGACTTACGTGCCCACGGCGGCGATCTTGCAGGGATTTGCGCCCTGTACCTTTCCGAATCCGCAAGCGTGTTCTCCGGCTTTTAGCGGCAACGTGAATGGCTTGATCCAACTGTCTGTGCCTTTGCATTGGGTGGCGGGCACCACGCAACAGTGGAATTTCACCATTCAGCACGAGCTTGGACGCGACTGGTTTATGGAACTCGGGTACGTCGGCACCAAGGGCACGCGCCTGCGGTCCACTTTTGATCCGGATCAGGCTACGCTGGCCACTCCACAGAATCCGGTCACTATTTCCGGACCGGGGTGCGCTAATCTCCAAGCTCAACATTTGTCGTGCACGATTGTGGATTCCACCGTGGAGAATGCCTCGGCCCGTGCTCCATATCTGGGGATCGCGCCGGGAGATTTCGAGGATTTTGCTCCCAACTCCGATTCGCACTACAGCGCGCTGCAGGCAACTTTGGCCCATCGCTTTGGCAAGGGCCTGTATTTCCAGAGCGCCTATACCTGGTCCAAATCCATCGATGACGTTTCTACCGCGTCGGTCGCTTTTCTTACCCGCGTGAATAATCAAACCGACGCCGCAGCTTCCCGAGGTTTATCAGATTTTGACCGCCGACAACGCTTTGTGACCAGCGCGGTTTATCAGTTGCCATTCTTCAGTGGTGCCAGCGGCCTGACGAAAGGAGTGCTGGGAGGGTGGGAGACAAGCGGTGTCGTAATCCTGCAATCGGGCGCGCCGTTCACCATCTATGACCCGGCGGGAGGCACCGCGTACGCTCTGGCCAGCACGCCTTCATCTACAGCGACCTTCACTCCAGGCTCCAGTTGCGCCAGTGCTGCGACTTCGGGCAGCGTCGAGTCACGGCTGGCGAACTGGGTGAATCCCCTGGCCTACACTCCCGACCCGCTCGCGACTCTTTCCAACGGCACCAGCAGCGATGCGACGGTTTACGGCAACACACCGCGTAATTGCATTATTGGACCGCCGCAGAAAAACGTGGATTTCACTCTCGACAAATCTTTCCGACTGGCCGAGCGGCAGGACCTGCGATTCCGGGTGGACTTTTTCAACCTGTTCAATCATCCATCGTTCGCGCTTCCGGCGGCCACAACCGTGTCACCGATCGTGGGCGGAACTGGCGGAGGATCGGCACCGATCACTTCAACTGTGGGCACGCCGCGGCTGATTCAATTTTCGTTGAAGTATTCGTTCTAGAAGGAAAGAGGATAATTATTTGTAGGCTTGCGGCGGCAGTCCGGTGATGCGGATGCCGCCGTGGCCTTTGTGGCGGATGTTTAAGCCAATCAGCAGAGCGGTAATTTGTTCGAGAACGCGGGCATTTTCCAATTTGCCGCCGTCAATGGCGCGGACTCCGGGGAGCTTTGCAGCGAGAGTCCGAGCGAGTTGACTGGCGCCAGCATCGTCACTGCAGACGATCACGTCGCAGTCGAGATCTTCGTCTCCGTTCAGAAGTTCAGCTGACAGATTGTGGAAGGCGGCCGCTACACTAACTCCTTTCGGAACCAGTTCCGCGGCTTGTTGCGCAGCTGATCCCTGCCAGACGCCAAGCGTGCGTGAAGCTCGTCCGCCGACACTGGAGGCGAGTGCGACTGTGGCGTCAATCAAAACACTGCCAGAGCGAATCGCGGGCTTGAGTTGTTTGAGCAGAGAGGCCTGACCTTCGAACGGGACGGTAAGCACCAGAATATTTGCAGCAGCGCAAGCCGCCCCATTTTCCATGCCTGAAATCGGAGCGCGCTCTCCGACAGATTTCTTGATCTTGTCGGCTGCCTCTCGTGCACGCTGCGCGTCGCGCGATCCGATAATGACGGCTTCTCCCGCACGCGCCCAACGCAGACCTACACCCATGCCCGCCGGGCCAGTTCCGCCGAGAATGGCGATTGGACCCGAATCAGGCAAATTCAGGCTCCAGCGCTTCTTCCGTGGTGAGGTTTTCTAGCGGCAACTTGATCTTGATGCGCGAGTAGGTCGTGTTGCGCTCCGCCGGGATACGTCCCGTTTCCAGAATCAACGACTGAAAATCTTCCGGGCTGGTGTACTGGCCGGCAGTGGCTCCGGCCTCGCGTGAAATATTTTCTTCCATCAGCGTGCCCCCGTAATCATTGGCTCCCGCATGCAGGCAGAGTTGTGAAAGCTGGCGATTCAACTTCACCCACGATACTTGAATATTGTTGATCGAACCGGCGAGCAGCAGTCGCGCGAGCGCATGCACTTTCAGATGTTCCGCAAGCGTAGGCCCGGTTCGAGAAAGGCCTTGATGGAACAGCAGCGTGTTCTGGTGCACGAAGCCGAGCGGAACGAATTCTGTGAAGCCTCCGGTCTCGCCCTGAATATCACGCAGGAGATACATCTGGCGAACCCAGTGCTCGGGCGTTTCCGTATGACCATACATCATAGTGGAAGTGGAGCGGATGCCGAGGCGATGGGCGGTTCGGATCACTTCGATCCACTGCGCGGTGGAGAGTTTGTTGGCTGAAAGAATATGCCGGATCTCGTCATCCAGAATTTCCGCGGCGGTACCGGGCAGCGTGTCGAGGCCATTGTCACGCAACATCGATAGATAATCGGGCAGCTTCATGCCCGTGAGTTCTACGCCATAAACGATTTCCATTGGGGAGAAGGCATGGATGTGCATTCCCGGCGTAGCATTCTTTACCGCGCGCAGAATGTCGCGGTAATAAAATGGAGGCAGTCCGTGCGGCAGTCCGCCCTGGATGCAGACTTCTCTTGCACCCAGCTGCCAGGCCTCGACGGCCTTTTGCGCGACTTGATCGGGTTGCAGGAAATAAGTATCCGATTCACGCGGGCCGCGGCTGAAGGCGCAGAATTTGCATCCCACAAAACAAATATTGGTGAAGTTAATGTTGCGATTGACGACGTAGGTGACCAGGTTTCCGGAAAGCTCGGCGCGCAGCACGTTGGCAGCGGCTAGGAGCCCGAGCAAGTCGTCGCCATCGGCGCGCGCGAGCTCGCAAGCATCCTGCGGCGAAATAGCGTCGCCATTTTGAGTTTCGAGAATTCTCTCCAGAGAAGTGCGGACCGTGGGCGTGAGAGTTGGCGCTACGTCGAACCAATCGAGCGAAGGAAAGTTTTCCAGTTCCGATATTGAAAGATGGCGGTTCACCGCGTCCTCCGGACTTTCTGTCATTCCAAATTACTCCTGCCGGCTGACTTTGGCGAGGGCGTGGCGCAACCGGATCAGCGGAACAGATCGTTGGCCGCGGGGCGAAGCAGGTCGCGTGTGCGGCCGCGAGTCGGTTCGTAAGGAAATCCGCGGATGATGCAGGCCGGGATCCGGTTGAGCTTGCCGCAGACCAGACCTGCGGCGGCGGCGAGTTCGTCGGCCACACCTTCCAGGCTGGCTTGCAAAGTGTAGCCGTGCGGATCAGGCTGGCCACGATCATCGCGAAGCGCTTTCATTCCGGCGATGCCAATGCAGAAGTCGACAAGGCCTTCGCGCCACGGGCGTCCGAAAGTGTCGGTGATAAGAACTGGAACTGCGACTTTAGTGCGCTTCATCAGTTCGTGATGAAGTTTTCTCGCCGAACGGTCGGGATTGGCGGGCAGAAGCAAAGCATGGCGGCCCCCATCAATGTTGGAGACATCCACTCCGCTGTTGGCGCAGATGAAGCCGTGCTGCGTTTCTGTAATGAGCACACCATTCTTACGCCGGATAACTGCACGGCTCTCGCGCACGGCCAGTTCAATCACGCGTGCATCCAGCTTGTATTTCTTTGCCCAGGCGATCGATTCTCCAGAAGGATCGATCGTCGCGAGATCGACGAAGCGGCCCTCCGCTTTGGAAACGATTTTGTGTTTCACGACGAGAATATCGCCGGGTGCGAATGCAATTTTGTGTTGTTGCATTGCCGCCGTGAGTCTCTCCGACAAGGAGTCGCGGGGTTGTATGTCATCAGTTAGAGGGATCGGGATCAGGCGTATCCCGGCCGGCGGAGGGTTCGATTTCGTCTTCGCGCGTGGCCGCACCAAAGTTGTACGCAACTGGTGTCGTGGCTCACTCATCGGGTCTCCGCCTGCGTGACGGGCAAGCGTCCTTCGAGCGTCCAGCGGCGAACTAGTGTCTGGGTGCGAGTTTGGCCCGGATGCGCGAGAAGCTGCTGCAAATCTTCGGGATTATCCACGTCGACTGCAATGCCTGGCAATTGCAAAACGTGGCAAGGTTTTCCAGTTGCTCGCGCCTCGGCGAGGTGGGGTTTGAAGCTGTCGTTACCGAAGCGAAGAGGAAACAAATTGGCAGGGCGCCGGAATATCGCATTAGTTCCCCGCCCGTCGGCAGCGGGCGCCAATACTGAACCTTCATCCGGAGCCACGGCAAAAATCCGTTCCAGCTCAGTAGCGTGAATCAGAGGGATGTCCGCTGGAATGACGAGAGTGTTGTCAACGCCGCGCTCGACGCAGACCTGAGTAGCCATTTCGACTGCCCCAGTTTCTCCTGGATTTGCCGGATCCGCGATAATTTCGAAATCGTATTGGTGCGCGAGGTCCAGCGCGAACGGGTCGCCGGTGACAAGCGCACACGGCGGGTGCAGCGGCCACGCAGCGAGTGCGGTGACGACGTCGCGCAACATGGTTTGGGCCAATTCCGTCCGCGCCGCCTGATCCAATACGGCAGCCAGCCGCTGCTTTGCCGCCGACAGATTCTTGACGGGAATGAGGATCACGGCTGGTCGACGGTGGCACGAGCGGCGGATTTGTCAGAAACTGAGCGATCAGAAGATGGCCGTTCCATTGCGAACGAAAGCACGGTTCGAGCGAGTGCAGCCTTGTCATCGGCGTTGCGCATGATGGTTTCAGTGCACTGCACTCGCAGGCCATTTTCGCGCAGCGTTATCGCAGCTCGCGCGTCGCGCGTGTCGCAGATCAGCAGATCGAGAAAATCTTCGTAAACTTTGGCCACGCCCGCAATCGCGCAGGGCAAACCCATGGCGGTCATCAAAATGCCTGCCGGCCCGGCGACCGGAGCATTCCCCACAATTGGACTGACAGCTGCAACTCTGCCGCGCGCCCGCACCAGCGCCTCGCGGATTCCGGGCACAGCCAGAATCGGACCAATGCTTGTAATCGGATTGCTCGGAGCAATGAGTACCGCGTCCGCAGCAACGATCGCTTCGATCACTCCCGGCGCGGGCTCAGCATCGGAGGCTCCGGCGAAGCGCACCGAGTTCACGGGATCCTGATACCAGCGCTGCACGAAATATTCTTCGAAACTCAACTCGCCGGAAGGAGTGTCCACGCGAGTTTCGACGCGCGAGTTGCTCATGGGCAGAATTCGCGCCTTTACGCCGAGCTTTTCGCTGATCGTCGATGTGGCCTCGGAAAGTGTTTTGCCTTCGGCTAGGAGGCGCGAGCGCAGCAGGTGCACTGCGAGGTCGCGATCGCCGGTATGGAACCAAGTGGGCTCGCCGAGTTGACCCATGGCCTGCAGACACAAGAACGTATCGCCCCGCACGCCCCAGCCGCGCTCGCGGCTGAGCAGACCGGAGAGAACGTAAGTGATGGAATCGATATCGGGAGAAACGTAGAGTCCCCACCACAGCAAATCATCTCCGGTATTGACGATCAGCGTGATTTCTTCCGGCGGAATCACCTGGCGCAGCCCATCTACGAACTTTGCGCCTCCTGTGCCGCCGGTAAGAACGCAGATCATGCGGCCCTCCCCGCACGGGCAAGACCTTCGCGGTCGCGAGCGGCTTTGACCCTCTCCGAGAGAAGACCATGCTTGGCGACAGCCGCGGGCAGGAATTCAGGATAGACCGGCAGGCGCTGGCGCAACTGGAATCCCTTACTTTCGGTGCGCAGGCGCAACTGCTCCAGATGCGGCCAAGGCTTTTCCGGATTGATGTAATCGGGAGTCAGCGGTGAAATTCCTCCCCAGTCGTTGATGCCAGCGCCCAGTAACTCCTCATAATACGGCGCATTGAGGTTGGGAGGCGCCTGAATATTGACGTTGGGCATTAGCAAACGAGCTACTGCAATGGTGCGCAGCATTTCACCCTGGCCGGGTTCCGGCTTGTGAGCCATCGGAATGTTGGGCTTGGTGCGAAAGTTCTGGACGATCACTTCCTGAATGTGGCCGTAACGCTCATGCAAATCGCGAATCGCCAGCAAAGTCTCGACGCGGTCTTCGCGAGTTTCGCCGATGCCGATGAGCAGCCCGGTGGTAAAAGGGACGTGCTGTTTTCCCGCCTCTTCAATGGTGCGCAGGCGCTTAGCCGGGACTTTATCCGGAGCATTGTGGTGGGCGGCTCCGGGAGCAAGCAGGTCGCTATTGACGGTTTCAAGCATCAATCCCATACTGGGCGAGACTGCGGCCAGACGGGCAATCCATTCGGCGCTAAGCAAGCCCGGGTTTGGATGCGGCAGCAGGCTGGTCTCGCGCAACACGAGTTCGCACATGGCCTCCAGATAATGCAGGGTTGATTTATAGCCGAGGTGCCGCAGAGTGTCGCGCATTTCGGGGAATAGCAGCTCTGGCTTGTCGCCCAGGCTGAAAAGAGCTTCGGTGCATCCCAATTTTTCCCCGGCTCGGGCCACCGACAAAACTTCTTCGGGAGTCATTGTGTGCGCGCCGGGGTCAGCGGGATCGCGGCGGAAGGTGCAATAGCCGCAGTAATCGCGGCAAAGATTCGTCAGCGGCAGGAAAACTTTGCGCGAATAGGTAATCACGCCAGGCTTGAAGTTTTCTTTTGCCGCGAGGGCGGCGGCGAGGAGCGCAGGGAGGTTATCGTTACTGCAGCGGATGAGCCTTAGAGCCAGATCGCGAGAGATCGGCGATCCCATGGGTAATTCGCGGAGATCCGCAGAACAGGATGAATCGCGAATCGGACTGATCGCAGTAAGGGGCACTGTTCGGTTCCGGAGAGATGCTGATGCATCGAATCATACAACAGCGGCCAGTGGTCGGCGGACGGTCAGTACGAGCTGCGCCTCCAACCCGCCTCTAGCAGAGGTCAATGAGCGTAACGTGCATTTTACGACAACAACCCACAGTCCCGTGACGAGGACCGCTAAGGATAAGGACCGCTGCTTGTTAGTACGGACTGCATGGAATCGTTTATCAGTGTTGCTGCCTGCTGTGAAATGTAGCATTATGAACCGGTGAGAAAGGTGTTTTGGACCGCCGGGATTTTCTTGATTACCGCTTCGGTAATGATGACTGCTCTTATGCGCACCGGCCAGGTCCGCATCTTCTGGACTCACCTTCGGACTAACAACGAATTAGACCAGGTCACTGTCGACCACTTCAGGAACTCCGATTATGTGAAGGGTATTAAGCCGAAGCCGATGGCGCCGTCCGACGTGTACTTCGGGTATTTTGGTGGTCGCCCGGATCTCGGGCACCAGTTCATCCTGTTATCGCTTCCGAGAGAATGTGCTTCGGAGAAATACATCCTTCATTTCGATAGCGTGCTTCTTCCCGAGGGGTACATCTGGGCTGCTGGACCTGTGGCAATTTGGTGGCACCCTCAAAAGGTTCGAAATCTACGCGCTAATTCAATCATTTCTGGCTGTGAGGCTGAGTTTAACTCAGCCTCCTGCGGCCAAGTCCGCTTCATTTTGGACGGCTGCGGTGGCTAGCTGGCTCACTGGCTCCGCTGAGTCAAAAGGAGAAGCGCCAAGTGAGGTCGGCTGGAATCCAAGCCCGCAGTGGAATATCCCGGCCCGTCCGTAGGCTCGGTTCACTGCAACGAAAGCCCCTTGTAGCCCTCAACTAAGCAGAGAACCCAGCGAATTTGCGTTTGTAGGTGTTGAAACCAGGCGCATTCGCTCATTGACTCCAGCAAGCCACTGCCGTGCTAATGTAGGCGGTCGCGGCCTCAAAACCGCCTTGGCGCTATGAGCCTGAGTGCAGCCGAATTTCGAAAGGCGATGGGGAGCTTTGCCACCGGAGTGACCATCATCACAGTAGACCTGGATGGCGAGGTTCATGGCATGACTGCCAACGCGTTCGCTTCCGTCTCGCTCGCCCCGCTGCTGGTGCTGGTTTGCGTGGATCACAGCGCACGTACCCACGCCCATATTCATGCCAGAAAGCGCTTTGGCGTCAATGTTCTGGCCGAAGATCAGCGGGCGATTTCCGAATACTATGCTCGGCCGCCGGAGGAACAGATCGAGGAACTCGTAGCCGGTTTTGATCGGACTAAGCATGGAACGCCGGTATTGCATGGAGCGTTGACGTATCTGGAATGCCGGCTGCAATCGGCTCACGATGCTGGCGATCACACTATCTTCATCGCGGAGGTAGAAGATGTGTTGGTACGGCAGGGCAGACCGCTGTTGTATTTCCGCAGCAAATACCAGCAGATTGGAGAAGAAGGTCCGGAATGATTTCTACAAAAAGGCCCGGCATCCCCTTGAGAGGCGACGCCGGGCCGGAGGGACTCGCAGACGTTTCAACATATTTGACTCCGGAATGGATTCACGGCAAGGTTAGATGTCACGAGCGGATTGTGACGGATGTCACAACCTGAGCCATGCAAAATGGCGCTCGTCACCTTTCTGTTAATGGAACATCTAATGGTTGTTAAACAGAGTTGTTAAATAGAAAAGAAAAATGTATTCAGGGGCACATTCATGGCAGAAAAAATGGCAAAGAGCGAATCGGAGTGGAAACAACAGCTGACGCCGGAGCAATATCACGTCACCCGCGAGGCGGGAACCGAGCCAGCTTTTACGGGCAAATACTGGAAGACCAAGGATGCCGGGACATATCACTGCGTCTGCTGCGGAGAGCCGTTATTTGACTCGTCGACAAAGTTCGATTCAGGCACGGGATGGCCGAGCTTCTTCAAACCGGCAGACGAAGGGAAAGTTGAAGAGCACAAAGACCGCAGTTTCGGGATGACCAGGACCGAGGCTCGTTGTGCCAAGTGCGGAGCGCATCTGGGGCACGTGTTTGAAGACGGTCCAGCGCCTACTGGGCTGCGATATTGCATGAACTCAGCTTCGCTTGATCTGAAACCCAAAGAGAAAAAATAAGAGGTTGTTCGGGAAAGCGGCGGCCGGAGGGACGCCCGAAGGTAGTCTCCGATTGGCAGAAATGGAAGGCCACGCGTGGGCGTGGCCTTTTTTCTAGAGTCCCGTGTTGACGTCGGTTATCACGCGCCAGCAATTGCTGCCAAGGCTTTTTGTGGCTCTGCAACCGTTGGCTTCGGCGCTTCCGGAGCCTTTGTTTGCACCGGCTGGTTCTGCTGTTTGTGTTCGCCGCTCTTGACCTGAATACCGCCCTTGAGTACGGCGCCGTCTTCCACGCTGATGCGGTGCGTGGAAACGTTGCCGTGCACCACGCCCTCGCTGCGAATATCCACGCGGTCGCTGCATTCGATGTTGCCGGTCACTTTGCCCATGACCACAACTTCGCGGGCGACGATGTCCGCTTGCACGGTGCCGTTGCGGCCGATGGTGAGGCGGTTATCCGCGAGCGTAATCTTGCCTTCAATGCGCCCATCGATATAGAGCGCTTCCGCGCCGGTGATTTCGCCCTTAATGACGAGTGACCGCCCGATGGTTGCTTGTTCAATGGGCGCGGTGGTGGTTTTGACGGGGTTGTAGGAGTTTGGGTTGGAGGCTGGCGAAGTGGACCTTACGCCGAAAGAGTTCTCGGATGACTGGAGCATGCGACCTTCCTTTGTCCCGCCGCTGCGCGTCCGTTTCGCCAGATCAGGGCGCTGGCGGCGCCAATCGGTACGGGTGGTCTGGGATTTTTTAGGCCGCAGGCTGGTTCCTGTCCCTTTGGCCAATCTGACTATCGCACAGAGGTAAGCGATTCTCCGAGATTACGGAAGAGGCTGTACGGTCGCGGCAACGGACGTGGCCATCAGACCGCATCCTGTAAAGACTCGCTCAGATCTTCCCATTCCTTGAGGAAGTCTGCATGCGCGGCCTTTTGCCGTTCGAGTTCCTGGGCCTGACGCTGGCTCTCATCGGCGCTCACGAAATCCTGGAGTGAAGTCTCGTACTGCGCAATTAAGGTTTCCGCGCGGTTGATTTCCCCCTCCAATTCGCGGATTCGATCTTCGATTTTCTTGCGCTTGATGGGATTTAGGCGTTTCGTCTTGGCTGCAGGCGCGGCACCGGATGATAGTCCCATTTCCGTTTGAAGCACGGCTCAGACTCGGGCTGAACCTCTTTTAATTGCTGGCGAATTGCCTCATTTTGCTTGATGTTTCCGCCCTGTTTTCGCCAGAGATAATCTTCGTAATTGCCGGGATAGACTTCAACTTTTCCATCGCCGATTTCGAAAACTCGCGTGGCTAGTTTGTCGATGAAGTAGCGATCGTGCGAGACGAAGACGACGGTGCCGCTATAGTCCACGAGAGCGTCCAGCAAGACGTCTTTGGCGCGGAGATCCAGGTGATTGGTGGGCTCATCGAGCAGCAGGAAATTCGCCGGATGCAGCAGCAGCCGCAGCAGAGCATAGCGGCCTCGCTCACCGCCGGAGAGCACTCCGATCTTCTTGAACACGTCGTCTTCGGAAAATAAAAAACAGCCGAGCAGGCTGCGAAGCTCCGTTTGCGTTGAGCGCGGGGAGGCTGCGCCCAGATCGTCGATCATTCGTGCATCGGCATCGAGTTCTTTGTATTGGTCCTGGGCAAAGTAGTCGGCCTCGACGTTGTGGCCGAGTTTGAATTCTCCCCGCGTTGGGAGTTCCGCCCCTGCCAGCAGTTTGATCAGCGTCGACTTGCCTGCGCCGTTTACGCCGACGAGTGCGATGCGGTCGCCCTTCTCGATCATGAAATTGACATTGCGAAAAACCTCTTTTTCGCCCGTGCGCGCTGCGCCGGAATTTTTCCCGGGATAAACCTTGGCCACATTCTCAAACTCGGCCACGATGCGGCCACTCGGTTTGGGCTGCGGAAACGAAAAGTGAATCGTCTTCTCTTCCGGCGGGACCTCGATCCTCTCAATCTTTTCCAGTTCCTTGATGCGGCTCTGCACCTGCTTCGCCTTCGTGGCCTGGTAGCGAAAGCGGCTGATGAATACTTCCAGCTGCTCGATACGTTCGCGCTGGTTTCGGTAGGCCGCCTGCAATTGTTCGTTGCGCTGCGTTTTCTGCGCCAGGAACTTGTCGTAATTTCCCGTGTAGAACCAGAAGCGCTTGTTCCAGATTTCCGCGATCTTGTTGACCGTCACATCGAGAAAATAACGGTCGTGCGAAATCAGCACAAAAGCGTGCGGATAGTTGTGCAGATACTCTTCCAGCCAGTTGCGCGCTTCAAGGTCGAGATGATTGGTAGGTTCATCCAGCAAAAGCAGATTTGGTTTCTGCAGTAGAAGCTTGGCCAGCGCGAGGCGCATTTGCCAGCCACCGGAAAATTCGTCAGTCAGCCGCTCCCAATCTTCTTTGCGGAAACCTAATCCCATCAAGACGCGTCCGACTTCGGCTTCAATCGAGTAGCCATCGCGCGTGCGGAACTCATGCCCCAGGCTGTGATAGCGGTCGGCTACCTCGGCGTACTCCGAACTGGTGTGGTCGAGTTCCGAGATGCGATGAGTGAGAGTTTCGAGTTCCCGCTCCATGGCGTGGAGTTCGGTGAACACCGCCATGCATTCGGCAAACACCGTCCGCCCGGAAAGCGTGAGCCCATCCTGCGGCAGATATCCGGCGGTGGTCCCCTTGGCGACGATGAGCGAGCCGTAGTCGAGCGTGTCCAGCCCGGCGAGAATCTTCATCAGCGTGGACTTTCCGGTGCCGTTCGCGCCCACCAGACCGATGCGGTCGCGGGGCGTGATCAGCCAGTCGGTGTTTTCAAAAAGGAGTTTGTGGCCGAAACGTTTTCCGGCGCCAGAAAGCTGAATCATGGGCTAGATTCATCGTCTCACAAAATCAGCGTAGGAAGACGGTCAGGAGTGTGCCACGGCCCGGATGCTGCGGCGTTCTTCCTGCCTGCCCAACGGGGAGGTGCGAAACGGGATGCGCTCGAGAGCGCGGTCGATCACAGCTCCCATCTCGTGCGCATATTTGACTTCGCGCCCTTTCGCTAAACGACGGCGAGCATCGTCCGGACTGAACCAGGTCGGATTGCGCATCGGTTCATCAGCTCGACGCATCGCGCGGACTTCCATCAGGAAAGCCTTCACCACAAATTCCTGAACCCCGCCGGGCTGCCAGAACACGCCCTTGGAATGAATATAGAGATGAAAGTGTCGAGGCTCGATGGTGCCCAAAGCTCCGGCCTCTTCGGCTGCTTCGCGCTCGGCGGCCTGACTATGCGAGAGATGCGCGTCGGTGGAACCCTTGGGGAAGGTCCACTTATTTCCGCCGTTGGTGTTCACCAGCAGGAACTCCACCGCTGCACCCTGGCGCCGAAAACACACTGCGGCCACTTGCAGAGGTAGCGATTTCGGAACCCGTGCTGAAGCCATGGCGGCAATCTCCTACCCAATGGTAAATGCCGAACATTGCAGGAATGTTAAGGTGCAACAAAAATTGTGCAAGTGGGAAGTTACTGTAGTTACCGGAATGGGCCATGCCCCCGCTAGGGACACTGGCCATATACCGGAATTGCAGCGGGTTTACACTCAAAACCCCCGGTACCGTGAATGAGTGGTATCGGAATTTTGCAACAGTTATCGCTCAATCGGCGGGGCAAGGCGGTGCAGCCTGCGCGGACGAACTCGTTCAAAGTAGTACCACAAGCTCGAAAAAGGCACGAACGCCAACCAGAACATTGGCCACGGTTGCTTTTCTTCACGCAACGCCGCATACATCATCCAGAATGATCCTAGGGTCGCCACGACATTGGCGGCGGCGAATATTGCAACAGGAATGGGATGAGCGTGCGTTACGACAGTGAACCAGAATGAGATTCCGGCGACGCTAACCCGACAAGCAACCACATCCAGAGCTTCATTACGTCTCCGCCGTTCTTAACGCAATTATGCTCCTCCGTCAGACTGTTGTTAACAGGCGATTACAGGTTTTGACCGCTGGTCGATGAGTGTACTGCGCTGTTTCAAAAGTTGACCTTCTGGGAGGCCTATTCGCTCTCTTCTAGCCTTGGTTTCAGAGCCTTGTAGGAGAAGACAGATACGACAATCCAGAGCGGCACGGCTAAGAAGATCAGAACCATCATCACTCCATCGCTCCCTCCCAGTAACTTTCCCCCGCCGAGACAAAAAAACATTGCCACCATAAATCCGGCGGCGGCACTGGTGATGAGTCGCCCGTACCAGCGGGTGAACTTCATGAATGCGCGATATACGCCCATCATCTTCCTCGATCACAGTCTTATTTGCACGAGTATTCTAAGCCCTTCTTGAGCCAATCAAACCATGCCTGGCGAAATCAAGGCGATTACACGTTTTGACCCGGCAGCTAGTTATTGGCGACATTGCAGCAACCATCGCTTGTGGAGGGGCTCAAGCAAGGCTCCGCCTCAGCGCTTCCCGGCTCAACTCATGCTCCCACCGCGCCACAACCAGCGTGGCGACGCCATTGCCGATCATATTTACCAACCCACGAAACATGCTCATGAAGCGGTCGATGCCGAGAATGAGCGCCATGCCCGCAACCGGAATCGTCGGGATCACCGACAGAGTCGCGACCAGCGCAATGAATGACGCGCCTTGCACACCGCTCGCTCCTTTTGAAGTCAACGTGGCTACGGAGAAAAGGGGGAGTTGCTGCAGCAGGGTAAGGTGCGTGTTGGTAGCCTGGGCTACAAAGAGCGCAGCCAGGGTCATGTACAAACCGCTGCCATCGGTGTTGAACGTGTATCCGGTTGGAATGACCAACCCCACCAGAGAGCGTGAGCAGCCTAGCTTTTCCAGTTTCTCCATCAATGTTGGCAGCGCAGTTTCCGACGAACTTGTCGCCAACACCAGCAGGATTTCTTCTTTAATGTGCAGCAGGAACTTCAGAATATTGAATCCGGCCAGTGCCGCGACCGCGCCCAGAACGATCAGCACAAACAGAATTGATGTCACCCAGAACGTGGCGATTAATTTCACCAACGGTCCCAGCGAGGCGAAACCATATTTGCCGATGGTGAAGGCCATGGCGCCGAATGCGCCGATGGGCGCGAAGATCATCAGAATGTTCACCACGCGGAATACTACGTGGGTCAGCGATTCGAGCAGAGCTACGATCGGCTTGGCGCGCGGCCCCGCCGAGGACAAACCAAAGCCAAACAGAATTGAGATGAACACCACTTGCAGAATGTCGCCCTTGGCGAACGCATCCGTCACTGTGGTTGGGGATGATGTGCATTAGGAATTCGGTGACGCTTTGCGCCTTGGCCTGTCCGGCATAATCAGCCACGGATTTCGCATCGAGCGTTGCCGCGTTCACATTGAAGCCGCTGCCGGGATGAACGACGTTCCCGACGATGAGTCCGACAGCTAACGCGATGGTCGAGACGATTTCAAAGTAAAGCAGAGCCTTGCCGCCGACCCGGCCCACCTTTTTCAAGTTCTGCATGCCCGCGATGCCAGTCACTACGGTGCAGAAAATGAGAATGGTGATGATCATGGTGATCATCCGGATGAAGGCATCGCCCAGGGGCTTCATGGCGACGGCGCGCGCGGGGCTTATGACTCCCAGCACAATGGCAGCAGCCATGGCGATGAGAACCTGAACCCACAGAGACGCGTAGAAAGGCTTGCTTCGCGTCTCCGTGGATTCCGCTGGTGGAGCAGCGGCTGACGTGGACATTGCGAGCGGCGACTACTTCGCCGGAGCCTCCAGCGTCTTAACCAGCCAGGGAATAATAACTTGCTTGAAGATTAGAGGATCCGGCCACACACCAACCTGGCGGCCCAGATGTCCTCCGCGTGGATTGATCCATGCATCTTTCGGGACGTCGCCTTTGCTCAGCAGAAGCCACTCATCGTCGATGGGAACCTGAGTGTCGAGCACTCCGGCAATCACGAGCATCGGCGCCATGGGCTTGCCGAGCAAGCCTTGGTGGACCAGCGAAAGCTTTGGCATGAACTCTTCCATCTCATCCAGTGAGTGCACGCCTTCCATAATGCTCATCAGGGCTGGCACCTGATCGAAAAGGTATTCGCGATTTCCCACCAGCGAGTTGACGATGAAATCTTTTTGAAAGAATTTGTCGATCGGCGGAGACTGCGCACTGCATCCGCGCAAGCGTGCTCGCTCGACAATCGCCATTTTTGTGGCCCAATAGGCGCCCCAGCTTACGCCGTGGATGGCGATGCGGTTCTTATCGATCTCCGGCCGCGACTGTGCGTAATCGATCACCCTCGACAACACGCGGTCCGCCGTCTCACTCACCTTGACCGGATTTTGTCCGGTTCCCGGACCATCGACCGCGAGGTAGCCGACGCCGAAAGGAAGAATCGCGCCGAAACTTTCCGCGAGATCCTCTTTGCGGCTGTCGAGTCCATTGATCGCGATGACCAGAGGCACCGGACCTTTCGTATTTTTCGGAAGTCGTAAATAAGCGGTGATTTCTTTTCCTTCGAACGGAATATGCACGACTTCCAGTGGCGGATCCATAAAGCGCGCATGCGCGAGAAATGCTTCGATAGCTTTTTCATAGGAACGCTGCTTGCCCGGCGAAGCGGGAATCGGCCAGCGTCCGAAGGAATAGAGGCGCCAGGCGCGAATGTAATCGGCATTCGCCTTGGTGGGATCGGACTTCTCCAGTGACTTTGCTTCATTGAAATAGCGATTGGCCACGTGCATAAATGCCGCAGCCCATTCATCCTTATCGCTGGAGTGAATGTTTTCAAAAGCTTCTTTCACGTCGCCGGGGTCAAGCCCGATCAGCGGATACTGGCCTACCTCGGCACGATGAATGGCTTCGACCCTGATCTCATCGATGTTGCGTTCGCGGCGTTCCTGGTTTTGAGCGAGAGCTGTCATAGAAATAAGTGTGAAGAATGGCAAGAGCAGAAATATCGAACAGAACTGACTTCTTGTTTTCATTGTGAGGGCCCTTTTCTGTTAGTCCATCATTTGGCAATCATCAGTTGAGCTGCTACGAGAAAAGAGCCGGACGGAACTGCGTCCGGCCCCCTTTTCCAACTTGAACTGTACTTAGAATTAAAAAATAAACTTCAGACCGAGCTGAACGGCCCGAGGGCCGCCCGATCCGATCACCGGGTTAGCGGCGGCGACGTCCGGGGTAGCGCAGCCACAGCCAAACGGCCGAGCCGACGGATCGTTCAAGCCAAACCCGTTCTGGCCGCCGTAAGGATTAGCGAAGTTGGGATGATTGAAAATGTTGAAGAACTCGGCGCGGAACTGTGCGTGGACGCGCTCGCCCAGATGCCAGTTCTTGGCTACGGAGAAATCGAAATCCTTGAAGCCAGAGTCGGGGAAAATGTTCCGCGACATATTGCCGAACTGGCCGAGCGGCGGCGGAATCATGATGGAACTGCCCTGCGCGTAGCAGCCGAAGAAAGCAAGAGATTCGGTCGCGGCTCCCGGAGTCCCTCCATCCACAGCCAACGCTTGAGAGTTGCAAGCGGCGTTGTTCGTCGGATTTGTCGGAGAATTATTTCCCGCGAAGTAGGGAATTGGATTTGGACCTGACTTGAAGTCAGAGGGTTTGCCGTAAAAGCTCCAGCGAATTGGTTCGCTGGCGGGCGGGCTGACCGGAAGCGGGCCGACGCCGGCGGCGTCCGTTCCCATGTCAATCGGGCCCCAAAACTGCGGGCTTTGCAAGGTCACGATGGAGTTGAGTTCCCAGCCCTCCAGCATTTGCCATGAGCCGCTCCGTCCGGGGATGGCGTAGGTGAGCGAGAGTGTGAAGCGTTGCCGCATGTCGAAGTCACTGTTTCCGTATTCTCGGCCGACGTTGTAGGAATCCTCAGGCAGTCCAGCGCCGTAGCCAAAGTCCCAGTTAGCGCCCACGTCATCCAGTGCGTGAGCAAATGTGTAACCGGCCACCATGCTGAGTCCGTGATAATTTCGCGAATTCAACGTGACTTGCAATCCGTCGTAGTTGGACCTGTACACGTTTGCCATCTGGAAGATGTTGCTCAGGTAGGGAAACTTCGCGACGTAAGGTCCAATTTCATTTCCGGTGTCGTCCTGACAGGCAGGATTCGTAAGCGTCGGATAGGGTGCCCCTGTTCCCCCTGCTAAAGCTGCTTGTGTACAGGCGACAATGTTTGCCGCGGGCCAGCCAGAGCCCACAGGCGGTTGATTGATATCCCGAATGCCGGTCAGATTGTCGCCATGATTTCCTACGTAGGCTACTTCCAAAGAAAGGTTGGGAGTAAACGCGTGTTGCAAACTCAGGGTCCAGTTCCACACATAAGGAGTGGTGATGTTGCGGTCGACGCTCATGATGGGACAGGGACTTAAGAAACAATTGGGCGTGGCGGTGCTGACATTGCTTCCATAGATTGGAACACCGCTATCCCATTGCGGCATGACAGGCGGAACCGCAATATTGCTGGCCGTAATCGTACCGCCCGCAGTGTCGCCCGCAGCATCGATGATGGCTCCGGTGGGAACGTTATTCAGGCCGAAGGCGTTGTTGAAAGCGAGCAGAGCTTCCCAATTAATTGTTTCGTATACCAATCCAGCTCCGCCCCTGAGGACGGTGTCGCCTTTGCCGGTCACATCCCAAGCAAAGCCGATGCGCGGTGCGAAGTCTTTGTGATCTGGATTGTAGGGACCGCTTACGCCGTTCATACCCTCTTGAATCAACCCTGTCTTCGAATTCGGATCGAAGTTGCCGAGCTGGTTGTGAGCTTCCGAGATGACCGAGTTGAATTCGTAGCGCAGCCCGGCGTTGATGGTTAGAGTCCTGGTCGCGCGCCAATCATCCTGAACGAATCCCGCATAGGCCCAGTTGTGTATGGTGCGGTTAGGGTTGCCTACCTGCACCGACGCCTTGAACGGATCGCCGGCAAAGAAATCCTCTAACTGCGTCGACGCGGGCAGAGCCACGCCGCCCAGGAAAGTGATGCTGCCTCGGGCGTTACCGAAAGCGCCGCCGCTCACTTCGTCGCGATGAACTTCGCCGCCGAACTTGAAAGCATGTTTTCCAACCGTGCGCGAAATGTGATCGATGAATTGGGTGATTGAATCCGGACCTTGGAATTTCGGCCATTTGAAACCGCCCAGGCCGGGTACGAAGGCTCCGGCGAAGCCGATGCGAGGCAGTCCCCCGGTATCCGCTCCGCTGACTCCCGTATTGAGGCCGTAAGCGGACGCGGGCGTATCCAGGTCACCGGGCAGGGTGGGTTGATAGAGGCGGTTGTAGCCGACTCTGGCCTCATTCACCCACTGAGCGTTGGGAGTCCAGATCCAGCTGCCTCCGACCACCTGAGCTCGCGTATGGATGTCAGATCGCCATTTCGACTGCAACTCGGGAAAATCCTCGACTGTCCCGGAGTTGTTGCCGAAGAAGTACATCCCGCTGATGCTGCTGCGTTGGTTGAGAGTGTAATCCACTTTGGCAATTAGGTTATCGACCCGCACATCGTTGGGGAAGCCTTGCACGACGTTGATTGATTGCGTGTTGTTGATAGGAAAGCCAGTGCCGTTACAGGTCACGGCGCCGGTTCCCGAGACCGTGCAGCCTGAGATCAACTGGCTGGCGTGGCTGATCGGAATGTGATTCGCCAGCAAGTCAGCGATTGCATTCGGAATGCTGTTGGCGCAGTCGCCTGCAACCGAGGTGCAGGTTGGCGTTGCGGGTGTAGGCAAACCTACCGTGGTCGGGGTGCTGACGCTGTAGTTGTTTCCTACATCGTAACGCTGGCCTTCATAAGCACCGAAGAAGAAGGCTTTGTCTTTAATAATTGCGCCGCCAAAACTGCCGCCAAATTGCTCCAGTGTTCGCGGCGTCTTCGCGGCGGGGTCGGCATTGAAATAGTTTCGAGCATCGAGCTTATCGCCATCACGGCCAAAGGCAAATGCGGTGCCATGGATGGAATTGGTTCCGGATTTCAGTCCGACGTTGATGACCGCTCCCGGCTTCCATCCGTACTCGGCCGGGGGATTTTCTTGAACATTAAATTCCTGGATCGCATCGATGGGCAGAATGGTGGCGGAGTCTCCGGCAATACCCGCGCCGTTAATGATGCCCTGGCCGGAGAATGGCTCGCTGTTAAAGAGCCCATCGATAAAATAGGCGTTGTCCTCCGCGCGCAAGCCGTCGGTACTTGTAGTCGAGAATCCGCCGCCAGGGTAACGCATCACGCCGGGACGCAGTTGCAGCAGGTTTTCATAGTTGCGGCCGTTCAGCGGAAGGTCATTAATTTCCTTGTTGCTGAGTGTTCCCCCCAGAGTTGCGGAGGTTGTGTTGACGAGAGGAACTTCCTCCTGGACGACCACGGTTTCGGAAACCTCACCCGGCTGAAGCGTGAAGTCCGCGCGCACGTCGCTGGCGACTTCAATGCGCACATTCGGTCGTTCGACAGATTTGAAGCCCTTCGCTTCCACGTGAATCTTGTAGGTGCCTGGAGTGAGGTCGGCGGCTACGTAGGCTCCGGCTGGATCTGTCGTGAGGGTTCGAGAAGTGCCGCGCTCAGTATCGGTAACTACAACGGTTGCCCCCGTCACGGCGGCACCACTCTGGTCAGAAACACTGCCCAGCACTCGACCGGAGGTGGATTGAGTGAATCCAGGTGGGCACATGGCAAGAATAAGGACGGCAACAGTCGCAATATGACCCGCGAACATGGCGGTGCATCGGAATTTCATTGAAGCCTCCGAAAGCTGGTCCGACAGCCATACCATCCTGCTTGGAGGGTGTCAAGAAAATTCGAGATACAGGTGGCATGGAAGGAAACAGATATTGCGCTAAAGACGCGGAACACTGATAAGAAAAAATAGGATCCAGTCCCATACAAAGCGGGGCTTTGTTGCAAAACTGCGGGAGGATGGGTATGATCTGTGGTCATACCACTATACCTAAATACCAAGTATGGCTTTCACGATATCCGACGGTGTAAAATCCGCTTCCCCGCCTCTGGACCTGCGGTATAGTAGCCAGACCATCGCCAGTTTCCCCCAACTGGTTCGTGCGGGAGTAATTCCAATGTACAAAATTGTACGAACCTCAAGGTTGTACGAGCAGATCGTCCAGCAGATTGAAGAATCGGTGCTGAAGGGAACGTTGAAGCCCGGCGATCAACTTCCCGCGGAACGCGAACTGGCGCAGAGTCTCGGTGTCAGCCGAACTGCAGTGCGCGAAGCCGTGAAAACGCTGCGCGAAAAAGGTTTGGTGGAAGCGTATTCGGGCCGGGGAACATTTATTACGGATGGCACTTCGCAGGCCGCGCGTCAATCGTTCGATCTGATGGTAAAAGTAGGCCAGCAGGAAGGCTCGCCTCACTTGGCGGAGCTGCGCCTGATTCTCGAGCCCGGGATCGCGGCGCTGGCCGCATCGCGAATTCAGGAGCCGGAAATTGCGGCGATGCGCGAAGCGGTTGCTGTTATGGATGCAGCACAGAAAGATCCTGAAGCTTATATCGAAGCTGACCTCGATTTTCATTTGGCGCTGGCGGAAGCGGCAGGGAATCCGCTGATTCTTTCTTTGATCGATTCCATCGTGGGCTTGCTGCGCGAACAACGCATCCGCATCTTCAACGTGGAAGGTGGGCCAGAGCGCGGTCAACTCCATCACAAGCGCATTCTCGAGGCCGTCGAGCGGCACGACGCCGAGCTGGCCCGTACCACAATGCGCTCGCATCTCGAACAAGTACGAGAAGATTCGAAGGCGCCGACCAGCCGTCCGTCTTCTCCGCGCGCGCATGCAGTGCCGTTGGGTTCCAAAGTTACCTCGTAGTTTCGCAACCGGTTCAATGACATTTTGAAAGTGGAGGTTTGTTACGGATGGCGAAGCTCGGATTTATCGGCCTGGGAGTCATGGGCAGCCAGATGGTAAACCGGCTGCTGAGCAAGGGGCACAGTGTAACCGGATACAACCGGACTCGCGCCAAAGCGCAGTGGCTGGTCGAAAAAGGAATGCAGTGGGCCGATTCACCGCGTGCAGTCGCCAGCGCCTCCGACTTCGTTTTCGCCATGGTTACGAACGCGGCGGCCATCAACGCCATTACTGAGGGCCCTGATGGAATGCTGGCGGGTTTAAGCGCGGGCAAGATTTTCATCGACATGAGCACCATCAGTCCTAATGTAAGCCGCGCGCTGGCCGCCAAGGTCCGCGAGAAGGGTGCGGACATGGTCGACTCTCCAGTATCAGGTAGCGTGATCACGTTACAGGAAGGAAAGCTCTCGGTGATGGTGGGCGGGCGCCGTGAAACATTTGAAAAAGTGAAGCCGCTCCTGCTCGATATTGGTCCCAAGGTAACTCATGTCGGCGACAATGGCCTGGCGCTTTCGATGAAAATCGCTGTCAACCTGAGCCTCGCGGTGCAGATGCTGGCGTTTTCCGAAGGCGTGTTGCTAGCGGAAAAAAGTGGTATTGCACGGGAGACCGCAGTCGACGTTCTCATCCATAGTGCCGTCGCGTCGCCGATGATTCAGTACCGCGGACCGTTCGTCCTGCAACAGCCGGATGAGGCTTGGTTCGACGTCAACATGATGCAGAAGGATATGGTTCTGGCGATGGACTTAGGACGCCAGCTCGACGTGCCGTTGCCGGCGACCGCGGTAAGCAATGAAATTCTGACCGCTGCACGCGGCATGGGCTGGACGAAATATGATTTTGCCTGCATGTTCGATGTGCTGGCCACAATGTCGGGAGTGACTACACCGGTCACCAAAGGGGGCAAGAAAATATGACGACGGCTACCTCCCAAAACGGCGCGCAACAAACGGCTACTACTACGGAAAAAGAAAAATGGTTGCGTGCTTACCGTCAGATGGTGAGCATCCGTTTATTCGAAGAGCAAGTGAATGAGGTTTACACGCGCGCCCTTATGCCCGGACTGGCACACTTGTACAGCGGTGAAGAGGCAGTCGCCGTGGGAATTTGCGAAGCCTTGCGCATCGACGACTACATTACCAGCACGCACCGTGGCCATGGACACTGCCTGGCCAAGGGCGCATCTCCGGACAGAATGTTCGCCGAGTTGCTGGGAAAAGAGGCCGGGTATTGCCGGGGTAAAGGCGGATCGATGCATATCGCCGATCCGGCAACCGGCAATCTTGGCGCCAACGCGATCGTCGGCGGCAGCGTAGGCATCGCGACCGGAGCGGCATTTGCCGCCAAAACCCTTGGCAATGATCGTGTGGCTGTCTGTTTCTTTGGCGAAGGAGCGCTCGGTCAAGGTTCGCTCTATGAGGTGATGAACCTGGCCCAGTTGTGGCAACTGCCGGTAATTTACGTCTGCGAAAATAATCTCTACAACGAATACACGCATTATCAGGAAACCACAGCTGGCACCATTCTCGGCCGCGCCACTGCTTTTGGAATTGAAGCCGCCAGCGTTGATGGCCAGGATGTGCGCGCGGTGCATGACGTTGCCGCGCGACTCATCAAGCGCGCCCGCTCCGGCGGAGGTCCCGCGTTCCTGCAGTGCGATACTTATCGCTACAGCGGCCATCACGTCGGCGATATCAATCGCGAGTACTATCGCTCCAAGCAGGAGGAGCATCTTTGGAAGACGGATCGTGATCCGATTCTCGTATTAAGCAGGTGGTTGATCGCCGAAGGCTATGCTGACTCAGCCGCTCTGGACCGGATCACTTCGGAAGTTCACACCATTATGGAAGATGCCGTGAAGTTTGCCATCGCCGCGCCATATCCAAACGTCGACGAAGTGGAGAAGCACGTTTATGCCTGAGCGCGAACTGACATTTGCGCAGGCCGTGAGAGAAGCACTGGCCGAAGAAATGCGCCGCGACGCGCGCGTGTGCATTATCGGCGAGGATGTCGCTGAGGCGGGCACGCCATTTAAAGTACTTTCTGGATTGGTGGAGGAATTCGGCGCGAAGCGCGTGGTCGACACTCCAATCTCGGAAGCTGGCTTTACAGGCGTTGCGGTCGGCGCGGCCATGACCGGACTCCGCCCTGTCGTCGACATTATGTTTGGCGATTTTATTACGCTGACCATGGATCAGATGGTGAACCAGGCGGCGAAGGCTTATTACATGTCGGGCGGGCATTGGAAAGTTCCGATGGTGATGCGCACCACGCTGGGCGCAACCCGGCGCTCGGCCGCCCAGCATTCGCAGTCGCTGCACGCCTGGTTCAGTCATGTGCCGGGGCTTAAGGTAGTTTTGCCCTCGACTCCGTATGACGCGAAAGGCCTGCTGAAGGCGGCCATTCGCGACGACAATCCGGTAGTCTTTTTTGAAGACAAAATGATGTACAAGCTCAAGGGCCCAGTCCCGGAGAATGATTACACCATCCCGCTCGGCGTAGCGGACGTCAAACGCGCTGGAGATGACATCACGCTTGTCGCGACCAGTAGCATGGTGCAAGTGGCGCTGGGCGCTGCGATCATGTTGGAAAAAGAAGGCATCAGCGCCGAGGTTGTCGATCCGCGAACGACGTGGCCGCTCGATGAAAAAACATTGATTGACTCGGCGAGAAAAACCTCGCGCGTGATTGTGCTCGATGAGGGCTACGGTCGTTACGGCGTCACGGCTGAACTCGCCGCCGTGATCGCCGAAGGCGCGTTCTATGATTTGGACGCCCCGGTGAAGCGTATGGGAGCGATGCATGTGCCGATTCCGTTTTCTCCCCCGCTCGAAGATGCGACGGTGCCGACTGAGCAGACCGTTTTCGATGCTGCACGAGAGCTTTGCGGCAAAAGCAAATGAACCGCCAAGGACACGAAGCATCACGAAGTAAGGCTTAGATTTTCTTTGTGTACCTTCGTGGCTTTAGTGGTTGATCGAGGTGTTTTATGGCATTAAAAACTCACGGAACGATGGCCGTCGATTGGGAACAGCGGATCGATTTCGATCGCTTGCGCCGGGAACGGTTGGCGAAAGCGAAAGCCCTGCTTGCTAAATCCGAGATGGGCGCCCTCCTTTGTTTTGATATGAACAATGTGCGTTATCTGACCTCGACGCACATCGGCACTTGGGCGCAGGACAAAGCCAATCGCTTTACCCTTCTACCCCAGAACGATGAGCCGATCCTCTGGGATTTCGGATCCGCCGCCAAGCACCATCAACTAAATTGTCCCTGGCTCGGCGATCGCTCGCGGCCGGGAATTTCCATGCTGCGCGGCACCATGTCGCCGGAGCATGGACGCGCCGAAGACGTCGCCAAAAAGATTCGCATTGAGCTCGAAATGCGCGGACTGCACAAAGAACCGGTCGGCATTGACATCATCGAGCTTCCGGTTCTGTTTGCTCTGCAGCGCGAAGGCATCACGGTTGTCGATGGCCAGGAACTGATGTCCAACGCCCGTGTGATCAAAACGCAGGACGAAATCTCACTGCTCAACACCTCAGCCATGATGGTTGACGCCGCCTACGACGAACTTTATCGCGCCATGAAGCCGGGCATGCGCGAAAACGAAGCGGTTGGGCTAGTCAGTAAAGTTCTCTATGATCTCGGTTCCGAATACGTCGAGGCTGTTAACGCAATCTCCGGCGAGCGCTGCAATCCGCATCCGCACGTATTTTCCGATCGCGTGCTGCGGCCGGGCGATCCCGTGTATTACGACATTTTGCATTCCTACATGGGATATCGCACCTGCTACTACCGCTGCTTCACCATCGGCTACGCTTCGCATGCCATGGTCGACGCCTACAAGCGCTGCCGCGATTATCTCGATGCCGCCATCGAACTGATTCGTCCTGGGCGCAACACTGCCGAAATCGCGGCCGTGTGGCCCAAGGCGCAGGATTTCGGCTTCCCCAATGAAGAAGCCGCATTCGCACTGCAATATGGCCACGGCATCGGACTCGCGATTTGGGAAAAGCCCGTCATCTCGCGTTTGGTTTCGCTCGATCATCCGCAGACGCTTGAGCCCGGCATGGTTTTTGCGCTCGAAACTTTCTGGCCTTCGACCGACGGATGGAGCGCGGCGCGCATTGAAGAAGAAATTGTGGTCACTCCAACTGGGCACGAAGTAATTACGCGCTTTCCCGCGGAAGAGCTGTTGGTGGCGGGCGCGCACTATTTCACCGTCAACGGGCCATTGCCTACTACGAGAGAGACGGAGGCCCCGCCGAGCGCGCGTGTGCTCGACATGATCGAGGCCAGCGCGAAAACTGAGCGGGTAGGAGTTTCGGAGTGAAGGTTATAGTGGCAGCCCTTCTCGGATAAAACACTATGGCCTTCAGCGTAGTCATGCCCGCTCTCGAGATGGCGCAGGAAACCGGCAAACTCATTGCCTGGCGGAAACAGGAAGGCGACCTCGTCGCCAAGGGTGAGCCGCTTCTCGAAATCGAAACGGATAAAGCGGTCATGGAAGTGGAAGCGCCCGCTGACGGAATCCTCGCCGGAGTTACAGGTTCGATCGGCACCGATATTCCTGTGGGTCAGACGATTGCCTGGATCGTTGCTCCCGGCGAAAAGGTTCCGACAGAGAATTCCGCCGGAGCGGCAGCGCCTACTGCGCGGGCGGGTTCACAGGGAAAGACGGAATCACACGTGACGTCGGAGGCAGCGCATCCTGCCGGCCCTTCCGTCGCTCAGGCCGCAAGAATTTCTCCGAAGGCCAGGCGGCTGGCGAAAGAGTTGGGGGTTGACGTTGCGACCGTGCGCGGTTCAGGACCGGGCGGAGAAATTCTAGCGTCTGATATAGAAACGCATGCGGCAGCGCCGACCGCGGCGACTGGCACACCCGCCGGCATATTCCGCATTGAAGTTCCTAGCACTCTTGGCCGGTTGATGGCCGAACGCACCACGCAGAGCTGGACGACTATTCCTCATTTCTTTGTTACTCGGGAAGTCGAAGCGAGCGCGCTGAACGAATATCGCGAGAAACTGGTCGCCGAGATCGAGCGTGGCGCACAGCAGATTCGTATCACGCATACTGATCTGCTGGTAGCTCTTGCGTCGCGAGTGTTGCTCAAGCATCCGCGATTGAATTCCAGCTGGACTCCGCAGGGCATTCGTCTCCATGATCACGTGAATATGGGTGTGGCTATTGCGGTGAACGACGGCGTAGTCGCAGCTGTAATCCCCAACGCGCACATTGCGAAACTCGCGGAGATTGCCACTCAGCGCCACGATGTTGCCGAACGCGCGCGGGCCGGGAAGCTGCGCCCCGCTGACATTGCTGACGCGACATTTACCATCAGTAATCTCGGCATGTATCACGTCGATCAGTTCAGCGCCATTATTACGCCGCCGCAAGCGGCTATTCTCGCCGTCGGAAGCATCGTCGACCGAGTTGTCGCGATCGAAAGCAAGCCGGCGGTTCGTCCCATGGTGACTCTAACGCTCTCCTGCGATCACCGTGCCGCCGATGGCGCCCGTGCCGCAATGTTTCTGAATGATCTGGCCGAGGCGACCCGCGAACCCGCGAAGTTCCTGGCGTGAGTTTGCTTCTTCTGCTTATCCAATCTTCTGCGTAGCCATACAACGGAACCTGTATTGAGATCACAAATGCCTGGCCGTATCCTGTAAGGAAACAACTGCGATGCTTCGCGCACCGATCGGTCAAGCTTGAAAGCCGCCATCCTCAAGACCGTGAAACAACCTCTTCAGATCGAAGAGACCACCAAACCGCAACTGGCATCCGACCACGTGCTTCTTCGGGTTCGCGCCTGCGGTGTGTGCCGCACCGATCTGCATATTGTCGAGGGAGAGCTCCCGCAACGGAAGAGCCCACTCATCCCGGGGCACCAAATTGTCGGGGATATCGTCGAGGGAGCTACTGCCGAGTTGCCGCTCGGTACACGCGTCGGCGTCTCGTGGATTGGCGGCATTGATGGAGATTGTCCCTACTGTCGCCGCGGCCTGGAAAATCTATGCGACTCGCCGGTCTATACGGGATACACCGTTGATGGCGGTTATGCCGAGTATGCCACGGCGCGGAACGATTTTGTGTTTAAGCTTCCTCCTGAACTTGACGACCTGCACGCCGCGCCTCTCTTGTGTGCCGGCATCATCGGCTTTCGCAGCTTGCGCGTAGCTGGCGTTGAACCGGGTGACCGGGTGGGATTATTCGGATTCGGCGCGTCCGCGCATCTGGCGATCGCAGTTCTGCGGTCGTGGAACTGCGATGTCTATGTTTCGACGCGCGGCGCTTCGCATCGCAACTTAGCTGCCTCTCTGG
Organism: uncultured Acidobacteriaceae bacterium; assembly: GCA_963724815.1. GTDB lineage: Bacteria > Acidobacteriota > Terriglobia > Terriglobales > Acidobacteriaceae > Sulfotelmatobacter. The sequence continues at coordinate 29,037 of CAVRWS010000066.1, forward strand.
GTGCGAAGTGGGTGGGTCAGGAAACCGACAAACCTCCCGTTGAACTCGACCGCGCAGTGACGTTTGCGCCCAGCGGCGACGTAGTAATTGCCGCGCTCGCCAGCTTGCGCAAGGGCGGCATTGTCGCCATCAACGCGATTCATCTGGATCGAATTCCACAGTTTGATTACGACCACCTGCTCTGGGGCGAGCGCCAGATTCGTAGCGTTGCCAATATGACTCGCCAGGACGCTCGCGATTTTCTAAAGATCGCGGCCGACATTCAGCTCCAGCCAAAGGTTAATGTTTTCCCCCTCGAACAAGCGAACCAGGCCTTGGCTGCCGTCAAGAATGATGCGATCGACGGAGCCGCCGTCATTCTTCCTTAAATCGCTATCCCTTCGTTAAATCAATGTCCCTTGAAGGCTGAAGTACACTCTTGGGATGAAAAAAATCCACAGCATTCTTTGCTCTGAGTCTCACTGCGCATTTTCTCTCATCTTGATTATTACGTGCACTCTGGTTTCGGTTTTGTGTACGACCGCAATGGCTCAAAAGCTGGCCATCACTTTCGACGATCTACCGCTGAACGGATCACTACCTCCCAGAGTGACGCGGCTCGAGACTACTAAGAATGTCCTGGAAATCCTGAAGAAACGACATGTGCCTCCCGCATATGGATTCATCAACGGGAAAAAGCTGGAGGGAAACGAAGATGGCGCGGAGGCTCTAAAGGTGTGGGCAGCGGCTGAACCGTTTGGAAACCATACTTACTCGCACATGGATCTCGAACAAAATCCGCCAGAGGCCTTCGAGCGCGAGATCGAAGAGAACGAACCGGTACTCGAGTTGCTAAGCGGAGAGTCAAAGGATATCTGGCACTGGTTTCGCTACCCGTATTTGCATGAAGGCGACACGGTAGAAAAGCGCCGTGCAATAAGGGCGTACTTGAAGGCGCACGGTTACAGGATCGCGCAGGTCACTCTCGACTGGGAAGATTATCTGTGGAACACCGCCTACGCACGATGCGTAGCGAAAGGCGATAAGCAATCGATCGAGTGGCTGCACTCGAGTTATTTGAGCACGGCCTCCGAATTCCTCGACCTTGGCCGGGAGCAGGCAAAGCTGATTTATGGGCGGGATATCAACTACGTGCTGCTCATGCATCTGGGCGCCTACAGCAGCACGATCCTCCCAGACGCGCTGGATCTGCTGAGAAAGAAGGGATTCAAGCTGGTAACGCTGGAAGAGGCGGAGAACGATCCAGCCTATTACAGCGATCCGGACGTCGGCTTGCACGATGCCGGCACGCTCCTCGACCAGATGATGCAGGTAAAAGGGCTCAAGTACCCGGAGCACGCCGAGAAGCCCTACAAGCAGATCGAGAGCATCTGCCAGTAGAAAAAGTACCAAAAATCCAGATGCAAAATTTTGCGCAGTTGAGAACTGAAAAAAGAGTCTTCGGACTCATTGTCTTTCTGTGGCGCAGCCATTAGGATGTCGTGACCTTTGGGGAAGGGTCCAGAATCGTCGGACTCGCGCGGCGACACTGGATTCCGGCAGCGAAATTGTAATTCAAGATGCCACTTCCAACGGTGGTTAGCGTTCGGGCCATCTCGGATGGCCTAGACCGGCTCGCCAGGTTCTGCAAGGCAAAGTCCAGGAGGAACAATGCAGGAGCAATCGAAGTCTTACCCCTCAACCCACTCCGACCGAATGAGGACGATCGGGCTGAGTGTTGTTGTGCTGACCCTAACGATGTACTCGGTTCTGCCGGCCGCCGCGGCCGACGGGCAGTTCGTTACGCATAACACACCCGGCTACGTGAAGACCGCTAAAAACCTGGGGACGGAAGATCCCTCGAAAACCATCGAAGTAAGCATCTGGCTGAACCCGCACAACCGCGCCGAGATGGATGCCACGGCGCAGGATCTCTACAATCGCAACTCTCCCAACTACCGCCACTTTTTAACTCGTTCGCAAATCGCTGCGCGCTTCGCGCCCACAATGGACGAAGCCAAGACTGTGCAGACATTTTTTGAATCGCACAACTTGAAAGTCGTAAAGGTTGGCGGAGACAACTTCTTCGTGCGCGCACGCGGCACGGTCGGAGACGTGGAAAAAGCGTTTCACGTGCAGCTCAACAATTATCAGGTCGGAAATAAAGTGATCCGTGCCAACGCGAGCGACCCCTATGTGGATGGAGTTGCTGGCCCCCTGGTCAGAACAGTTTCAGGACTCGACTCGGGTGAGTATGAGCATCCCGCCATGCAGCGCGGAGCGAATCTTCCCGCTGGCAAATCGCAGCTCACCAAAGCGGCCGCTTCACCGTCCGATTCGAGCTTCTATTCTTCGGACTGCTTCGACAGCGTTGTTTCTCAAACATTTTCCACCAACAACGACGGCCAGCTGCCCGTGGGAACCTACACTGGCAATCACCTCAATCTGCAGAGTTTGACCAGCGCCGGTTGCGGCTACACGCCCCAGCCGATTCAGACTGCATACAATCTAACCGGACTTTACGCGGAAGGATATACGGGTACGGGCCAGACCATCGTCATACTTGACTGGTGCGGTTCCTCGACGATTCAGTCTGATGCCAACGCATTTTCCGCGATGTTTGGATTGCCGCTGCTTGGGCCCTCCAACTTCAACATCATTTACACTCCGACCCAGAGCCTTTGCATCGCCGCCGATCAGACGGAAATTAACATCGATGTGGAATGGGCGCATGCTATCGCTCCCGGCGCTAACATCGACCTCGTGGTTCCGCCATCCGCCAGCTTCCAGGATGTAAATGAGGCTGAGTACTACGCGGTTAACTACGGGCTGGGCAATTCCGTCTCGGGTAGCTACGGTTCTGTGGAGTCCCTCACACCGGCTTCCGAACTCGACAATGAAAATCTGATTTCCGAAATTGCGGCGGTATCGGGAATCTCCACTAACTTCTCATCCGGAGACGACGGCGACTACACCGCATTCGGACTTCCGGCAACAGTGAATGCTCCTGCAGATTCGCCGTGGGCCACGGCGGTAGGCGGAGTAAGTCTGGCATTGAATGCGGATAACTCCATCGCTTGGCAATCTGGCTGGGGCAATAACCAAGTGCTGCTGGCCGAAGCGGGATTTGTACCCGATCCGCCGGAAGATTTCGGTTTCTACGCTGGAGCGGGCGGTGGTCCGAGCAACTGCGCTGTGCAGGATAGCAGCGGAGATTGTTTGGCAGGCTTCCCCAAGCCTTCGTTCCAGAAAAATCTGGCTGGAAAGTATCGGCAGGTTCCCGATATCGCCTGGCTGGCAGATCCTTACACCGGCGTGGTGATTGCCATCAGCGTTCCGGGTCAGGTTCCAGAGCAAGTTTGGCAGGTCTGGGGAGGCACCAGCGTGGCTTGCCCAATGTTTGCCGGACTCTGGGCAATCGCTAACCAGGAAGCAGGCGCGCCGCTTGGCGACGCTGCTCAGTATCTCTACACGATGCCGAAGGGAACAATTACTGACATTGTTCCTGTGACCTCCAAGAATAATGTTAAGGCTTCGATTGTCGAATCCACCGGAACCAATAAGTACACCGCCGCTCAGGTATTGGGCGGTACAACGCCTGCAACCCCGGCGAACTTCATCAGCGCAATATGGGACTATCCTTCCATCGAAGACACGGCGCTGGTGATCTCGTTCGGCATGGACTGCTCGGCTCTACCTGCCAGTGATTTTGACGGCACGCCCTGCATCAGCTCGACTGCGCTGCACACCAAGGTCGGCTGGGACAACGTAACCGGCATGGGAACGCCGAACGGACAAGCGTTCGCCGATTTCTTCAAACCTGCGGCAGCTTCTGTGAAGTAAGTCTGACGCGGCTCAAACCTCAGCCTCCGCCGCCCGCAAGGTCGGCGGAGGTTTTGTTTTGTATCGAGTTCTCGCCGAAAGAAATGCGTGAAGCCCGTGTCCTCTATAATTACGAGATCTTCTATGAGTGCGTTTCTCGATCAGATCATTGTGACCACGCGGCGGAAGGTGTCTGACGCGAGGGCCACGGCGGATATTAGAAGTTTGGAAGAACTGGCGGATCGGCATGTACCGCGAGGTTTTCGGCGGACACTCGAGGAAAAAAGCCGATCTGGCATAGCCGTGATCGCGGAATTGAAGAAGGCATCGCCATCGAAGGGATTGATTCGGGTGGAGTTTTCTGTGGAGGGGTTGGCGAAGGAATTAGAAGAGGCTGGCGCGGCTGCGCTTTCAGTTCTGACGGACGAGGAGTTTTTTCTAGGTTCTTTGGAGAATTTGCGGACCGCTTCTGCGGAAGTCAACGTACCTTGCCTGCGCAAGGATTTCATTGTGGATGAATTTCAGTTACTCGAGGCGCGGGCGAATTCGGCGGATGCGGTATTGCTGATTGTGGCGGCGTTGTCGCAGACAGAGTTGACAGAATTGGCGCGCGTCGCGCGGTCGGACGATCTGGATGTTTTGTGCGAAGTACACGATGAAGAAGAGTTGCAGCGCGCTTTGGACGCGGGATGCGATTTGATCGGAGTGAATACGCGCGATCTTAGAACCTTTAAGGTAGATCCAGAAACGGCATTTCGGCTGGCGGGGCGGCTTCCAAAAAATGTAGTGCGCGTCGCGGAGAGCGGGATTCGCTCCGGGGAAGATATTGCGCGGTTGCGCGGGGCGGGATATCAGGCGTTTTTAATTGGAGAGTCCCTGATGCGCGCCGAACAGCCCGGAGCAGCGCTCCGGAAGTTGATAGCGGGAGTTCCGACTCGTGTTTAAAAACTGAGAGTCGGGCTTGTGACAATTTCTGGACAACTTTATTCATGACTTGGGTAAAAATTTGTGGAATGACGAATTTGGAGGACGCGCTTACTGCGGTAGACGCGGGGGCGGATGCGGTTGGGTTTGTGTTTTATGAGAAGAGTCTGAGGAATATTAGTGTCGAGGCAGCGCGGGATATAGTGCAGAAGCTGCCAGAGGGCGTGGAAAAAGTGGGAGTCTTTGTGGATCAATCAGCGCAACAGGTCACCGATATTTCAGATCGTGTCGGGTTGAGCGCGGTGCAAGTGTATCTTCTGGATTCTGATGGTGCGCGGTTTTGCGCTGATGTTCTGCCGAACAAGAAACGCCGCACGTTCCTTGCGATCCCAGGTGAACGGGTTACTTCCAGAGAAGCTTTTGAGATTTCCTTTTCCCGCGAGTCTCTGAGCCGAACCAGCGCGCTTTTTCTGGATTCAGGAAATCGACAGCAGCCTGGTGGAACGGGAAAAAGTTTTGATTGGCGCAGCGCCGCGGACACGGTGAAGGCGATAAGCGAAATTATTCCGATCGTAATCGCAGGCGGACTATCGACGCAGAATGTGGGCGAAGCAATTGACGTTTTGAATCCTTGGGGAGTCGACGTGGCCTCCGGAGTCGAAGCTCGACCGGGGAAAAAAGATCCGGAAAAGGTGCGGGCGTTTGTAAAGGCAGTCCGCAAAGCAGATAGGAAGGTGAGTTAGAGATGGCGACGGTTCCACGAACTACGAACGTCAAAAGCCCCGCCCTCTCGCGAAGAACGCGAGAAGGACGGGGCACCCAGGGCGTTTCTGCAGTCGCGAACCAACCCGGCCGCTTCGGCGTCTACGGCGGGCGCTATGTTCCGGAAACCTTGATGGCGGCGCTGGAAGAACTGGAATGCGAATACGAAAAGGCAAAACGAGATCCGAAATTCAAGAAACGGCTGGAAGATTTGCTTCGGACGTACGCCGGTCGTCCTACGCCGCTTACGTTTGCGCGCCGCCTTACGGAAAAGTTGGGCGGAGCGAAGATTTATTTGAAGCGCGAAGATCTGCTGCACACCGGGGCGCACAAGATCAATAACTGCCTGGGACAGGCGCTGCTGGTGGAACGCATGGGCAAGCGGCGAGTAATTGCGGAGACGGGCGCGGGACAGCACGGCGTGGCCACGGCAACCGTGTGTGCGCTGCTGGGATTCGAGTGTGTAGTCTACATGGGAACCGAGGACATGCGGCGTCAGGAGTTGAACGTGTTCCGCATGCGGCTGCTGGGAGCGGAAGTGCGCGGAGTGGAGTCGGGGTCGCGGACACTTAAAGATGCGATTAATGAAGCCATGCGCGACTGGGTTACGAATGTGCGGACCACACATTATTTATTAGGGAGCGTTCTAGGCGCGCATCCGTATCCCACCATGGTGCGCGATTTCCATCGCGTGATTGGGCGCGAGGCGCGAGCGCAGGTTCTGAAAGTGGAAGGAAAATTACCGACTGCGATTATTGCCTGCGTGGGTGGAGGATCGAACGCGATCGGAATTTTCTTCGACTTTATAAAAGATGAAAAAGTTCGCCTGATTGGCGTGGAGGCAGGCGGCCGCGGCCCAGCGCTCGGCGAACACGCGGCGCGCTTCCGCGGAGGATCTCCGGGAGTTCTGCAAGGCACCTACTCTTACGTGTTGCAGGATGCGGCGGGGCAGATTGCGAATACTCACTCAGTTTCTGCCGGGCTGGATTACCCTTCGATCGGACCGGAGCATGCGGCGTTGCGTGACGCAGGGAGGGCGGAGTATGTTCCCGCATCGGACGCGGAAGCGCTGGAGGCGACCACTCTGCTGGCGCGAACCGAGGGCATTATTCCCGCTCTCGAATCTGCGCATGCCATTGCAGAGGTGGTGAAGCGTGCGCCCGGCATGAAGAAATCGGATGTGGTGATTGTGAATGTTTCCGGACGCGGGGATAAAGATATTGGGATTATGCGGGAAAGCTTGGAACTCGATTGATGATTGATAGGGTCAGCTGTAGGGTCATCAGGTTTTCAATCATCAATCAGCAATCATAAATCAACAATTTCTCTTCATGCCTTTATCTTTTTACAAAAAGCCGGCGCTGGTTGCCTACGTGACCTGCGGCGATCCGGATCTCGCGACCACGCGTGCGATCGTGCTGAATGCGATCGAAGCCGGAGCGGATGTGATTGAGCTCGGCGTGCCGTTCAGCGATCCGGTGGCGGATGGCCCGGTGATTCAGCGTGCCAGCGAGCGAGCGCTGAAACAGGGGACGACATTGTCGCAGGTGTTAACCCTGGCTGCGGAGGTGCGGCAGCAGGCGCAATCCGCGGGGCTAGTTGTGTTTTCGTACTTAAATCCCATCCTGCGGATGGGAATAGAGAAGTTCTGCAAAGTGGCGCGGCATGCAGGTGTAGACGGAGTGCTGGTAACCGATTTGCCGGTGGAAGAAGCGGGCGAGTATCTTCGAGCTATGCGTACGCATGACTTGGCGCCGATATTCCTGGCGGCGCCCACAAGTCCGGATGAGCGTCTGCGGCGAATTGCGCAAGCCTCCCGCGGATTCGTATATGCCGTTTCTCGCACCGGAGTGACCGGAGCGCGCCAGCAATTGGCGGCGGACGCCGAAAAGCTGGTGCGGCGCTTGCGACGCGTGACCAAGCTGCCGGTAGCCGTGGGCTTTGGAATCTCGACTGCGGAACAGTTTGCCGAAGTCAGCGAGTTTGCCGATGCGGTGGTTATAGGCAGCGCAATTGTCGAGACAGTTGAGCGTAATCGGGGCCGGGAAGCGGAAGCCGTTGGAGAATTTGTGGCCAAGGTTACAGCACCGAGCCGCCTGCCTGCTGTTTAGAAATTGAAAACTGTAAGTGAAAAAAGCGCAGCACACTGGCTTTCATGGACATCGCAGATTGGCGAAAGAAAATTGATGAGCTCGACCAGCGGCTGGTGGAACTGCTGAGCGAACGCGCTCGTGCGGCAGTCGAAATTGGGCGATTGAAAAGAGACACGAATTTGCCGGTCTACGAACCGGAGCGCGAGCGGATTGTGTTTGAAAATGTTCAGCAGATGAATCGTGGTCCGTTGCCGGGACGCGATCTAGTGCGAATTTATGAACGGATCATGGATGTGATGAGGAATATTCAGAAAGAAGGAATCGGTGTGAAGGTGGAAAAGACGAAAGCCGAAACCGAGCTGGATTCGGAAGTGAATGATTGAGCTGGTGCTTAGCGTGGCGTGGAAAAGAAACCAGGATTCCTCTCTTCGATCGCAGTGACAGAGAATAGCGGCAACACCCAAAGCAAGAAGCGACAAGTTCGAAGCGAAGACGCAGAGTATTTCTATGATTGTGGCGATGCAGGAAATAGCCGATGAGACCCAAATTCAGCAGGTGATCGAACACCTGGTGAAGATTGGATTCGAAGTGCACCGCTCAACCGGGGCGCGGCAAACCGTGCTGGGCGCGGTAGGAGCCGGCATCGATTTCGATATCCGTAATCTGGAGCTACTGCCGGGAGTTCAGGAAGTCCATCGCATTAGTTCTCCATATAAGTTGGCGGGGAAGAGTTTTCGGCCGGAAGGGACGATCGTTAAGCTGGCAAATGGGATCGACATTGGCGGAAACGAAGTAATCGTGATGGCCGGGCCATGTTCAGTGGAATCGCGGGAACAGCTGTTCGCAACCGCCGAAGCGGTCTCGAAGGCAGGGGCAAAAGTGTTACGCGGCGGGGCGTTCAAGCCGCGGAGTTCTCCTTATTCGTTTCAGGGGCATGGGGAAGATGCGCTGAAGTTAATGCAGGAGGCCGGGGAACAATTCAAGCTGCTAGTGATCAGCGAAGTCATGGAGATCTCGCAGATTCCGATGATGCTTCCTTATGTGGATATTCTGCAAGTTGGAGCGCGCAACATGCAGAACTTCAATCTGCTGCGCGAACTCGGCAAAGTTCGCAAGCCGGTGCTGCTGAAGCGCGGAATCGCGGCGACATTGGAAGAACTTCTACTCTCGGCGGAATACATTATGGCGGGTGGAAATTATGATGTCATCCTCTGCGAGCGTGGCATTCGTACATTCGAAACCTATACTCGGAACACGATGGATATTTCGGCGATTCCGATTATTCATAAGCTCTCGCATCTGCCGATGACGGCCGATCCATCGCACGGTACGGGGCGCCGCGATAAAGTCGCTCCCATGGCGCGGGCGTCAGTGGCAGCCGGAGCTGATGCCTTGCTGATTGAAGTGCATTGCGATCCCAATAAGGCGTGGTCCGACGGAGCACAGTCGCTGTTTCCCGAGCAATTCGCCAAGCTGATGGATGAGTTGCGGATGATTGCTCCGGCGGTGGGAAGACAAATTGCGTAGTCTGTTGGCGGAAGAGAAAGTGGCGATTGTTGATTTCTGATTGTTGATTGCCGACTAAAATCACTTCGCTAATTGGTTTTAAATCAACAATCAGAAATCAACAATCAACAATCTGCTGGTACCTCTGCTCTGCGTGGTCAAATCTTATGCCAATCAGGCAAATCACGATCATCGGCACCGGCTTGATTGGCGGCTCATTTGCGCTGGCGCTGCGGAAGCGGCGGTTCCTTGGGCGCATCGTGGGCTGCGATCGAGAGTCGGCGCTGAAGCGCGCCAAGATGTGCGGCGTTATTGACAACGGATTCTGCGAACCCTCCGATGCTGTGCGCGGCAGCCAATTGGTAGTGCTGGCAACACCCGTTCTGGCCATTGTGGATTTGATTGGGCGATTGGGTCCGGCATTGCCCGCGAGCACGCTGCTCACCGACGTTGGAAGCACGAAGGCTGCGGTAGTGCAACAAGCGCTCAATGTGTTTGGGAAAAATGCCGGGCAGCGGTTTCTGGCTGGGCATCCCATGGCCGGGAAAGAAAACAGTGGTGTCGAGTACGCCGATGCTGACTTGTTTCAGAACGCGGTCTGGTTTTTGACGCCGCTGCCCGGACAAAATCTGCATGCCGGATTGTTCGCGGAGTTTGCGGGATGGATCGACCAGATTGGCGCGCGCGTCGCGCTGCTGCCGGCGGAGGAACATGACCGGCTCTGCGCCTGGATCAGCCATCTGCCACAGATGATTTCAACCGCGCTGGCCGCGGCCCTAGTAGAAGAGTTTGGAGACGAGGCGCGATTGCTTCCGGCGGGTGGACGCGCATTGAAGGAGATGACGCGAATTTCTGCGAGTCCATATTCGATGTGGCGCGACATCGCCATTAGCAACCAAAACAACCTCGCGGATGCTTTGTTCAAAGTGGAACAAAGGCTGGCGCATATTCGCCAGAATCTTGCGACTCGCCAACTCGCCGAAGAATTTGAACAAGCGCATGAATTGAAGAAGAGCCCAGGAAGAAGCTAGAAATAAACATTGTTGATTTCTGATTTCTGATTGAACTTCATTCTTAGCTGGCTCTTAATCAGCGATCAGCTATCGGCGATCCCTGTGTCTCCATTGTGAATTTCATTTAGAATGCGGACGCTATGAATAAAGTTGTGGCCAGCGCAGATGAGGCAATTCGCGATGTCGGCGATGGCTCGAGCATTATGCTGGGAGGATTTGGATTGTGCGGGATTCCGGAAAACCTGATTCGCGCGCTGGTGCGGAAGGGATCGAAAAACCTCACCACTATGAGCAACAACGCCGGAGTGGATGGCCTCGGCGTCGGTTTGCTGCTGGCAGCGGGCCAGATTCGTCAGCACATTGGCACCTACGTGGGTGAGAACAAGCTTCTGGAGTCAATGGTACTGTCCGGGAAAATCCAGCTCGACCTGGTGCCGCAGGGAACCTTTTCCGAGCGCATTCGCGCGGCTGGCGCGGGCATCCCAGCGTTCTTCACTCCTACCGGGGTCGGCACGATAGTTGCAGAAGGAAAAGAAACGCGTGAGTTCGATGGGCGAATGTACGTGATGGAGCGTGCTCTGCACGCGGACTTCGCGTTTGTGAAAGCCTGGAAGGGCGATCGCATGGGCAATCTGGTTTACCGCAAGACAGCGCGGAATTTCAATCCCATGATGGCTACCGCGGCCAAGGTGACGATTGCTGAAGTTGAGCAGTTAGTCGAGGTAGGTGAATTGGACGCAGACTCAATCCACACTCCTTCGGTTTACGTGAAGCGGATTTTTCAGGGAGAGCTGTACGAGAAGAGAATCGAGAAGCGGACGCTGCGCAAGGCGAGTTGATAGCACGAGCATTCAGTACCCGGCACTCTGAAAGATGAGGCAATGAATAAGCCTGGAAAAGACGTTGAGAAGCGCGAGCGGATTGTGAATCGCATTGCCCGTGAATTGCGGGATGGGTTCTATGTGAACCTGGGAATCGGCATGCCTACGCTGATTGCAAATCATGTTCCGCCAGGGATGGAAGTGATTCTTCAATCCGAGAATGGGATGCTCGGCATCGGCCCCTATCCTGCAGAAGGCGAGGAAGACTGCGACTTGATTAACGCAGGGAAAGAGACCGTCAGCGAGATGGCGGGAACCTCGTATTTTTCCAGCGTGGACTCGTTCGCCATGATCCGCGGCGGTCACGTTGACCTGAGCGTGCTGGGCGCGATGGAAGTGGACGAGGAGGGCAATCTGGCGAATTGGATGATTCCGGGAAAAATGGTGAAGGGTATGGGCGGAGCCATGGATTTGGTCGCCGGAGCGCGTCGCGTCGTCGTGGCTATGGAGCACACGACGCGTGAAGGTGAGCCGAAGATTTTGAAGAAATGCACCCTACCGCTGACCGGGGTGAAAGTGGTGGATACGATTGTGACCGAGATGGCCTACATTCGCGTCACGGTTCGTGGACTGGTGCTAGAGGAAGTCGCTCCGGGGTTGACAGCAGAGGATGTGCAGCGCGCGACAGGGGCCAGGTTGCGGGTCAGTGAGGATTTGAAAGCAATGGCAAGTTAGCAGCTCCGTCCGCAATCATGCACAGCCGAGCTCATCCTGCTTCCTCTAGATTCGAAATGGCGCAGCCAGCAGCCGGAACGGAAGCGTGATCGCAAGGAAGACGACTTCGAGAACCCCGTGAACCGCGATTCCCACGATGCGGAATGGCAACAGCAATAGCCAGACGAACGGATAGGCAACCAGCGCGAGAATCGCCAACGGCCAACAGACCACAAAGAGTATGCACCAGAGGAGGAAAGTGAGCATGATGAGGCCTCCTTATTTTTTTCTTCCAATAATTATACGGGGATAAAGCGGGGAAAGTTCCGTGTAAGAACCGCTCTTGGGCAAAGGGCGTGGAGCCACAAAGCGATCCTTCGACTGCGGCTGTGCTTCGCTATCGCGAAGTACAATCCTCCCTCAGGATGACAAAATTTAGGAGGCATTTATTCGTAGCGCAGGGCTTCCGCAGGGAGGGTTCTACCTGCGGACCACGACGGGTAGAGTGTGGCCACGAGGGAAACTCCGATAGCTACTACGGCGACCAGCACGCCATCCATCGGTCGCGGTGCGAAGGGAACGTAGTCGATGGAGTAAACCTCCGGCGACAGAGAAATGATGTGGTAGTGGCCGCCCGCATAGGAGATGGCATAGCCCAATAGCAGACCGATAGCGGTGCCGATCACTCCGATCAGCACTCCTTGAGCGATAAAAATATTTCGCACTTGTGCCTTGCGCGTGCCCATCGACATCAGCACCGCGATGTCTTTGGTTTTTTCCATGACCATCATGATCAGAGAAATCAGAATGTTCAACGCGGCCACGAAGACGATCAATCCAATGGTGATGAAGGTGACCAGGCGTTCCAGGCGCAGCGCGTGAAACAACGCCTGATTTTGCTCCATCCAGTTCGTGGTCATGAAGCCCTTGCCTGCGGCGTTTTCGAGTTCGCGAGAAACTTCATCGGCTTTGTAGATGTCGTCGATCTTGAACTCGATGACTGAGATGAGATCGCCGAGTCCGAACAGGCGTTGGGCGTCGGAAAGGCGCGTGAAAGCCCATGAGGAGTCGTAATCGTAGAAGCCGGAGTTAAAAATTCCAACCACGCGGAAGCGGCTGTATTTCGGCACCATCCCAAAGGGAGTCAGTTCACCTTGCGGACTCGTCACCAGCACTACCGAACCGACGGTCGCGCCCAGATTGTCGGCCATATCTTTGCCGAGAATGATCGGCGGCATGGCGGCAACGCGGGCGTGAACGCCGGCAAGAGAATCGGGAGATTCGTCTGATTCAGTGGCTTCCTCGTCTGCGGAATTCCCCTGCAGGGCAGGTTGGGAAGAGTTTTGCTCAACTGCCGGAGGCGATTCATCGAGAGCCGCCGCCGAACCTTCTTTAATTGTGTTCAGCAGATCGCCAACTTTTCGCTCGTCGGCAGGAATCATGCCCTTCAGCACAGCGCCGCGGGCTCGAGGTCCGCGCGAGATGAGTACTTGCTCAAAAATTGCCGGAGCGGCGGCGACCACGTGCGGCTGTTTGGAAAGGCGCTCCAGCAGCGTCGGCCAGCCCTTGATGCCATCGTCGGCCACGCGCAGCAGGCTGATGTGGGAAGTGGATCCGATCAGGCGCTCCTGCAGATCCTGGCGAAAGCCGTTGTTGATGGCTAGAGCGACAATGAGCGAAGCCACGCCCGCGGCCACTCCGACAATCGAGATGCCGGTGATAATGCCGATAAAGGCCTGTCGCCGTTTGGCGCGCAAGTAACGGGTCGCGATGAAGAGTTCGAAGCGCATGCTGGGTTTATCTGTCTGCTCTTAGCTTTCGGCCAAGTCGGATTATAACTACTGCTTTGTCTGCGTGCGGCGTTCCACGCGTGAACGCCTCCACGCGGAGATCGCTGAGAACGGCCGCGGAGGGACGCAGAGGGGAGCGATTCGCGCGGACAAATCATATTGTTATTTTCGGCAGCACCGCGGGCACGGCCGATCGATATTGCCGATATTTTTCTCCGAACCTGTTCTCCAATTCTCTATCTTCCATCCTGATCATGACCGCGCCGGTAACGACCGCAAACGCCGTCAGCACCCAGCAGACCGCCAATCCCGTGCCCAGGCTCCAGGCCAGCATCTCGCAGAGGTGGCCGAGGTAAACAGGATGGCGCACGTGAGCCCGAACGCCAGTGGTGGAAAGGTGTTGCTGTTCTTGCCCGCGGAGCAGTTCAGGCAGTCCGCCTAATTGCGCCAGCGTGAATTGTTTCCGAGAGAATTTGTACAGTAAGAATCCAGCGCCGAACAACCCTGCCGCCGGAATCCACGCCCAGTGCCCTTCGTAGAGCAATACGCTGCGCCACGGCGCAGTCACCGCTGCCGACGTTGCCCACATTGCCAGCCACGTTGGCAAGAGAATCCGATAAGGTGAGCGTTTTCGTGAACGCCAGAAGTCCGCTCGCGGATGAATCAGCAGCCAGAACGCCGGGATCGTGGAGTAGATGACGCAGGCAATCCAGCCCACGTTTCGCAACAGCATCAGCATGCATAGATTCTAGCGCTCGCGTGACAACGATCATGCAAGTACTAGCGTTCTATGGCACATTAGAAGAGCAAATTAAGATTCGATGCCGCCCTCCGCCGACCCCAGAGCTGGACGCATAGCATTCACGCATCCCGATTTCGTCCTGTTCGAGATTGCGCGTTTCCTGATTGTCACTGCAGTCGAGATGCAAGCGGTCGCCGTAGGATGGCAGGTCTATGACATCACCAAGCGCGCCCTCGATCTCGGCTTGGTCGGTTTGGCGCAATTTCTCCCCGGCATTCTGTTATTTCTTGTTTCTGGTCACGCCTCTGACCGCTTTGATCGGCGCAAAGTTCTGGGGGCTTGTTACGCGGGATATGCCGTGTGCTCGAGCCTGCTGCTAGCTTTAGCGGTGCGCAGTGCGCACACAGTTCTTCCGATTTATCTGGTCCTGATTTTGCTGGGCGTTGTCCGGTCATTCAACGGCACCGCGAGCCGCTCGATTTTGCCGCAACTGGTTCCCGAAGAACATTTTGCCAATGCTGTGGCTTGGAATGCGACGGCATTTCAGGCTGCGACGATTATTGGGCCATCTCTCGGCGGCGTCCTTTATGCCGCGTTTCGCGGGCCATCCGCGGTTTATGCAGTCGCCATGATTACTGCCGTGGGCGCATTAGTCTCCGCGTTCCGCATTAAGACTCGGCCGCAAAGCCGTCGGCGCGAACCCATGACCTTGAAGACGGTCTTCGCCGGATTGCATTTCATCTGGCGCGAAAAGCTGATTCTGGGTGCGATCTCGCTTGATCTGTTCGCGGTACTTCTGGGCGGTGCGGTGGCTCTCCTACCTGTGTACGCGCGCGAAATTCTTCACACCGGGCCGTGGGGATTGGGTTTGTTGAGGACGGCTCCGGGAGTGGGTGCGGCGGTGATGGCTGTCGCACTCGCGCATCGACCGCTTCGTGGCCGCGCGGGCCCGTTGCTGCTCTGGTCGGTGGCGGGTTTTGGCGTGTGCACCATTCTTTTTGGCGTATCGAAAAGTCTTGTACTTTCGCTGATTTCACTGATCTGCCTTGGCGCCGCCGACATGGTCAGCGTGATTATCCGCGCTACGCTGGTGCAGTTACGCACGCCCGATGAAATGCGCGGGCGAGTGATGGCAGTGGATATGGTTTTTATCGGCACTTCGAACGAACTCGGGCAATTTGAATCCGGATTAACCGCACAATGGCTCGGCACCGTCCCAGCTGTGGTGCTGGGAGGCGTCGGAACTCTTCTCGTGATTGCGCTCTGGGCGTGGATCTTCCCAGATCTGAGGCGTCTTGCCTCGCTCGATACCTTAAAAACGGCTCTGGCGGAGAGCGATATGGAAGAAGGCGAAGGGCTGACCTAGAACTTTGCAAAAAACTCGACAACCTGACGCAACAGGTACTCATCTGAATCCGGTACGATCGTTGAGTAAAGACTGTAAGTCTTTCCTTTACGAGCTGCACGTTTGCCATTCTCGTCTTCTGGAAAGCGGTAGATCCGTGAGCCGCGAATCTGTAAATGGTGTTACAACTCTGGACCTTCATGCCCGAGGCGAAATGAACGAACTCCGCCGAACGATTGAGGCTACCGGCCGCGCCGCGACCGAGGACGCTTGCCAACAGAGCAGTAGCTCCGCGACGGCTCAGGTTGGCAACCAGGCGACGGCCTATGATGAGCGCTCCGTTCCGTCATTCTTTGTAGTTGGACCGCCGCGAACCGGTAGCAGTTGGCTGCACGAAATTTTGCGCGCATACACTTCGTTGCCCAATCCGTCGAAGGAGACGAGATTTTTTGATACTCACTTTCAGCGCGGGATGAAGTGGTACCTCGCCCACTACCAACAGTCGGGTGATTCGCAGCGCAAGGGCGAAGTAGCGCCCACTTATTTTGCCTCAGCCGCGGCGCGGGAGCGTATAGCGGTGATGGCGCCGCAGGCGAAAATCGTTTGTGTGTTCCGCCATCCGGTGGATCGAATCGTCTCACTCTACCGGGTGAAGCGCGCTTACGGCTGGATTCCGTGGAGCCTTGCGGAGGCGATCGAGCGCGACTCCGAACTGATGGAATCCAGCAGATATGCCACCACCCTCAAACTGTGGCAACGGTCCTTCGGCCGCGAGAATGTGCTCGCTGCTGTATACGACGATCTTCGCGAAGATCCTCAGGCGTTTGTCGATTGCATTGTGGATTTTATTGGCGTTCCACGCTTTCCGCTCGCGGACTGGCAATACGGGTTCGTGCACGATTCCGAACGGATGACTCAGCCCCGCAGTTACCATCGCACCCGGACGGCGACGATGCTGGCGAACTGGTGCAAGGCGCGGCGTATGGACCGCGTGGTCAGCGTGTTCAAGAATTCGCCTCTTCGTAAACTGGTGCTGGGCGGAGGAGCGCCGTTCCCTAAACTGTCGGAGCAATTGCTTATGCAACTCCACGAAAAGCTTCAGCCGGAAATCGAGGAGCTTGAAGACATGCTGCATCGCGATCTTTCCGCCTGGAGGTTATGGACGCTGGCATTTCAGCAGGAACGATAAGGTCTACTTGCCGTGAATCATTACTTTAGCGGCACCCATATTGTCATATCGATCGTAAACGCGCACCACAACCACATGCTCGGAAGAACGGGAGCCATCTTTCGCGGCTTCGGGTGTGGCCTTGAAATCGTAATTCTCGGTCTTTGCGTCCGAGAGCTGGCCGACCGGTTCCACATAGTTCCACTCGCCGGCATCGACGGAGTATTCGGCGCGTTTGATGGGAGAAAAACCGTCCACTGCGCGGAACGTAACGTGAATCTGCTCGCCTTCTGCAGTCGCGGACAAATTCTCGATGCGCGGGGGCGTGGTGTCCACTTCGAAACGGCGGCTTTCCTTCGATGCGGTCAAGGCCTCGCCAGGCGAGTGCGATGGAGCATCCGACGCCACCACCTTCACGGTGTAACCGCCATCCGGCAAAAGGCTGGCGTCGAAAGAATAAGCCTTGTCGAAGATATCGTCCTTCAGCAATAGCCAGCGCTTTTGGCCGTCGCCGCGGTAGTAAATCGAATAGACGAGCTGGTCGTCGTTGTCATCGTGCGCGCTCCACTTCACGCCGATGGAATCGCGGTCATGGGAACTCGGAGTCGGAGCTTCGAAGTGCGATCCCGAGGTGCTTGAAGAATCCGAGCCCAGGCTACTGCCAGTACTTCTCGGCATTGGCTGATACTTCACACCGACCTGCGCGTTCACGTCGTCGATCACCGGCGCTACGTTCTTGGGGAGATAATTCAGCGCAACGCTATCGACGATGGGCGCTGGATCGCCCGCATGTAACACCGCTTTCCACTGCGCGTAGCGTGCCGCGGGAATCCCGGTCTCATCGTCGGTTCCCAGATTGATCTTTTTCCACGGACTCCAGTTCCGGTCCGGATTGTCGACATTGCCGCTGCGTGCATACAAATCCACATTACCTACGCCGCGGAACTCCACCCGCCCCCAGCGGGAAAAAATTCTGGCGTCGAAGACGTCGCTCTCATAGGTTCCATGCGCTTCAGGGCCCGGGCCCAGCACGAATAGTTTTCCCAGATTGCTGGTGGCAGCGTAAACTGCGCCCCCGGGTGCTTTGGCGAAAGCCGTTACTTGCGACGCAGGCGCTTTGAGCAAGTCAGAAAAATCGTCCAGACCGGTGATGGCAAAAACGTGGCCACGATTTCCCGTTCCCGCCAATAGTTGTTCTTGAGAATCAAAGGCCAGGGCATAGACAATGTCTTCGTGCGATGTCCATAATCGCATGGGGGAACCGTCGGGGGCGATGCGATAAACGTCAGATCCTCCACTCGGTCCGCCGGCTGGAAATGGAAACGGGCCCGTCAGCGCAGGCGCGGTGGGCGCGGTTGTGATTGTCATACCTGGAACCTGCGGTGAGCCTGCCGCGGGAGAGCCCGAAGCTATCGACAAAAGGGCGGCCATGCCAGCAGAGCTGCTGCCGCCACCATTCCGTTTCTCTCCGACGGCAGCCACGTAGATATTTCCCGCGCGATCCAGGGCAAGGGCCGTGATCTCTTTTTTCGGCGCACTGTAGAGAACAAAACCTTCCCCGGCGGGCGAAATGCGGTAGATCAGCCCGCTGCCATCCGACCCGGCAATCAGATTCTGCTGGGCATCGAACGCCAGCACCCGGATGTGAGTTTCGTCGCTCTTGAAAAAAACCGAATGCTCGCCTTTAGGTGTAACCCGAAAGATCTCGCCATGATCGCCGGTCGCCACATACAAGTTGCCGGACTTATCCAGAGCCAAGTCCCAGATGTATTTCGTTCCCGGTTCGAAATAGACCGACGAACTCCACGAAGCGTCTACCCCGAGCTTAGAGATGTCCTTGTCGGACGCACTGGCTTGTGGAGAATCTGATTTCGCCGGTTTCTTGCCATCTGAATTGCGCTCGATCTTGTAAACCTTGCCATCCGGAGCGGTAGCTGCATAGATCGCTCCGCCCGGCCCAATCTGCAGCGCTTGCACCTGCAGTTCTTTGGGTTCAAAAATGATGGTTGCCTTGCCATCCGGCGTGATGCGATACACCCGCGCTGGCGCGCCTGCCGCCGCATACACGTTGCCCGCACCGTCGGCTGCAATTGCCCAAATATAAGTAGATGGCGTGGCATAAAGGCTCTTGAACGTCGGGGCCAGTTCCAGGCTGCCGGCGCTGCGAATGGCCACGCCCGTCGCGGTGCCTTTGGTCAGTTCCTCGAATTTTGACTGCTCCCAGCTGCGGGTGCCCTCGGCAAAGGCCGTGAACACCAGACCCGATCCGCCTAAATTTTGGAGAAGGAAGCCAGCAATAAGAAAGAAGAAAAACTTTCGCGCGCTCGGCAAATTCAGACCTCGAAACATCGTTGTGAAGACAAAAGATGTGCGGTTATTTTCAGGTTACCATGTCCACAGCGTCCGGCGCGAAGGCCAGGCGGCAGCCTAAGCCGCGCCGCACGCCGATTCTCCGTGGTATGGTAGAAATTCATGGATTCTCCGCGCCAGGATCTGCTGAGCCTGCTCGCCTATAAGTCCTTCCGGCTGGGCGAGTTTAAGCTCTCCTCCGGTGGTTCCAGCGATTACTACATCGACTGCCGCACCACTACTCTTGATGCCAAGGGCGCTCGCCTGACCGGTCAGGTGTTTCTCGACGAGATTCGCCAGCGGCGGTGGAATCCGCAAGCGATCGGCGGCCTTACCATGGGCGCGGATCCGATTGTAGTAGCGGCCTCCGTAGTGAGCGGTGAGCTGCAAGGATTCCTGGTGCGCAAGGCGGAAAAGCAGCATGGTACAGGCCAGCGCATCGAAGGCTTCCGCGAGAAAGACGCCCGCGTGGTGATTGTCGACGATGTTTGCACGACCGGCACTTCCACGGTACAGGCCATCGAGGCTGCCCGCGAATTCGGATTCCATGTGGTCGGGGTTATGTGCTTGGTGGAGCGCGAGGAGGCTAAAGGAAGACCAAACGTCGAGAAGGCAGCGACGCCCGCGCCTTTCGTGTCGATCTTCACTGCGAGTGAGGTACGCGCCGAGCACATCCGACAGACCGATGATACTCAGCCTTCAATCTTTGCAGTTGCCGCGAAGTGTGAAGTCTGTGGCCGGCCGGCAGTAACCAACAACCCTCGAATTCTCTGCGAGGCTCACAAGAATTGATTAGGACTTATACAACTCTTTCATGATCCAAACTCTCGAATGGACCGACAAAGGCGTACGCTTCATCGATCAGACGAAGCTGCCCACGGAAGAAATCTACGTCGTCTGCAAAACTCACGAGCAGGTTGCCGATGCCATCCGCACCATGATCGTGCGCGGAGCCCCCGCCATAGGCGTGGCGGCTGCTATGGGAATTGCGCTCGGCGCGAAGGACTCGAAAGCTGAGACCGTCGGCGATCTGAAGCGCGATTTAGATCAGATCTGCGACAACATGGGTAAAACCCGGCCTACGGCGGTCAATCTTTTCTGGGCGATCCGCCGCATGCAGGAGAAGTTCGAGCGCCTGCGCATTCGTCCCATTGCGCAAATCAAGCGGGAACTGGTTGAAGAAGCCAAACGGATGCATGCCGAAGATATTGCCGCTAACCAGGCCATGGGCCGCCATGGCGCCACGCTCATGCCCAGCGAGGGCGGCGTCCTCACACATTGCAATGCGGGGGCGCTGGCGACGGCCGGCTACGGAACCGCTCTGGGAGTCATCCGTGCCGCGGTTGAGCAAGGCAAGAAAATCCATGTCTTTGCCGACGAAACCCGGCCCTTTCTGCAGGGCTCCCGTCTTACCGCCTGGGAGTTGATGAAAGACGGCATCTCAACGACTGTGATCTCTGACAACATGGCAGGATCCATGATGCGGCAAGGCAAGATCGGAGCTGTCGTCGTTGGCGCCGACCGTATCGCCGCCAACGGAGACGTGGCCAACAAGATCGGCACCTATAGCGTGGCCGTTCTGGCCAAAGAGAATGGAATCCCGTTCTACGTGGCCGCTCCAATTTCGACCGTCGACCTCGCCTGTGCCACCGGTGACCTGATCCCGATCGAGCAGCGCAACGCCAGGGAAATCACCCACATTGCTGGGAAACAGATGACTCCAGATGGCGTATCCATCGAAAATCCGGCATTTGACGTTACTCCGGCAAAGTACGTAAGCGCCATCATCACTGAGAGAGGCATCGCCCGCGAACCAT
This sequence comes from uncultured Acidobacteriaceae bacterium, assembly GCA_963724815.1. Lineage (GTDB taxonomy): Bacteria > Acidobacteriota > Terriglobia > Terriglobales > Acidobacteriaceae > Sulfotelmatobacter. The sequence goes on from CAVRWS010000066.1 coordinate 49,882, forward strand.
ATACGCAGTCTCTGCCGAGGCTTGCCGGGAGCGAGGTCAAGGTCGAGGTGTAGCGATTGGCCGCTCGGCAGTGACGGTTGTCACATCGCTGCCGGGAAAGGCCGGGTAAAGTTTCAACAGATGCCTCCGAAACCAGGACCTCGGCTGAATCAAACCTCATGCCCCATCGGCGATGGTTCAAACGGGCCATGTCGAGCCGGAGCCGACTGTGAGAAGATGGCCGAGTTCTACTGTTTGTGCCGGGGGACTTCTAGGGGCGGGACAGGATGGACCCGAGCGGGGGCAGAGTGCATCTAAGTATACGAGTGGCGAATTCGGAAGCGCTGCTACGGGTTCGGGGATTGAAAAAAGTTTTCCGGTCCGGCGAATCGGACCTGGTGCTCTTTGAGAATTTATCATTTGAGGTGAAGCAAGGCGAGATGCTGGCTATCGTCGGCGAGTCGGGAGCGGGGAAGAGTACCTTGTTGCACATCCTCAGCGCTCTTGATCACGCTTCCGCAGGTGACGTATACTGCGCCGAATTGAAGCTGAATTCTCTGTCCGCGGATGAAGCATCCGAGTTTCGCAATCGCGAAGCCGGGTTTGTCTGGCAGTTTCATTATTTGCTGCCGGAATTTACCGCTGCGGAGAATATTGCCATGCCCTTGTTGGTGCGAGGGCTTAGCTGGGCGCAGGCGGCCCCGGAGGCTTCGCGGTGGTTGCGCGAGGTCGGACTGGAACAGCGCGGGCATCATCGCTCGGGAGAGCTTTCCGGCGGCGAGCAACAACGCGTAGCTCTGGCGCGGGCGCTCATTACTGGTCCTAAGTTGTTGCTGGCGGATGAGCCCACCGGGCGATCTTGACGGGCAGACCGCGGAAGCGGTTTTCGAATTGATTGCGCGATTGCATCGCGAGCACCAACTCACCTCTCTGATTGCAACCCATAACCTGGCATTTGCGCGCCGCTGCCATCGCGTGCTGCGGCTGCAACGCGGACGGGTTGAAGAAGTTGCCCCGGATTCTTTACCAGGGTAGAAGCGACAGTTTGAACGACGTGATGCGAAGGATTAGTTAGACAAAGTGCAAGAAATTGAACTATCGGTAAATCGAGGGATTTTCAACAGGTTCCTTCGGTAACATTAGAAAAACGTTTCTCCGCTTGGGTTTGGTGGCCGTTTAACTGCATAATGTGAAGACGGAAGACCAGATGCAAGTACAGAACATCAACGGGCCAGGGTTTCGGTAGGTTTGAGCAGGCAATTGCCTTCTCGGCCGGAAGCACAGGGGGAAGGGCATTATGTTTGAACGTTATACGGAGAAAGCCAGGCGCGTCATCTTTTTTGCGCGCTACGAAGCAAGCCAGTTCGGGTCTCCTTATATTGAGACGGAGCATCTGCTGCTGGGGCTCCTGCGCGAAGATAAAGCCCTGACCAATCGGTTCCTGCGTTCGCACGCCTCGGTTGAGTCCATTCGCAAACAAATTGAAGGCCACACCACCATTCGGGAAAAGGTCTCGACTTCGGTGGATCTTCCTCTCAGCAATGAATGCAAGCGCGTGCTCGCTTATGCCGCGGAAGAAGCAGAGCGGCTGTCACATCGCCATATCGGAACCGAACATCTGCTTCTGGGTTTGTTAAGAGAAGAAAAGTGTTTTGCGGCGGAGATTCTGCATGAGCGCGGCTTGCGGCTGGCTACGATTCGGGAAGAATTAGCCCGAACCAGCCAGGAAAAAGCGCAGCCGCAACGCCAGCGCGAGTCTTCACTGTTGAGCGAATTCTCCCGCGATCTTACGCAAGCCGCAATGGACAGCCAGTTGGATCCTCTGGTCGGTCGCGACGGGGAACTAGAACGCGTGGTGCAGATTCTGTGCCGGCGCACTAAGAACAACCCTGTCCTTATCGGTGAGCCCGGAGTAGGCAAGACGGCGATCGTCGAAGGCCTGGCACAGCGCATTGCTGACGGCGAAGTTCCGTCGTTCTTAGCCGATAAGAGAATTTTGGCTCTCGATCTTTCCTTGATCGTTGCCGGAACGAAATATCGGGGACAGTTCGAAGAGCGGCTGAAGACCATCATGAAAGAGCTGATGGAGTCGCAGAACTCCATCATCTTTATCGACGAACTGCACACTCTGGTGGGCGCGGGCTCGGCGGAAGGTTCGCTCGATGCCGCCAACATCCTGAAGCCGGCTCTGTCGCGTGGAGAGATTCAGTGCATCGGCGCCACCACTCCGGGTGAATATCGCAAGTCGATCGAGAAAGACCGGTCGCTCGAGCGCCGGTTCCAGGCGGTGAAAGTGCCGCCGCCGAACGAGGCCGACGCGATCAAAGTTTTGTTCGGCATCAAGGATCGGTACGAGAAGTTCCACGCGGTTACGTACACCGACGACGCAATCAACTTCGCGGTTTCCCACTCGAACCGTTACATTCCGGATCGTTTCCTGCCGGATAAGGCGATCGATCTTGTGGACGAGGCCGGTGCACGCGTAAAGCTGCGCCAGACTTCGCAGCCGGAAGAAATCACCGAAGTGCAGAAGCGCATCAAGTTCATCGTGCACCGCATGGAGAACGCGATCGCGAACCACGAGTTCGAGAAGGCGCGATTCTACTCCGACGAAGAACGCAAGGAGCGTGAGAACCTGCGCGCGTTGCGCGAGAAGTATCATCTCGATGAATCCTCCACCGGCGTTGTCGGGCGCGAAGATATCGAAGATGTAGTTTCGCGCTGGACCGGCGTTCCCATCACTTCGATCAAGGAAGAAGAGACGCAGAAGCTGCTGCGCATCGAAGAAGAGCTGCATAAGCGGATCATCTCGCAGGATAAGTCAATCAGCGCGCTGGCCCGGGCAATCCGGCGTTCGCGCGCCGGATTGAAGAGTCCGAACCGGCCGATTGGTTCGTTCCTGTTTTTGGGGCCGACGGGCGTCGGCAAAACCGAAGTCGCGCGCACTCTGGCTCAGTTCATGTTCGGAACGGAAAAAGCTCTGGTCCGCTTCGACATGTCGGAGTTCATGGAAAAGCATTCCGTCTCGAAGCTGATCGGCTCGCCTCCGGGATATGTGGGCTATGAAGAGGGTGGTCAGCTTACCGAGCGCGTGAAGCGCGCGCCGTATTCCGTGGTCCTGCTGGATGAAATCGAGAAGGCGCATCCGGATGTGTTCAACATCCTGCTGCAGGTTTTTGAAGATGGCCAGTTGACCGACGGACTGGGAAACACGGTCGATTTCAAGAACACGATCCTCATCATGACCTCGAACATTGGGGCCCGGCACTTGCAGAAGCGCGAGGGCTTTGGCTTCCAGTCGACTGCGGAAGATCAGGTTTCGGGCAAGGTTGAGGAACTGGTAAAGGGCGAAGTGAAGCGCACCTTCAATCCAGAATTCCTGAACCGCCTGGACGAAATCATTCTGTTCCTGGCTCTGAGCGAGGCGGACCTGATTCAGATTCTGGAACTCATGGTCACGCAACTCAACCAGAACCTGGCGCAGAAATCGATCACGGTCACAGTGGCGGATGAGGCCAAGAAGTGGATCCTGAACCAGACGTTGACGGATCGCTCCTACGGTGCTCGCCCGCTGCGCCGGGCGTTGCAGAAATATATCGAAGACCCGCTATCGGAGGCGCTGATTCAGGGAACGATTACCACGCGTCCGGCGTTTATCGAGGTCTTCCTCGAAGACAACAAGCTGTTCTACCGTCCGGTGGACGCGGAAAAGACCGAGGGCGTGCTGCTGTACGAAAACAGCTAGCTTTCAGCGAGTAGCTCTTCAGCCGTCAGCGCAAGCTGACGGCTTTTCTTTTGCCCGCTATATTTGTCAGGGCTTTTCCGTAGGCGCGGATTGTTTCCGGCCGCGGTTTCAGGTACATGAACTGCCCTTCGCGGCGCGTATCGATCAGACCCGCATCCGCCAGAATCTTCAAGTGATGCGAGATCGTGCCCGGCGTCAGCCGGTATTTCTCGACGATTTGCTTGCAGAACATCTCTTCGGATGCTGATATTTCTTCGTAAATCCGCAGGCGCGTCGGATCGCTTAACGCTTTCGCAACCCGAACCAAATCCTTGCCTTCCATGTAAACCTTCAACCGCGGCCCCCACTGTCTGGAATAAACTGAACCTTGATTAGTTTGACGTTCATCAAAGTATACAACTAAAAATCAGGTCAGGTAGTGACCGGAACAAGAATTCTTACAGGAGGTTCTTATGGCAAAAAGATTTGCAGGGAAGTCAGTCATAATCACTGGCGGCAATAGCGGCATCGGCTTGGCCACAGCCAAACTGTTTCACGAAGAGGGAGCGAAGGTCGCCATTTCAGGGCGCGACCAGAAAACACTGGATGAAGCAGTCAAAGCAATCGGAGAGGACACACTGGCGGTTAAGGCTGATGTTTCCAATCTCGCCGATATCGACAAGTTATTTGCACAAGCAACCAAGAAGTTCGGCAAAATCGATGCCCTGTTTGCCAATGCGGGTATCGCGAAGTTCGCCCCGGCCGGGGACAGTAACGAACAGCTGTTCGACGAGACCTTCGACATCAATGTAAAGGGACTCTATTTCACGCTGCAGAAGGCGCTGCCGCATCTTAACGACAACGCCGGAATTGTGTTGAATGCCTCCGTCGTAGGCACCAAAGGTTACCCGGGAACCAGCATTTATTCCGCTACTAAGGCGGCGGTGCGTTCGCTCGCCCGCACTTTTGCGGCCGAGTTGGTTGAGCGCGGCATTCGTGTGAATGTCGTGAGTCCGGGGCCAATCGAGACTCCGATTCTGGAAAAAGCTGGAATGCCGCAGGCGGCGCAAGACGATTTTGCGGCTGGCGTCAAGGCGCGAGTTCCCATGAAGCGCTTCGGTACTCCCGATGAGGTGGCACATGCCGTGCTGTTCCTGGCCAGCGGCGAGGCATCCTACATTACCGGCGTGGATTTGAATGTTGATGGTGGCACAGGTCAGCTTTAAACTCGTATAAGGGTAATAAAGCGTGTTAGCCCTGAAGGAAAGCACACCATGCACAAAGTCAACATTGCCGATAAATTCTCGAAGATTTCGGAATACTGGAAGCCTTACATCGCCGCCGAGTTAAACGGCCAATATGTGAAACTCGACAAACTAAAAGGCGAGTTCGTCTTTCACCACCACGAGCATGAAGATGAAATGTTCCTGGTGGTGAAAGGCCGGTTCCGCATGGAATTCCGCGATCGGCATGAATGGATCGAGGAAGGGGAGTTCATCGTTGTTCCCCGCGGAGTAGAACATCGTCCGGTCGCGAAGGAAGAATGTTGGATCCTGCTGTTCGAACCGGCCTCCACGCTAAACACCGGCAACGTTGTGAATGAACGCACGCTGCCTCAGCTTGAACGCGTGTAGGATAAGAAGCAGGCAGACGCAGGAAGCCGCGTCTCAGTGAGGGATTTCTACACCCCTATGGATTTAACCGTTTATTCTTCAGCCTGGTGTCCGGATTGCCGTGAGGCCAAGCGTTTTCTCGCCAAACACAACATCTCCTACAAAGACATCGACATCGAGACCACGCCCGGCGCAGTGGACGAGATTGTCAAGCAAACCGGCAAACGCGCCATTCCCCAATTCGTCATCAATGGCGAATGGGTGCAGCCTTATGTCCCGGGAGAAGGCTTCCTCTACGAGGAGATGGCCAAGCGCCTGGGCGTCGGGAAGCCTTAAATCCGGCTATCTAAAGGTTCTGCCGCTCTAGCTTGCCATCCCCGGTAATCCAACAATATCCCCCGTACATCGCCTTCCGTACCGTGGAAAAGCCTTGCCAGACAAGGGAAGATGACACTCCCTGGCTTTCAGCGCTAGTGCGCCTTCCCCTCGGCGCGAAGCTGCCAGCACGGGCGGTTTGCCGCATCCATGTCCGAACCAGAGAGTCCACAGGGGTCAAGCGAAGTTACTGAGTGCTGGCAGCAGGCCATTCAGGCTGTCCTCGGAGCCGTGCTACTGATCGGCGCGGTAGCCATGTTCCACTACTATTCGCCTGCCACGGCTCAGAGTCCCCAGCCGGACGACCTGCAAAAGCAGGTTCACACCTTGAACCAGGAAGTGGCGGAACTCGAAAAAGAACAGGGTATGCCCGCCCTGGTGTTAAGCCGATATCGGAACTCGATTGGCTATATTTATGGCGTATATCAGATTGGTTTCGTGAACCAGCCAGCCGCGATCCGGGCGCGCGTTTCCGGCACTGGATTTCTGGTAGGCGACGGATTGCTCGCCACCAACCGGCATGTAGCGGAGCCCTGGTATGGCGACAGCGAAGCCGAGGCTCTGATCAATCGCGGCGCGACCGCCATGCTCGAAAGTCTGGTTGTGTTCTTTCCCAATTCGACGACGCCGGTTAGCTTACTTCCAGGCGCAGTGTCATCCACAGGCGATCTGGCAGTGTTGAGAATCGAAGATAAAAATTCAGTGCGCGGACTTGCCGTCCTACCGCTTGCCAGGGGAATCTCGTCGCCCGGTGAGCTCGTCACGGTAATCGGCTATCCCATGGGCATTGCAGGCATGGTGGCCAAGTCGCCCAGCGGAATTTATCAGCGGCTGGCTTATCGGCACAACGACATCACGGCGGCGAGCGAACTGGCCGCGCTTTCCCTGATTCGCCCTTCGACCACCTGCGGCCATCTGGGCGATGTGGTGGGAGAAAAGCTGATCTACGATGCGCCCACCGCGCATGGCGGCAGCGGCGGCCCGGTGTTCGACTCCAATGCAGAAGTGATTGGAGTGAACTCCGCTTACATCGATGGATTTTCCGGCGGCTCGCTGGGTTTCTCGGTGGACGCTTTACGGCCGCTGATTGCAGAAGCTGAAAAACTGCAGTAGATTCCAGAACGTGTGACAAAAACTGATGGGCCGGGAAGCTTGCTTCCCGGCCCTCCGTCTTAGTCGACGATCAGAATGCCCACCGCAGCGAGAATTGGATCAAGCGCGGCGTTCCCGTGGTGCTTACGATCCGGCCAAACGGATCAGGACCACTTTGCCCTGAGCCCGTCCAGGCGAGATATTGCTCGTAATCCGTAACCAACGGCGTGCCGAAATTCGGATGATTCCACAGGTTAAAGAAATCGGCGGCGAAGCGCAGATCCTGCCGCTCGGTAAGTCTGAAGCGCTTGATCAGGGAGAAATCCCAGTTCTGTTGGAACGGTCCTCGGTAGATATTGCGGCCTAGACTGCCGAATCCCGTGGTGCAGTAGTTAGTATCAGTTCCGCACTGAGTGGGGTATAGCAGCGGGGCAGTCGTGAACGCAGCGGGATTCAGCCATCCATTAAGGCGCTGCGTAACGCTCCCAGAACTGGTGCCACTGGCGATACTGGCGCCCGGTGCGAGACTCGCGCTCACTGGCGAAGTGCCGGCTCCCAGGAAGGCATTGCCGCCGTTTGAATCCAAAACTGAAAACGGCAACGAAGATTGGAAGCTGGAGACGCCGCTCACCGACCACTGGCCCAGGGCTGCGCGCCTAAAACCCGTAGCGTGAGCGAAGAACGGCAGATCGTAAACATAACTGATCTTCAACACTTGCGGACGATTGAAGTCCGAAATTCCCCGCGAGGCGTTAATCGTGCTCTCATCGTTGAAGGCAGTATTGTTCGCCGTATTTCCGGTGGAGGTTGCATCGATGTTCTTGGAGAACGTATACGCTGCCTGTATGTATCCCCGGTCCCACCGTCGCGACACGGTGGCCTGCAGTGAGTGATAGATGGAATAGGCGTCGTTAGCGAAAATCTGATACCCCGAATAGCCGTTCAATCCTGGCGTGGGTGTCCGAGCGATGGCATTGGAAAACGTATTGTCGGTGATTTGATAATTGTTGCCGTTGACATCGGTCACCGTGAAAGGATGTGCTGGGCTGGCATCGACTGACTGAATCGCGTCGCGAGTCTCGCGAAGGTGCGTGCCCTTGGTTCCGACATAGCCAACCTCCATCACCCACTTGCGCCCCAGATCGCGCTGTATGGTCAGGTTCCATTGCTGCGTGTTCGGGACTACGAAGTGCCGCGGAACTTCCAGCACAAATAGATTTTGCGTGGAATTTACTCCCGGTCCGCCTGTGCAGGCATAGCTACCATCTTGTCCGGTGGGGCTATTGGGAGTGAAGCTGATGAGATGTGCCAGGCACGGCAGCCATGCGCCCGATAACTGCCCCGCTGCCGGCACCGCGTTGGAATTGGTCGCCGGCGTTCCAGTAAAGAAATCAGACATAGTGAAGCCAGGTGTCGAAGGGAAAAACACGATCGGGATAAAGGGCGACTGGAAGCTTAGCTGATCGACGGCTCCCACATCTTCCCGCACGTAAAAGATTCCGTACCCGCCGCGCACCGTCGTATTGTGATGCCCGAAAAGATCGTAGGCAAAGCCTACGCGGGGGCCAATTCCGGTGGAAACGCTGTTGTTAAAGGTCGATCCTGCTGCGGTTCCGGTCAGGCCGGGAACGCCTAGCTTGTCGACGCACTTGGGATAAACGAAGGGATACTGGCCGCTCTTGGTCAAGTCCGATTCCATGTTGCCAATGTGGCAAGCATTGTCGGTCCACGCGCCGAAGAACTCGGTGCGAAGTCCCAGATTCAACGTGAGGTTCTGCGTAGCCTTCCAATCATCCTGCACGAATACTGCGGAATTTTTCTGGCGATAGTTGTGGCGGTAGACGCCGCCTCCACCAAAGCTGAATTCCGGACTGCCCTGCAGGAAGTTGCCAACATCGCTGACGGGACAGGGATTTGCCGGACTGCATCCCGGAAGTGTCGTGTTTGTTGAGTCGCCGAAATAGAGCTGGCCGTTGAACACCTGCGGAAACTGCTTATTTAAAGCGACCGGCGTAAACTCGCCACCGAACCGCAAATTATGTTTTCCCCGAACCCAGCCCAGCGTATCGATGAAATCAAAGTTGTTCTGCGCCTGATATTGGTTGGCCTGGGGCGTCGGACCAAATTGAAAGCCTGAACTGACGAAAGTAAATTTGTAAATGTTGTCCGTCAGGTTGTTTGTCGGGCGATCAATGCCAGCCTGGCTGGCGGTGACCGGCGGAACGTTGATGTCGCTATTGTTAATCCGATAAAAACCCAGCCGGAATTCATTCACCAGAGTAGGCGAAAATACGTGAGTCTCCGTAAGCGAGAACACTCGATCTCTGACCGGAAGCTGGTAGGGAAAGTTGAGATCTCCGCCGCTGATGCTGCCGCCAAGAGAGGCCGTCAGACCGCCTGCACCAAACGGCACGTTCGACTGGAAATTCTGAAAGAAGAATTGCACCGATAGCTTGTCCTGAGAGTTGCGGAACTCACGATCCCAGGTCGCAGTGAACTGGTTGTCGGTGTAACTGCCAGGGATGCTGGTCGTGAACGGGACAACAGTGCCGGCGGGGGTTCCAGCCGAGACATTGGGCAACGGGTAGAGATATCCATTAGCGGCCGACCCAAACTGGTTGCTTCGAAAGCCGATCAGCGAGGCCGCAACCGGATCGACGCTGGTCAGGTTGAAGGCCGATTGCAGCTGTGCGTAGCCGGAAGGAACACGATCCGCCGCGGGAATATACGGAATCAGAGTGCTGATAATAGTTCCCGGGGAATCGCCGCTGCGCTGGCGCGTTCCCGAATAGTTGAAGAAAAAGAAACCGAGTTTTCCTCCGGTCCCAATCGGTCCGCCTAAATCTCCGCCGAAAATGTTCTGCTGGATCACGGGTCGCGCCTCGCCCGCTCCGTTCAGAAAATAGTCGTTCGCGTCCAGGACCGTATTGCGGAAGAATTCGTAAGCCTCGCCGTGAAATGTGTTAGTTCCAGTTTTGAGAATGGCATTGATGTCGCCGCCTCCGTTGCGGCCCTGAGAGGCGTCATAGAGCGAGGTTTGTACCTTGAACTCTTGAATCACAGCGGGATTCGGGAGTGGGGTGGTGGTCAGTTCCGCAACGTTGTAATCAGTCGCGCTGATTCCCTCGATCTGATAGTTGTTGTTATCTTCGCGTTGGCCGTTCACTTCAATCCGAACATTGCCGCGTCCCAATTGTGATGCCGCGTTCAGTTCGCCTTGCGCTCCACTCGATAGCGTGAGCAATTGCTGAAAGTTTTGCGTGGCCAGCGGCAGATTCTTGATGGTGCTCGACTCAATCGCTTGCCCCGTCGTGGCGTCGGTGGTGTCCACCTCCTGCACCAGTGCCTGCACTTCCACTTGTTGCTGCACCGCTTGAGTCTTGAGCTTCGCGATCAGCCGTGTCGTCTCAGTGACGCGCACCTCGATGTTCCGGAAAGACGCTTCGGCAAAACCCGCTCCATGGACGTTCACCGTATACTCGCCCGCCGGCAGCAACGGGGCGGTAAACGAGCCATCAGCGCCGGAAGTGACGCTGCGTTCCAGCACACCAGTCTCCTGATTGGTAATGCGAACTTCAGCGCCGGCCACGACAGCTCCGCTGGGATCCTGAATTGTGCCCGTGATCGCCCCCGTCGCGCCACCTTGAGCGAAGGCCTGAGCAATAAATGCAATCGCCAGAAAACTGATCCACATCAACCTACTTTGGATTTTCGCCATTACCTCTCCCCCTGAGTTCGGAATGGAATCGTTTTGCTATGGCTGAATCGGGTATTTGACGGATAGAAAAGGAAACCGGCAACACAAAAGTTTCGTGCAGCCGTTTTGTGCGCCCGTACGCACGCGTGAGCTACGCAGACCTAGCCGGGATCGCTTGGGTTCAGTCGTCGCCATTAGATACGCGTTTCCCGCGCAGAATGCCCTTGATTCTGAGGATGCGGGAAGGATACTGAAACAGGCTGGCGGTTGGCAATACTAATACTGGTGCTGCTGCGTCGCACCAGAGAGTCCGAGTGTCCGGTTCGACGCGGAATACGAATATCAGGAAATTCAAATTATCGATTCCGGTATTACAATTCCCTAACTTTTTCGCCTTCATGCAGACGCTGATCTCCGGAAGCCGAGGCGTCGCCGGAAGCCGCATAGGCCACCGCCGCTCCAATGAGGGCGGGAATGATAAAGGCATGACCACCGGTCGCTTCGGCCACAAATACAACTGCGGCAAGTGGCGTCTTATAGCCGGCGGCGATGAAGGAAGCCATGCCAACGGCGGCGTAGAGGTCGACGGTGGAACTGTGAACGACCGACTGAGCGAATGCCGTCCCGATGCTTCCACCAGTTAAAAATAATGGGACAAACATTGCGCTCACTCCTCCCGCAGCCAGCGTAAAAAGTGTTGCGCCGAGCTTCAGCACGCTGAAAATCACAAGCTGCGCAGTGCCGTGCTGCGAGCCCAAAATCTCGCCCACCGCTTCATAGTTCGGACCGATGGGAACGAGATTGCCCGGATAAATGTGCAGGAAGAGAAGCCCGCATAGCCCCGTCAGCAATCCGCCAATGGCGAGCTTCAACCAATGCGGAATCGCCCATTTCACACAAAAAGTTCGCGCTCTTCGGAAAGTGATGACAAACACCATCGCAACTAAACCAACAATCAAGCCCAGCAGTGCACTCCAGTAAAGGTCATGGCGCTCGAACGTAGTAGAGCCGCTGAAATTGAACAGAGGCGTAGCGCCCAAAAAAGAACTCAGCGTCACAAAAGAAACTACCGAAGCTATTAGCGATGGAACCAAAGCCTCATGCGCCAGATCATCGCGGTACGGCATCTCGAGCGCGAAAACGATGCCAGTGAGCGGCGCGCGGAAAACTGCGGACATACCTGCCGCCGCGCCGCAAATCAACATGATGCGCCGGTCGCGATCGGTCAAACGCAAACGCCGAAGCTTCGTCCAAAGCCATGACCCAATCGCCGCTCCACCGTAAATGCTGGGCCCTTCCAGCGCGGCGCTGCCGCCAAATCCCACCGTAGCGATTGCCGCAATCAACTTCGGCACGAAGGAACGGACATCAACCCTGCCTTCATGCTCGTGATAGGAACGGATGATTTCTTCCGTGGAATGCTCGTTCGGATCCGGAGTAAGAAACTGCATGATCAAACCGGTGACAATAAACCCCAGCGTGATTCCTGGCACAATTGCCCAGTGATGGTGCAGATAGTAACTAAGAACCGGAGGCCACAATTTTCCTAGAATGATTACCACGACTCCGGTAATCACCAGGCCGGTGATTAGGCCAATTACCGGCGCAATGATGAGCCACTTGCGAAGATCGCGCGCATAGACTGCGCTAAGATCTTCGTGAACCAGCGAAAAGTATTTGCCAAACAAAGGATGGCGCAGGAGCCGGTCGCTTCTCCCTTGTCTTGTCGCTGGCTTGGTCATAAGTATTTATAGTTCGATTGCCGGTCCGGATGGTTTTCTTGAATGGCTAAGTCTTATGGAGTGCTGTCGTTGCCTTCCCGCATGACTCGCCGGAGTGCGGCAACTAACTCCGGCCCCGCACTGCGCAATTCATCATGATGGTGGAGGGCCAGTTCGCTTAAGACTTTCTCTCCCCGCGGCGTAAGTGCAAGCAGGACTTCGCGGCGATCGTCCTGTGCGCGCGTGCGATGCACAAATCCCGCCGCCTCCAGACGATTCACCAGTTCCACGGCGCTGTTGTGTCGAATTTCCATGCGGCTGGCCAATTCGCGAATTCGCGGGCGCACACCCGCCGGCATTCCCTTAATCGCCAGCATCAGCTGATATTGGCCACGCTTCAGCCCAGCGCCTTTAACCGCCTGCTCGCTGAAGTGCAAAAATCTCCGGATTTGATAACGAAACTCCGCTAATGCCTGGTAATCCGACAAAGTGAGTTTTTTCATCCCGCTGATTGTATCGTGTCGCGATCCGACTGCCGACGTAGTATATCGTAAGACGATACAAAATTGAAAGTTGAGGGAATCTACGACGGCACCGCCCCTGGCCTCTTCTTCGTGCTCCATTTAGAATCCAATGTCCCGCTTTTCACTAGATGTAGAGGAGGCCCATCCGCCTTGATCCCACGCTATACCCGCCCGGAAATGGGCCGCATCTGGAGCGATGAAAACCGCTTCCGTACCTGGCTGGCTGTGGAAGTGGCCGCCACGGAAACCTTGGC
>CAVRWS010000067.1:0-107213 GCA_963724815.1 uncultured Acidobacteriaceae bacterium
TCGCTTGCACCACGATTGCCGCCGAGGGTGTGTGAAAGCGAGGATGCACGTCGGCAAGAGCGCGGAAAAAATATCCGTCGCGAGCCATGGCAAAGGGTACGCGGGCTCCGCTCATAATGGTGCCATTCAATGTGACCAGCATAGAGATCGCCATGCCCGCCGAAACGATGGCCGCGCCCATGTGTCCCATCACCAGCGCCACGGCATCAGAGGCGGGACGCGGCGAAGCGGCAATCGCGCTTGCGGGCAGCACGTACTGCACGCCGGCATTCATCAACATGTAAAGAACGCCCACGGTGGCCACGCCCGCGATCAGCGCAATCGGAATATTGCGGCCGGGATTCTTGATTTCGCCGCCGACCATGTTCAGGTCGTTCCATCCGTCATAAGCCCAGAGAGCGGCGATCAGTGCGGCCATGAAGCCAGCGATACCGCCCCTAGCGCCGGTGAACGTGCTGGCAAAGTTGCTCCAGCCGCGGCCGGCGGCACTGCCCGCGCCACCGAAGCACACCACGACGATGCCGAGAATGATGACTACTTTCAGAATCGTGAATACCAGTTGAAATTCGCCGGCCTTTTTCACTCCCAGATAATTCAACGCGGAAATAAGTATCGCTGCCGTGATCGCGACGAGCTGTCCCCAGGTGATAGCAAAGGGATGTGAATGAATATTTGCCAGAAAAACATCTTCAGAAAAGAAAGAAAAAATGGAGAACGTACCCAGAATGCGCACCAGTCCGGTTGCGATAGTGGCGACAGATGCAGGCTTTGCGATCACGAACCACGTCCAGCCGTAAAGAAAACCGCCGAGTGGTCCGTAGGCATCGCGGACGTATACATATTCTCCGCCGGCTTGCGGTTTCATGGCGCCCAGTTCGGCGTAAGTGAGCGCGCCAAAAAAAGACAGCAGGCCGCCCACAAGCCACGCTAGATACACGAGCTTGGCGGAACCAACTGCCTGCATCATTTCCGCAGGGACGAGAAAAATTCCACTGCCGATAATGGTTCCCACTACCACGGCCGAGGCGTGGCTGACACCGAGGTCGCGGGCAAGTTCGGGACGTGTTGTAGTTTGTTGGACTACTTGGGCCATGGTTGGAGGGTGCAAGTATACGTTAGGCGGCAACGGTAATTCGCAGTGGGATTCAAAAAACCAAAGTCAAAAGATCTCTCATCGCGGAGGGCACGAAGAAATGCCGCAGAGGACGCGGAGCAAGGCTATTCGCGCGCTGGCAGGCTTGCCGCATAACCTATGGCGAACGTCACAATCGTCCCGGTGATGACCCACCACGTCCACGGAACTCGCCAGCGCCACAGGCACAGCTCGATACTGAACCCGAACAGCATCCCAACCATTGCCCCGCGCTGGTTGGCCCGCTTCGTCAGCACGCCGAGCAGGAAGACTCCCAGCAGAGCGCCATAGGCGACGGATGCGATCTGCAATCCGACTTCGACGACGCGCCCCACTTTGTGTAGCGACAAAACTGCCAAGCCAAACAGCAGCGTGGCAAAAAAGAGAGTGGCCAGACGGGAAAGACGCATTCGCTTCTTCTCGTCGGAATTCGGGCGCAGGCGCAAATAGAAATCCAGGATCGCGCTGGATGAGAGCGAGTTTAATGCTGCGCTCAGATTCGACATAGCCGCCGCTAGAATCGCTGCGATCAGAAGTCCGGAAATGCCGTGCGGCATCTGCTTGACGATGAATGTTGGATAGATGCGGTCAGGCTTTCCGAAGTTTGCGGAGGGCACGCGGTAATAGGCCCAAAGCATTACGCCGACAATCAGGAACAGCGCAAACTGAAACAAGATCACTACGCCGCTCGACATGAGCGCTAGCGTTGACTGCTTCTGCCCGCGTGCGGCCAGTAAGCGCTGGACAATGAGTTGATCGGTGCCGTGGCTTGCCGTGATGAAGGCGGTCCCGCCGATTACGCCCGCCCAAAAGGTATAAGGAATCCAAAGACTCGGAGTGAAGTCAAACACCTGGAGTTTGCCCGCGCTCGCGGCGGCCGCGTGGATAGCGCCCCAGCCACCGGGCACAAGATGCAGGATGGTCCAGACTCCAACCAGCGTTCCAGCCACGTACACTGCGGTTTGTACAACGTCAGTCCAGATTACGGCCGCCAAGCCGCCCTCAAACGTATAGATGAGCGTCAATATGGTGATAATCGCAATCGACCATACTTCGCCTGTGCCGAGCGCAATTGCCACCACGATCGACACGGCATAAACGCGCACGCCCTCCGCAGCGGTTCGCGTGAGCAGAAAAATACCGGCGGTTAACGAGCGCAGTCCATGGCCAAAGCGGCGTTCGATCAATTCATAGGCGGTATAAAGATCGCCGCGAAAATAATGCGGCAGCAGTATAAAGCTGATCACTACGCGTCCGAGGAGGTATCCCATTACGACTTGCAGAAAGGTTAAATTCGTATCGTAGGCGAGGCCGGGGATGCTGATGATGGTGAGCGTGCTGGTCTCGGCGGCGACGATTGAAAGGGAGATCGCCCACCAGGGAATATCGCGGCCAGCCAGAAAATAATCGCGAATCGAACGCTGCCGCTTGCGAAAGTGCAATCCGAAGAGGGTGATGCCGACCAGGTAAATTGCAATGATCGCAAGATCGAGTTTGTCGAGGCCCATGCGTTCTGCCGCTGTCCGTCGCGGTGATATTTTTCCGGCTTTAATTATGGAGGCAATTCCCGGTAGAAGCGAGTGCGTCTTTGTAGACGTAGGCTGAGAGTTGATCTTAGCTAAGGCGCTGCATACAACTGCCTGTGATAGAAATAACCGTGGCTTACTACCTTGGCATTGATGGCGGCGGCAGCAAGACGACGTGCGCTGTAGGCGATGAGGTTTCGATACTAGGCTCGGCCGTGACCGGACCCAGCAACATCATTCGTGTGGGAGAAGTTCGGGCGCGCGAGTCGCTGCACCAAGCCATACGCCAGGCGTGCGCAGCCGCGAAAATCGACCCGCGTCAAGTGCATCGTGCTTGCGTTGGCGTGGCGGGAGTTGCGAGCGAAGATGTGGCCAACGCCGTTCGTAAGCTCATTGCAGAAGTGATTCCGGCGGAAATCGAAGTCGTAGGTGACATGCAGATTGCGCTGCAGGCGGCTCTAGGTGCGGAACCGGGCGTGGTCGTTATCGCTGGAACGGGATCGATTGCCTACGGGCGAGATGCGCAAGGAAAAACAGCCCGCGCAGGCGGATGGGGCTTCGCTATTTCCGACGAAGGGTCGGCGCACTGGATTGGGCGTACTGCCGTCTCTTCGTTGCTCCGCGCCGCGGATGTATCTGGTGAGTGGCTCGTTACGTCTCGCCACTTTTCCGCGAGGTGAAATCCATTTGGAAGGTGGAATCGGTAGATCAAGTAGCGCGCACCGCAAATACGAATCCGGACTTCGCGATATTGCTTCCCGCGGTCGTCACCGCCGCCGATGCAGAAGATGAAGTGGCTCGAAAAGTCCTCATCCAGGCGGGCGGGGAATTGGCAGACCTCGCCGCGATTGTGGTCCGGTTGCTTTTCCCCGTGGGCATTCTGTGCGATCGTGGAGCGATTCCGCTCGCTCTGGTGGGTGGTGTTTTTCGCTATGCGCGTTTGGCACGCGAGAGTTTCTGCGACGCGCTTAGCAAGCTTGATCCGCGGCTGCAGGTTAACCCGAATGTAATCGAGCCAGTCGCGGGTGCGCTGCAGATTGCGCGGAAACTCGCTTTTCGTCAGGAAGCCGGCGTGGAGTAGTTCAGGTTCAGAGCAGCGAACTAGCGTCCGCCGCCGACTTCCAGGATGGCTCCAGTTGTGTACGACGCGGCGGGAGACAGCAGCCAGAGCACGCCTTCCGCTACCTCAAGCGGCGTGCCTGCCCTTTGCATAGGAATGGTAGATGCCAACCGCTCCAGCCGGTCCGGCGCGCCGTTGGCGGCATGCAATCCGGTTTCGATCAGGCCGGGAGCAACCGCATTCACGCGAATTCCTTCCATCGCAACTTCGCGCGCCAGTCCAATTGTAAAGCTATCAATCGCGCCTTTGGATGCTGCGTAGTGCACCCATTCGCCGGCCGAGCCGGTGCGGGCGGCGCGGGAGGAGATATTCACAATGGCTCCGCCCGTCCCGCCGTGCAGCGTTGACATCCGGCGCACAGCTTCACGCGCGCACAAAATCGCTCCAGTTACGTTGACCGCCATGACCTGCTCGAGAGTTAGTGCGCTTACCGAGTCTACGCGCGAAAATCCGCCAGTGATAGCGGCGTTGTTCACCAAGGCTTTGATCGGTCCCAGTTCGCGCTCGGCGTTTTGAAAGAGTGCAACGACATCTTCCTCACGAGCAATATCGGCGCGAATCGCACGGGCGCGGCCACCGGCAGAAATAATTTGGTCCGTTACTCTTCGAGCTTCCGCTTCTCCCTTGGCGAAATTAACCGCAACTGAAAAACCGAGTGTACCTGCGAGCTGGGCGATTGCGGCTCCGATTCCGCGGCTTGCGCCGGTCACAATCAGCGTGCCAGGTTCGTATTTATTTGGCATGGTCTTATGAAAGATGCGTTAGTTTAGCAAAGCGGAGAACTTGACCACCTTGATATGGGGAAATTGTTGGGAAACTCAAAACCTTAAAACGCAGAGAACGGAGAGAAACTCCGCAGAGAACGCCGAGCAGGTTGTTTCGGACGTTCTTCGCACTTCACGGCGTGCTCTGCGGACGTCCTCGGCGATCTCTGCGATAGGATTTCATTTCCGAAAATGACTGCTGATAGCCTCCGCTTGAACCCGGGTAACAACTGCTGACAGAGCTGATGCATCTGCCTGCCGGACTGCCTGAAGGCTACCAAAGTGCTCGAGAAGACGTCGCGTGGTGCTCTCGCCTACGCCGGGAATTTCCATCAGTTCCGTGGAGCGGTCGCGCATCTGGCGCCGCTTGCGGTGGAAGGTTACGGCGAAGCGGTGAGCTTCGTCGCGAATGAGCTGAATCAAATGCAGCACCGGCGAGTGATGATCGAGCACAACCGGATCTTTTTCTTGTCCGTAGACATAAAGAATCTCCTCGCGTTTGGCGATCGCGGCGAGCGGCTGGTTGATGATCTCAAGCGCTTCCAGGGCTTCCGCAGCGGCGTGCAACTGGCCGATGCCCCCATCGATTAGAACCAGGCTGGGCATGGGCTTCTCTTCCTGCTGCAGGCGCTTGTAGCGGCGCGTTACTACCTCGCGCATGGAAGCAAAATCGTCGACGCCCTCTACGGTGCGGATGATGAATTTTCGATAGTCCGACTTCTTCATCTTGCCATCTTCCCAGACCACCATGGAGGCGACTGTCTCCGCTCCCTGGATGTGTGAAATGTCGAAGCACTCGATGCGCTTAGGCAATTCGGGAAGACTGAGAACTTCCTGCAGTTCCTCCTGAATCGCTTTGGCGTTGGGTTTGAGTACGCGGAAGCGCTGATCGTAGGATTGCTTGGCGTTGGTGCCGGCAAGGTCGATGAGCGCGCGTTTGTCGCCCCGCTGCGGTACCAGTATGTGAACTCGTGCGGCACGAGGATCTGAACCCGCCACTTGTTCGGAGAGCAGGTCTTCGAGAGTTGCGCGATCCTCGAAATCGACAGGCACGTAGAGGTTCCGGGGGACGTAGGGCTGGCTGATATAAAGCTGCTTGAGAAGGGCAGAAAAGAATTCGCCGGGATTGAATGGGCCTGCGACCGTGGCAGGAGAAGCCAGCGAGCTTTGCTCGCCTGGACAGCCTGGAGCCTGCCCTGAGCCTGCCGAAGGGGCGGCTGTCGCCACTTGTTCTGTGATGGGCTCAGTCTCTGAGGGCGAAGCGAACTCCGGCAGATCTTCCCAGAAGAATTCGCGACGGTCGACCACGCGGCCGCCGCGCATGTGAAATAAATTTACCGCCAGCATTCCGTTTTCATAGTGATAACCGAACACGTCCGCGTCGTCGCCTTCAGCGGCGGCGATGCGCTGGCGTTCCTGCAATTGCTCGACGGTTGAAATCAGATCGCGATAGCGGGCGGCGCGCTCATATTCCTGCGCGGCGGCAGCCTGTTCCATTCGCTGCTCGAGCGAGCGGGCCAAATCCGTGGGACGGCCTTCCAGGAATAGCTTCACATCGCGAACCGCTTCCTGATAGGTTTCGGGCGTGGTCAGATTCTCCACACACGGTCCCAGGCAGCGTTTAATGTAGAACTGCAGACAAGGGCGCGGATGAAAACGCGTGAGGTCCACTTTGCAGGAGGGGATCAGAAAATTACGGTGAATCAGGTCGACGATGCGATACGCGAGATTGGCCGGGAAGTAAGGACCATAATAGGCGCTACCGTCCTTGCGCAGGCGGCGTGTTACGTACACCCGCGGCCAGCGCTCGCCGAGGGTGAGCTTCACGTAAGGATAGGTCTTGTCGTCGCGCAGCAGGATGTTGAAGCGCGGCTTGCGCTGCTTGATAAGATTGTTTTCCAGCGCCAGCGCCTCTTTGTTGTTCGCGACCACAATGTAGTCAACGTCGACCGCCTCGCGCACCAGGGTGCCAGTCTTCGAGTCCTCCCAGCGGCCCTCGTGAAAATAGCTGGCCACTCGGCTGCGCAGATTCTTCGCCTTGCCCACGTAGATAACTTCACCTTCGGCGTTCTTGTAGAGGTACACGCCGGGCTCGGTAGGGATGGTGCGGATTTTCTGGAGCAGATCCATGATGCAGTTCTTATTTATTCTATTGGATGAGGAGACAACCTATTGTGTTCCACGAGCGCCAGATGAAATCAATATGCGCGGGCCGGGCGGAATCATTCAGAAAGGTGATTTGCGCAGTGTGTGCCACGGCTCTCTTCCTTTGCTTATGCATTCCGGCCGAAAGCGCACGCGCAATTCCGCCGTCACATACCACTCAAGCCACAGCCACCAAGCCCCCTGAGAAAACGAAAGACAATGCTGCTCTAGCTGGCACGAAGCCCGGCGCCCATCACTTTGACCGCGTCGTAATTATCGTCCTTGAAAACGGCGATTACGAAGCCGCGGTGAAGGATCCGAACTTGGCGGATCTGGCCTCGCATGGCGCCAGTTTCTCAAATTTTCACGCATTGTTTCACCCGTCGTATCCGAATTATCTGGCGATGGTGGCAGGGACAGACTTTGGGGTTCACCGCCATGGGCGATTTCTGGCCGACAGGCAGGTCAACTTTCCGAATGATGCCGCTCATAAAACTATTGCGGATCGATTGATCGCCAGTGGTTTGGACTTCAAGAACTATGCCGAAGAGCTGCCAGAAGGAAATTGTCCCTTTCGAATCGACAGCCAACATGTTTCCAAAAGCAAGAAAGGTGATTATGCCCGGAAGCATGTGCCCTTTCTTAGCTTTGAAGAAGTGCAAGAGAAATGGTGTGACCACGTGATCCGTGTCGATTCCGGCAAGGGAAATAGTCTGCTGGGGGACGATAACTACTTCGTTCGGGATGCGAAAGCTGGCCTGGTGGCCTATTCGTTTTACTCGCCGAATATGAACAACGACGGGCACAACACGAATGTGCTCTTCGCCGCAGAATGGCTGCATAAATTTCTTGATAAGACTTTTCCGGAGAAACTGCGCAAAGGCACGCTTGTGATCGTTACGTTTGATGAATCCGACCACAATGCTGATAACCAGATATACACGCTGTTTCTTGGCGACATGGTGAAGGAAGCTAGCCAACAAGATCCTAAGGTACTGAGCCGCCATTACACGCATTACAACGTGCTGCGCACGATTGAAGACAATTTCGGACTGGAACCTTTGGCCGAAGGGGACCGCGATGCGTCGCCGATTACGGATATCTGGAAGTAGTGAGTGGATCTTTGGTGAAGCTGGAAGTCATTTGTGTTACGATATTGCCACATGAGTCACACGCTCACAATACGTCTTACAGACGAGCTTTTGTCTTGGCTAAAAGAGCAATCTCAACAGACTGGGGTGCCGATGGGACGGCTGATACGCGAGCAACTGGAAAGTGCAAGATCATGCGAAGGCAAACAGCGATTCCTTCGGCACGCTGGTGCGATTCGCGGTGCTTCGCCTGACCTCTCATCCCGCAAAGGTTTTTCGCGCTCATGAGGGGCATAGCGGATACCGGTTTCATCGTTGCCTTCGCAAGCAGCAATGATGAGCACCACGATTGGGCGGTTAATATTGGCCGCGAACTCACCGAGCCTTTGCTAACTTGCGAAGCGGTCCTCGCTGAGGCAGCATTCCATCTGCAATCGAGTTGGTACGTGCTGCGCCTGATAGAAGATGGGTTGCTGCTCCTGGCATTCGACGGTTCGGGAAACTTGAAGGAACTGACCGGGTTGGCGAAACGTTACGCAGATCGGAAGCCTGATTTGGCTGATCTTTGTCTCATCCGAATGAGTGAACTTCATCCTCGGCATAGCGTAGTTACTGTCGATGAAAAAGATTTTCGAGTCTATCGCAGGAACAAACGGGAGATAATTCCTCTGATCTTTCCGCCCAAAAGGAACTGAATACTCAGTTTTCGGCCAAGGCAGCACCGTATAAAATTTCCCTATGGAATGTGGGCTTTGCGTTCCTTGGGCCCCGATCCGGTTGATGGTACTTAGCTGCAAGTCCACCCAAACCATTGAAAACGTATATACTTATGACTGGGAGTGCCAATCGAGGAAACTGGCACCTCCCGTGCAAAAGTAATAGCGGGAATTGTAGGGACCAACAACTGTCCCGAGGCCCGCATCACAGAATACGCGCGAAACTCCCAGTCGCGCCGAGACAACCTTAAGGAGCTTCTCCAATATGAACCGCACTTCGTTGATGATTTTACTGGCGGCCAGCATGGTAGCGTCGGTCGGCTGTACCAGCAAGAATTACGTAAAGCAGCAAACCACGCCTCTGATCAACAAGACAAACGAGCTTGATGACATGACGGCGAAAAACAGCAAAGACATTAAGGATGTAGATGCCAGGGCGCAAGCCGGCATCCAGGCAGTAAACGCCAAGACGGCCGAAGCCGATCAGAAAGCTCAAAGCGCCGGGCAGAACGCAACCCAGGCACAGCAGATGGCCGATGCCGCGAATGGCCGCGTGGGCGTTCTTACGAATACCGTCGCGAACCTGGACAACTATCGTCCGGTGGCCGAGACGTCGGTGAAGTTTGGTTTCAATCGCGACAACCTTACGCAGCAGGCGAAGGACGCGCTCGATCAGATGGCGGGAAGCATTTCGACCACGAAGGGATACATTATCACGCTCGAAGGTAGCACCGACTCGGTGGGATCGGCCGAGTACAACTATGACCTCAGCCAGCGGCGGGCGAACGCAGTGATTCAATATCTGGCCTCGAAATACAACGTGCCCGCGCATAAGATCTATGTGATCGGATTGGGCAAGGACAAGCCGGTCGAGTCTAACAAGACCAAACAAGGCCGAGCCGATAACCGCCGTGTCGACGTGCGGCTGATGACCAACACCGTAGGAGACACAAACCAGCCGGCGACGCCAGCGACGACCGGGCAGAATAATCCATCGTCAATGTAAAGCATTATTAATTTTCTCCTCCTCCCCGGAGGACTTTGCCAACAGGCCGCTCAATCCTCCCCCTGAGCGACCTGTTTTTTTTTGGCCTCGAGCAGCGAACGCCGGAGGTAAGATATTGAATATGACTCTGCGGCTTTTCGCGGTTGCAATTTTATTTTTGTCGGTATCGACATGGGCGCAGCAGGGGAGTTCTGCAGACCATAACTCGCCGGGCGCGGCTCAAAGTAATTCGACGCCGTCAACGGCTTCGGATTCCAACCTGGCGCCGCCGCGGTCGGATCGAGTGCAAGCGGACGATTTGGGATCAGAGATGGGTGAAAGTTCGAGCAAAGACACGCAGATCGATTTAAGTCCTCCGGCGGACGATTCCAAGACGCATCCAAAAAGTTCAGCGGCGGTAGCGGAGGCCGAAACGGGCGTACCGAACGGCGCCAGCGGGATTACCGAATTCCATACATGGGATCCGCACAAAGCGGCAAAAAGCATCGAAGTCGGCGATTTTTATTTCCGGCGCAAGAATTATCGGGCAGCCGAGGGACGCTATCGGGATGCGCTGCAATACAAGGACAACGATGCGGTGGCGACAATTCGCCTGGCAGTGTGTCTGGAAAAGCTGGGTATTCTGGATGATGCTCGCGCCGAGTACGAAAGCTATTTGAAGATATTGCCGCACGGACCAGAATCCGCACAGGCACAGAAAGCGATTGACCGGCTGAAGCCGCAGTCGGGGACCACGAAGACGCCATAGCCTGATCTCAGTTTACGGGGTAGCGTGGAGATTGCGGCTCCGCTTAGATATTTGCTTATTGCGGGCGGCACGGACCGGAGACTTTGTGTTGCCATCGTCCTCGCTATAGCTCACCTTGCTTTCGGCTTCCTCTCCTAGAATCAGAGTTGCGGGCCACTTCGGTCCGGAACAGATTTTTCCTTTCGATCGCGAGGCTTCTGCGACCATGACCTCCACGGAGTCAAGGCAGGCATGGAACATCTGTGTGCGCAACGCGCCCACCGCTCCGCCGCGAATCAACAACACCGCGGTGCCATGCATGAGAGACCAGAGCGAAAGCATAAGGCGGGTGTGCTGTCTGGGAGTTCCTCCCAGGCGCTTGGTCAGCCGCTCGCGCAATAAATTAAAAGATGGCCAAGGTTCGTGCAGAGAAGGTGGCTCGGCGAACCTGTCGTAAAGCACTTCATAGGCGTGGCGATGCTCAAGAGCAAATTCGAGATAGGACTGGCAAGCCTGGGCTAGAGTGCGGGAGGCCCGCAAAGTGGAGAAAAGTTCTATGCGCGTCTGGATGCGCAAGGCGCGAAGAATATCGTCGCGGTCGCGGTAACGCTCGTAGACTGTCGGCGTGGTGGTTCCGGCGGCCTTAGCCACGGCACGCATGGTGAGGGCTTTTTCGCCACCTCTGGCGCGCAATCGGCCGGCGGCTTCCAGGATGCGCTGTTCAAGTTGTGGATCTGCTTTTCTGGGCAACGGCTCGACTCCGGATATAGAGGATCAATGCTAGGGCCCAAAAATATTTGAAAACAATAATTTGAACAATGTTTAACTAACAATGTACAATATAAGCATAACAGCGAGTGAGTTCTCCCGCGGGCTGCATCCTGTCGCTGCCGCCAATGACTTCGTCAAAGCCTTCCCCCAAGGCGGATGGCTCCGGCAGGATGCGCCACCAACGGTTTGGGCCGGTTTTTTAAATCAGGAGTATTGATGTCGAACGATGATCCTCAAAAACAAGCAGGAATTGCCCGCTTAACTTCCGACCTTCGCGCCGCGAAAATCGAGTTGCTGAGCGCGCAGTGCGCCACCGACCGCCTTCGTCTTCAATACTCAGTGGCAGACATTGTTTCGTTTGGCGAACGCCGCGCACTCCAATCCGCCATTGCCTCCGCCGACGCGCTGTGCCGCTTTTTTTCTTCCATTGAACATGCCCTCAAGCAAGCCGAACCACAGGAGCAAGCCGGACAGTAATCTTCTCGCTTGTCCCGCCTTGGTCTATGGGGAAACCTATCAGGTTTATTTCTCCACTCGGATGAACTCACCGGTCGAGGCATTGACGGCGACCGTCAACTTGGCATTGTCACGGTCAGCTCCGTAGATGACATGCCAAGTGAGTTCGTTCGTATTGTGGTTCCAGTCGCAGACATAGATCACAGGGAGGGACGGATCTTTTTCCAGTATTTTTTCTCCGCCGTGTTTTTGAGCAACCGCAAACGCCTGGTCGGAATCGACTTTGAGATAGGCAACGTCGAACACGAGGGTGGAGGCATTGCTCGGATTGTAAACGTCTTCGTTGCCAGGTGAAACGCCGCGAGAAGGGGCGTCAGGTGCGTCGCTGCCGGACCAGGTGAAGGGCTTTACGCCGTGCTGCATCGCGGATGCGAAGCTGGCGCTCCAGATTGCCGACTTGCCATCGTGACCGTTGCCGTCCGTGGTCGGAGTGGACTGGATGCGGAACGGCTTTACATCTGCCGCATAGTTGCGGGCGGCGATGAAAAGCTTTTGAAATGCTGCCCGTGCCGTGAGTAACTCCGGACCTTTCGGTGCCGGCTTGGCCTCAGGCGCTGGGGCGGGGTTCGAGGTGCAGCCAACCAGCAGAGAAAGAACCATGAAGATGATGGCAGCAAGAGTCCACTTTGATCCGAGCCCGCGCAAGCAAACGCTGGCGCGAGTCTGCTTTATAGCCACGCGTTCCGGCCAAACGAAGTCCCGCATCTTCATAGCAACCTTCCTGTTATAACTGGGGATGATTTCATCGTCGCGCAACATTTTACCTGAACGCGCGCAAACGCGAGATGACGGCATGGATTCCTTGCTCGAAGAGCTGAGGCAAGCGCTCGAGTCAACGGTAGAGGGGATGTCGAACCAGCAGATGAGTTGGCATCCCGCCGAGAAGTGGTCTGCCGCGGAGGTGCTCGAGCATTTGTATCTTACCTACACCGGGACGATCAAAGGATTCGAACGCGTTCTCACTGCAGGTAAGCCGGTCGTGGGACAAGCATCGGTGAAGCAGCGTTTGCGGACCCTAGTGGTGCTGCGGTTCAACCATCTGCCAAATGGCAGGAAGGCGCCGAAGCAAACTGTGCCGCGCGGTATAGATCTTGAAACCGTGCGAGGCGAGGTAGTGCGGAAGCTCGATGAGATGGATGGAATCATTGCGCAGTGCGAGGCTCGCTTTGGGCACGGCAAAGTGCTTGATCATCCGATTCTCGGTCCTCTGACAGCGGCACAGTGGAGAAAATTCCATTGGATTCACGGACATCATCATGTAAAGCAGATTCTGAAGCTGCGCGATCAGGCTCGTGAGGGAGGGTCGGCAGCGGAGTAGTCGAAGTTTAAAAAATTGAAACGCCGGCCATGGGCCGGCGTTTTATTGCGTGGCGAACAGGTTTCCGCGATTCCTTATTCAGTGCTTTGCGGTTCCCGCATGGCGGCGGGCACTCCCGCCTTGCGGGCTTCTTCCTGCATGTCATCCAGCTTCTGCTTGGCATCTTCTACAGCCTTCTGTTTGTCGGCGATTTTTTGCTTGAAGTCCGCGTCTTCCTTGTCCCACGAAGCGGCATTGCGCATGCGGTTGCCGGCGTCGCCGTACATGGCGGCGGCACGAAGCTGGTATTCCTTCTGCAGCACGTCGAGTTCGCGCGACGACAGATCAATTGCATTCTTCTGCGACGATAGTTTGTCCTGCCAGCTCTTCCATTCCGCCTGCTTCTTGGCTTGATCCTCGTCGGCTTTTCCCGGGGCGTCCTTATCGTCGGTTGTTTTCGCATTCGCGTTCGCGTCGGATGCAACCGACTCTCCGACCACCGAAAGCTTGTCTTCCTTCGGAAGATTATCGTTGTCAAAGACGACCTTGGGCTTCGATTTCACAGCCGGATCTTTGTGCACTTTGCGGGCATAGTCCCCCAGCGAAGATTGGTCAGGCGCGGTGGTCGTTGGGGCGGTCTGCGCCTGGGCTGAAGCACCGGCCACGAACAAGCCTACGGCGAACGTGGCGATTGTGAATGCAAAACATGTGATGCGCTTCATAGCTTTCATCCTTTGTGTAAGTCCGTGGGCGAATCCATCATTCGGTTCTGCCCGTTTATTCTGTCGTTCAGAATTCAAGTGTTTCGACCTGCCGCCCTGGCGCGGCTTCCACAATCCGACGCGGATTGTTTCTTTGCCAGGAACCCTCCAATGCGGCGGTCCAGACTGGCCGCCTCACCCGCGATATCTGCCGCAAGCTGTGGTGCGAGATCAGGATCGCGGTTTCGCGCCAATTGCTGCGCGTAGCCGGCAATCGTCGTTAAGGATGTGCGTAATTCGAGAGCCATTTCGGCGGAAACTTCACCCTGCAATTCCTGTTGCCGGCGTATCTGCTCAAACTCGCTGCGGTCGCTGATGAGACAGGCCACTCCAAGCAAACCGCCATCGACGGCGGGCACGGCGGAAATCGTAACCGCGAGATGAAGCTTCTCTCCCGCAGGAGTGGTGTAGTCAGCCTCAAGTTGGCGGCGTTTACTGTCTTCGTGCAAAACCGCATGGACTTCGTCAGTGACGCAGGCAGACTCATCGGCCATCCCGTCGGAAGAGAGCGATTCGGAGTTTGGAGAACAAACCTTGGCGTCCCGGAAAATATCTGCCGCGCTCATTCCGGAAAGGGCGGCGAAACCAAGAATTTCTTTAGCGGCAGGATTGGCTTGTTTCAGCAATCCGTTCAGACCGAAAACCAGCACTCCGGAAGGAAGATTGGATAGCACGGTCTGGCTGAAGTTTTCCGTCGTGCGAGCCCGGCGTTGCTCGGTAAGAGTCTGGACTTGTAATTCGTGCTTTTGCTGCTTCAGTTGCTGGATGACAGTGTTGTAGAGGTGGACCGGCAAAGTATCAACAGTCGTACCGGCGGCGGAGTCGAGATCGCCTTCGGCGGCAATCTTGTGACGCAAGCGGCGCATCAGAAAAATGGCGACGAGGAATGCGGAGCCGGCCGCGAACAGCAACAGCATCGACCGCATCACCAGCGGATTGGTAAGAAGCCTTACCACCAGAGCCTCCCATACCAGCGCAGGAACTGGTTGCCGACAAAGAGCGCGATCAGGGCCATGCTGCCCAGAAAGACACCGAAGGGCATTTGATAATGGCGATAAACCATCTGTGCCGACTGCCATCCTCGCCGGCGTGCGGCTTGCAGGTCGGCCAGTCGGCGCCGGAAACGGTGAGTGCGTTTGATCCAGACCATTCCCACAGTAGCCAAACCAAACAGGGAACCCACCAGCGAAGCCGTGAAGATGGTGAAAATAGTCAGCTTCATCCCGAGAAAGGCGCCGATCATGGCCATCAGCTTCACGTCGCCGAAGCCCATGCCTTCCATGCCGCGCCAGCGCAAATAAACTGCGCCCGCACCGTAAATGAAGGAAGCCCCGAGAGCTGCGCCGAGCAGGGAATCGAAGAGCGAAAGCAAGTGGCTCACTACTTCCCCGCTGAAAGGCAGATTCAGGATTCCAGGGAGAAGCTGCGAAGCGAGGTCGTTGACTGGGATCAGCAGGCTGAAGACAATCCCCAGCACGAGGCCCGGCAACGTAAGCTTGTCGGGTAGAAGTTTCGTTTCGGCGTCCGTGAAGATAAGGCCGAGCAGGAGAAACCCAAATACGCAATATTTCAGCGTAGCCAGGGTCAGTCCGAAGTAGGCGTAGCAGCCCAGAAAAAGAGCGCCGACGAGCAACTCAATAAGGAAGTAGCGCGCCGAAATCTTGACTTTGCAATGGCGGCACCGGCCGCGCAGCAGCATCCAACTGAGTACCGGAATATTGTCATAAAACGCGATCGGCTGCTTACAGTGCGTACAGCCTGAACGCGGCGAGACCACCGATAAGCCCAAGGGCAGGCGATAGATACACACATTCAGAAAGCTGCCGAAGGCCAGCCCCAGGACAAAAATCGACAATGCGTAGACGGGATCCACTATTTTCGTGGCGCTCTCGGAAGCAAGCGCATCAGCGCGAGTTTTTCCCTAGAACGCTAATGTTCCTTAACCTTGAGTGGATTATAAGTCGACGACAGCAGGGAAACTAAGGTACTGAAGTCACTGTCCGAAAGGACGATGCGGCTAAGGGTAGGCGAGCCGCAGCAACTCGCCCTCCAGTGGGATTGAGGAACAATCATCGGCAGGAAGGAAGCCGTGCCACTGAGTCCAGTTTCGCGGGACTAACCGAGTCTGAGGCTTGGAACTGGTTCGCCACTCTTCGGATATCTGGTCGCGCACAGAGACGGAAAAAGAGGATTTCCCCAAGATCCTGTTGACGGGCCACGAACTCCACTCAAACAAAGTTGCCTGAAGGCTTTCGGTAATGGATTCCGAAGGATCCAGACAAAGAATCCAATCATAACGCGCATGCTCAAGGTGCCCATTCGCAGCAGGCTGAATACTCTGAGGCACGATGCGCGCACCATACTGTCGAGCGACACGCAGTGTCGAGTCGCTGGAATGACGATCCACAATCAGAATCTCGGCGCAAGGGAGCAGCGTTTCCAAAGCTCGACCCAAGCGCAGACCTGCATTTGCGGTATGTAGCAATGCCGTAATGGGAGGCATGAGTCCGATTCAATGACGCTCTAGAGTTTACGACGACAAAGTGCCAGACGAGCAAACCGGGCAACTTCGCTAGGTTAAATGCTGGATTGACCGGCCAATGCGGTCGTGAGACACTTCTCGCGCCACTATGTACCGCAGCACTTCAGTATCTTCATCCCATCGAATCTGGCCTTTCGTGGCGGTTTTTGCCACTAGCTTGCTCTTGGCGGCAACGGTCTCAGCTCAGCGTGGAGATGTTTTCAACGCGACCGGCGCCACCACGAATTTGACGCCCAGTTACGATAGCCGCGGCGGTGGAACCGTTCTGCTGCTCACCGTATACGCCGGAAACAACAAGAAGCGACTGGACCGGCAATCGGTTGTCAAACTTACAAACCAAACCACACAAACCGTCAGTTGGCAGACTACCTCAGACCAGTCGGTAGCGTCGTTCGGCGATATGCCGTTCGGGCATTACGATATCGAAGTGAGCGCGGTGGGATATATCACGGGGCACAAAGAAATCGAAGTGATCAGCTCTATCAACACGGTGAATTTGGATATTGTGCTGCAGCCAGACCCCACTGCCTTAAAGCTCGATGTCGACGAAAGCATGCCGGGCAAGGCCCGCAAAGAAACCAAGCATGGAGTTTCGGCGCTTAAATCTGGAAATCTTAAGCAAGCCCAGAAATGGCTGGATGCAGCCTACCAACTGGCGCCGGATAACTCCGACCTGAACTTTCTGATGGGATACCTGCGTTATCAGCAAAAGGATTTCGACCACGCGCGGAGTTACCTGGGTACGGCGGCAAACCTGAATCCGCGCGATGTGCAGTCACTTACGTTACTGGGACGGCTGGGGCTTCAAAAAGAAGACTACGTCGGAGCCGGCTCGATTCTGGAAAAAGCGGTGGCCGCTGATTCAGAGTATTGGATGGCGCACGATTTGCTGGCCAGTGCTTACCTCAAACAAAATAAATATGAGCAGGCTCGCCAACAAGCCGAACTGGCTATTGCAAAAGGGAAAGGCGGAGCCGCCTCGGCGCAACTCGTCTTAGGGCAAGCGCTAGTAGATATGGGGCAGAAACAGGAAGGCATTGAGGTTTTAAAGTCATACTTAAAGGAGTCGCCGAAGAGCGCTACGGCGCCACAAGTAAGCAATTTGATAGCGGAACTTGAGCAGCCCGGCGGAACGGCGGCTCCCACTACCGGCGCTCATTCGGCTTCTACTCCTTTGGCCGGAGTTGATCCGCTGTTCGCGTCTCCGGAAATGTCGTTCACGATGAAGCCCTGGCAGCCGCCGGGAATCGACGAGACGAAGCTCTCCGTAGCCGCAGGTGTCACCTGTCCGTTGGCTAACGCGATTGAGATGTCGGGCAACCGGGTGAAGGAGTTGGTCACGGATGTTTCGCGCATCGCCGCCATTGAACGCCTGCTGCATGAACAAGTGGATGAGATCGGCAATCCGATCACCAAGGAAACTCGGGATTACAACTATGTGGCGTCCGTCACCGAGGACAAGCCTGGTTTTCTTGAAGTTGATGAATATCGCTCAGCCCACCTGGGACTTTCCGATTATCCCGATCACATTGCCAGCAGCGGGTTTGCGGCATTGGCCCTGGTCTTTCATCCCGACATGCGGGATAACTTCGACATGACCTGCGAAGGTCAAGGCGACTGGCACGGGCAGTCGGTTTGGCTGGTCCATTTTCGGCAGCGCGACGATCGTCCGGCACGTATTCACGACTACAAAGTGGGTGGGCAGATATACGCGGTAAAGCTGAAGGGAAGAGCGTGGATCACCACTGACAAGTTTCAGATCGTACGCATTGAATCGGAACTGGTCAGTCCTATGAAGCCGATTCAACTTCTCAGCGAACATCAAATTGTGGAGTATGGCCCCGTCCCGTTCCAAAAGAAGAACATGGAACTCTGGCTGCCGAAAACCGCGGAGATTTATTTTGATTTTCGCCATCACCGCTACTACCGGCGGCACAGTTTCGATCACTACATGTTGTTTGCCGTAGATGCCGACGAGAAGCGAAAAGAGCCGCAAGCGGCGCCTCCGGCAAACAAGACAAGTGCAGTACAGAATTGATCTCGCGGCATTATTCGGTGGCACCACCGCTCGACCGACGTGCCGCAGGATAGATTACTCGCCCAAACATAATTCCGGTCTCCACTTCTACGGGCCGTCCGGCGCGCATGTAGCGTTTGAATTGCCACTGCTTCAGCGCGTCGGTGATGGCTTTCGCCTGATCGGGAAACGCACTCAGGAAGTGAATGTGTTTCACCTTTCCTTGTTTATCGATGATGATTCGTACCGGGACCGGATTGAATCTATGCTCGCTGAACACCGGATCAACTCGAGTAATTAAATTTTCCTCGTTGGCGTAGTCTTTGACGCATACTGGAAATGAGCCGCCCCTCTCCACTGTGGAATCCGCTTCTTCCGGCAGCTTCATTTTGTTCATATCCAGAATCAAACTTTCCAAGAGTTTTGTGTCGCGGCTGGTAAGAACGATTTGCACCGCGTGGCAACGGATCTCAGTAGCCAGAACGTACCAATGCAGGTCCGCGATCGGCGACCAATAGGCAAAAAAAGTAAAGGCATGACCGGAAATGTTAGTTTGCGTGGGCGCCAGTTCAACTTTGTAATCCGCTTGCAAGTGGTCTTTTGAGTAGTTCACCAGATCTAGCGGGTGAGTTGCAGAAAAAGGCGTAAAGAACATGTCCTGAGCGGTGACCAGGATGGTCCCACGAGCCGTTCCCTTAAATGTGTCCGCGGGCCTGAGTTGCACCAGCACGTAACGACCGCTATCCGACGGAGGCGGCCCTTTATATCTTTCTTCCCAGCCGGGTGGCAGAGGGTAGTTCATGCCGAAATACGGATTGCTGAACGTACTATTGATAACGGTCCCTCCTTCGGGCACGGGTGTGACGGAATCGCTGGCACTCGACCATGCGCCCTTTACCAGAATGACTCCCGTCGGCACCTTCGTCAGAGACTGCAGGTTATCCGAAAAGTCACCGCCATTCTTGGGGGCGCTTTGCGCTTTAGCACCTTGATTCCACGAGAACAGCAACCAAGCCAGCACGAGCAAAGAACCAAAAAATCGAGAGCGCATATTCCTCCTGCGAGTCGCAATTTCAATTGACTTGTTAAACGTGATCGCGGATCAATGTTCTCCAGCGTGAAAAGTTCTGGCGAGATTTCCGGATCTCCCCGGAACGTTACCGTAAAGGGCTACAGCGAGCGCAGAAAGTCCAATATTTCCTGCTGTTGCGTGGAGTTGAGTTCGAAGAACTGTTCCTCCACCGTAGTCGCTTCGCTGCCATGGCTGGCGTGGTCCTGGATGGCGCTGATCAGATTGGTAGTGCGGCCATCGTGCAGCAGAAAGATGCGCTGTCCCAGGCCCCACAGCGGAGCCGTGCGGAACTGGTCGCCACCAGCGTTGCCTTGTGAGACGTTGTCTGCCAAGCCCCCGCCCATGTGATGGATCTCAATATCGGAATAGGCGCTCACTTTCGCTTTGCTTAACGACGATGTGACATTTGACACTTGTGTAGTGCCTACGGTGGGATTGTGGCAAGTCGCGCAACCCGTAGCGACGAAGAGCGAGCTCCCAGCAGCTATGGTCGACGAACTGACGGTCGATCCGTTGAGCACGACCGCGCCTGCGGGCGGCGGCGCCAGCAAACGCATGAAGTCGGCAAATGCCGAGACATCGTCGAGAACTGCAGCACCCGCGGAACCCGGATTGTTCGAGTCTTCCGGATAGCCGGTTCCAGAGAGGTTCAAGCATGTCGACGGCAGACCCGTTTGCTGCTGATCTTCCCCGGGCAGAGGACGATCTTGGGGGAACAACAGGTTGCTGATGCCCATTTCCACGTTGTAAGCCTCGCCGGCAAAAATATGTAGAGACTTGTTTTGTGCCTTCCAGCCAAAACGTGTAATGGTGCCATCGTTTCCGTTGCGGTTGAAAGCGCCGGAAATCCCAAGGTCATTGTTGTTGTTGGTTAATTGATTGTTTAACAGGGTTGAGTCGTCCAAATTCTCGATCAGACCCGCGCCAAAGGTCGGAGTGGGAATCCGAAAGATGATGTTATTCGCCGCCACGGCAGTGGGGAAGCTGGGCTGCGGCAGCGCGCTGCTGCTAGTGCAGGTGCCAGCGTCGGAGCGGCCAGTCACGGTGTAAAGATCCTCCACACCGCCATTGGGTTCACTGGTATTAACCGACCCGTTGCTGTTAAAGAAGAATGGGAACCGGGCTTCGCGAGTTGGTCCAGTGGCCGTAATGAAAGACGGGACGGTATTGCCAGGCGCGACGCCGTCGGAGGGGAACGCAAACTCTGGATTGGTGGCAGCGCCCGTCCCGCCGAGAGCGGGTTGTGCATGACACGAACTGCAACTGTTCGAGTTGAAGCGCGGTCCGAGGCCGTTATTGGCTCCGCCGGAAACAGCCTCGACTTCTTGGAATCGAGCTTGACCATCGGTGAAAAACGCGAGTATCCCACTCGGGCTATTCGATAACACCGAAGAAAGTGCGGCACCAGTGCCGCGATTTCCGCTCTGAACCCCGGGGTCGGTCTGGGCAAACGCCGCTCCGGTCAGGAACAACACTGTCAAAGTAAAGCCGGACGCAAATCTACTTGTATCGATCACGACGCCTCCTTGTAAGCGGTTTGGTGGCTACTGCATCCCGGTTGGGATCATGGGTGACAAATGTCCGGGGACGGATATCCCGGGGCGCGAGGGGATGGGATCTTGCATCTGCCTGCAAGAAGGCAGAATTCCCGATCGAAGAATCGCTCCTCCTTTCGGCCTGGGCGACGGGGCCCAATTACAGGAATTACACGGGAGTACACAAATGAATCCGGACAGGTGAAGGGTCAGAAATGTCCGAAATCAGTGCTGCGCTTTGTAGCGCAGATTGATTCCAGCGCAACAAGAAAATGTTGGCTGTTACGGAGTCAGAACAGGTTCGAGCCGGTTGCGGCTCGCATCGGCATATTTTTCTGCTAGATACTTACGATTGTGCGGGCAGTCGCCACAGTTCTTCAGAAACGAAAAAACGCTGGTGGATGTTCGGATAACCGGAAACCGTTTCTACTTTTAGCAAAGCGCCGGAGAAACGCTTAGCCTCAGGAACAACTCTCATTCGGAAACCATCCCAGGCTGGATAGTTTCTTACTGCGCATCGCCCAACCTTGGTCGTGCCGCGTCGTCACCGGTCGGCTTGATGATCGTGACCGGGGCCTGCAAAGTGAAGTTAAGCACAGTTTCCGAGGGCAGTTTGATCTGTTGGCTCTTGCTGGCCGCCTGCGCACCGCCTCCGACGCCAGCGCCAGCCGCGGTGCCAATGGCCGCGCCGCGTCCGCCGCCCGCGATAGCGCCAATGATGCCGCCAAGAATTGCGCCGCCGCCCACCTTCTCGGCAGTGCTCTTGCCGCGCGAACTGCCTTCTTTTCTGAACTGATCAGTCTGCAGGCTGTAGCTCTTACCCTTCGATGTAATGCTATCGAGTTGCAGCACCACCAGCGACTGTCCGGCGAATTTGCTGGCGCTCTTCAGATCGACAACGTGTCCTGCCACATCGGTTCCTGCCGGAAACGCTTCTGAACCTTCCGCCGAAAGCGGAGCATTCAGCGACGCGTGAAATGTGTCGCCCACCTGGTTCTTTTCGCTGTCGATGCTATCGATGAGCCGAACTGATATCGGTGTGCCCTGCTCAATGGTTACTTTGAGAGGTTGCGGAGGCGCGGCCGGGACCGGTGGCGGCGTGGCGGAAGACGGGGTGTTGGAAGGAGAAGCATCGGTGGTGGGTTGAACCGGTGAAACCGGCGGCGCTTCTTGAGAATCGTCCGCGATCTGATTGTCGCGTGGGGGAACTGAGTCATCTTCCATAGCCGCGTCTTGGGAAGCGCGAGAATGATTCGATCTCTTCACGCCCGGTGGATACCTCTCGGTTTTTGATTTCGCGGCTTTCGTGTCTGAAACATTAGAAGGTGGTGCCGCCGCAGATGCGTTCGACGGGCTTCCCACCTGCAGATTGTTGACGACTTCCTTCACGCCATCCACGGAGGCAGCCTGCCGGGCCGCGGCCGCTCGCTGCACGTCGTTGTCCACATAGCCACTGATAGTCACGACTCCGCCGCTGGCCTGCACGGAGAGTTGCTTGGTCGAAAGCCCGGAATCTTGGGCGTACTTACTTTGAATGTCACTGGAAATCTTCGCATCATCCGGTTTCCGGGCGCAGCCAACATTTGCGGCCAAGGTAGCGATGAGAGCAAACAAGACGACGGGCATGCGTCTATGCATGAGCGGACTCCTGAAGGCTTATGGGGACGGCGCCGAGCGCCCGCTTACAGTGTATCTGTCGGAGCCAAATCCGCGTGTAAAGTTTGGTTACAGGACCAGTACGCTCTCGTGGTCGAAGCTTTGGATTGAATCGGTTCGCTGGTTGGCTCGGCGCAAAGCCGCGCCTCGTCTATTTCTAGTGGATGAATTTGTAGTCGACGATCGAGGCGGCTAAAAGCCCGGCGCCAACATCCGTCTCCGGATCTAGTTTGGCTTTGGCCTGCTCGCCTCGAGTCCGAATCACGCGCCCCTGGCAGACCACATTGCGGTTCTTCTGGCCGGAGATTTCCTCCGGCATCTCAAATACCATCTCGATCAAAGCGTTTACGGGCAATGGCTGCGGGCCGTGAAACAAAAGTCCTGTCTGGCTGAGGTTTTCGATGGTGCCCTCGTACCAGGTGCTGGTGCTGTTTACCCGGTAGCGCAGCGCGGTGTCCAGCTTGAGCCTGCGGGCGCGCGGTGTCCAGGAAGGCCGTTTCTCGCGCGCGTGGCTGCGACGCATCCCGGTTTCCGGCTTCGCGTGCTCCACACGCTCGGTGCGGCGCATGGTAGTCCAATCGTATTTGTACTCGGCGGCGCATAGCAGACAAACCTGATAATAATCTCCGTCCGTGCCGCGCCGTGGCCAGGAAAATTCGTGGGAACAACGCCCAAGCATAAGAACATCCATGATTTTCTGCGGCATGATGGGTACTTTCGACTTGCCTTCCGATCAACTGAGCGGGTTGCCGGAATCTCATCATCGCTCGAACCTGAGTTCTTGGATAGGTTACTTTCGTGATGCGCTCAACAGGCGTATACGTGCGCGCTACTCAGCGCCGTGAAATTCAAAACTTTGGCTTCCGTTCATTTAGCGACGCTGCAAGGCTTCGAGTTCTTCCAAAGTGCGGGGCCAATCCGATCCCAGTAGCCGGGACAAGCTACGATCGGCAAGAACTTTGCCGCCAGTCTGGCAGCGCGCGCAGTAGTTCGTCTCTTTATCGGCATAACGGATTCGCAGCACTTTGTCGCCGCATCTCGGGCATGGCTCGCCATATCGCCCATGCACCGCCATGCCTTTGCGAAAAGCGGTGACTTTCTCAGGGAAGGCAGACTTCGCCTCCTCGCGCAGCCGATCAATCCAGAACGCAAGGGTGTTTCGAGTCGCGGCGAACAGCCTCCCCCACTCTTCCGGTTTCATTTTTTGGGTGAGGGTAAGAGGAGAAAGCTGCGCTGCATGCAGAATTTCATCCGAGTAGGCATTGCCGATGCCGCTCAGAAGACGCGGATCGGTCAGGGCTCTCTTGAGTGTGTGGTTCTCAGCCATCAGCGTCTCGCGAAATAAATTGAGATCGCTGGTAAAAACGTCGATTCCGCCTGCCTCAATAGAACGCAAGCTCTCCCCGCCTGCGAGTACGTGCAACGACGCCCGACGCTTGGACCCAGCCTCGGTAAGCACCAGAGAACCGTTGGGAAAATCGAAGGCTGCCAGCGACTGACGTCCGGCGAGTTTCGCGCCCGCGGCTCGCCAATGCAATCGACCAGCAATCATCAGGTGAAGGGCCAGCCAAAGATCGCCGTCGACTCCAATCACGATGCGCTTGCCAATCCGCCGCAGTTCGCGAACCACACGGCCCTCCACACTAGCAAGGGGCGGTTCCACGGTCCGTAGAAGAAAAGGGCTGGCCAGCCTGATCTGCGTCACTGGCTGACCTACTATGCGTGATTCGAGCGCGCCAATATAGGCGGCTACATCCGGTAATTCGGGCATGTCTGTTAGCTTGCACGTGGTCCCTCCACTTTTGCAACGTCGCGTTATTTTGAAATGGAGGGCAGTGTATTATCGCGGCATGGGAGGCATTGCCGCGGCCGACGTGACGGGATTTATTCTGGCTGGCGGGAAGAGCACGCGCATGGGCACGGATAAGGCCTTCATAGAATTCGAGGGACACACCTTGCTGGAACGCGCCCTGAGCTTGGCGCGGTTGGTTACTCCAGATGTTCGAATCGTAGGAGCGAGGGAAAAGTTTGCTCCATTCGCACCGGTGGTGGAGGATATATTTCGGGAGCGCGGACCGTTAGGCGGGATCCATGCCGCATTGCGCGCTTCAAAGACCGAACTCAATTTTATGTTGGCCGTGGATATGCCTTTTGTCTCTAAGATATTCTTGCAGTATTTGACCAGGGAAGCCCGAACTGCTACTGGGGCGATGGTGATCGTCCCGCTCGGTGCAGGCCGCCGCCAACCCCTATGCGCGGTTTATCGTCTGCGGTTCGCCGACGTGGCTGAGCAAGCCCTGCTTGCCGGCCGCAACCGGATCGATTCACTATTCGATATGGTTGAAACCCGAGTGATTGGAGAAGACGAGTTGGACCACGCAGGTTTTTCGAGCGCTATCTTTAGCAACCTGAACACCCCAGAAGAATTGGAGCAGCAGCGGAGGGCATAGACGCCGTGAACCTGACGCCCGAGAGTCAATTGAAAATGCCAGAAACCGTAAGCCGCCCCTACATCGAATTCCGCGAGGTCTCCAAGGCGTTTGGGGATAATGTTGTTCTTGCTCAAGTCAGTTTCAACGTTATGCCTGGCGAAACAGTTTGCATTCTCGGGCGCAGCGGCGTGGGTAAATCAGTCTCTCTGGAGATTCTTATGGGTTTCCTCAAGGCAGATTCCGGCCGGGTGATCGTGGCCGGGGAAGACATCACTGACTTTTCGGAAGTGCAACTGGAAGGCATTCGAAAAAAAGTCACCATGGTGTTTCAGAACGGAGCGCTCTTCGACTCACTCACAGTGGGCGAGAATGTGGCCTTTCCTCTGCGCGAAAGCAGAGAATTATCGGAAGAACAGATCTACCAGATTGTCGACGGCCTGCTGCAGATGGTGGGCGTAAAAGAAATGCGAGACCTGTTGCCCTCGGATCTGTCGACTGGCATGAAGCGCTCGGTGGCGATCGCGCGCGCCCTGGCGGCGCGGCCGGAGTGTATTCTTTACGACGAACCCACGACCATGGTGGATCCGTTGATGGCGCAACTTCTCGGCGACCTCATCAAGCGTCTCAAACTTCAATTGAACCTGACCAGCATCGTGGTTACTCACGACATGCGACTGGCTGAGAAACTGGCCGACCGCGTGGTCTTTTTGTATGAAGGCAAAGCGATCTTCTTCGGCACCTACGCGGACTTGAAAAAATTTACCGAACCCATCGTGCAGGAATTCCTGGAGTTGGACGAATTGAAAATTGAGTGCTAAAGCAATTCCGGCAGGCAACGAAATTCCTGCCGGCCTACTCGTTGGACGCCCGCTTCACATAGCCGCGGCAGGTCCGAACCGGAAGACGCGGGTACTTTGCAAACTGCGCATCGGTGAACGAAAGCTGGCACTGGAGGAAAATAGAAGTCCGGTCGGACTGAATGATGCAGGCATGCTGGCAATCGTGGCAGAGCCCGGCCTCACGTAGTTTCTCTTCTTCTTTGCCGGCGATTGTTTGCCGCGTCATTCGTCCGCTCAAAATCCCTGGCGCACCAACTCTTCCACAGTGAGCGAACTCTCCACCGACTCGACAGCCATCATCTTCTCGACGTATTTTGCAATTAGATCGGCCTCGATATTGACGGGATCGCCGGGCTGGAGCGAGTGCAGATTTGTCATCTCCACGGTGTGCGGAATGATGGCAATCGTGCACTTTCGGCCTTCGAGTTTCGCCACGGTAAGACTGATGCCTTCGATCGAAATCGATCCCTTATAAACGGTGTACTTCTCGATCTCACTCGGCAGTCCGATATGGAGCCACCAATTCTCCGAGTCAGCGATGCGCTCCAGTTCGATCAGTTTGCCGACGCCGTCCACATGTCCTTGCACAATGTGTCCGCCGAATCGTCCGTCGGCCTTCATGGGAAGTTCCAGGTTGACCAGCGCTCCTTCACGCATGCGCGAAAACGAAGTGAGCGCCCAGGTCTCCGGAGCAAGATCGGCGCAAAACGAACCGGGCTTGATATCGAGCGCCGTGAGACACACGCCACTGACCGCGATGCTGGCGCCATTTTTCAATTCCTTTGGCGCGTGCTTGGCTGATACCGTGATACGGCGATTTTCGCCCTGTTGTTCGATTCCGGAGACGCGTCCTACTTCTTCAATGATGCCAGTGAACATGAGAACCTCGATGACAACCCAACATCATAAACCCGGCGCAGGGAACTGAATCGGGAGAATGCTGCTCGATTTATTCTCCCTCTCGGGATAATGGAACCGGCTTCAGTCGTCGTAGGGATCGCGCAAATATCCTTCCACTGCGAAGTCTTCTCCGAAGCGGTGCAGTTGGAGATGTTTTATCTTCGGGAGATGGCCTATACCTCGCAACGCCTCACCGGAAGCAAATGGAATTGATCCTTCCAGCGCTAAAATCTTCGGTGCATAGTACAGAAAAATCTTATCGACGATGCCGGCGGCAAGCACGCTCCCGTTAACACTTGCCCCGCCTTCGATCATCAGACTCGTAATCTCAAGTTCTCCCAGGCGTCGCAGCACTGCATGCATATCGACGTGCCCGTCGTGAGAGGCTTTTGAAAGTTGTTCAATCCGGATGCCGCGCGCTTCCAGTTCTTTCTTTTTCTTTTCTTCGCCGTGGCAACAGAAGACCAAGATATCGTTGTTGAGCATTCCGCGATTCATCGCGCTCTGCACAAGCCGTGACTCTATTGGCAACCGCAAGTGCGAATCTAAAATCACGCGCAAAAGCGGACGCCGTCGCGGATTTCCGCTGCGATCAGTCAGCAGCGGATCGTCCGCCAGGATTGTTCCAATCCCCACCAGAATGGCATCGCTCTCGTGGCGCTGTTCGTGTACGTGGGCGCGAGCAATCTCACCCGTGATCCATCCTCCAGGCGGAATTCCCGCTCTATGTTTAGATTCGACGGGAGGCGGCGGAGCGATCTTGCCGTCGAGGGTCATCGCCGATTTGAGTGTGACCAGCGGAATGCTGTGACGAATATAGCGGGCAAAAGCTTCGTTGAGCCGTCGCGCCTCTGCCTCGAGCAGTCCGACTTCGACGTGAATGCCGTCTTCGCGCAATTTTTCGAAGCCCCGTCCACTCACTTTGGGATTTGGATCGGGCATGCACGCAACGACGCGACGGATCCCGGCCGCGATCAAAGCATCCGTGCACGGAGGCGTCCGACCTTGATGGCAGTGCGGTTCGAGGTTGATATAGAGCGTTCCGCCTCGCGCACGCTCCCCGGCTTGCGCAAGAGTCAGCACTTCCGCATGTTTCACGCCGTCGTAGGTGTAAAAGCCGGTACCTGCGACGCTCCCGCCGGAATCAACGATAACCGCACCGACGTACGGGCCGGGTGAGGCCAAACCAATGCCCTTACGCCCTACATCGAGAGCACGGTGTAGATACTGCTCGTCAATT
The DNA here is from genome assembly GCA_963724815.1 of uncultured Acidobacteriaceae bacterium. GTDB lineage: Bacteria > Acidobacteriota > Terriglobia > Terriglobales > Acidobacteriaceae > Sulfotelmatobacter. The sequence goes on from CAVRWS010000067.1 coordinate 27,806, forward strand.
GCACGATTCGGCATCTTTGCGGGTGATGGATCGGGTAGACGCTTCACTCAAACAGCGAGTCAACAAATTCTTTGGGATCGAATGGCAGCAGATCGCCAACTTTCTCGCCCACGCCAACGAATCGTACGGGCAATCCTAACTCGCGCGAGATGGCGACGACGACGCCACCCTTCGCCGTGCCATCGAGCTTAGTCAGCACGATACCTGTAACTCCCGCCGATTGCGTGAACAGCCGTGCCTGCTGCAGGCCATTTTGACCGGTAGTCGCGTCCATCACCAACAGCGTCTCGTGCGGAGCTCCGGGAATAATGCGCTGAGCCGTACGGCGCATTTTTTCGAGTTCTGACATCAGACTCGTCTTGGTATGCAGGCGGCCGGCAGTGTCGACAATCACGTAATCCATCTTTCGCGCCGTCGCGGCCTGCAGTGCATCGAAGAGGACTGCCGCGGGATCGCCGCCGGGTTTGGTCTTAATCACTTCCGTCCCAGTCCGCTGTCCCCAGATTTCCAATTGATCGATGGCCGCCGCGCGGAACGTGTCCGCCGCACACATCAGCACATTCTTGCCCTGCGACCGAAATACCTGCGAGAGCTTCCCGATCGTCGTAGTCTTGCCTGTGCCATTTACTCCGACCACGAGAATCACTTCCGGCGTGCCTTCCACGCGCTCGACAGGCCGCGTATTGGCCGCGTTTAAAATGGCCAGCAATTCCTCTTTAAGAAGACGTTTCAGTTCCTGAACATCTTTGATTTGTTTGCGATCGGCCTTATCTCGCAACTTGCCGAGAACTTCCTGGGTAGTTGTGCTGCCCAGGTCGGCGCCGATCAGAGTAGCCTCAAGGTCGTCGAGCGTATGGCGGTCGATTTCTTTGCCGATTGAAACTACTTCTTCAATGCGTTCCGCGAGATTCTCGCGCGTACGCGTGACCGCCTGCTTCATGCGCTCGAAGAGTCCAGTTTTCTTTTCTTCCGTGCTGCCGAATAAAGTTTGAATCATGAGAAAGCCTAAGGCTTGATTATAGCGGCCCGGCGCAGTCCGGTCGGCACTCGTCAGACAATGGGCTTGTCAGACAATAGGATGAGAGTGGTTAAACTCGGGTTCTTTCCAGGTTAGTCGCTTCGGCGGCGGGAAGGGTCGGACCCGCTGCAGCGGGAGGAATCACCCCAGCCGCATCCGGAGCAACTGATCTTTTGATTGCGATCCGCTGTATGCGAATCTCGCCTCGTCCGTAAACCGCCATGAGCGCCGCAACGGGTTCAGGATCGAGCCGTTTGCCGGCGAGGTTCTGAATGATTTTCAGGGCCTCTTCCGGAGTGTGTGCATGCTGGTAAGGACGATTTGTGGTTAGGGCATCAAACGTGTCGGCGACTGCAATCACCCGCGCCAGCAGCGGGATCTGCTCTCCGGTGAGGCCATAAGGATAACCTCTGCCGTCCAAAGCTTCGTGGTGAAGTTCAATGCCAGGAAGCATATCCGCCAGCTGAGTTACCGGACGTAAGATGTTGGCGCCCTTCGTGGTATGGGTCTTCATGACCTCAAACTCTTCTGCGGTGAGCGCGCCAGGCTTTTTCAGAATGCGATCTTCAATGCCAATCTTGCCCACGTCGTGCAGCTGCGCGGAAATTCGCAGAATCTCCATAAACGGCGCATCCAGATTCATTTCCTTGCCAATCATCAGTGAGTAACGCGTGACACGGTCGGAGTGGCCCCGGGTGTAGGGATCTTTTTCGTCGACCGCGCCCGCCAGCATTTGAATCGAGCCCAGGAACAGCGCGCGATTTTCCTCTGCCGCCCGCTTCAGGTCTTCGACGAAGTGCTCGAGATCCTCGGACATGGTATTGAAGGTCTCGGCTAATTCGCCGATTTCGGTGCGGCTCCACAAATGAACGCGTTGCGAAAAGTCGCCGCGAGCCAGAGCGCGGCTGGACTGGGTAAGGATCTGCAGAGGATTCGTAATTCTCCGCGCCGCAAAGATGCTCACGCCGATGCTCAACAGCACAGCCAGTAACGCCAGGAGGCGTGCCGTGCGTTGCATCTCGTAGACCCCGCGGTATGCCTCGCGCTGTGGCTTCTGCACCACCACGGCCCAATCGAGGGCAGTGACTGGGCTGTAGGTGCCTAGCATCTCGACGTTGTCCTTGCCTTCCTGCACCGCGAATTCCTTGGTCGCAGCCAGCTGTGCTTTGTTGCCCTCGTCCACGAAGTTGCGGACGATTTCAAGACTCTTCATATCCTGCCCGGTCACATATTGGGCAGTTCCGGCCGCCACCAGGCGGCCCTGCGCATCCACGACATAGGGAATGAGGCCGCCCCCGCTGACCTCATGAAGACGGCGAATCAGGAATTGCAAATCCACGACCGCGCCGACCATGCCTAGAAAGTGCCCTTCATAACTTACTGGACTGCTTACCAAGACCACCGTCCGCGAAGTCTTGCCATCTTCCACCTGCAGGGCCTGGCCGTTGTAGGCGCGCCCGTCACGAGCTGCGTCGTAGGCATGTTGCAACTCTCGTTGCAGAAATGCATCTGGTGCGATACGGCCGGCAGAGATGCCCTTGGCGTCCGAGCTCAACAAGGTGGCGTAGGCGAGTTCGTCGGAGGATGAAACAAAATGTTCCAGAAGCGCGCGTAGTTCCGGCGCTTCAATATTCTTGCTGCCGATGTCGCCGCCGCTTGCCACTTCAATTGCTGACGAAAGATTCGCCAGCATCATTCGCAGCGAACGCTCGTGCTGCGAGAGATCATCCGCCAGCGACCGCGTCACCGTATTCTGCAGCAACATTTCGTTGGTCTTTAGCCGGTCGCGGTTTATCGCCTCCACTTGTGCGGAGTAGAAATACATGGGGACGATACTAATCACGAGCAGCACGCCGAGAATTACGTACAGAATAGGAATGCGCGCAGGAATTGGCGCTTTAGAAGACGAGTCGCTCCCCTGACCAGATTCGGAAGCGCCGTCGATCGAAGTGGCGGCGGTTTTCACTTGTATCTATAGAATTTTAATGTGCTTGGGACGGCCAGCAGTCGGAAACCGTGAGACTCGCCATTACCAAAGTTTCGGAGGAAAGGGGCGCGCAGTAAGGGTTTGGCAAGATAACATCCAAGTCAGCCTTCGTCCTTCAGCGCTTCACTCTTGCCACTGCGAGTCATCAGCTCATAAATCGCATCCCGCGGAGCCTTGCCTTCGTGAAGAATGGCATACATCTGTGCGGCGATAGGCATCTCGACGCTGTGGGCGCGCGCCAGTCCTACGGCCGCGGTTGTCGTGAAAATTCCTTCCGCAACTGTGCCATGCATGCCGGCAAGGATCTCCGGTAATTTTCGTCCGCGGCCAAGTTCCACGCCGACGCTGCGATTGCGGGAGAGACCGCCCGTGCAAGTCAGCACTAAATCACCCAGTCCGGCGAGGCCGGCCATGGTTTCGGCTTTGCCGCCGCAGGCCACGACCAGACGCGTCATTTCAGCCAATCCACGAGTGATGAGAGCCGCCACGGAATTGTGGCCGAGGCCAAGGCCGGAGCTGACGCCGGCGGCGATTGCGATTGTGTTCTTCAAAGCGCCCCCGAGTTCCACTCCGATCGGATCGTCGTTGGTATAGATGCGGAAGCTGGCATTGCTGAATTCCCGCTGCACGGTGCGCGTGAGATCGCGGTCCTGTGAAGCGATCGTGATTGCGGTAGGGTCTCCGCGCGCAGCTTCCAAAGCGAACGATGGCCCGCTGAGCGCGCCGATGCGTATGGGAATATCGTCTCGGTTGATCACTTGCGAGATCACCTCAGTCATCCGTAATAGGGAGTTTTCTTCCAATCCTTTGGTCGCGCTGACAATGATCGTATCCCCGCGCAACAGCGGCCTCATTTGCTCAAACAGGCGGCGGCAATGCTGCGAAGGCATTACGCCTACTACGATGGCCGCGCCATCGAGCGCTTTCTCTAGATCGTGGCAAGGGATGACGCCAGCAGGGATCTTCTGGCCTGGAAGAAACTTTTCGTTTTCGCGCTCTTGCGCAATGGTGCCGTAAACTTCTTTTTCGTGCACCCAGAGTCGAACTTGATGATTGCCCGTTCGTGCCAGAACGATCGACAGCGCAGTACCCCACGCACCCGCCCCGATGATTGCGATCTCACTCATGCGGGTTTGGCTCCCACTCGGCTTTCTGTGCCGGCGAGCAGTCGGCGGATATTTTCGTGATGCATAGCGACGATGAGCAGGGAAGTCGATGTGATTAAGATCAGCGCCACCGCGTCATTGCCATAGGCATGCATTTCGTAAACCAGAAAAGGAAAGAAAGCCACAGCGAGAATTGACCCTAGCGATACGTAACGAAAGACGAGTACGGCGACGATAAAGATTCCGACTGCCAACAGCACTGATTTCGGTGCGATCACGATAAATGAGCCCAGACCTGTGGCCACTCCCTTACCGCCTCGAAACTTAAGCCACACGGGAAACACATGGCCGAGAACCGCGAACAGGGCAGCCAGTGACATCACCAGATAGGCGCGAGGTAATTCGGGCACTCGACCCGCAAGAAAGTATGCCAGCAGAACCGCTGCGGTTCCTTTCAGCGCATCCAGCAGCAATGTCAGCGCTCCCAGAACCCGTGATTTGCGGGAGACATTGGTCGCTCCAATATTTCCGCTGCCGCTTTTCCGCACATCTTCGCCGCGAAAAATGCGTACCAATAGATATCCAAACGGGATCGAACCCAAGAGGTAGCTGACGGCGACGATGAGAAGGCACGTGTACATGAAACAAGTTTGCTAGCGCAAACGGAATCCCGCCAGTTTCGTATACTTCGAGCCGCCAGGTGAGGCTTGGCTCTGATACAGAAAAAACTCACGGGCCGTCATCGTACCAAACTCTGGGGTCGGCAATGCTGATAGTTTTTCCTGCAAGCGCAGAAAGCTGCGATTCGCACTGTCACTCTTTTCCCTGCGTGGCGAACCGGAGCGTCCGCCACCCCGAGCCAGCGTAAGGTGTGGGCTATAAGAATGTTCCTCTTTTTGAATCTTGAGTGAAATAAGTCTTGTATCCACTGCAGCCGCCAGCGAAGCCAGCTTCGAATCTCCTTCGATTCCCACCCAGAACACTCGCGCCGTGCGCGCAGTGGGAAAAAACCCATAGCCTCGAAAGTTCAATTCAAAATGGTCAGCCTCGATACCGTCGAGCGCTTGCTGGATTACTTCGATTTGTGACGCGGATTGTTCTCCGATAAATTTCAGAGTGACATGCAACGATTCAGGCCGCACCCAGCGCGCATCCGGAGCAAATCCGCGAACCCCATCCAGGAAGCGCGCAATCCGGTTCCGGATGTTGTCGTCAATATCGAGCGCTACGAAGAGGCGCATAAGACGCTTCTTTTCACATCAACTTCTTTCGCACCATATCCAGCGCGAGCGTGCTAGCGAACCAGCGGATCCGTTTGCGATCGCCGGGAAAGTTTCGCTCAATCACTTCTGTCCCGCTGGCGCTGGCTAAGGCGTGGAATACCAAGCCCACCGGCTTCTCTGGAGTTCCGCCCGTGGGCCCAGCCACGCCCGTAATGCCGATCCCCAACGTTGTATCGCAGCGATAGCGAATCGACTCCGCCAGCGCCGCTGCAACTTCGCGGCTGACTCCGCCGTGCCGCTCAATCATATCCGCGGGTACGCCCGCCAGCTCCGTTTTTACAGCATTGGAGTAAACGATAGCGCCCCCGGCAAAGTAACGCGAACTGCCGCCCACGGAGGTAATCCTCTCGCCGAGCAGACCGCCAGTGCAGGATTCAGCCACGGCTAGAGTGGCGTTGCGCATCTGCAGCCAGTAGCCGACGATTTGCTCGAGCGACTGGCCGTCGCGCGAGTACACCGCGTCATCGAGTTCTTCCTCAACTGCGTCAGCCGCCTCATCCACCCGCGCCTGCGCCGCTTCCATACTCTCCGCGCGCGACTTGAAATGCAGTTGGATCTCTCCTGCTCCTGCAAGAATTGTGGTCTGCACGTCCGCAAATCGTTTGTAGATGTGCGCGACGCGCGCATCCACAAGAGATTCTCCGAGCATGGCAACCTTCAACACTCGAGTCGCCAGGAAGGCAGATGGCAATTTTTCCCGCAGCCGCTCCCGGCATTCCGCTTCGAATAAAGCTTTCAACTCGTGCGGAGGCCCGGGCAGCAAAATCACGATGCGTTCGCGGCCTTCGATCTGGCCGCTGAACCACTGGCCCGGCGCGGTGCCGTTGGGGTTCGGGAGCACGGTCGCACCTTCGATAACATCTGCCTGCTTGGCATTGTTGGCCGACATCTTCCAACCACGCGCGGCGAAACGCTGCTCGATGGCGGCGATAATTTTTTCGTCGCGCCGTAAGGGCGCGCCCAGCGCTTCCGCTACGGCTTCCCGGGTAAGGTCATCCTCGGTGGGACCCAGGCCGCCACTGAAAATCACGATATCGGAGCGAATTAAAGCGTGCCTCGCGGCTGCGACCAGACGCCCGAGGTCGTCCCCGACGACGCTCTTGAAAATCACCTCGACGCCGAGCTGGTTCAGCTGCTCGGTGAGGTAAAGAGAATTGGTATCCATGCGGAAGGGCGTCAGTAGCTCAGACCCAACCGCGATGATCTCAGCATTCACGGCTAGAAGTGTAAATGAAAACCGCGGGTCGATGGAGCAATGGCGATCCCTGCGGAACGAAGATTACGCGTCACTCGGGCAAAAGAGGCTGTCCTTGAATGTTCCATGAGAGATGATGAACCGCGTCAGTGGTAGCCAAAACAACGCTGCGTCCCGGGGCGAAAGCCAGTCCTACGAGACCATGCCCGGCAACTTCCAGATTTGCCTGGCCCTCAGGCGTGATTTTCACAATGCCGCGCCTGCCCGAAAGCGAGGCTGCAACATACAAGTTGCCGTTGGCGTCGAATGCCAAGCCCTGCGGGCGTCCCAGGCCGCGGAAGAACTTGTGAACGGTTCCTTGGGGATCGATTCTGTGCACGCAGTCAAAGCTCGATGTCGTCGGTCCAGTCACAAATAGATCTCCCTGCGGACCGAAGGCAAGATGATATGCAGAGACGCTAGGCTCGAGCGTGGCGAAAACAAAAACCTGCTGGTCGCGGCCAATCTTGAAAATGGTGCCACTGCGGTCGCCTACATAGAGATTCTGGTTTCGATCGAAAGCAATTCCCGTGGCAATTCCCATGCCTTCCGCATACGTGGTCATGGTTCCGTTGGGGGCCACGCGATACACCGCACCATCGTGGCGCGAGGAAACATACATCTGTCCCTGGCGGTCAAAAGCGATGGCGGTCGCGTTCATCATCTCCGCGACGAACGGCTTCACCGTATAGTTGGTATCAATCTTGAAAATTGCGACAGGAACTTTCTGGCCACGCGAACCAGAAAACGTTGCGTAGATGTTGCCTTGGGCGTCGATTGCCGGACTGGTAACGGGATGGAGGTTTTCGGCGATGGGTACGGCGACCTTCACGTTTTGCGAGTTGCTCACATGACCGTTCGTCGCCACCACAACCGGACCGGAAGTAGCTCCCGCCGGAACTCGGGCAACCAGAAATGAATCCGAACTGATCACGACTCCGCCTTCCACGTCGCCGAACTGTACGCGCGGACGCTGCCACTGTGGCGGCCGCAATCCCGAGCCTGCAATGCGCACTTCTCCTCCCGCCAGCGCCAGCACGGGCGAAACGGACTCGATGTGCGGGCCGCCATTCACGTTTTTCTTACCGAGGACACGATCGGAAAATCCCATGAGAACCCACTCGCCTTACGTTAGAAGACCAAAGTGCAGAAAGAGATGTACAACGAATAGCGCGTACAGACCCGCGGCAATGTCGTCCAGAACAATTCCTGTACCTTCTGGAAGCGCCTCCAATTGTCGCACCGGCGGCGGTTTGAGGATATCGAAGACTCGAAAAAGTATAAAGCCCGCTAAAAAAGATTTCCATGCCAGGGGAACAGCAATCAGAGCTACTAACTGCCCGGCTACCTCATCAATCACGACAAATTGCGGGTCTTTCATCGCCGAGCCTCGGGCGACCCGCGTTGCGGCCGGGATACCAATTAGCATCACCAATACGGCCAGGATCGACACAACCGGAGCGCGTAGCGGTGGAGCGAGAGCATGCGCCAGTGCAGCCCATAGCAATACTGCCGTGGCCGAAGCCCAGGTTCCCGGCCCAGGCCGCATTCGTCCAATGCCAAAAAACGTACCGACCAGCATAGCCCACCGCTGAGTTCGAAGCCGGACCTCGCCAGCCGGCGTGACGCCGGCGCTGTGGTCGGATTCTGTAGCAACGTTAGCGGGAGCTTCCTTCACGAATCCTCATCCTGATCTTCGGGTGTGCTTTCCCGAATTTGCTCCTCCGCATCGCTGACCGGCGAGGGAATCACATAAGCGCCGCTTGCCCATTTCCCCAAATCAATGGTGCGGCAGCGGTCGCTGCAGAAAGGAAATTCCGGGTCGCCGCTCTTGACGACTTTCTTGCAGATCGGGCAACGGAGTTTCAGGGTGCGCTTGCGAGGCATATCAAAGGATTCTCCGGCTGGGGCGGAGCAAATCAAAATTCAGGCGATCCCAATTTATAGAATTCTCGCCACCAAGTCGTAGTCGTGCGCCTCTACAATCTGACAGCGATAAAACTCGCCGGGCTGCGGTTCGGCCTCGGCCGGAAATTCGTTCACGAAGACTTTCCCGTCAATTTCTGGCGCATGCATTGCCGTGCGGCCCTCCATGAGTAGATCGGTCTCTTCTGAGCTTCCTTCCAGCAACAGGTCAAACTCCTGTCCCACCAGCGCCTTCTTTTTCTTTTTGCTGATCTGCCGCTGGATGCCCATCAGATGTTTGCGCCGCCATTCAATCTCAGCGAGGGAAAGCTTGTCGTCTAAATCGAATGCACCGGCGCCCTCCTGGTCGGAGTAGGAGAACGTTCCCATCCAATCAAATTGAGCTTCGCGAACAAAATCGCACAGCTCCGCAAATTCCTGTTCAGTTTCCCCAGGAAAGCCGACGATAAATGACGTGCGCAAGGTCACGTCAGGAATGGCGCGCCGCATCTTGTCGATGGAACGGAGAAATACCTCCGCTCCACCTCCGCGCTTCATGCGTTTCAACACGCTCGCGGATGCGTGCTGCAGAGGTACGTCCATGTAAGAACAAAGCTTTTCGTGAGTTGCAATCGTCTCCAGAAGCTTGCCCGTGATCTTATTCGGATAGGCATACAGGAAACGAATCCAGCGGAGGTCTTCGATCTGCGCCAGTTTTTCCAGCAGCAGTGCGAGGCCGTCTTTCAGTCCAAAATCTTCGCCGTAGCAGGTGGTGTCCTGGCCGATCAGTGTGATCTCGCGTACGCCGATCTGCGCCAACCGTTCGGCTTCTGCGATCACTGATTCGAACCGCCGTGAACGAAATTGCCCGCGCAACTGCGGAATGATACAGAACGTGCAAGGATGATCGCAGCCCTCAGCAATCTTGATGTAAGCCGTGGATTTTGGAGTAGCCAGGATGCGTGGAGTTTCATCGTCGTATAGATAGTTGGGCAGATCGGAGAGTGCGCCGTCCCATTGCCCACGTGAAAATCGTCCCTGCGCAGCCCGAGCGTCGCCTTCGGGCCGCGAGGAAAGCACGACCAATGGAGACTTGTTCGGCGCTACAGCTGGCGCTACGCCAGTTGCTGACAGAATGTTTTGCAGTTCCCCCGTGCCGACGACTGCATCCACCTCAGGAATGCGCTGGCGAATCTCGTCGCGAAAGCGCTCGACCAGGCAGCCCGCCACCACCAGCTTTTTCGCCCGTCCTGCTGTCTTAAGCCCAGCCATCTCGAGAATTGTGTTGACTGACTCCTGTTGCGCGCTCTCGATGAAGGAGCACGTATTCACCACAATGATGTCGGCGTCCTCGGCTCGCGGAGAGAGTTCAGCTCCGGCCCGCGCCACAAATCCCATCATTACTTCGCTGTCCACCAGATTCTTAGGGCAGCCCAGGCTGACAAAACTAACCTTTTGCGGTCGTGTCGGCTGCGTATCATCGTTCGCCGTGTGGGTAGGGCTATTTTCGCGGGGACTCGGTATAGTCAGGCTTTTGGAGGGCATGCAATCTCACTATTTTAACATTTTATCGATCCTCTAATATCGATCCCTGCAGCGCGACACGGCCGAGTCGGCGCCATCTCTTCTCTGTTACCACCGGTACCACGAAAGCCAGCAAGCTGTGGATGAAGATTTTGCCCTTCATGCTACGCTTGCTCTACCGACTAAAAGCAGCTATCCCGCGTTCTGGAGGGGAAATGTCTGGGAAACAGGCCGTACTCGCAGTCCTGATTATGGGAATGTCCATCCTGGCAGCCTCTGCCGCCGCCCAGGACGAGAAGAACGAATTGACCGGCATGCTGGGCCGCATCTTCATCAGCGACCAGGGGATTCACGGCGCAAACGCGCCCACAATTAATCCCTTTGTTCGATCCGGCAAAGGACTGACGTTTGAAGTCGACTATGCACGCCACCTTTTTGGTACCGAGGTGTATGCCATCTCGGCCGAAGTGCCTGCTGTTTTCAATCTTGACGAAGACCTGGGATCTGGTGGCGACGTTGTTCCCTCCGGTTACCAGCAGATTTTCGTGACTCCGGCGATTCGCCTGAATTTGTTTCCTTCGACCAGAGTTTCACCCTGGGCGAGTTTCGGTGGCGGGTTTGGGCACTTCAGCGAAAGCAGCAATCTCAATTATTACGGCAATAATCCTGGAGGCTCAACCACCTCAGGTGTGCTACAGGTTGGATTAGGACTGGATGTAAGTCCCTTTGCCAAGCGCATGCGGCACTTCAGCATTCGCGGCGAGGTTCGCGATTTTTGGTCCGGAACTCCTGATCTTCCGTTGGCGGATACCGGCAAGACGCGGCAGCATAACTATTTTGTCGGCGGTGGCATGATCTGGCATTTCTAGTCACACTCACTTTTTACTCGCCAGTTCTACTTCGTCATACAACTCCGGTAGGCGCTGGGCGTCGTTTGAGGAATTTCCGAACCGCGCCGATTCGTAAGCGTCGGTGAAGCGCCCAACTCGCACACGCAAGCGCTCATCCTCGATCACACGAACGAACTCCTGCGCCGTCTGCGTCGTAGATTTCTTTACCCCACGCCGTGCCAGATATCGAGCCATACGTTCGTACCACATCGCAGCTGCTTCATCCGGCGATCGTTCGGGATGCGCCTGCAGTCGTCTCACGCGGATCATCCGGGCAATCCGCCCTATGTTGCCTAGCAATAGCACCACGAATGCGATACCACCCACCACCCAGAACCAGCGCGTAGGCGCCTGCTCCGCGCTCCGCTGGCTGCGCCGCACCAGGTTGAGCAGACGCGCATAGTGCAACCTGGCCCACGTTCTTGATCTTTCCCACGAATTGCGCGTGCTGTTTAGCGCTGCATGTCCCAGAATGTACTGGTGCGAGGAGTCGTAGCTGATCACCCACTCCCGCCAGAACGATTGCGCCGCATCCAGATACAGCATGGCCCGGTCCCAGCCCTGCGGCGTGGCCACGTCGCCGCCCGGCGTGGGATCGAAAGTAATCCAGCCGTAGCCAGGGAAGTAAGCCTCCACCCACGAGTGCGCATTCTTGGCCCGGACCACATAATTGCCGGTGATGTCATTAAATTCGTCGCTGCGAAAACCGTTTACTACGCGAGACGGAATGTGCAGCGCCCGCAGCATTACCGCCATTGAAGAGGCAAAATACTCGCAATGCCCTTGTTTGCGCTCGAAAAGAAAGTTGGCCAGAGGATCGGTGAACGGAGCGCTCAGCAACTGCAAGGTATAGCCGTAATGCGTTTTCAAGTAGTTTTCCAAGGCGACCGCCTTGTCGTAGTTATTGGAAGCCGAACCGGAAATCTGTGCCGCCAGCCGCGGAATTCTGGGATCGAGGGCGGGCAGTTGTAAGTACGACGAGACAAACTGGGGAAGCGCGCTCCCCGCCGTCCGAAGATCTGTGGCAGATGGCTTGGCAATATCCGAATCCGCTTCGTACACATTGACGGTGTGCTGGCTGTCGAGATCGTAAACGGCACCCCCCGCATCCACGCCCAGTGCACGATAGGTTCCCATCACCCGGCGCCCCCAGGGAGCAAGAAAGAAAATATTTGTACCAATGGGCTCAAGCAACACGCGGTAATGAATGAGGTGAGGGTTGGTTCCCGGCGCAGCCTGGCGTTGCCCGTCATAGGCCAGAGTCACGCCTTGGCTCGAGATGGGCACAGAAAACGCGCTGTCTCCTTCCCGTTGCAATATGAATTGCTCTCGGAAGTTCGACCAGTTCCTGCCGTCGAAGTTTGCCAGGGCCACTCCCCGCCAGTGGAGCGCGTACTGGCCGTGCCTGTCACCATTAATCTGGATATGCATTACCACTGAATTGGACTGCTGAATCTGCCCAATGCTGCCCAGTCGCACCTGATCGCTGAAGCCGGTCGAGAGATCATTACCGAATGAGTAGCCGCCCAGATATCCCGCCGACATGCGAGGCAAAAGAAAAAATACTGCTGCCGCACCCACCAACATCATCACTACCAATCCCGGCGTAGTCCTGGCCAGCGCAAATGCCAGGTGCCGGTGTTCATGGGCATCGTTAGAGTGCCGGGCCTGGAACTTCGCGGTCCGCTGCGATTTCCGCATCTCCATCAAGATAAACGTGGCCACCGCCATCAGCATGAATCCGGCAAAGAAGAAGAGAAAAATACTGTCCACCGTAAGTACCGCGGACGCGAGCACCATGAGAAAGGCGAGAATCGCCAAAGTTACATAGTCGCGATCGCGCCGCAGAGAAAACGTCCGCACTACCACCGCAAATAAAACCAGGTGGATCGTAGCGGCCAGAAATCCGCGAGAAAGCAGAAAGTAATCCGCTGCGTAGAAAACGAAATACGCAATCGTAAGAGGCGTGGTCCAGCGCTCGGAAATTACGACGCGACGTCGCTCCGCTAGTAAGAAGCCTCGCAGGGCCAGGGCCGACCCCGCCAGCAAAATCGTTGGAACGTCGAGCCCTCCTGTGCTCGCCAAAGCTCCAAATCCCATTAAGACAAGCAAATAGAGAGAAAGTTCGAAGTACTTGTTGATCGCCTGCGGCAGCGGAATGATGCCCGGTAATGGTGAAGGCTGAGGCATTATTTTTGGTAACGGTCGACCGAGCCCTGTAATCGCTGCAGGTTCTAGGTCAGAATCCTATTGTTCGATACATCCCATCAGAAAGGGAAGGGCTTCGTGAGTTTTTCTTGCACCAAAAGTCACCATCCCTTTGCCGTCGGCGAGCCGCCACGGAGCGTTGTGCGGAGAATCTCCACGCTTTGCTAGAATGATCTAAGTCAGGCATCGGTCTCACGCGACGTACTCTCGCCAACCCCGCCAGGTCCGGAAGGAAGCAACGGTAACGGGCTCTTGCGTGTGCAGTGGGTCCCCGGTGCCTGGCTTATTTTTATCTTCGTCAGCCCGCCTGGCTTGCCAACCTGGCTTTACGCATAATTTACAACTCTTTGCGCAAGAACGCCTCGCCGGCTCATCTTATCTAGAGAGGGCTGGCAGATTATCGCGAGGTGCAGTACAAAACATGCGCAATGCTCGTATTCCGTCAAATTTCGTTTCGCCAACTGTCACCATCCGCGTCTCCGGCTCGCTATCGCAGGGTCATCTCGCTTACGTGGATCAGCTTGTTTCCTCCGCGATCGAATGCGCCTTATGGCCGCTACTCGACCTGGAGCATCTGGTGGAGCTGGATCACGATGCTCTTACCTATCTGTTAAACGGAGAGGGTCGCCACTTCGGCATCGTCGGCTGCCCGAACTTTATCCGCGAATGGATGCAGTACGAAAAGCAAAGTCGGGCAGCTTGACGGCCTCCCAGCCTCACCTCGCGGCGCCGTGGTTGCGGTGATCGGCAAGGTTCCTCCAGCATGGAATGGGGATCTGAACCGTCGACTTAATACCCCATCCGCGGGAAGTCTTTGAACCCCTCAGGCAGACTGATCAATGAGTGCGTCGACTTTCTTACGTGAGCTATTCAGAATCCTTTCCCTACACTCCCAGATGGTACGATTCTAGCCAGCGAACTGGCGTGACGCTGGGGACCTCTATGGTGCATTCGATCCAAACTCTGATTCTGGTGTTTACTGTGTGCGCTGTTCACTGTGTGGCGCAAGAGACTGCCGGGACAAACAAGAGGCTCCCTTCGCCAGATGGTAAATACGGTGTGGCGAGGATCGGCTATGACTGGGTTGATAAGTCACGCCCCGAACCGCTTTCCAATGCTCCCAGCGCTAATCGCGAGATTATGGTTTTCGTTTGGTACCCAGTCGACAGAGGCCCCAGAAAGAATCCCGCCGAGTACCTCCCGGGCGTGGAGAGTATAGCGAAAAGCTCTGAAAGCGAAAGCATGAAGAGTTTTTGGGACGATAATTGGGATTTGGTTGTCTCGGGGAAGATCGAGACTGACACGTCCGAAAAATTACCCATAGCAGCAGGGAACGAACGATTCCCGCTTGTCGTTTTTTCTCCCGGGCTGGGCGTTCCCTCGACGGCCTACACAGCTCTCATTGAGGAAGTGGTGAGCCACGGATATATCGTCGCCTCGATCGAGCCTACCTATGAAGTTCCCGCAGTGGCGTTTCCGGACGGTCGTGTCGTCCCCTTTTCAGACGCAGCGGTCGGGCGGCACCTACCGACACCTCCGGATGAGACGAGAGAAAAGTTTGTGCAACGGATGCATACCTTTGACGCACCGCATTTCGATAAGTGGGCGGCGGACATCCGCTTCACGATTGACCAGGTCACATCACTTAATGTCGCTGGAAAGAATTCTGCTCCTTTTTCTGGAAGAGTGGATTTGAGCAACATCGCCGCTTGGGGGCATTCGTTTGGAGGCCGCGCAGCGCCTAGAGCTTGCCAGTTAGACCCGAGAATTAAGGCATGCCTGAATGCAGATGGGTTGGGGCCCGACGGGCCAATCTTTGCCTATGAGGGAGCCAGTATGCCCTCGCAGCCATTTCTGTGGATGGAAGTGTTTCACGAACCGCCGACCGATGCGCAACTTGCACCCTATAAGATTACTCGGAAAGACTGGGATAAGAATCATCAGGCGCAGCTTGCAATCAACGAGCAGGAACTGAAAGAGTGCACGGGAGGGAGTTACCACCTACGCATCAATCTGCCCGGTATTGGTCATTCCAGTTTTACTGACATGCCGCTGCTCGAATCTGAGAACAAGGAAGAACTGAACAATGCAGTTCGTTCCCTTAGCGTCATTGAGGACTACACGCTTGCGTTTCTTGACCGATATCTAAAGCAGGGAAAGAGCGAATTACTTAATGTGGCAACTGTGCGTCCTACAGGCGTCGTGTTGGAAAGATTCGGGCCAACCGCCAAAAGTTTTTAGCGCGACCGCCAAGCTCGCCGGTTTGTTGATTGTTGGCGATGAATCGCTCTCTTCATCCATTTCGAAGCGTCTGCTGCTTCGGCGTCGGACGTATTAGTTCCCTTCAGTTAGACATTCTGCTCCCAATCCTGCAAAATACTGAGTCTTATACTCAGGAGCTCTCATTGACCACACCTGCCCGCGCCAGAACCGGCATCAGAGCGAAGATCAGCGCCCTTGGCACCTACGTTCCGCCTCGTCTTTTAACCAATGCCGACCTGGAGAAAATGGTCGACACCACCGATGACTGGATTCTTGCCCGCGTCGGCATTCGCGAACGGCATATTGTCGAAAAAGGAATGGCCACCAGCGATCTCGCGGTCGAGGCCGCCAAGAAAGCCCTGGCTCAGCGCGGACTGACGCCCAACGACATCGACGCCATCATCGTCGGCACAGTTACGCCGGATATGTTTTTTCCCTCTACCGCCTGCCTGGTGCAGCACAAACTGGGCGCGACCGGGATTTGGGGATTCGATCTCTCCGCGGCCTGCTCCGCGTTTGTTTATGCCGTGCAAACGGGCGCACAATTCATTGCCGCAGGCACGCATAAACGAATTCTCGTGATTGGCGCCGACGTCATGTCTTCAATCATCGATTACACCGATCGCGCCACTTGCGTGATTTTTGGCGATGGTGCCGGGGCCGTGATTCTTGAAGCTGCGGAAGACGATGCGGTTGGTCTGATTGATTTCATTCACGAAATCGATGGCTCCGGCGGTTGCTATCTCTACATGCCGGGTGGAGGCAGTCTGAATCCGTCGTCGCGCGAGACCGTGGAACAAAAAATGCATTACGTTCACCAGGATGGCCAGCAGGTTTTCAAGTTCGCGGTACGCAAACAGACCGAAGCCTGCCTGAAACTTCTCGAACGCAATGGCCTGAAAGGTTCGGACGTTGACGCCTTCATTCCGCATCAAGCCAATCTAAGAATTATCAACGCCACTGCCGAGCGCCTGGGCCTGCGCCCGGAAAGCGTAATCGTCAACATCGATCGCTACGGCAATACCACCGCCGGAACGATTCCCCTGGCCATGAACACGGCCATCGAAGAGGGCAAACTGAAGAAGGGAAGTCTTGTCCTGATGGCTTCCGTGGGCGCAGGCTTTACGGTTGGCGCCGCACTACTGCGCTGGGCGTTCTAAAGGTAAGGCCGCCCGCCGCGCCGGCCTAGCGTCGACCAATCATGTGGAGACGGGCCGCCTGCGGCCGTCCAGCCGAGCGAGGCGAGGCTTTCCGTCCCGGTTCTAAATGACGTTCGTAATGTCTTCCCAAACATTTTCGGTGGAATAGTTTTGCACCCGCTGCTATCTTTTCGCAGCGTTCGCCTCACGTGGGGATGCGGTGAACGAGCAAGACCATGCTGCGTTCAACATGCTGCTGTCTGCTATTAGCCTTTTTGTCGATGGGGCACGCGGCTGCTCAAAGATCAAAAGACGACTCCCAGCAGACTAAATTGCTGGTGATGGAACACCTGTGGAATGAAGCCCAGGTAAATCGTGACGCGCGCGCACTCGACGGCATGATTGGTTCCGCTTTCGTCAACACAGAGTGGGATGGCGAGGTCAGCGACAAATCGCAGTTCCTGGCCGATATCAAAGATCCGCAGTTCAAACCCACCAGCCTGACGATTCAGGACGTAAAGGTCAGCATGTACGCCGACTCGGCGGTGGTGGTGGGCATCTACCACACCAAAGGAACCTATCAGGGCAAGCCTTACGAACACTTCGGACGCTTTACCGATACTTGGGTGTTCACCGAGGGCCGATGGCAATGCGCCGCCAGCCATACTAGCCTGCTCAAGAAGTAAACTTCCAAAATAACGACAACCTACTTCACATAGACCTAAGCCAGCGATTCGTTCCATCCAAATTTTCCATACTTGGAATTTGCTCCCGCTGACGCCAGACATCGATCCAATCTAGAATTGGGTGCCGATTTGTTAGGCAAATGGCGGGAACATGGATACGGGGCTCAGGCCAAATCGATGGAAGATTCTGTTGGCCTTCGCCATTATTTATCTGGTTTGGGGCTCAACATTTCTTGCGATTCGCATCGGCGTCCGCGAAGTTCCGCCATTTCTACTTGCCGGAATCCGCTTCTTCATTGCTGGAATCGTGCTCTATGCGTGGATGCGAGCGAAAGGTACGCCTTCGCCGACTCGCCGCCAGTGGACGGCGATTTCATTCTTAGCCGTACTGATTTTCGTCTTCGATTATGGCTCGATCTTTTGGGCAGAGAAGCGCGTAGCCTCCGGAGTGACGGCGGTCATGATGGCGACGATCCCGGTCTTCATGGCCATTGCCGAGATTTGTTTCCTGCGCACACAGAAACTCACCATTCGGCTAACGCTGGCATTAATGGCCGGAGCAGGCGGAGTGGTGGTTCTCGTCGGCCCTTTGTCGGGCGCGGGCGAAAAGGCAATTGACACTTCAGGAGCCATCGCTCTGATCGTGGCTGCAATCAGTTGGTCGGCGGCTACAATCCTTACCCGTAAGTTTTCCTTGCCAGAATCCAAAGTGATGAGTTCGGGAGCTCAGATGCTGGTCGGAGGAGTCCTGCTGATCTTGACCTCAGCCGGGCTACGTGAATTCAATGGCTTCGATGTGCGCGCGGTTACGTTCGGCGCATGGCTGGCGTTGCTGTACCTGATCGTAGCCGGCTCAATCGTCGCCTTTACTGCGTACGTGTGGCTGATTCATCACGAGTCGCCAACCAAAGTGGGCACTTACGCGTATGTTAATCCGGTTATCGCGGTCCTTCTAGGATACGCGCTAGCCGGCGAGTCACTCAGCATGCGGACGATAGCGGGGACCCTGCTGATTCTGATCAGCGTGGTGGTCATCACGACGACGACGAAAAAGAAACTCGAGATATCCCTGGAGAGAGAAGCCGAATTGGCCGAACCGTAATTTGGCTGATCCGCAATTGTTCTGACTTCGTTACGGCCGGGTCATTTTCTCTGGCCGCACCAGTTGATCGAACTCCTCGCCGGTAAGATAAGCGAGCTTCAGCGCAGCCTCACGCAGACTGCTGTGCTCTACATGGGCGGTGTGCGCGATCTGCGCTGCTTTGTCGTATCCCACTTTTGGCGCGAGCGCAGTGACCAGCATCAGCGAATTCTTCACGTACCAATCCACTTTTGCACGATCGACCTCGATGCCATTGATCATGTACTCCACATATCCGTGGCAGGCGTCCGTGATCAGGGTCACCGAGTGCAGGAAGTTGTAAATCATGACCGGCTTGTAGACATTGAGTTCGAAATTCCCCTGCGACCCCGCGAATCCAACTGCCGCAGTCGCGCCGTGAACTTGCACGCATACCATCGTCATGGCTTCACACTGCGTGGGATTCACTTTCCCCGGCATGATCGACGAACCGGGCTCATTTTCTGGAATGGAAAGTTCTCCCAATCCGCAGCGCGGGCCAGAAGCCAGCCAGCGGATGTCGTTCGAAATTTTCATCAGAGATGCAGCCAGCGTTTCCATCGCGCCTTGGGCGAAGACGATTTCGTCATGCGCCGAAAGCGCGGCAAACTTATTGCCGTGAGAGCGGAACGGAAGTCCGGTGAGTTGGGCGATCTTTTTCGCAGCGCGCTCCGCGAACTCGGGATGCGTGTTGAGCCCAGTCCCGACTGCGGTTCCGCCGATGGCGAGATCGTAAAGCCCATCCAGCGCTTGCTCTAGCCGTTTGATGTCGCGCTCCAGCAGGCTGGCCCAGCCACCAAATTCCTGGCCAAAAGTTAGGGGCACCGCGTCCTGCAGGTGCGTGCGGCCGATCTTAACCACGTTCTCGAATTCTTTCGCCTTGGCGGCAATCGCATCGTACACGCTCCTGATCGCCGGAATCAGCGCGTTCTTCACTCGATCCGCAGCCGCAATGTGCATTGCGGTAGGGAATGTATCGTTCGACGACTGAGACATATTCACGTCATCATTGGGATGGATCGGCTTCTTCGATCCTTTCTCGCCGCCGGCGATTTCAATGGCACGGTTCGAGATAACCTCGTTTACGTTCATGTTGGTCTGAGTGCCGCTGCCGGTTTGCCAGACACGCAGGGGAAATTGATCATCCAATTTACCTGCAATCACTTCATCTGCCGCCTGCACGATCAGCTTCGCCTTGTCCGCTGAAAGTTTGCCTAAGTCTTGGTTCACCAGCGCGGCCGCCTTCTTCAATGTTCCAAACGCACGAATCAATTCCGGCGGCATGGTGTCGCGTCCGATGTTGAAGTGCAGCAAAGAGCGCTGTGTCTGCGCTCCCCAATAAACGTTGGCGGGCACTTCGATTTTCCCCATGCTGTCGGATTCAATGCGAATGCGGGGAGAAGATTCTGTAGAGGTCGGCATGATGAGGTCCTGACTAGAGCGTTGGAGACGAATGAGGCAACTGCAGATTATAGCGCGCAGCGCATAGCATGCCGTACTCGACCGCACGTTGCATTTTGATGAAAAGGAATCCGCAACATCCACGTGCTAGAATCATCGGTCTCCGATCGAGGCTCATAGTTCCGTGAATATGTTCCGTGAAGATTGCACCGATCAAGGAATCGATGCCTGACTTTCTCACTACCGAAGATGTTGAAACTTTGCCCAAGGCCAAAGTTCGTCCGAATCCGGAGCAGCGCACGGACGTGCTGGTGATCGGAGCCGGGCCTACCGGCCTCGCCTGCGCTATCGAAGCGCAAAAGATTGGACTGCGCGTGATCGTCGTCGACAAGGGTTGTCTGGTGAATTCTCTCTATCACTATCCGCCCAACATGTCGTTTTTTACTACTCCGGAGCTGCTCGAAATCGGCGATATTCCTTTCACCACCGCCCGGCAGAAGCCTACCCGCGAAGAGGCTTTGGAGTATTACCGCAAAGTTTCAGAACACTACGAGCTCGATATTCGCCAGTACGAATGGGTTAAAACTGTGATGGGGGAGGATGGAAATTTCAGCATCACGGCCACCGACCGGGTTGGCCGTCCGCACGACTATCGAACCCGCAAAGTGATCGTTTCCACTGGCTATTACGATCTTGCGAACCAGCTTTGTATTCCCGGCGAAGATATGGCCAAGGTGTCGCACTACTACGGGGATGCGCATCCTTACTACGATACGGACGTGCTGGTAATCGGAGGCAAAAATTCGGCCGCCATTGCGGCGCTCGATCTCTGGCGTCATGGCTCCCGCGTTACACTGGTCTACCGCGGTTCGCAGCTGCACCATCATGTAAAGTACTGGATCAAGCCCGACCTCGAGAATCGCATCAAGAATAATGAGATCGAAGCGTATTTCAATAGCACGGTGCAGGAAATCGGAGTCGACCATGTAGTGATCGAGACTCCGGGCGGGCCGCTCCGACTCAAGAATGACTTCGTTCTCGCCCTCATCGGCTACCACCCTGATTACGATTTTCTGCGCAGCATGGGGATCGAACTGTCGGAGGACCAGCATCGCCCGGTCTGCGATCCGGTCTCGTTGGAAAGCAATGTGCCAGGGATCTACGTTGCCGGTGTGATCGTGGCCGGATCGCGCACCAACGAAATCTTCATCGAGAACGGCCGCTTCCACGGCAAACAGATTGCCGAAGACCTCAAGATAAAACTGCGGCCGGAATCCTAAAAACTCACCGAAATTACTTGTTACTCTAACTCTTCGCATGGAACCCCAACCAGAACGTGCGGCTCCGTCGATCTCTCTCGCATCGTATTTGCAATTACTGCGCGGCAACAGGAATTTTCGCCGCCTCTGGCTGGCGCAGATTGTCAGCGAGATTGGCGACTGGTTCTACACGCTCTCCATCTACACGTTGCTGCTGCAGTTGACCGGCCACGCCAGTTCAGTGGCGTTGGCATTGATCCTTCAGGTTCTGCCGCAGACATTCGTAGGCCCCACCGCGGGTGTGGTGAACGACCGCCTGCGCCGCAAGCACGTAATGATCGCTGCCGACGTGGTGCGCGTCTTTGTCGTCCTCGCCATGCTCTTCGTGCGTTCGCGCTCGATGGTCTGGCTGGTCTATCCCTTGCTGCTGGCGGAGACCGTCATGGCCGCGTTTTTCGAGCCGGCCCGAAGCGCGGTGATCCCGAACATTGCGACGAAGGGTGAAGTTCTCATCGCCAACACGCTGTCGTCAGCAACCTGGTCAGTGAATCTGTTGATCGGCGCTTCGGTCGGCGGAGTGGTCGCCGCTTTCTTTGGACGAGACGCAGTATTCATCCTGAACGCCCTTTCGTTTTTGGCTTCAGCTCTGCTTATCGCCGGTATGCGGTTTGCCGAGCCGCATGCGGAGTCCGCTGCTCCACTGCGTCCGCGTGATCTCGTCGATTTCTCTCCCGTGCTGGAAGGAATCCGCTACGTACGGAATCACAGAACGCTTCTGCCCACGGTATTCGCCAAGGCCGGCGAACTCATGATTGGACCAAGCTGGGTGATCTTCACGGTGATGGGCGCGCACGAATTTGCCGTCCATTGGCGCAATGTGGATGTTGCCCGCGGGGCGATGCTTGGCATGAGCATCCTGCTCGGCGGACGCGGGTTGGGTGCGCTTGTCGGCCCACTCATCTCGGCGCGGTGGGCGGGACGCAGTGATCGCCGCCTGCAACTCGGCATTCTTTTTGGTTATCTGGTTGTTGCCCTGGGATACGGAACTCTGGGAATTTCTCGCACAGTGTGGATGGCCAGTGCTTGCGCCATGCTCGCGCACATGGGCGGATCGACCGTATGGGTATTCTCAACCACCTTGCTGCAGCTGCACACCGACGACCGATTCCGCGGCCGAGTCTTTTCTGCCGATCTGGGCTTTTCGATGCTGACCATCGCTGCTGGCGCTTACCTGTGCGGTCGCTTGCTGGATGCGGGAGTGGCGGCTCGCACACTAGCCACCTACACGGGGCTCATCATGTTTATTCCGGCTTGTCTGTGGGCGCTAGCAATGCGCGCGAGAAAGGAAGCCTGAAGCGGGCGTGTCGCGTTGCAACCACCCAACGCTGCATGCAGAAAGCTGGCAGCCGACAGCCGGATGCCTTCGACCCTAAGCTCCCAGAACCCGGTCAATCTTAGCGGCCATGATGAAATCACTCTCGGTGAGCCCATCGACTTTGTGTGTCCAAAGCGTAATTCCGACTTTGCCCCACGCCAGCAGAATGTCAGGATGATGTCCCTGTTCTTCGGCCAGTGCTCCCACTCGATTGACGAACTCCAGCGCTTGGGCGAAGTCAGGAAACTTATACTCGCGTGTGATGTGGTGCTCTTCTACCACGTTCCACTGCGGAACGATCTTGTGCAGATCCTTGAGTTCCTTTCCTTTGAGCGGTGGCGTACCGCCCCGGCAGGGAACACATTTCTTGTCGGCGAGTTGTTCGGCCATGGAAGTCTCCAGAAATTATGATATCCGAAAGCGGATGTTCGCCGGGCGTCTCTTAAGCAAACGATTCGGGAAACACGTTGAAACCCCGGGGCCTGCCAGCGCATCTTTAAAGGCTCATCCGGACCTGAGGGCTTGGGGCAGAAAGTTAAATGACAGCACAACCGGCACGAAGCGGTTCCGCCCCCGGCGGAGGCAATCCCTGGCTGGTCGCAATTGCCGTCATGCTGGCGACCTTCATGGAGGTTCTGGATACCTCCATCGCCGCTGTAGCCCTGCCCTATATTGCCGGCAGTTTATCGGCCACCAATGACGAAGCCACCTGGGTGCTGACCAGCTACCTGGTAGCGAATGCCATTATCTTGCCGGCAAGTTCCTGGTTTTCGCTACGCTTCGGACGAAAAAGATTTCTCATTACTTGCATTATCATCTTTACGATTTCATCCTTTGCTTGCGGGTCCGCCACCAGCCTGGCGATGATCCTGATCGCGCGGGCGGTGCAAGGCGCTGGCGGCGGAGCGCTGCAGCCACTATCGCAATCGATTTTGCTGGAAACTTTTCCTCCGCAAAAACGCGGGTTCGCCATGGCAGTGTTCGCCCTCGGCGTGGTGGTTGCGCCGGTTCTCGGACCCACGCTGGGGGGATGGCTGACCGACACTTATACATGGCGCTGGGCGTTCTACATCAACATCCCTGTCGGCGCATTTGCCATATTCATGATCTCCCGCTACGTGGTGGATCCTCCGTATATCAAGGACGCGCATCCCGGTAAGTTCGATGGCATCGGGCTTGGGACTGCTGGCGGTCTGGCTGGGCGCACTGCAAATTATCCTCGATAAAGGGCAGGAAGATGATTGGTTTGGCGCCACCTGGATTCGTTGGGCTGCGGGAATTCTTATCGTAAGTTTCATCGCGTTTCTGATTCGCGAGTTTCGTCACAACAAGCCTCTCGTGGATCTGCGCGTCTTTCGTCATCGCAACTTTGCCATAGGATGCCTCCTGATCGGGCTGTTTGGCGCCGGCATTTACGGCCTGGTAACTTTGCTGCCACTCTTCTATCAGGAACTGATGGGTTACACGGCGCTAGCGGCGGGCTGGGCGGTAAGCCCGCGCGGTGTTGGAGCGATTGTCGCCATGCCGATCATTGGATATCTGACTGCGAAAATGGATAACCGCTGGCTGATCGCATTCGGCTTCGCCATGTTCGGCGCGGCCAGCTTGTGGTTCGGAGAGGTGAATCTCGCGATCGGGCAGTGGACATTCCTGTGGGCAATTCTGATCAGCGGCTTCGGCTCCGGATGCGTCTTCGTTCCGCTGTCGACCACGACAATGGCATTCTTGAAGAATGAAGAGATCGGCAATGCCAGCGGCCTCTATAACCTGTTGCGAAATATCGGCGGCAGCATCGGCATCTCCATCGTGAACACGATCGTTTCCCGGCATGAGCAAGTGCACCGCAATGAACTGGCCGGTTCGCTCGATCCCGGGCGGGTCACGGTCTACGGAAGCCTCCATGGAATCCAAGCCTTTTTGAGCTCCCGCGGAGCTTCCTCCACCGACGCATTGCGCCAAGCCTACGGACTGCTCAACTTCGATCTGAATCAGCAGGCGCGATTGTGGTCCTACGTGGACGACTTCCGCTATATGGCATTGGCCTGCTTCGGCTGCGTGCCGATCGTGTTCGCTTTGAAGAAGGCGGTAGCGAAAAGAGGCGCTGCACCTGCGGCGCATTAACATCGGGTTGAGTGGCTGCGAGCCGGTCGCGCCCGCAGCCGTCCTCGACTTCTAGAACGGAATATCCTCATCCGTGATCGGCCCTGACGCTGCGCCTGCGTGCTCCGGCTCTGGCGTGCGCTGGTCGAAATTGTTGCCGCCACCCGCCGATGCGCCGCGCGAACTCCCGCTGAATTCTCCGCCGCCACCGCCTTCGCCGCGTCCGCCGAGCAGGATCAAGTCACTGCCCACGACTTCGGTCATGTACTTCTTTTGCCCGCTGGTCTTGTCATCCCAGGAGCGGGTTTGCAAGCGGCCTTCGATATAAACTTTGCCGCCCTTCTTTAGATACTCGCCAGCGATTTCCGCGAGCCGCTGCCAGAGCACCACGTTGTGCCACTCCGTGCGGTCCTGCCATTCGCCGGCTTTGTCTTTGAAGCGCTCGTTGGTAGCGATCGTCAGCTTGGCCACAGGCGTGCCTTGCGGCGTGTATTTGATCTCGGGATCCTTGCCCAGATTACCGATCAGTTGAACCCGGTTGAGACTTTTTCCAGCCATCAGAAACTCCTTTGCAGGGGTTCACTATAGCAGAATTAGCTGCGTGGAAATGGTGTGCGCCGTCACAATCCACTGACAAAGTATCATTTCGGGGCGAACCGAGAATCCACAAAAGTGCTCACGGAGACGCCGCAAATCAGCGATTCCGAGGTATAATCCCGCCATGACTGCCGCACCTGATGTGCGTGGAGCTGGAGCGACCAAAGCCGTCGGAATGGTTCCTGACGAAATGAAGTGGGAACCGAAGTCCAAAGGCCTGACCACACCGCGCAAGAAGA
This sequence comes from uncultured Acidobacteriaceae bacterium, assembly GCA_963724815.1. GTDB lineage: Bacteria > Acidobacteriota > Terriglobia > Terriglobales > Acidobacteriaceae > Sulfotelmatobacter. The sequence continues at coordinate 53,139 of CAVRWS010000067.1, forward strand.
AGCCGAAAGAACTCGCCGTCATCACCGAATGCTGCACAGGATGCGCTGGCTCGCCCGCGTGCGTGGAGTATTGCCCCGTGGAAGACTGCATGTTCTGGGTTCCCGACGAAGACAGCACGCCCTTCGGCCGCATCGCAATCGATCCGATTCTTTGCATCGGTTGCAAGAAGTGCCTCAGCAAAGGCCCCGACGGCTGCTTCCTCGACGGCTGCCCGTGGGACGCGATTGTGATGCTCGACATTGTAGAAGTAGAAAAAGAAGTCGGGCCGATGGCAATCTAGCTGCTGCAGTCAAGCGTCAGCTCTCTTTAACACGCTGTCATCCTGAGCGGAGTTGCAGAATTCACGAAGTGAATTCCGCAACGTAGTCGAAGGATCCCTGCCATCGTCCTGGACTAACAAAGCGCCGCATTTCCACGATCACGTCGTGCGCTTCAGGCACCCGCATTCTTAAGCTGGAGCAAGTCCCACTTATTGCCATAGAGATCTTCGAACACCACGACGGTTCCATAAGTCTCTTCCCGCGGCGTCTCGCAGAACTTCACCCCACGTGCAGTCATCGCGCGATAGTCACGCCAGAAGTCGTCACTATGTAGGAAAAGAAAGACGCGTCCGCCAGTCTGATTGCCGATGCGACTTTCTTCCTCGGCCGTCGACGCTCGCGCTAGAAGCAGCTTCGTACCGTCCGAATGCGGTGGAGCAACAAGTACCCAGCGTTTCTCCTGCCCCCGTCGATCACTTGCCACAGAATCCTCGACCAACTCGAAGCCCAGCTTCTGCGTGAAGAACGCGATGGCCTCGTCGTAGTTGCGAACCACCAGGGCGGCGTAGCCTATCGTCTGCGCCATGATCTGTCCTATTTAAGATTAGCGACTTTCTCTGCTACGAATTGCCTTTTCCGTCTCTACCGCCTGCTGCCGCACGTCATTCGAGATGTCGGGAAGTTCGCGCTCGTAGGGAAGGACGGCAGGCAGATCGTCGGGTTGTCCGATCAGATAGAGCGCGCGCAACGCTTCCCACACCTGTTCGGTTGATGGATCAACCACGGCGATTTCTGCGCCCTCCGCGATGTTCGCGCCGGTTCCAGCCACGGAACGAATTCGTCCCGGAATTAGCGACCGGATTTCCGCCGTCGTGTTCCCATGTCGCAGCTTCGCGATCAGTCCGCCCTGATGGATGGCCGTACCAGGGCGGTCGGCATCGACAATGCTGCCGGATTGCGGAGAAGTAATTCGCGCAGGCTCAAGCAGCGCGACAATTTGCGGATGACCTGTAGCATCGCCAAACCGCACCAGCGAAAGCGCCGCATTTCCACGCACCATCGGCGATGGATCGTTCAACATCTTCAGTAAACCCTCGTGAAATCCCGCGCCGGTTGTGTCTTGTCCCATGACCCAGGCATCGGTGTTGCGCACCTCTTCAACTGGATCGGCCGCTAGCCTCACTAACTCGGGATACCATTGTTTAGCGGTTGCATCGTGCCGCGTAATTCGTTCTCCCACTTGCACCAGTGCCTGCTGAATGTGACGCGGCTTCTTCGTATCGTGCAGATATTCGTTTAACTGCTGGTCAGAAAGCTTTCGCCCGAACCACGTGTTCCACCAGAAGAGAAAAGGCATGAGGCAGATCAGCCACGCGGTTACGAAGAAAAGAATCTTCTGGTTGCGCGACATGCCGGGCTTTGGAGTCTTGGCGGTCTCAATCGACGGGTCAGGAACCGGGTTAGCAGACATGTCTTACCGCCATCTACTCCACCACATCGGCATCGAGTACGCGATCCTGTTCCAGATAATGCGCAACCGCGTACTGCGCCAGAAGCGGCGTCTGCAGCCGGATTTCGGCGCCAATCCATTCGCCTTTGGCGTAAGGCTGATCCGGAGCCTTGTTACTGCGTCCGCTGCTGCCAAATTGTGGACCGAACTCCGCGCTTTGAATCTGATCAAACTGCTTGATCCCGCGCCAAGCCTCGTCGCCGACGGTTCCGGACACATCGATTTTCAATCGTACGATCGACATACCAAACTCAATTGTTGATTGCTGATTGATGATTGTTGATTTAACCAACGAGTCGGACTTTGATTTTCAATCAACAATCATCAATCAACAATCAGAAAGACCTCAGCTATGCGGAAACCACCGGTACAGCATGAAGTATACGAGCACCCCGGTGACGCTGACATACATCCAGAGCGGCCAGGTCCAGCGCGCGATGGCGCGATGGCTGTCATAGCGGCCACGCAGCCCGCGGCTCAGCGTGATGATGACCATGGGAACAATCACGATGGCCAGCGTCACGTGAGGAATCAGCACGATGAGATAAATAATGTGCCAGAAGTGGCTGCCCAGGAAGCGGATGTCGCCCACGTGCGCGTGAAAATAAAGATAGCAAGCCAGAAATAAACCAGAACACACAACGGCGGCAATCATGCAGGCACGATGCGCAGCAATTTTTCCCCGCATAATCAGGCTGCGGCCAGTGAATAGAAGCACCGCGCTGCCTCCGTTCAAGCCGGCGATAAGGGCAGGGAAGTAAGCGTATTGCTCGGCGATCACGCGGCCGGCCTCGTGCTGCGGCGGTTGGCCATCAAGAATGCGAGTCCAAACATTACCAGTGAAAATAGAAGCAGCGTCGCCATCGCCGAAGAAAGAGGAAACGTTGCCTCCATTCCTGGATAAAGCAGCGCTCGCAGTGCCTCCACTCCGTAAGTAAGCGGATTCATATACATGAGCGCGCGAATCCATTTCGAGGCGCCCGCCATAGGGAACAGCGCGCCCGATAACAGCCATAGAGGAATCAGAAACAAATTGATGATGCCATGGAAAGCCTGCGTGGAATCCATGGGCCACGCGATAGCGAAGCCCAGCGCGGTGAGCGCAAACGAAATCAGGAAGACTACCACCGCCACCAATAAAACCTGCACCACATTGAGATGTATGCCAGCGAAAGGCGCGAAGACCAGAAAGATCATGCCTTGAATCGCCGACAGCGTAGTACCGCCGAGTACTTTGCCCAAAACAATCGCGGAGCGGGGCACTGGCGCCACCAGCACGGAAAGCAAAAAACCTTCCTTTCGATCTTCGATCACCGACATCATGGTGAAGATCGAAGTGAACAGCACGATCATGATCAGCGCGCCGGGATAAAAATAATCCATGTAGTGCTGACTTTGCCCTCCGCCGGTGCGAAAAGATGTGCCGAATCCTGCGCCAATCACCACCCAGAACACCAGTGGGGACGCCAGCACTCCCACTACGCGCGATTTCTGCCGGTAGAAGCGGACAATCTCCCGCCACCACAACGTGAAGGCCGGTAATAACACCCCCGCGGAAGTGGGCGAAATCGGTCTCGACAAGGTTGCAGTTTGAGTAGCCAAAAATTAACTCGCTTTCGTTGCGGGAGATTTCGCCGGAGCAACAGCCTTCTTCTTGCCGAGCAAGCCCCGATCGCGCATTTCCCAGTACGCGTTCAGTGCGAAAGTTCCAGAAAGTGCGAGCAGGATCAGGCTCATGAATAAGCCATCAACCGTCGCCGATAGGGGCGATAGCGTAATCATGCCGCTGACGAATATCCATACCACACCGAGCAACGGAAGAATCGTTAGCATGAGAGAAAGAGCAAGCATCATGGAAATCACATTACCTCCTGTGAGCTTTGGAAGAAGATGGCGCTTCTGCCTCGTCTTGAGTGTCGGTCTCGCTCCAGAATTTGTGTCCGGTGCGGCGAATGAATACATCCTCGAGTGCCGGTTTGCTGATGGAAAGCGCCTCGATCTCTCCCGGAAAAGCTTCGACCACTTCTGTAACGAAGCGGTGCGCGCCTTCATGTTCGATGCGCACCTGGTTTTCCAGAACCGTGGTATCCACATGAAACCGGGCCCGGATACGTTCGGCCAGCAGTCCGGCATCGTGGGCAGCGTCGAGCAATACTACGTCGCCGCCAATTTCGCTCTTCAACTCCGCGGGCGTGCCCAGCGCAACCAGGTTGCCTTCATTCATAATGGCTAGGCGGTCGCAGCGCTCGGCTTCTTCCATCAAGTGCGTGGTCACCAGAACAGAGACATGTTCTTCGTCGCGCAACATCTGCAGATATTGCCAGAGATCGCGCCGCGCCCCGGGATCAAGGCCCGTGGTCGGCTCATCCAGCAACAGCACGCCCGGATGATGCAACAACCCTTTGGCCAGTTCGATACGCCGCTGCATTCCGCCGGAGAAGGTTTCGACGAGTTCCTTGGCGCGATCCGCGAGTCCAACCCGCGATAGGATTTCCGTTATTCGTTTCTTCAGCCCAATGCCGCGCAAGCCATAGAGATGCCCCTGGTGCCACAGGTTCTCATAAGCGGTGAGCTTCATATCGACACTCTGCGCCTGGAAAACAACACCGATCTGCCGGCGAAGGCGCGCCGGTTCCTGCGCCGCGTCACACCCCATGATGATTGCGCGGCCGCCGCTGGGAATCATCAACGTGGAAAGAATTCGAAAGAGTGTAGTCTTCCCACTGCCGTTCGGACCAAGCAGACCGAACAACTCCGCCGCCCGCACGTCGAACGAAACTCCATTGAGTGCCGTGCGGTTCTCATAACGATGCACTAAATTCTGAACGGAAATGACGGCAGCCGAAGGCGATGCTGCTTCCGGCGCGGTATCTACGAGTGCGGAAACTTTCGATGCCAAGAGTGTCCTAAATGAACCCAATGTTAGTTTACGACGATATGCAGCAGAACATCGCGGAAATGAGTCAAAGCTTAATAAAACTCTTGCTCAATGGAGGTTCAGGCCGCCGAAGCATCCTCTTGTGCCTGTGGCACATGCTGTTCAAAGGCGACGGGAACATGCCGCCAAACCTGAATTGCCAGAACCACAGTCGTCGCAAGCAGTAATGCTCCCACCGCAACATGCGCCACCGTTGATGCCACCATGGGCAATTCTGGCTGTGCCGCATCTCTGCCCCATGCCACACGCGTCAGAAAAGCAGTGAACCCCAGGCAAAGCTGCGTGATCAGAAGCGAAATCATGAGGATTGCCGGACGCCGTACCGCTTCAATATGCGAATAGACCGAGATCGCCCGGATCGCGGTCCATGCCAGCACGAACGAGACAATCACAGCATTCAGAACGTGCGGCCACCAACTCATGCCGTGATGGCGAAACATGCCGCCGAGCACAAGTTGGACATACAGCATAAAGATAGAAAGAAACGTGAGCGTGATCAGGCTGGGGCGCCGCGAATCAAACTCCACTTGCGGCGTTTCCTCCACCCACCTGCGTCCGGTGAACACTGCTATGGCCACGGCAATGCAGAAAAAAGTCTGCGCCACCGTGGCATGTGCCGTGGAAACCGCTGGAGGTTGGAACAGCAAAACCGTAAGGCCGCCTAGAATCGCTTGCACAATGACAGTGCAAAAGGCGCCTATCGCAAGCCAGCGCATCCAGCGTCGCCGTTCCACCAGCCATGTCCATACGGCAATGGCCAGGGTCAGCGTAACCAGCGTGCCCGCCACCATGCGGTGGCTCCATTCATAGCGCACGCCACCCACGAAGTGTGGAACCTTTACTAGGTAACCGAAGGAAGTCGGCCAATCAGGCACCGATAGCCCCGCATCGTTACTGGTGACCAGAGCACCGGCCGTGATCACCACAAAAGCTGCGCATACGGTAAAGACTGCGAAGGCGTGATGCGCGCGGTTGTAAGTTGTCGGAAGAGCTTTTGGATTGTTTGCCATGGGTCAGCAAGGCCACGGGCGCGAACCGCGCCAAATGGTTCAGTCCGCGCCTTCGGAGATAATTTTATCAGACGAGCAAGAAGTGCCAAACCATCAAAACCGCTTTCAAGAGGAACTCACTCGCCGCTGGCCTTGAAGCTCTGGTCGACTGTTTTGGTTTCTTTCGGGCCAACCGTCACTTTCTGATCCTGCTCACCCAGTTTTTCCTGTACGAATGCAATGGTGTAATCGCCCGGGGGCAGGCCTTTGATTTCATAATTGCCGCTCTTATCGGTGACCGCATAGAACGGAGTTTTCACCACGTTGATGTACATCTTCATCCACGGATGTTGATTACACTTCACCGGCAGCATAATTTCTTCGCGGGCAAAATTCTTTTCGATCGCGGGAGACGACGGAGGCTGCGATTCGTTCCACTCCCGGTTGTCCTTCGGCGTGGGATGGATATTATGCGTGGTCTGATCGTCATTCTTGATCTCAACTGTCTGCCCGGCCATGACTCCCAGCACATGGGGATGATACTTGCAGCCGCTCTGGTCGAGGGTCACCGCGTCTTTAGGAACATCGAAAGTACGGCTACCCAGTCCGTCTTTCACGTAGACGAAAACATTGGCTACGTCGCCGTGATCGACAACAATATTCTCAGCTTCATTCGTGCCTTTACACGCCGGATCCTGACTCATGTCGATCTTTGCCTGCTTCGGCGCCGTGCCGTCAAACTTTACCGTGCCCTTTACGGTTCCCGCGGTTGCAGGATCGATCGGAGTGGCTGCCGGTGCGGGCGCCGCTTGCTGCTCAGCCATGTTGTTATTCGACTGCTCGGTATTTTCTTTCTTGGTGCACGCCGCCGTCAGCAGCATGGCGGACAAGGCCGCAGCGCTTACCGATACCCTCCAAGCCGTTCTTATATCCATGATGTCGCCCTCTCTATCTTTTTAGTAACTAGTAGTCGATTCAAAAACGCCAGTTCATCCCGATTCCAAAAAAATGTCACCCGAGCGCCAGCGAGGAATCCTGGTCCTTGCCGCAACCAAGTCCCTCAGCCAAACCAATCATCTTACCGCGAACCGCCACTAACTGCATGAGGCGCATCGTACCCCGCTTGCTTGCGATTCATCGGTCGCGAGCGCGCTGGCCGTTTTCGCATGAGGCATGGACGCTGCGACTTTATGCTGTTCCTCCGGAGTTAACTGGAAGATATAGTCGGTCAACAACTTCCGATGATCTCCTGTATAGCCTTGAAACGATGGCGGAGTCGGCCCAGCGAATACCCACTGATCATTCTGCTCTCTGAATAGTCCTGATGGCATCGAAGTTCCCGGACTTACGGCCTGCGGATCGGTGATCCAGCGTTCCACCCAATCCGGCTTCAGACGTTCCTTCGCCAACAGGAAATTCGGCGCAGTGGCGATCTTGTCATGCGCCGGATCACCGGTGGCGTGACACTTCAAACACGGTGCCGCGCTGCTGGAAAATAGGCTCCGCGCCATATCGGTCTCTTTTGTCGTGAGCACCGGCACTTGCTCCGGAATGTAGGGCATCGGTTGCTGCGACAGCGCCTGGAAGAATCGTACCAGCTTCCTCAATTCGTTGTCGGAGAATGAAAACGTCGGCATCCGCACTTTCAAATAAGGCCGCACGCCGTTGCGATTCGTATCCGTTGTATTCAATGCCGGATTCGACAAAAACCTGCGTAGCCATTCCGGATCGACGCGCGCCCCTTCAGTCAAAAGCTTGGGCGGTAGTTGTTCCTGATTGTCCTGGTACTGCGGCAATCCCATCAGAATGGTCTGCTGGCCGGGAATAAACTGGTGGCAGCCCATACAGTTATATTTTTTGACGATCCACCAGCCCTCTTGAATGTCATGCCGCGCGTCGCCCGGTTTGTATTGATAACTGTCGGGCAGGGAAGTCTCTTCGCTTCCCATGAGGAACGTAGTGAGATCAAGCACCTGTTCTTTCGTCAGGTGTACATTGGGCATGCGCAGCGCTTCGGTTTCGCTTTTTACTTTGCCCTGGTCGTAAACGTTGGGCTCGGCGAGTTTGTGTTCGAAGAATCCCTTCTGGTTGTACCAGGGCTCGGTCGCTGGACCATCCGGCAAACGTGCAAGATCTTCTTTGTTCTTGATCGGCTCGGCATCTTCGCCGCCACGTTCTGCGATGGTTGTGAACAATGCGAAGTCAAGACGCTCGATGGGTTTGCTGCCTTCGAACGTGAGTTCAGTGCCGATGCGTCCCTCGTCCTCAAATCCTGCAATCTCGTGGCAACCGGAGCAGCCGAAGTGCCTTACCCAGTCCTTGCCTTCCGCCTTCAACGCGGGATCGTCCATGTACGAAGCTTCGGGATACGAAGAAGGCTCCTGCTTCTTCTGCGTCATCAGATAGGTTGCAATGTCTTCCGCATCTTCGGGAGCAAGGCGCAAGCTCGGCATCACGGTCATGTTCTGCACCTGCAGTTCATGACCATCATTCGGGCACCGGCTGTGTTCGAGATCAAACTGGTAAGGCAGTCCCTTCTTCGCGTAATCCTCCGGGCCGATATCTTTCTTTTCGTATGGACAATAAGGCCGCGTACGTTCGCGTGCGTTATGAATCCAGCGGACCAGGTAATCGTAATTCGCTTTTTCGCCGACGCGGCTCAGATTCGCGGCGAAAGTTCCACCGTGCATCTGATCGCCTTCGCCGATGGAGTGGCAAGCTAAACATCCGCGCGTCTCAAACAATTCTTTTCCATGCTCCGCGTTCCCAGGCTTATGTTTAGGAAGCGGATCGGTGAGTCCCGATTGCCAGATGTAGGCTGAGATTGCCTGGATCTGATGGTCGCTCAGGCGGAAGTTCGGCATTTTCGTGGTGGGCCGAAAGTCGGTCGGTTTCTTAAGCCACACCGGAATCCAGTTACGGTTCAGCTTCAGCCGAACATCTTTTAGATTCGGGCCAACCTTCTTCATGTCCTGCAACAAACTGTGCGACTGGAAATCGAGTTGCTGCAAACGCCCGTCCAGCTTGCTGTTTGCCACTCTCAGGTCAACCGCGTGAGTATTCAGCCGATTTGCTTCGTCATTCGACGCGGCCGCGTCTGCTTGCTTCATCAGATACGCAGTCTCTTTCAAATTGTCTTTCTTCTGCGTTTCAATCTGCTTGATCTGCTGGCTGATCGACGTTCAAATCCTCAGGCTCTTTGTCGTAGCCTTCGAAGCGGTGGCAGCCAATGCAACCACGCTGGCGAAAAAGATCTTTGCCGTTATTAATGGTTTGCCACTGCTCGTCGCCGCTGACCAGTACCATGTCAGCCGCGTGGCAATTCTGGCAACCAGCTTCTGAATTTTCTTTGGGATACAACGGCCACAGCCAGTGCTCGTAATTCCCATGCGCTTTCTCCACGCTGGTCGTGGCTCGGCCGTTCCCTTGATGACAGGGGGAGCAACCAAACTTTTCGGGATCGTGGATCTTCAGCAACTCAGGATGAGTATGGCTCACGAACGCGTCGGCATACTCGTCGGGTTTCTTCTCGCCTTTCGCAATCATGGAAGCCGCAGTGACTCGAATAGGCTCGCGCGCATTCATGTGGCACGACTCGCAGCGGTCTACAATGTTGGCTTCCGCCACATTGATCTGAACGATTGCCGGATCCCATTCGGTCGCCCTCTTCTTCAAGCCATCAATCTGTTGCGGCGTCAAATCCACCATGTGGTCGGAGATGTATCCATCCATCTTCGCCTTGGCCGCGGTTACGGGCTTTAACACCTCGCCAAGTTCCAGACTTATTTTCGTGCGTTCGTTGCGGATCCCGTTATACGTCTCCTCCAATTCAGGAAAAGTAAATTTCTTCTTGCTGCCGTCGGGAAACTCAACCGTGGCCTGCTCGCTCTTGTACTTATCAATCTCTTTCCGCTTGCTAGCCTTCGCGGAATTGTTGGCGCTGGTTTCGTACTCGTAAGTCAGCGCATTCACGTAGGCGCGGCGATCTGTGAATACGCTCTGCACTGCAAGCAGCCGCGCACTGGCATCATCCAGTTTCTTCCGCTCCTCATCCGCTTGCGGTTTCGCATCCTGATAGGTTTTTTGGTACGCCGCTTTTAACGCGGCGTAATCCGGATTCTGTTCGACATCTTTTTCTGACGTGGCGGATTTCGATCGCGCCGTGTTCAGAAAGGCAGAGTAGCGAGTTTTCCAGTGTTCCTGGAAAGCCTTCCATGGTCGCTGGCCCCAGGCCTCATCCCACAAGGCCCAGAACAAAGTCGCCATCAAAATCACGGTCGCGATCAGGTAATACGCGGCATACGACTTGCTTGTGATCGGATCTTGCTCGGGGTTGGGTTTCTCAGGCACCACTTCCTCCGAAAATCTATCTGTTATTCCGAACTAAGCCAAAGGCTCGGTGAGGAACCGGCTGTTCGCGCCAGCACGTGTTCCGCGTGCCGGTATAGTCAAACATTGAACCAGGGCGTAATCCACACATACTTGATGTGCCACAACAGCCGCAGCCCCATCTTTAAAGGCAATGCCACCATGGTCAGCAAAAGGAACTGGGTGATGCCAAATTGCAGCAGGCTCATGCGCTTGAAATCTTTCGCCATGTATCGTCGAAACAGCGAGTAAACGAGGAACCCTCCCAGCACGTAATAGCCACCCACGACAATCGCGCCAAATACCGCCTTCGCCATGTTCGAGGTGATGCCGAAAATATCTGGCAGATCGCGATTCACTTCATAGATCAGCCGGTTGTGGTCCCAGGTTTGCCCCGGCCAAAACCACTGCCAACCGGGCCCGCGAATAAAAGTTCCGATCAGGATCATCGAGACCCACAAAATGATGAAGCCAAACAAAAATGTTCCAATCGAAAATCTGCGCTGCTTCCAGGTGTAATAGCCGCTGCCTAGCGGATTCGTGTCGATATACGGAATGACCATCAATCCCACGATGATCACGGTAGGCATGACGACGCCCGCAATCCATGGATCGAAATAGACGAGCATCTCCTGCAGTCCCAGGAAGTACCACGGGGCCTTGGCAGGATTCATGGTCAAGTTCGGGTTGGCGGGTTCTTCCAATGGCGCATTCAACGTGATCGACCAAACCATCAGAATGATGGTAACGATGATGGCGGCGAGGAATTCAATCCGCAGCAGGAACGGCCAGACATGAACTTCCTTCTGCCAGCCCGGCTTGAAGGGCCAGGTCTTGCGGTGATGCGTCTTGGCGAGCGCGGCGTCGCCTTCGAGTTGCTCGATCAGCACATCATTGGCGTGCGCCTGTCTCCATGCAAGATAAATGTAAAACGCAAGCAACGGAATCAAGCCAACGATCGGCACGTTATCCGGAGCCGAGCAAATCTCCCAAATCTGTCGCCAGTCCATAATCTCTCCACCGACCTCGTGTGGGGACGGCCGCCCTCGCCCGTCCATGTCGAGCGAAGCTCGACTATTCTTGCTGGCACTCAATTCCGAGCTGCGCTCGGCAGACAGCCGAGGGCGGCTGTCCCCACATAAACCTCATTATTCTCCTGCCGCTTTCGGTCCTCGTCGCGGCTTGTCGGCTTCCGCCTCCAGCATCACCGGAGCCGGACCGGAAATCCCGCCATCCTTCCGCACTCGCCAGAAGTGCACAATCATCAGGATCGAAGCCACGATCGGAATTCCAATGCAGTGCCAAATGTACGATCGCAGAAGAGCGTTCGCATCCACGATGGATCCACCGAGCAAGCCGAACCGCACGTCGTTGTAGGGCGTCATGCCCAGCATCGACCCGAACGGGCCTTCGTGTCCGAGCAGCGGCGTGGCTCGCGCCATGTTCGTGCCCACGGTTACGGCCCAGAATCCGAGCTGGTCGTCCGGCAGAAGATACCCGGTGAAGGAGAGCAACAAAGTAAATACCAACAGCAGCACGCCAATGTTCCAATTGAATTCGCGCGGCTTCTTGTAGGAGCCTGTGAGAAATACGCGGAACATGTGCAGCCAAACGGCGATCACCATTAAGTGAGCAGCCCAGCGGTGCATGTTACGCAGAATTTTTCCGAAGGGAACATCGTGCTCGAGATACAGCACGTCGCGAAACGCCTGCACCTTGGTTGGATGGTAATAAAACATCAGCAGCACGCCGGTGTAGGTGAGGATGATAAAGAGAAAAAAAGTGATTCCTCCCATGCCCCAGGTGTAGCTGTAACGCACCGAATCCCGATTGATTTTGGCTGGATGCAAATGCAGGAACACATTGGAAAGCACGCCCAGAGCGCGATTGCGAGGAGTATCGTCGTGCTTGTGGCGGAAGATGGAAGTGTAGACCTGAGTTTTCGTCGGATCTTTCAGCCCTTCAATCTGCTCCTTCGCCTTGGTGGGAATGTCGACCTTCATCGCCTGAATGTCGTCTTTGACGCGGTCGACCAGTCCCACTTTGCCGTTCTTGCCGTTGTTCTCTTCAGCCATGAAATGCCTCGTAATTTATCGCTGATGCCAGATGCTGTGCGCGCCGCGACTTGCTCGGTAGCTAAGCCGGCAAAAATGCTCCCGGGTCATTGAAATGAGTCGGCTGCCCCTTCGGCCACTGATACAACCGCGAGGTGTCAACGATGATCTGCCCGTCGGGCGCCAGTTCGACCTTGGCCCGGTCCATAGGTCGCGGAGCCGGTCCCTCGAAGTTGATTCCTTCGCTGTCGTACCCGCTGCCGTGGCAGGGACATTTGAATTTGTTTTCGCTGGGCTTCCAGTCTGGCGTGCATCCCAAATGCGTGCAGCGCGCGTAGATCACGAATATGCGGTCCGGCGTACGATCGACCCAGATGCGATATTTCTGCTGGAACTTCGTGTCGACTCCAAGCGCGAACTCCGACGGATAGCCAATTTTGAAAACCGAGTTGGGTTCGAAAAGAGTGCGAGGAAGAAAGAACCGGAAGAAAGCGAGGAACCATGCGGTGAGAAATGCGGTGACGCCCACCCAAACTAATCGTCGCCGTCGCCGGTCAACGTCGGTATTAGAAGGCCCTGCCGAGGAAAGTCCGGCAGACGCCGCTGCTTTTGAGGTTCCCACTGCCGGCGTGCCTACATATTTTGTGGCATCTGCCGCGCTCCGCGGCGCAGGTTGCGCCGCATCTGGACTCGGACTCGGGTTCGGTTGTTCACTTCCCGGAACCGCCATGAGTGCCTCCCTGCCTTTTTAAAGACTCGAACTAATCTCCCGCGGCCGCCAGCAACCCTGGCACCGCAACTTGCCCTCCGGTGTTATGAATCGGACTATAGGAATGAACTGACTCGTCGAGCGCCTGCAGCACCAACTGGCCCAACGCAGATATAAATTTTGGAGAATCATTCAGGCCGGAACTCATCTCGAAGTGAGTAATCCCCAGCCACCGCGCTTCCTCGCGTCCTTCGTGATCGATCTCGCCGAGCGTCTCCACGTGGTCGGAAACAAAGGCCACCGGAACAACGCAAACTTCGCGCACTTTCTCCGCCGCCAGATCACGCAATGTCCGGTGAAAAGAAGGCTGCAACCACTTGCTGGCGCCAACTTTGCTCTGGTAACAGAGGCGATGACGATTCGGCCACCCACCACGCGCCATCAGCAGGCGCACAGTTTCCTCAACGTGCCGCTGATAAGGATCGCCCCTGGCGATGATTGACATGGGAATACTGTGCGCGCTGAAAGCGATCTCTGCTCGGGCTGGGTTTTCGAAGCGCGACAACGCTTCGTCCACTTTCTCGACAACCGCGTCTAAATACATCGGATGCCGATAGAACGGGCCCACGTTGTGTACGGCAATATTATTGTGGAACAGCCGTTGCCATTCGTTCAGGCTGCTTCCCGTGGTCGTCGAAGAGTATTGAGGATATAAAGGCAGCAGAACCACTTCATCGCAGCGGGCAGACTCAAGTTCCGCGATGGCCTCACGCGTGAACGGGTGCCAGTAGCGCATGGCCACAAAGCAGCGCGCGTCCAAACCCTCATTCGTCAGTTCAGCTTCCAGTGCTCTTGCTTGTTGCTCAGTGAAGCGCCGGATCGGCGAGCCTCCGCCGATGGTTGCATAGTGATGCTGCACTTTACGGGCGCGGGTGGTTGAAATCAGTTTGGCCAGAGCTTTACGACCGAGGCGGGCAAAAGGAAAGTCGATAATGTCGGGATCGCAGAAAAGGTTGTAAAGGAAAGGCTCTATCGCAGCCAGCGTATCGGGCCCGCCAAGCTGAAAAAGAACTACTCCCACGCGGCGCGTTGTCTTCGCCATCCCCTCTGATTCCCCAGAACGGGCGAATTTACTCCCATCTGCGCCGAGAGTCAATGGCGGAATTGCAAAAATGAAAGTAAAAACTTTTTTTAGTGAACTGCGGCGTGTGTAGTCTTCGCCTTTTCCATCTCTTCAATTACCGCGTCGGCGAACTCCGAAGTTCCCGCCTTGCCGCCGACATCCTTGGTCAGCTTCTCGGGATGTCGATACACCTTTTCCAACGCGTTGCGAATCTGCATCGATGCGTCGAACTCGCCGAGATGCCGCAACATCAACAGCCCGGACCGCAGCAATGCGGTTGGGTTTGCCAGATTTTTTCCTGCAATATCAGGAGCCGAGCCATGCACCGCTTCAAAGATGGCGCAGTGGTCGCCCAGATTCGCGCTGGGCACAAATCCCAATCCGCCGACAAATGCCGCGCACAGATCGGAAATAATGTCACCGTACAAGTTTTCCATCACCAGCATGTCGTACTGATAAGGATTCATCACCAGTTGCATGCAGGTGTTATCCACAATATGTTCGCCATAAGTGATTTCAGGGTATCCCTTGGCCACGCTGCGGCAGCAGCGCAGAAATAATCCATCAGACAACTTCATAATGTTGGCTTTGTGGATGGCGTGGATTTTCTTACGTTGATTCTTGCGCGCATACTCGAAGGCGAATTTTGCAATACGAGTAGAGGCCTTCTCGGTGATGATCTTCAGGCTCTCGACCACGCCCGGCACCACTTCGTGCTCCAATCCGGAATACAGACTTTCCGTGTTTTCCCGCACGATAATCAGATCTACATCGGGATAACGCGTGGGAATATGCGGCAGATTGCGAATGGGGCGGAAGTTCGCATATAGCTCAAATTTCTGGCGCAGCGCCACATTGATGCTGGAGAAGCCGCCGCCAACCGGTGTAGTCACCGGACCCTTCAAACCCACATGCGTTCGTTCAATCGATTCCAGGGCATCCTTCGGAATGTATTCGCCGTACTTCTCAAATGCGTCGGCGCCCACCTGAAATGTTTCCCAATCGAACTTCACACCGGTCGCTTCCAGAATGCGCACCGTAGCCTTGCTTACCTCCGGGCCGATGCCATCGCCGGGTATCAGCGTTACTTTATGACTCATAATCTATTCCTGCGCTTCAGACTTTCTGAGTCTTGCTTCGGACGTCTCCTGCCTCTTTCGCTTTCACCAGGTCTCTCAATTCGTTCATGAATTCGTTGACGTCTTTGAAGTCGAGATAGACCGAAGCAAACCGCACATAGGCCACTTTGTCGTAGCGGCGCAAGCGGTTCATAATCAACTCGCCCAGTTCGCTGGTTTTCCGTTCGCGTTCCTGCGACTCGATTACGAACGATTCAGCCTCGTTCACAATCTGTTCCAGCTTGCTGATCGGCACCGGCCGCTTCTCGCAAGCCCGCAATAATCCGTTCAATACTTTCTGGCGATCGAATTTTTCCCGGCGACCGTCTTTTTTCACCACCATGTAAGGGATCTCATCGATGCGCTCGTAAGTGGTGAAGCGCTTGGAGCACTTCAAGCACTCGCGCCGGCGGCGGATGGACTCCGCTTCCTTGCTCTCGCGCGAGTCTACGACTTTATCGTTGGCAAATCCGCAAAAAGGACATTTCATGGCGCTAGTGTTGGCGGAAACGAAACTGCCGAACCAAAATAGATTTTCAGGATTTAATAAAGAAATTGTAACAGGCGAGTGCTACCCAGAGCCGCATCCGGTACCTACGTAATAGACAGCATGAACATTCAGGCGGGAGGCCCGCTAAGCTCCGCTTCTTCGCTGCGATGACTTTCTTCCGACAACTTTCTCAGCGATAATCTCTCGTGATGCGCCAGAATAAGTCCCAGCGGAACCACCGCGGCAAAGGTAACCAGCCACAGCAAAATCCCGCAACTCGCCGCCATTTCCGGTGGAACATCGAAGACACTGGAAAGCGCCGCAATGGTTGCCATCTGCGACCCTCCGCCCACCGCTGGCAACTGCAGCATCGATCCCAACATGCTGGCACCCATCAGAATCAAGACCTGGGATACCGGAATATCCAGTGAAGCCACGCCGTAGGAGTGCGTCACCTCCTTGTACGCCAGTGCGATGATGTACCACATTCCAACCGAAACCAGACTCAGCATCAACAGCGAAACGGGACCGTGAATGGTGTCGAGTCCCGTGCCGAATTCTCGAATTCTTTGCGCCAGTTTGTGGCCGAAATTCGCGGAGAGATGCCCGAACCTCTCCTCAACCCATCGCGCCACCGCGTCGCCACTGCGGCGAATCACGATCGCGCCTACCGTTAGCGCCAGTACAACTCCGATCAACAAGAACCCGCCTTCGCGAAACCGCACGTAATATTCCGGATGCGGAATAGCCGGTAGTGCGCTGGGCAGAAAAATGGCCAGCACCATCAACACCGTAAACGCTCCAACATCGAATATGCGCTCCACCGTCCAGACTGCAAGCTGAGAAGAAAAAGGAAGATCGGTACGCCGGGCGATCAGGTAGGGACGAATGAACTCTCCCGCGCGCCCCAAGAGCGCCAATCCGGTGAACCCGATCACCGTTGGAGACACCATGTCGATCATCCTGGCGTGGGGGCGTGCCGGCTGTAGAAAGATCTTCCAGCGTACTGCGCGCAGGAAATATCCGATGTAGATCAGCACAATCGCGTGCAGGACGTGGATTTTCCGGATGCGGTGGGTTTCCGCCCAGAAGGTGCCCCAGTCGAAGCTTTGCCAGTGGCGATACTGAAGGTAAACCAGAACGGCCAGGATCAGGAACACAACGGCACTGGCCAATATTCGTTTTTTGTCCATTAACGGAAGCAGCCTCGCGCCGCGGACCTCGCTGCGCGAAGTGGAAACGGCACTCTCAAGGTAAATGAGTGTGCCCAGAGGGTCAAACAAGCAGGTTCAAATGAGAAGGTTCGAACTGAATTCTACTTGTGGCTTGCGATCGAAATAGCCTTGCGCACATGGCCAGAGGATTTTTTCAAAGCGGCGACTGCCTGAGATCGAGTGACGCCCGCGATCAGCATCACAACAGCTACGGGGGTGCGATGCCCGGAAGTCACAAGCGCCCGGCGGGCGGCGACGGAATCGACTCCGGAGGCCTGCTCCAGGATGGCAACCGCACGCTGTGTGAGCTTCTCGTTCTTCGGTACAACATTAACCATCAGGCTGCCGTAGACATAACCGAGACGGCTCATGGCGCCCGTAGAAATCATGTTGAGCACCATCTTGTGTGCAGTGGCAGCTTTCATGCGGGACGATCCCGCCAACACTTCGGGACCGACCTGAACCACGATGGCGAAACCAGCGGCTCGTTCCAGCGGAGAGTTAGGATTGCAAGTGAGAGCGACGGTGCGGGCTCCGCGCTCGCGCGCCAATTTGACGGCGGCCACGGTGAATGGAGTTCGTCCACTAGCCGCAATGCCGAGCACGACATCGTCCTTTCCCGGCTTGCGGCGCGCCATTTCTTCGCGCCCTTGCTTCGCGTCATCCTCGCTGATCTCGGAGTCTGTGGCCAAAGCCTTCGCGCCTCCCGCAATGATGAACTGAACGCGATCGGTGTTGAACGTTGGCGAGCACTCGGCGGCATCGAGAGCGGCAATGCGGCCACTCGTCCCCGCCCCGACATAAATGAGGCGTCCACCCCGGCGCAGTGCGGCGACAACGAAATCGATGGCCCTTGCAATCTGCGGCAGAACACGAGCGACAACCCCCGGAACGGTCGCGTCTTCTGCATTCATCAGCCGCGCAATCTCAAGCGAGGTTTTGTAATCCAGATCGCTCGCCGCGCTGTTGGCTTGTTCGGTGCGAAGGCTGCGTAGACTGGGTTGGTTCAGGCTAACCTGATTTAAATTAACCTTAGACTTGCGGGTTGATTTCAAGCGGAAGGCCTTTCTTAAGTTGTTCAGGATGAAAACGAACTTGGCGTAGGAACCACTTCATCAGTGTCTGTGGATTCGCGCTCTCCGTCGTCAACAGGGCTTCTCCAGCGCCAGGATAGCCGCATCGTGAAATCGCGGGCGCACTTGTTTGATCGCGTGATTGGAGCAGTCGGGCCAGGTACGATTGGTGAGCAAGGTGATCGAGAGTTGCCGGTCGGGATCGATCCATAAAGACGTTCCCGTGTACCCCAGATGCCCAAAGGATGCCGGGCCGAAATACTTCCCCGACTGCGAAGGCGCCGAGGGCGTATCCCATCCGAGAGTACGAGATGTGCCTGCGGGAGCGGATTCCCGGCGAGTGAACAGCGCAATCGTTTCGCGGCGAATGAGCGCACCCGGACTGATCATGGCATGGGCGAATTGAGTGAGATCGGCGGCCGTAGAAAAAACTCCAGCGTGTCCTGCGACTCCCCCGAGAACGCTCGCGTTCTCATCCTGCACCTCGCCCTGGATGATGCGGTGACGAAAATGTTGATCATCTTGGGTAGGAGGAATTTGCACACGTATCTCGGACGGCGGGTTGAACGCTGTGTGTGTCATGCCGAGCGGAGCAAAAATCTCGCGCTGGCAGAATCGATCAAGCGATTCGTCCGCAACGCGTTCCAGTGCAGCTGCGAGAAGGATAAATCCGATGTCACTGTATTCTGCGCGGGTGCCGGGATCCGCGGTGAGGGCTGTGACGATAACTTCGTGCAGCAATTCGTCACGCGTGCTCGCCTTCAAAAATAATTTCTCATATGCCGGCAAGCCGGAAGAGTGCGCCAGCAACATGCGAAACGTTACCTCCCGACGGCGTGGATCCTTTACGGCATCGGATACGAATTCGGGCACGACGGCGCCGACCGGGGCATCAAGATCGAGTAGTCCGCGCTGGTAGAGAAGCATTGCCATGGGTGTGGTCGCCACGACCTTAGTGAGAGATGCGAGATCGAAGAGCGTCGCAGGGCTCACCAATCGAGCACTGCTTTCGTAGGTAAACCGGCCGAAGGCTTTGACCGCAATCAGCCGTCCCTGCACCGCAATCGTGACGGAAGCCGCCGGGAAAGCGCGCTCGGCAATGGCTTCTTGTAGAACTGCGAAGGCGGAGGCAAAGACGTGGTCTTGATCCTCCGATGTGCCTGGAGCAGCGGCGTTAGCGGGACTGGTAATGGCATGAAGAACTCGAATGATACGCAATCATGATATGGCATCCGCGGTATCCGTTACTTGCGCTTCTTGAGTCATGAGGCCGTGCTTGTGTAGAGTCAAAGCATCCTTTCTCTTAAATCAAACTTGTCTCTATCGCCCATCGTAGTCTGCGGCATTCTCCTGGCGGCGTCGCTGACGGCTTTGGCTTCGGTGGACGCCAAGCGACCCGCGGCGGCAGTTCGTCTGCAGTTCTGTCGATGCGGTCATCGAGCAGGCCATCCACGAGGGCAATATTCCCGGCGCGGTTCTTTTGGTCGGACATAACGGCCATGTGATCTATAGAAAGGCCTACGGCAATCGCGCGCTGGAGCCGCGGCGCGAGCCCATGACGCTGGATACGATTTTCGATCTGGCCTCCCTCACCAAGGTGATTGCGACTACCACAGCGGTCATGCAACTGGTCGAGCAAGGCAAGGTACGCCTGAATGATCCCGTGGCGAAGTACCTACCCGAGTTTGCGCAGAACGGAAAAGACGACGTAACAATAAGGCAATTATTGACGCACTATTCCGGACTGGCGCCGGATCTCGATTTGAAAACGCCCTGGGAAGGCAAAGATACCGCCTACCGTATGGCGTTTGCCGAAACGCCGCAAGATCCGCCCGGATCAAGATTCTCTTACAGCGACATTAACTTTATTGTGCTGGGCGCACTGGTGGAGCGAGTTTCAGGCGAGTCGCTGGACGAATATTGCGAGCGTCACATTTTCGTGCCACTCAAGATGACGCATACGCGCTTCCTGCCGCCGGCGGCGTGGCGGGCGAAGATCGCGCCCACGCAGTACGACGAGAACGAGCACATGCTGCGCGGTGTGGTACACGATCCAACGGCCCGGCGAATGGGCGGCGTGGCCGGCCATGCAGGATTGTTTTCCACGGCGGACGATCTGGCGAAATTTGCCCAGGCCTTGCTGAATGGTGGCGGAGGGGTTCTTTCCCCTCTGTCGGTCGAGAAGATGACGCAGCCGGAGCAGCCCCCGTCAGCGCCAGTGCTGCGCGGTTTTGGCTGGGACATTGACTCGCCATTCTCCTCGAACCGCGGCGATCTTCTGCCCGTCGGGTCCTATGGGCACACTGGCTTTACCGGAACATCGATGTGGATCGATCCAACCACGCAGACCTACATCATTCTACTGACCAACGCCGTGCATCCTCGAGGGAAAGGAAATGCAATCGCGTTGCGATCGGAAGTTGCGACGGCAGTCGCAGCTGCACTTGCACTGACTGCCAGCGAGAAAGATGCGCTGCGCTGGCAAAGCATCACTGGCTACAACGAAGCGCAAAGCGCGTCGCGGCGCATGAGCGCGCGCAATGGCAGCGTGAAGACGGGAATCGATGTGCTCGAAGAGCACAACTTCGATGTCTTGCAGGTGGCCGGCCGTAAGAAACGAATCGGCCTGCTTACCAACCAGACGGGCGTGGACGCAAGCGGACGAAGAACCATCGACGTTTTGGCCCAGGCACCGGGTGTTTCGCTCGACGCAATCTTCAGTCCGGAGCACGGCGTCACCGGAACACTGGACACGACCGACTTAAGCAATTCGAAAGACGCCGCGACCGGAGTTCCTGTGTACAGCGTATACGGAGTCAAAGATGCGGCGCGGCGGCCGCCGCCTGAAGTGCTGAAACAGTTGGATGCTGTTGTCATCGATATTCAGGACGCCGGGGTGCGGTTTTATACCTACGAAACGACGCTCGGATATTTTCTGGAAGGGGCAGCCAAAGCCGGAGTTGAAGTGATCGTTCTCGACCGGCCTGACCCGATTACAGGCTCGTTTGTGCAGGGTCCGGTATCAGACGCCGGCTTGGAAAACTTCACAAATTATTGGACGGTGCCGGTGCGCCATGGCATGACCATTGGCGAGCTGGCGAAGATGTTCAACACGGAACGGAACATCAATGCCAAGCTGACCGTGGTTGCGATGGAAGGCTGGGAGCGCGGCGACTGGTTCGACTCGACCGGGCTGGCTTGGATAAATCCCTCGCCGAACTTGCGCAGCGTGACCGAGGCCGCCTTGTACCCGGGAGTTGGGCTGATCGAGGGAACAAATGTTTCGGTTGGCCGCGGCACGGATACTCCTTTCGAAGTAGTCGGCGCTCCCTGGATGAAGAGCCGCGAACTGGCTGCGTATTTGAATGCTCGCGGGATCGCCGGGGTGCGATTTGTGCCAGTCACATTCACACCTGCATCCAGTAATTATTCCGGGCAGAAATGCGAAGGCGTGAATCTGGTTCTCACCGATCGCAACGCGCTCGATGCACCGGAGATGGGAATTGAGCTAGCCGCAGCGCTGAGAAAGCTCTATCCAGCGGACTATAAGATGGAACGCATGATGGAGTTGTTGGTGAACCAGAAAGCCTACGATGGACTGGTGGCAGGTGAAGATCCGCGGCGCATCGCGCAGGACTGGCAGGAGAATCTAAACAAATTTGAGGAGCTAAGGAAAAAGTATTTGCTCTATTAAGCAATCGGGGCTTGATTTCCACCGTGGTCTAAACTCGCCGTGTCGCGCCGTAAGGTGGTATTCGCCGCTTCCGTCGCTGCCTTCAAATTCGATAACGACATCGCATCCGAGACCCTCAATGTATGACCAGCGCCACTCCTCGGAATTAATCTGGCGCGGGAGGCCGTTCGCCTGTGACCCTTCGAAACGCGACCGTTGCTCAATACCATCTGGCGGACCCCACATAATGTTGACGCGGCCGCGATCGGTTTTCCAACCTGGAACATCCTCGGAGAAATGTTGGTTCACATAAGCGAGCCGCCGGTAGTACTCCTCCTTAACTATGTTTCGTGATCCACCGGGAGTTGGATTGCGACGTTCCCAGAACTCCACAACGAACCGGTCGCGTTCCTTGTCGTCAGCGAGCTTTTTGAAATCAGCGCGTTCCTGATCGCTGATGATCCATCGGACATCCTCGTCCAGCCATTTCTTGTACGCGCTCTCCAGAGGGCTACCAACCTTTTGCGCATGCGTCGGGACGCCGAAAAGAAACGAAAACACTAGCAGCACTGTCAGCCTGTCTCGCAAACGGTTAATAGACATACTGTCGCCTTTTCGGGACAAAGATGGCTTTCATGCTAGATCGCTGGGAGACGGAAGGCAATAAGCAGAGAGCGACTGGCCTGGGGGTAGCCTAATGTGCCGAATACGCATCCTACCCCGGAAAGTTCGTGGTATTCTCAGTTGAATTTGCGCCCTGCAGTGTCGTTGATTGTGAGGTTTGTGATGCGCGTTCTATGCATCCTCTTCTTGATTTCCGGGGTTGCTGTTTGCCAGGCGACTTTGCCACCAGCGTCGCCATCGGCAAGTCCTGCGGTTGGAAGTCCGGCTTCGGCGAAATCGGCGGCCGATCTCTCTCGCAATTCCAACACAGTCAGGATCCCCACAGGAACCAAGATTCCGCTCTCTCTCAAGCAGGCAATCTCCACCAAGAATGCCCGTGAGGGCGATGCCGTCTATGCTGAGACCGCGTTTCCATTCGTCGTCGATGACCGCGTAATCGTTCCAGCTGGGGCTTACATTCAAGGGAAGATCGCTCACGTGCAGCGCGCTGGCCACGGCAGGGGACGCGCCGAGATCCTGATGCATTTCACGTCCATAATTTATCCCAGCGGATACACCGTGATGCTGCCGGGTTCGGTCGAGAACACGCCGGGTGCGGATAACAAATCAGTGAAAGACTCGGAAGGCACGATTCAGCAGGATAGCGACACCGGAAAAAGAGTAGAAGACGCAGCCAAAAACGGCGTGTACGGCACAATGGGGGGCGCAACGGCGGGAGGGTTAGCCACCGGAGGCCTGAACGGTGCGCGGATCGGAGCCGGCGCGGGCGCAGCCGCAGGCATTGCCTGGGCGCTACTGAAACGCGGCAACGATGTGAGGCTGGACGTGGGAACGTCGATCGAGATGGAAATTCAGCGCCCTATCACCGTAGATGCGAGCCGCATTGCGATGGCGAAGGCGACGCCATAGGATATGCCACTGAGGTTGCGGTTACTGCTCATGTGGGAACAGCCGCCTCGGCTGCCTCGCCGAGCGTAAGCGAGGTGCAAGGCACTCACTTCAAATTGAAAAGCGCATTCACATGTGCCGTCACGGTTACGTTTTGCGGTGTGAATTCCTCGGTAGGCGGTGGCGCGGCATTGCCCATGGCTGCCATGGCGCGCGCCATGCGTGGAACCGGCATGCGCGGGTTCTCAAAGGTATCAACGGACGCGTAGAAAAGCTCGCCCAAGCCTCGGCCACTTGCACGGGCTAGCCTCTCGGCGGAGTTATGGGCCCGTCGATAAGCGTCTTCCACCGCTTTATTCTTGGCTTCGTCAACATTTTCCAGCATGTAGCTTAAAGTCTGTCTCTCGCTCACGTTGGCATCGGCAAGTTGCTGGGTGATAGGTCCGATCTTCGAAAAATCTTTCAACTTGAGCGTCACGTCGGTGGTGACGCGGTAGCCGATTACTCTTTGCTTGGCATTCTTCCAGTCATACATCGGCTGGACGGAAAGGAATCCGATGGTCGCCGATTTAGGTTCGATGCCGTTGGCGCGCAATACTTCCCGCTACCTGCTCCGTATCTTTTGACGCGCGCTGGTACGCGGCCTGAGACGTGTCCTCCTGCACAGAAATGTTGAACTGGATCACAGCAGTGTCCGGAGCCGATTCAAATTTCCCGTCGGCGCCTACGTAGACAGAATTGGGCTGCGCGGTGAGGTTAGGATGCTCCTGTGCTGACGATGCGGCCGTCAGGATGAAAAGCACCAGAAGCCACGCTGCAGATTTCATGGAATTCCTCCTGTTAGAAATTATCCGCCACAATTTGTGGCCGGGTTGTCGAAAGTGACAGCACTGCCTACGAGTGAGAACGCTCAGGGCGCTGGAGATTGCAATCCGGGTACCAAGACGGGAAGTCCCGGCTTAGGACGCACCCTTGGCGTTAGAGGAATAAGCGAATGGATAGCTCTGCGCGTTAATCTCCCGGCGCAGATCCTCGAAGATATCGTCGGGCATCTTCAGAAAGATCTCGACCACCTCAGGATCAAACTGGCGTCCTGACCAGACTTGGATCTCCTTGCGGGCCGCTGCCAGAGTTCGAGCCGGACGATAAGGCCGGTCGGAAATGATGGCATCGAGAGTATCCGCAACGGAGAAAATGCGCGCCCCCAGAGGAATTTCCGTACCCTTCAGGCCTCGAGGATAACCAGAGCCGTCAAAGTGTTCCTGGTGCGAATAAACAATTTCGCAAACTTCAGCGAGAAACGGTATCCGCTTGAGCATCTGGTAACCGTGGTAGCAATGCTCGCGCATGATGGTCCGCTCGTCATCATCCAGCTTTCCCGGCTTGAGCAAGATGCGGTCTGGAATCGCCATTTTGCCAATGTCGTGAAGAAATGCGCCACGCGCGATAACATCAATCTGCTCCCGCGGCAACCCCATCGCGCGGGCAATGGCCATCGTAAAGGCGGTCACACGCTTGGAGTGGCCTTCGGTCTCACGATCTTTGAGGTCAAGCGCGTCGCCCAGAGCCTGCAGCGTGATGTCGTAAGATCGCTCGAGATCGGTCATCGCAGCCTGCAATTGGTCGGTGCGAGCTTCGACCAGAGACTCGAGATTGGTTTGATAAGTACGATTCTCTACTTTAAGCCGGCGATTTTCGAGAGCCCGTCCCACGGCATTGAGCAACTGTTCGCGCTCGAAGGGCTTAAGCAGGTAATCATAGGCGCCGTTGCGGATCGCGGCCAGCGCAACCGAAATATCATGCACAGCGGTAACCATCACGACCGGCATGTCAGGGAACTTCTCTTTAGTCCTTTCCAGCAGGCCGATGCCATCGAGGTCCGCCATCATCAGGTCGGAGAGCATCAGTTCAAACATATCGCCGGAATTCAGCAGAGCCAGGGCTTCCATGCCGGAACCAGCCTGTTTGCAGGTATAACCCGCGGCAGCAAGGATGGCGCAGACAATCTCGCGGATTGCCTCTTCGTCGTCCACTACGAGAATGCGATCAGGCATCAGTGTCCCAGCAGAACGTCTCAGGATACTATCGGCGATTTTACCTGAGACGTGAGATACCGAAAGTAACCATTGAGGTCCGGAAAGAACATTGAGATCAGCTGGAAGCGTGGTATTCAGAAGTCAGGTAGTGTCACGTCTGCCGCACCCGCAACCGATCGCGGGTGCACGGTCGAACTGATTTACCGAACTGATCTGCGAAACTGATCTGCAAAACATGACCCCGTCGCTTTGGTCTTTCTGGAATAACGTCGCACAGCCGGCTGCCGCCAGGCTGAAGCCCGGGGAGTGGGCGCTGCTGATCGTTCTGGCCGCCTCCCTGCTGGTGCTGTCAGTCTTTCGCGAACGCTATCTGGCGATTTGGACGGCGGCATGGACCCTGCTGGTCAGTTCTCGTTTCGTGCAGCTATACGGCGCACGTACGCAAATCCCTATGCGTTACCTGCCCGCCGTTGAGCAAGCCGCATTTGTACTTGCAATCGGACTGTTTGCGGGTGCCATCTTCGTTTACATCCGCGAGCGGAATCTAGTAACCCCACTGGCTGCAGTCACCGTTTGTACTGCGGGTTTTGCCGTGGCTCGCGTTCTGCTCTGGCCGGACTCGCTGCCACTGCGCGTTGCTCTCGAAGTCTCTTACCGAATCATTCTCTTCACTGCAGCCGTCGCGCTGTTGCGCGCCCGCCGTGGCCGCCGGGAAGCAACTTCGTGGATGCTCGCGGGATTCCTCCTGGTGCAGCATCTGAATTGGCCGGCTCTTAGCAGCGTGATTCCCGCAGGCGCCTTCGTTGCTGCCGATACGTTGCTGGGAGTCAGCATGCTGCTGGTTGTATTCCGGGAAGCGCGCGCGCGCTCCCAACGGCTGACTGTGCTCCACGCTCTGACTGAGAGTATCGTCCAGGCGCAACAGCAGGGCGGCATGCTGGACAAGGCTCTGGAATCCTTGCGGCAGCTTACCAAGAGCAAAGCCGCCTGGTTCCGTTTGATCGAGGGCGGACACCTGGTGGCCACGCATGCCGTCGGAGTTTCCTCGGAATTCCTGCGCGAGGTAGCCATTGCGGAGCTCTCCCCGAGCGTGTCGCAAATGCTGGATCGCGGCAAGCCCGGGACGGCGCCCAGAAGCTCCGCGAGTCCGGAAGATCAGAGCCTGCTGAAGTCCGAAAAAATTCATTATCTTACGACGGTTCCGGTGCTCGGGAAGAAGTCGCCGATCGGATTGCTTTACCTGGGCAGCGCGGGCGATCGAAAACTCACTGCTGAGGAAAGCGACTTTCTCGAAACGTGTGGCCGGCAACTGGGAATCGCAATCGAGAACTTCCGTTTGCTGGAGCAGGTTCTCCGCTCCCAGCGCCAGTGGAGAAACACTTTTGATTCGGTGCACGACATCATTCTGGCGCACGACGCCGAATTCAGAGTCATCAAGGCCAACCAGGTTCTCCTCGAGCACTTGGAACAATCGTCCTCCGACGTAATCGGCAGCACTTGCGAATCCGTATTGCCGCACAGCCTGGGTGAGTGGACCGGATGCCCCTACTGCGCCCGCGGAGACGAAGAAGTCACCGAAGGCGTCGACCCTTGTTTTGGCGGCTTCTCCCTGGTTTCCAGCTCCTCCTACAGCGAGCAGGGCAGCCAGCAGAAGGGTACCATCCACATCGTTCGCGACATTACCGAGCGGCACTCTGCGGAAGAAAAATATCGCCTGCTCTTCGACCAGGTACAGGAAGGCGTTTACGTTGCCACACCGGACGGGCGCTTACTCGATTGCAACGACGCCCTCGTGAATATGCTGGGTTATGAACGGCGGGAAGAATTGCTTCCCCTGAACCTGGACGAAGATATTCGCGTAGACGCCGGTCAGCGGGAATCCTTCCATAAGGCCATCGAACAGCACAATTATGTCCGCCATTTTGATGTGACGATGCGGCGGAAAAATGGCACCTTGCTGCTGGCTGCCGAGAGCAGCTTTGCCACTCGCGACGCCACGGGAAAGATCGAACGCTACCAGGGTTTTGTTCTGGATGTCACCGAGAAGCGCCGGGCCGAAGACGAAATGCGGCGCCGCAATCGCGAGCTAAACGCGCTGAACGCGATGGCCGTCGTGGCTACGCAGTCGTTCGATCTCGATGAAATCCTGAACTTGACGCTGCGCCAGGTCGTCTCGTTGTTTGGTGCCGAGAGTGGAGCTGTCTATCTTTCCGATTCCGATGCCCCAACTTACCGCCGTCGGGCAGCCTGGGGTCCACGCAGCCGAGACAAATCCCGGCCCGCGGAGATTAGCTTTGCAGATGGCTTTGGCGACTTAGTCATGCGCTCCCGCGCCGAGGTGATCACGGCGGAATACCTGCCGCATCTTACCGGTGCGGTGGCGGAATTCATCCGCTCCAATAGTGACGGCGCCTGGAATTGGGTGTTGTTCTGGGGCAAGGACAGCCCCATCGGAATGATGGGACTGCGCAGCCACGTAGAGTATGCATATTCCACTGGCGAAGAGAATCTGCTCGTCGCAATTAGCCGGCAGTTGGCTACCACGATTGAAAAAGTTCGCCTGTACGAAGAGACCTGCAAAGCCTATGAAGATCTACGCCGCACTCAGGAACAGTTGTTGCAGAGCGAGAAGATGTCGGCCGTCGGCCAGCTCATCGCCGGCGTGGCCCACGAGTTGAATAATCCGTTGACCGCGATTCTGGGCTATGCGCAATTGCTCGAAAGTGAAGGCTTGAACGAACGCGCGACGGATTATGTCGGCAAGATGTTCAAGCAAGCGCAACGCACCCACCGGGTTGTTCAGAATCTGCTTTCGTTCGCTCGGCAGAGAAAACCGGAACGCTCCGAAGTCGACGTCCGCAAAGTGCTGGAAGACACGCTTGCACTCCGCGACTACGATCTGAAAGTGAATCATATTTCGGTGGAGAAAGATCTGGGACCTGACCCGGCAATGGTGGTTGCGGATCCTCATCAGATCGAACAAGTTTTCCTGAATATCATCAATAACGCGGTCGACGCGGTTTTGGAAACTGGCCGAGCCGGAAAACTCAAGATTCAAGTTTCCTGCCAAAACGGCTTTGTCGCCGCGCAGTTTGCCGACGACGGCCCCGGAATCAAAGATCCGAAGAGAATTTTCGATCCTTTCTACACCACGAAAAATGTTGGAAAGGGAACGGGCCTCGGGTTAAGCATCTGCTACGGAATCGTGAAGGAGCATGGCGGTGACATCACGGCCCACAATGCGATGGATGGCGGTGCCGTGATTGAGGTGCGCCTGCCCATGGCTGTCAGTGAAGGAACAACTCCGGACGCTGCCCCGGTTCCTTCCGCTAAGCGCGAAGGCGCTATTCAAGGACGCGTTCTGTTGGTCGAAGAGGAAGAGGCTGTATTGGAGTTCGAGCGCGACGTGCTCATGGGCGCCGGCGCGAACGTAGTGACCGCCACCAAGAGTGAAGACGTGAAGACACGCTTACTCTCCGAGCCCTTTGACGCCATCATCATGAGCGGCAGAATGCCCTCCGATTGGAATGCCAAAGAAGCCTATGCCTGGCTCAAGCAGAATTGTCCCGGCATGGAAAATCACTTGCTGTTCACCTTCTCCCACGGCGGAGAGCAGGGCGATGAGCGAACGTTCCTCCAGGAAAACAACATCGCCTATCTGGTGAAACCTTTCGAAGTGGTTGATCTCATTTCCCAGGCTAGACGCCTGCTGCAGAAAGCGCACGCCGCCACAGCCGCCAGCTGATAATTCCAGACGCCGATCGTCGAATCACAGCTGAGTCCGCAAACTCTTTACCAGCCGGCGAAGTGCTTTCTCATTGCGCCTGTACCACCGCCATTGTCCCTGCTTCACAGCATCGACTAAGCCGGCCTTCGTCAAAATCGCCATATGATGCGAGATTGTCGGCTGCGAAAGGCTTATGCGCTCTTCAATATCGCCGGCGCATAAACCGGAATTCCTTACGGCAGCGTTCGCCGGATGCATTTTAAGCGCTCCAAGAATTCGTCGTCGCGTAGGATCGGCAATTGCGTGCAGCGCGCTGTCGAGAGAAGGCGTCGCAGGAGTCATGGGCCAACCAGAAATATCCTGCAAATTGACGCTTGTCAATATGCAACTCAAAAGTGAGAGATTTAACCCGCCCGTTGCCGTGGCGCACGCATCCATTCGATGCGACTAAACTCAAGGTATCTCACGTCACTATTCCGGAAGAGAACAATTGGATTGGTCCAGTTGACCGACCAGCGTTCCACCGCGGATCCAGTAACCGGTTTCATCCTGTTTAAGAATTGTGGCGTCGAGTGGATCCATGCCGTGCAGTTTGAAAACCACGCGGCGGTTCAGCAGGCGGTCCCGCTTCATAGGGGGCTTTCACTTTTTCAGGATTGGGTTATAGCCGTCGTTGATCAGACGCGCACGCATGGCTTCAGCTTCTTTGATATCGCCGAAAGGCCCAGTCTGTACGCGATACAGCTTGTCCGAAGGTGGAGGTATTGGCAACAAATGCGGGATATTGCTTTTTCTTGAGAGCATCGACCAACGCATCGGCGTCGTCCTGTTTGCTGACCGCAGCTACTTGTACAAAGTAACCGGTACCTGGGACAGGCGCCATGGGATCGGGTAGATTCGCGGCCTGTGTCGCATCCGGCGAAGTCGTGGTTGAAGGCGCCGTCGATTTGTCGGCCGATGCATCGGCCGCCGGCGCTGCGGCAGCATCCGTCGGCGTCAGTTGCGGATTCGCATTCTGTTGCTCCACCGCCTTATAAAAAGTCATCGGCGCAGATGAGGCGCTCGTCGCGGAACTCGCCGGTTTCGCGCCGTTCGCCGCCGGCACAGGACCTAACGTTGTAGCGGAAGATAGGCCCGACTCCGACTTTCGACCCAGCGTATAACCGAGCGCGAAAAAAACCGCACAGATCATGACCAGGCCAAAAAAGATGCCTAACAGCTTGGCTGTGCCTAACGTGATTTCCGTGTCCGGTGACGAAGCCATAACCACTCCTCGAAAAGTTGGCACGAACTGAAACTAAGCCGATTTGGCGGCAGGGGCGGTCTCGTCGCCAGTTTTACCCAGCATCTTTTGCAGGCCCGAGAAGAAATCTACTGGCACAGGGAAGATGACGGTCGTATTTTTCTCCACCCCGATTTCCGTCAGCGTCTGCAGGTATCGCAACTGCACGCTGACTGGTTCCGTGGCCAGTAGATGCGCCGCGTCCACCAGTCGCTGCGCAGCTGAGAACTCGCCTTCCGCATGAATAATTTTGGAACGCTTTTCGCGTTCGGCCTCAGCCTGTTTGGCCATCGCCCGGAGCATGGATTCCGGCATGTCAACTTGCTTCACTTCAACATTTGTCACTTTCACGCCCCACGGAGAAGTGTGCATGTCGAGAATGCTCTGCAGTCGCAAGTTTATCTTTTCGCGATGCGCCAGCAACTCATCGAGTTCTTGCTCGCCCAGCACAGAGCGCAGCGTCGTCTGCGCGAACTGTGAAGTCTGATAAACATAATTCGACACCTCCACCACTGCTTTGCTGGGATCAGTGACTCGCAGAAAGATGACGGCGTTTACTTTGAGGGTAACGTTGTCGCGCGTGATGATGTCTTGCGGAGGAACCTCAAGCGCTTCCTGCCGAAGCGAAATCCGCACCATCCGGTCCATCGGTGCCAGCACCAGAATTATTCCCGGACCCTTTGCCCTATGGTAAAGGCGCCCGAAACGAAAAATCACGCCGCGCTCGTACTCCGCCAGAATCTTGATCGAACTTAGAGCATACAAAGCAATGACGATAAGGGCGATGCTGAAGAATCCAAGTCCGAAGATTTCCACTGGCGCCTCCACGTGTGGAGCAAGAACGCTCTACCGCCGGATTGTAACGCAGGCAACCGCGATGAACGCGGAATTCGGAACCCAGTGGTTGC
This sequence comes from uncultured Acidobacteriaceae bacterium, assembly GCA_963724815.1. GTDB lineage: Bacteria > Acidobacteriota > Terriglobia > Terriglobales > Acidobacteriaceae > Sulfotelmatobacter. The sequence continues at coordinate 84,124 of CAVRWS010000067.1, forward strand.
TTGCGCTGGTACGCGATCCCGCTAAGAAATCGCAGGCGCCGGGGTGCGTCGAGTCACCGCGAGGGGTTCGACCTGAAGTAGCAGTCCATCCACTCGATTCACTACCACGGATTGCCCGGCCGACACATCGCAGGAAGAGATTGCATCCCAAAGTTCGCCGTGGACAAAGACTTTGCCTCTCGGCGAAAGACTTGTCTCGGCTACGCCAATCTCTCCCACCATACCTTCCGAACCGGTCACAACTTTATTTCGCCTTGCCTTGAGAGCCAGGGTCATCAGGAAGGCCGTTATCAATCCCAAGGGAATACTCACGGCCAGAGCCGTAAGCAGGTGGACGCGCATTTCCGGGATGGGTGAGTCGACCAAAAGCATTCCCCCCAAGGCGAGCAACGCGATGCCGCCGACGGTGAGCACGCCGTGGCTTGCAAACTTGGCCTCCGCGGCAAAAAGCGCGAATGCTCCCAGAATCAGAACCAGCGCGGCGAATCTGGTAGGCAGCAAATTCAACGCAAAAGCCGCGAGCAAAATAAAAACAACCCCTACCGTCCCGGGAATCACCGCCCCGGGATGATTGAACTCCGCATAAAGGGCCAGCGCCCCGATGGCGAGCAAGATGAAAGAAACATTCGGATCCATCAAATAATCAAGGATCCGTTCCTTCAATGTCATGCCGAACGGTACGATGGGCTGGCCGGAAAGCCTCAGCGTGACTTCCTGTCCATTGAAGCGCTTGAAATTCTTACCCTCCATCTGACGGAAAAGATCGTCCTCGCTCGAAGCCACGTAGTCGATCAGGTGCTGCGATAGCGCCTCCTGCTCAGTGAATGATTTGGATTCAAGCACGGCACTTTCGGCGGCCGCAACATTGCGTCCGCGTTTCGAGGCGACCGAGCGCATCAGGGCCGCGGTATCATTCTCGATTTTGCGCTTCATCTCGTCGTCGACCTTGGGCGCGAACGGGCCAATCAAAACCGGATGTGCCGCCCCTGCGTTGGTTCCGGGAGCCATGGCTGCGACGTCGGCAGCTTCAAGAATGAAGATTCCTGCCGAACCGGCGCGGCTTCCGCCAGGCGCGACATAAACAATAACCGGAACTTCTGACGACGTTATACTTTCGATGATCCTTCGAGTCGAGTCGACCAGGCCGCCGGGCGTATTGAGCTCAATCAATACGGCTTGATCGTTGCGCCGCTTCGCTTCATCGATGGCACGCGAAATATATTCCTGGGTGATGGGCTGAACCGTATCATCGACGACGATCTTCAGGACCTCCGCGCGGGAAATGGAGCCCAGAACAAGAACTGCCGCGAGACTAAGAAGAATTCGCGCAATGCTTCTCATGAACCGGTTGTCGCCCTCAAGAATATTCTTACTCTTATTTGCGGATCGCGCGAGAATTTTCTTGCTTGCCTTCGTTAGCTCCGCCCTCCACCAGGGACAGGCCGTGCCACCCGGGAAGATTCGTACTGCCGGTAATGAGCCGGGCGCCACGCTCGTACGTGAAATATGACCACGCCCACTGGGTAAGAACCAGCACTCGGTTTTGGAAACCAATCAAAAAAAGAATGTGAACGAACAGCCAGGCTAACCACGCAAGAAATCCGGAGATGTGAACCTTGCCAAACTGCGCGATCGCGGCTGCGCGCCCGATAGTTGCCAGGCTGCCCTTGTCAAAATAATGAAACGGCTTGCGGGGCGCAAGTTGCCCATTTTCGCTTGCGCGAGCTTTCGTCTCACGGCGAATGAGTTTCGCTACGTAGCGGCCTTCCAAAATAGCCACTGGCGCGACCCCGGGTAATAGCTTTCCCGTCTTGTCCTTAAGCGAGGCGAGATCCCCGATCACGAAAACTTCTGGATGACCGGGAACGCTGAGATCAGGCTGGACGAGCACTCGTCCAGCGCGATCCACGGGAACTCCCAGCTTCTTGCCTAATGACGAAGCCGCCACTCCGGCCGCCCACAAAATGATGTCTGCTTTCATTCGCGTTTCGCCGGTGTAAATCGCTCCCGGTTCAATCTGCGTGACCATAGTCGAGGTTTGCACTTCCACGCCGAGGCGCTCCAGTTGTTCCAGAGCGCTACGCGAGAGATCTTCGGGATAAGCGGGAAGCACGTGAGGGCCGCCCTCGAGAAGATGGATACGAGTCCGCCGCGGATCGATCAAACGGAAGTCCCCCGCCAGGGAGTGCTGGCAAATCTCCGCCAACGTTCCCGCAAGTTCCACTCCGGTCGGCCCGGCTCCGACTACTACAAAATTCAATGGTTCGACCCCCTCGCCTGCAGCCGCCTGCCGCTCGGCCAATTCAAAGGCCAGCAAAACACGCCGCCGAATTTCCAACGCATCCTCAATCGTTTTAAGTCCGGGCGCGAGCGTTCTCCACTCGTCATGGCCAAAGTAGGCATGGCTCGCGCCGGCAGCTACGATCAGCGAATCGTAGGGAACTTCCTGATCGGCCGTCTGCACCACCTTCCGCTCTAGGTCGAATCCAGTCACTTCCATCATCAGCACTTCAATATTCTTGTCCTTCCGCAGAATCGACCGGATCGGCTCCGCAATTTCCCCTGGCGAAAGCCCCGCCGTCGCCACCTGATACAGCAAGGGCTGGAACGTGTGATGATTCTTCTTGTCGATAACTGTAATTTTCACGTTCGCGCCGGCCAGCGCCTTAGCTGCGTTCAGGCCTCCGAAGCCTGATCCCACAATCACTACCCGCTGTGTACCCTTGCCGTTCATTGCTTCACTCTATAAGATTCAGCCGGATGACCATTGGCTCCATAAGTTCTGGAAAAGAAATTCTTCGTCCCCGATGGATGCAATGGCTCATTCCCTCGACCGGAGATTTGATTTTCGTCGCCCTGCTTGGCCTGCTTGTCTACACCGCCCTCGCAGTCCGGCTGCTGGGGGACGCCGGAATCGGCTGGCACATCCGCACCGGGCAACTCATTCTGGCGAGCCGCGCGATTCCACATGCCGATCCATTCTCTTCGACCATCTCCGGCCAACCCTGGTTTGCCTGGGAATGGCTCTACGACGTGCTCGTCGGCTGGCTGGACAAGGTCGCAGGCCTCAATGGTGTAGTTCTCCTCACCGCCTCAATCATCGCTCTAACTTTTTCGTGGACGTTTCGTTTGCTTCTGCGCCGCGGCACGAACTTTCCCATAGCCCTGGTTCTCGTGCTGCTGGCGGCTTCCGCGTCCATGATCCATTTCTTTGCGCGTCCCCACGTGGTGAGCTGGCTGTTTTCCGTGGGTTGGTTCTACATCTTAGACTCGTCCGAGAGGAGAGAATCTGATTCTTTCAACAGCGATCGGCGATCCGGGCTTTTATGGCTGCTCCCGATTGGGATGCTCGCCTGGGTAAATCTTCACGGAGGATTTCTGCTGGGCTTCGTTCTGCTCACAATTTATTGGTTCAGCGCGGTCTGGGAGTATTGCCGGCTCACAGCAGACCGCTTGGACGATGTTCTGCAAAAGATCAGAGCGGCCAAGCGGATTCGAGACCTCGCGCTCATAGGCGTGCTAAGTGCTCTGGCTACGCTGGCGAATCCCTACGGCTGGAGATTGCACGTCCACATCTATCACTATCTTTCAAACCGCTTTTTGATGGATCATATCGATGAGTTTCAATCTCCCAATTTTCACGGCGTGGCGCAAAAGTGTTTCGCTGCTCTCCTACTGTTTGCGTTAATCGCATTAGCCGCCAAAAGGCGCGACACAGCCGGGGTTCGACTCAGTGAAGCATTGATAATATCGTTCTCCGTCTACTCGGGCCTTTACGCTGCGCGCAACATCCCGGTCTCGGCGCTGCTGTTGATTCTGGTGAGCGGACCTCGGCTGTCTGATGCGCTTCAAAGCCTGAAACAGCGACCGACTGCACTGGGTTCAACGCACTTCTTTCAGCGAATGCAAAGCATTGAGGCCGCGCTCCGCGGGCACACCTGGCCCATCGCGGCACTCGCACTTACCTGCTGGATTACTTTTCACGACGGCGCGCTCGGAACGAGACAGCTTATGAACGCGCACTTCGACGCCAGGCGATTTCCATCCCGCGCCGTGGATTACTTCGATAGCCACAATTTGCATGGCCCAGTCTTCGCCCCTGACTCCTGGGGCGGTTACTTAATCTACCGCCTCTATCCCCAAATACAAGTTGCGGTCGATGACCGCCACGATTTCTATGGCGAACAATTCCTTAAGTCGTATTTGAAGATGATGCATGTCGAACCAGGATGGGAGAACTTTCTTCAACGCTATCCGGTTCGATATGTTCTGGTTCCTAAAGATTCCGCTCTAGCCAACATTCTGGCCGAAACGCCGCACTGGCAGCCGGTTTACAGCGACGATGTTGCAATCGTCTTCACCCCCACTAACCCAAAGAACCAGTAGGCCCGGGCAACGGCTCCCCACTGTTGTGATCCAGCACTTCTCGCCTGTTAAACTCTCTCCGTGTCCCGCCCCACGTACCTCGAATGCACCCGCTGCGGCGAGCATTATCCCGCCGATCGTCCACAAACCGTTTGCCCGAAAGATGGCGGAATTCTTTATGCGCGCTACGACCTCGCCGCAATTAAGAAAACGTTTTCTCCGGCATCGCTGCTGCCGCTCGCTCCCACCATGTGGCGCTACGATGCGGTCCTTCCTGACGCCGCGCCGGTTACTCTCGGCGAAGGTTTCACTCCCATGCTGCGCAGCCGCGAATATCCCAATGTCTTCATTAAGGACGAAGGACTGAATCCCACTGGCTCCTTTAAAGCGCGCGGACTCTCCGCTGCCGTCACCATGGCTCGCCATTTCGGATTGAAGAAGCTGGCCATCCCCTCAGCCGGAAACGCCGCGTCCGCGCTCGCCGCCTATGCGGCCGCCGCATCAATCGAGGCCCACATCTTTATGCCGAAAGACGTGCCCATGGCCAACCGAGTGGAATGCGATTACTACGGCGCACACGTCACGTTAGTCGATGGACTCATCTCCGATTGCGCCCGCAAGGTTGCCGAGCTCAAGGCTTCCGATTCGTGGGAAAAAGACAAATGGTTCGACGTTTCCACCACCAAGGAGCCCTACCGCGTTGAAGGCAAAAAAACCATGGGCTACGAAGTCGCCGAACAGCTTGGCTGGAAGATGCCGCAGGGGATCATCTATCCCACTGGCGGAGGAGTCGGCCTGCTCGGCATGTGGAAGGCGTTCGACGAAATGGAGCAACTCGGCTTCATCGGTCCCGAGCGCCCGAATATGATCAGCGTGCAAGCCGCAGGATGCGCTCCAATCGTCAAAGCCTGGGACGAAGGCAGCGCTTCCGCAGAAATGTGGCCGCACGCGTCGACGATCGCCGCAGGACTGCGCGTTCCAAAACCTTATGGCGATTATTTAATTCTCGACATCCTGAAAAAAAGCGGAGGCCTCGCCTTAGCTGCCACCGACGCGGAAATTCTCGACGCCACCCGCCACTGGGCCAAAGTCGAAGGCATCTTCGCCGCCCCCGAGGGCGCCGCATCTCTAGTTGCCTATCAGAAACTATTAGCCAGCGGCTTCTTCACGCCAGAAGATACGGTCGTTCTCTTCAACACCGGCTCGGGCCTGAAATACCTGGACGTGCTGGATACGTCGAGTGTGGAGCGGGCGCCCTCGCCCGCTTCCCGCGCCATCGCCGGGATTATCGGGCCGTATTAGAGGGTGGCTCAGAGACTGCGATCACCAGTGTAATCGCAGATTTCGCCCTGTGACGCGGACTTCCTCGCCGCGCTCTGGTGCCACTGGAGAACGAGTATCATAAGTGCGTCATGGGAAACGCGAACGGGGTCACGCCATCGAAGGATTAGCGGACCTTTTCCGGACGACGGCTAGATTTGTGCCTTCTCTCGGCAATCTTTAGCCACCTGACGCACGGGTCCTGGATCCGCATGTTCAAACTTGGCATATTCAAGAATGAGCAACTCACGCCGGACCATTTGGAGGGCTTCGTAAACAGCCGTAAATTCATTGCTCTGGATCTATATAACTCCTTAGATGGTTTGCCACCGGCCGAGATCGATAAGATCCAAGAGCGAATGTTACGCCGGTTCCGAGTTCACAACGGCGTTCTAAAACGCACTTATGCGCGGCGTTTCGACGACTTCGACCGGGTAACGGTCTCGGCTATAGCTGCTCAATTCCCCACTAGCAGAATTGTTCGGGTGCACGACATCGGTGTTTCGGATGGACGAACCTCCTGCGATCTTTACGACCATCTGAACCGCTTGTATGGCGAAAGGCTCGACTTCCGGGCATCGGATTACGCTCCTTTTTTGTATGTTCTAAAACGGACGCGTGGCACGAATCGGCTCATTGTTGACGATCAGCAGAATGTCTTGCAGATTGTTACACCGCCATTTGTGTTCATTGAGCTCGGCTGGCGGGAAAGGATAATGCCTTATCCTCTAAATTTTCTGATAAGACACCTCGTGAGGGTCCTCTATGCACGCCCTTTGCTGGAACGCTACAAGGCGGGGAGCCCCGATATTCAGCGCACGAAGATAGAGCTTTGCGGTCGGTCGTGTCGCGCATACGTGAGCAAACAGAACAACTTTCGCTTTGACGCCTATGACGTTTTCTCAGTTTCTACCGAACGTTTCGACATCATTCGAGCAATGAATATCCTCAACTATTCTTATTTTTCCGAACCACAGTTGCTTCAGGCGGCGCAGAATATCGCGCACTCACTGAAGGAAGGAGCCTTGTTTATCACAGGCTCAAATGATGAACAGGGAACCGTCGTCAACGGAGGAATCTACAGGGAAACAAACGGCCTTCTGCAAAGAATTAGCACGTCGGGTCAGGGATCAGAGATTGATGCCTTGATTTCCGCGATTGGTAGTCCCAATTGAAGTGCATTCTCACTCATAAACTTATCGTTCAAATCTCGGGTTGTACAATCGGCTGGCCGCATCTTCCTCCGCCTGCGCCACATTCTCCGGCCGACCCAAATCCCTCCAATAATATTCATCCGCTCGGAAGCCAAGAATATTTTCTCCCTTCCCAGCCAGCCGCAAATAAGTCGGGATAATTGAGAACGCGCCCTCTTCCGTCATCGCTGAGAAAATACGCGGCGAAATAACGTGCAGACCGGAAAACGCCAGCGCCTTGACTTGCTGACAATCTCGAACCAGATCAGGAACTCCGTCCCGTCCAGCACGCCGTCCGCAAAGTCGAAGCTGCTTATCAAACAGCAAGTAGCGCGAAGTCTCCCGCTCCTGCACAGCCAGCGTAGCCATCGCCCGATACTCGTTATGAAACTGAACCATGCGCGCTTAGATCAATCGTGCTGATCACATCGACATTATGAAGAATGAACGGCTCGTCTCGCTTCCGGCAGAATCCTCCAGAAAAAACCACGCAGCCTTCTTCAATCCGCCGCCAGTATCCAGCAATTCGTCTTCGCGCGAAACTTCGATGCGCATTCCGAAATTATTGTTGGCCTTCAGGTAGTCGATCACTATGTCAGCGAAGTGGTGCACATTCACAATCACCTCGCTAATCCCAAACATGCGTAGCCGCGCCAGCGCAATCTCCAGCAGCGTCCGCCCTCCAACTTCCACCAGCGCCTTGGGACGATCATTCGTAAGTGGACGCAGCCGCGTGCCCAGGCCCGCCGCGAGAATCATCGCCTTCATTGGGTCGGTTTTTCCCCGTCAAGATTCTCCAACTCGCGATGCTGCAGCACCACTTCCACCCCATTCCGTCCACGCAGCCGTTTCGCCACCTGCTCCGCCAGAAACACCGAGCGATGCTGCCCGCCCGTGCACCCGAATGACACCATCAAGTTCTTGAAGCGGCGCTGCTGATAATTGTTCACGCTCGCATCCACCAGCGACAGCACGCTGGCCAGAAACTGGTGCACGCTCTCCTGCTGATTCAGATACTCGATCACCGCCGCATCTTTCCCCGTGAGCGCCTTGAATCGCTCTTCCCGCCCGGGATTCGGCAGGCTTCTGCCATCGAAAACAAAACCGCCGCCGTTGCCGCTATCATCTTTCGGCAACCCGCGATGAAAAGAAAAACTCAAAATCCGCACCTTCAGATTATCGGCATCGGAAGCCAGCCCTTGCAGTTTCTCCGAAGCCAGCATGCTGTTAAACGCTTCCATCAATGCTGGCAGAGCGATCGGCAGCTTCACGTTGTGCAGCAACCAGCGTAAATTCTTCAACGCGTAAGGCACGCTCTGAAGAAAATGTATCTTGCGCTCGTAAAATCCACGAAAGCCATAAGCTCCCAGCGCTTGCAGAATGCGCACATAAACGTAAGCATAAAAGTAGCGCAGAAATTCTTCGCGGTCGATCTTTGTGATCTCGCCAACCTTCTCGATATATAGATCAAGCAATTGCTGGCGCAACTCGGGCGGCAGATCAGCCTTGGCATCGTAGAGCAGGGACGCAATGTCGTACTGGAGAGCTCCTTTGCGCCCTCCCTGATAATCCAGGAAAAACGGCTGACCCTCCTTCAGCATCACATTCCGCGACTGAAAATCGCGGTACATGAAGTAGTCGCGGTCGGAGCTCAGTAAAAAGTTGGTCAAGCTGTCGAAGTCGTCTTCCAGCGCCTGCTCACTAAAAGAAATCCCAGCCAGCCGGAGAAAATAATATTTGAAATAATTCAAATCCCATGCAATCGACTGCCGGTCAAAACTTCCTCGCGGATAGCAGACGCTGTAATCCAGATCCCGTCCCGCCTCAATCTGAAATCGCGGCAACACCGCGACCACCTTGCGATACGCGTCAACTGCTGCGGGGGCAATCTTTTCCCCGTCGCGATGCTTCGAGAGGAAATCGAACAATGTGGTGTCGCCAAAATCCTCTTCCAGATAAGCGCCGTGATCCAAATCTTCCGCATAAATTTCCGGTACTGGCAGGCCATGCTTGTGAAAGTGTTTTGAGAACTCCAGAAACGCGGCATTCTCTTCGCGCACGGCATATAGAATTCCAATCGCGCTGACTTTGTCGCTGGCCAGCCGGACGATCTTCCGTCCTGACCCTCCCAATTCGCCCTGCAGAGGATCTATTCTCGCGGGAGAGGCTTGAAATCGTTCTTCAAAAAGTTTTCTGAGAACATCTATCATGGTGATGTAGGGGAGTGCGTAACCAACTCAAGATAACATTGAATGCAGCAGAGTAAATGCGAGGTGCTATCGGTGGGAACGACTTGATTACCCTCGGTTCCGTACCTATGCTGAAGAGTGCATGACAGACCGCCTATATTACCGCGATTCTTTTCTCTGCGATTTCGACGCTGAGGTCCGCTCGGTCCTGGAAACTCCGCGCCCGGCGTTGGTTCTCGATCGCACCGCTTTCTACCCAACTAGTGGTGGCCAGATTCATGACACGGGCTGGCTCACCTCAGAAAATTCGGACAGGATTCGCGTCACCGAGGTCGCCGATTCCGAGGACGGGCACGTCGTCCACTACCTGGAAGCGCCGCTCAAGAACGCACAACCCGGAACCCGCCTGCACGGCGAGATTGACGCGGCCCGCCGCCGCGACCACATGCAGCAGCATTCCGCGCAGCACGTGTTATCGGCAGCCTTCGTTCAACTGTTCAACATGCGTACTGTTTCCTTCCATATGGCGGATGATTACTGCTCGATTGATTTGGATACGTCTTCACTCACCCCAAATCAAGTCGAATCCGCCGAACGCCTCGCCAACGAAATCGTTCTCGAGAATCGCCCCGTCGATATTCGCTTTGTAACTCGGGATGAAGCCGCCGGCCTCGGCTTGCGCAAGCTTCCGCCCGCTGAACGCGATGAGTTGCGCCTGATCGATATTCACGATTTCGATCTTTCCGCCTGCGGAGGCACGCACGTCAAGTACACCGGACAAATCGCCGGCATCCTTGTGCGCAAAACAGAAAAAGTTCGCCAGGGATATCGCGTGGAGTTCGTCGCCGGACTACGCGCCGTCAAAACCGCCCGCCGTGAATTCATAACCCTCACCGAAGCCGCCGCGCTTTTTTCTTCTCACATCTACGACGTTCCTGAGCACGCCCGCAAGTCGCTCGACGAGATCAAGTCGCTGCGCAAGCAACGCGAGCAATTGCAGGAAGACCTTGCCTCCGCGCAGGCCGCAGCTCTGCTGGCCGAAACTCCCGAAACCAATGGCCGTAAAATAATTGTCCACACATTTCCAGACAGCGATCTCACCTATCTCAAGCTTCTAGCCCAGAAAATCACTCGTCAATCTGCCGCGGTGATCGCGCTTCTTGCCGCTGCATCGCCCCAATCCGCGCTGGTTTTCGCCCAGTCGACTGGCCAGCCCTTCGACATGAACGGACTGCTCAAGCAAACCCTTGCCGCGCTCGGCGGACGCGGCGGCGGCAGCAAAGACTTGGCCCAAGGCGGCCTGCCCAACTCGACAGGACTAGCCGAAGCCCTCGCTGCCGCTGCCCAATCACTCAATCCCTAACGATGTCTTGGTTTATTTCCAAAAAACCTCCAGTCGTGCCATATTAGTCTGCGAAGAGGGCGGCTTCAGCCGCTGAGGTGCGCCTTTGAAGCCGACTCGCGATCTCAAACCGCACGGAACGTATTTCGTCACATTCTCGACCTGGCAACGACAAAGGCTCTTCGTCGTCGAGTCGTACTCTCGGCTTTTCCTCAAGACCATCTACGGCTATCGCCGCCAAGGAAGGTTCGAACTCCACGCATTTGTCGTAATGCCCGAACACGTCCACATATTGCTGACGCCTGCCTCCGGCGTCACGCTGGAGCGGTCAATCCAATTCATCAAAGGCGGATATTCTCACGCGATAGGCGTGGAGTTCGGTCGAAAGGGCGAAGTATGGCAGCGCGGCTTCACCGACCATCGCGTCCGGGACGCAGGGGATTTTAATATTCATTGCGATTATATTCACAAGAATCCGGTCAAGCGCGGGCTGGTGAGCGCGGCTTCGGAGTATCGATATTGCTCAGCCTACCCCGGCTTCAAATTAGACGGCTGGCCCTCAGCGGCTGAAGCCGCGTAACGCAGGACGCTTTACGGCACGACTGAAAGTCGTGCCCTTCCCGAGCGTGATCCTGGCCAGTCCTTTGTGTGCGCGAACAAGGCCGGGAAGGGCACGAGTTCACTCGTGCCGAATCAACTCGCGAAGAAAGAAACATCTTTAGCCGCCGAAGAAAACAATCCCCGTCCAAGCGGGACTTGGACGGGGCACCTCGCGGTTAAGAGCGGCTCAAATAAGCAACCTGCGCGGCCTGGTAGCAGGCCTGCCATACAAGAGGAGACTTCCCGGTCTTAGACGGGTTGCGTGCGTCAAGGGCAAAGTTACCGATCGTGTCGGCCAAGGTTTCCCCTAGCTGGCCCTTGAGCAGGGTGAGCGGGTCCACGCCTTTGCCCCATTCGTAGCGGCCGGCTTTCTCGCTCAGCAAGGCCCGAAACGCGGCTAGGACCGGGTAGACGAATCCAGCAGGCACTCCGTACCTCGACTCCTGACCGATGAAGAAAAGCTGCGCCCTGCGTTTTCCGTCGTAGGCTGTAACTCCGGTTAGTTTCCCAAATTTGCCCCCTGCGACCTCGCCACTTTTACCGCGCACTCGGTTGTAAAGGTCAGGGAGCGTCGATTGAACGTGGTCGTACAACTCGAGAATGTCGCTAGCTAGCGGGTAAATCCTCTCATAGTCCGACTTGTGTTCGGAGAAATGCTGCAGGCAGGCCGACTTCGAACGATAGGCATTAATGGGATGCACGCGCTCGCTGATGCCTGACGGCACTCGCAGGCTAAAGAAGGCTTCAATGCAGGGGTAGAGGCAACTGAGGCATTCTGTAAGGGCGGATCATCCCGTCTTCCATCGGACGGGGCGACACCTTTTCCCGCGCCACATTCGCCTGTCCCGGCGGAATCTCGTCGCCCCATTGCGTCCAACCTGTTCGGGTACTGCGGGCGAATAGTTCTAGAAAAGGGGCGGGGCTGCAATGTTCAATCATGTCGTAGAGTTCGTCTGGCTTCTGCGAATGGCGCTGTTTCATCGTGGCAATGACGTTCACCATCCTTCGGCCTGCTTGTGTGGTTCGCAAATGGCCGCGGGTTCCGAAAAGGACGAGTTCGGTTACGTTGCGGTAGTAGAAGCCTACGCCCCGGCCGTCTGGCCCGCCATCTTTACGAACCTTAAGCCAAACGATGTTTGTCTTGTATTCAAAGCCCCGAGCTTTCATCGTTTGGAGACCCCACGCAAGGAGAGCATTAGGGCACCATAGATAGAGGTGTGATTTTTCGGAAGCAATTTGCAGCGTGATATTCTTCTGCAGACCAAATTGCTGCCAAGGGGAGCTGATGGATAAAATATTTGTTACAGTCTCAGGCGGGTCTGCCTACGTAATGGAAGATACCGTTCCGAAGGGTTTCGACGTAGAGATTATCGACTTCGACAACATTGAGGCCGGCGATAGCTTCCCGTCGGAGCAAGCCCGCGAGTACTGCAAGGAGCGCAATCTTTACGAGGCCCCAAGAGCACCGCGGCGATGAATCTGCAATGTAGAGTTGATCTCGGCCGCGCCTACAAGGCCGGCTCGCAGATCGCTCGCGTAATTAGCGAGGACTGGTGCGTACGCGAACTTTACTGCGCGGCTTGCAAATCCGACAGGCTGTTGTCCTCGCGAGCCAACACTCCAGCCATCGACTTTGTCTGCCCTGAGTGTGATCAGTGTTTCCAACTGAAGGGCTTCAAGACATGGAATCAGAAGAAGATTCCCGACGCAGCCTACGAATCAATGGTTCGCGCAATACGCTCGGACAGAGTCCCGAACCTCCTCGTGCTGCAGTACTCCGCCGACTGGCTCATTAAGAACCTCCTACTGGTTCCCAGCGTCTTCTTCTCCGAAACGGTAATTGAAAAACGTCCTCCCCTAAGCCCCACAGCGAAGCGGGCTGGGTGGGTGGGATGCAACATCCTTCTAAGTCGAATTCCCCCGGACGGTAAAATCGCCATCGTTTCCAATGGATCGACGGTTGCGGAGCGGCAGGTGCGAAGGGAATTTTCTCGTATCAGAAAACTATCCGAGTTGCCGCCGACAGTCCGAGGATGGACGCTCGACGTCCTGACCACCATACGCAGGCTGGGAAAGACTCGCTTCTCGCTGCAGGAACTGTATGCGTCAGAGCCATATCTGCGGAGTATTCACCCGCGTAATCAAAACGTGCGACCGAAAATACGGCAGCAGCTCCAAGTGCTGCGTGACTTGGGCTTGGTCCAGTTCACAAGCCCTGGAAACTATGCGATTCGCGCGTAATTTTCCAGCGCCTCTGGGAGGCCCCGCAAGAGCTGGAAAGGCACGCCCGTGCCCTCGGCCGGGTACCCCATTTCTCGCGCGTCCTTTGCGAGAGAGGGCGCTGGCGCAAGATCAAATCTGCTTTGCTTGAAACGATGCCTTGGGCGCGGGCGCGCCGCGCAGCAATCCTTCCGGCCTCAGGTCCTCGTCCAGATCGGGCCAATGAATCCCATAACCGCCGCCGGCAATCTTCCAATTCCGGCGCTGGGCTGGCGTGGCGTTCAGCAGGCGGGGATACCACACCAGAGGCACCGTGAAGACGCGCCCGTCCTTCAGACTCACGCTGAACGCGTCGTCGGTGGATTGCACGTCCAGCACACGCTCATCTGCCGCCGATGCCGAAAAACTCATTGCACTCCTCGCCCAAAAGCCAAGCCCCGAGCATTTGCTCGGGGCTCGCGGATACTAAACGCCGATCGCCAATCAACTTCTATGATAAGCCAATCCAGTCCGCAGTCAAGAGCCTTCGGTAAAAGTCGAGTGACCCGAGGAGGGCAAGGGAGTCGAACCCTAGTGGCTGAAAAGCCACTCGACTGATTGGCGATCAGCGTCCAGTACCCATTGGCAATGCCCTCCCAAACGCCGCCCGCACAGGTAAATTCGATCGACCCGCCAGCACCCCAGATAAAATCTCTAAGAAAAAACCTACACCCGTTCCCGAATCAGTCCGAAAAAAAAGCCCCGCTCTCGCGAGCAGGGCCTTCGACTTTACTGGCAACTGGCGGCTGGTAGTCGGCAGCTGTTCTTAGTACATGCCTTCCATACCGCCGCCGCCGTGTCCACCCGGCATTGGAGCTTCCTTCTTTTCCGGAATCTCCGCTACCAGGGCTTCGGTGGTCAGCATCAATGCAGCGATCGAGCCGGCGTTGGTCAGTGCGGTGCGCACTACCTTCGTCGGATCGAGCACGCCCGCCTTGACCAAGTCCTCATAGTCATCGTTGAGGGCGTTGTAGCCGAAGTTGGGATCCTTGGAGTCCAGGACCTTGCCGAGCACGACCGCGCCTTCCTGGCCGGCGTTTTCGACGATCTGGCGCAGAGGCTCCTGGATGGCGCGCTTCACGATGTTTACACCGATCTGCTCATCACCCTCGAGCTTCAGCTTATCGAGCGCCGCTGCGCAACGCGCCAGTGCCACTCCGCCGCCGGGGACAATGCCTTCTTCCACGGCTGCGCGGGTTGCATGCATAGCATCTTCCACGCGGGCTTTCTTTTCCTTCATTTCAGTCTCGGTCGCGGCGCCGACTTTGATTACGGCTACGCCACCGACCAGCTTGGCCAACCGCTCCTGCAACTTCTCGCGATCGTAGTCGCTGGTGGTCTTTTCGACCTGGCTGCGAATTTCCTTCACGCGGCCTTCGATCTCCGAGTGCTTGCCTTTGCCTTCGACGATGGTGGTGTTGTCCTTGTCGATCGTGATCTTCTTGGCCTGGCCGAGATCGCTGATCTGCACATTCTCGAGCTTGATGCCCAGATCTTCAGTGATCGCCTTGCCGCCGGTGATGATCGCGATATCCTGCAGCATCGCCTTGCGACGATCGCCGAAGCCAGGAGCCTTGACGGCCGCGACTTGCAGCGTTCCACGCAGCTTGTTGACCACGAGCGTTGCCAGTGCTTCACCTTCGACGTCTTCCGCGATGATGACCAGCGGCTTGCCGCTCTTCGCAATCTGCTCGAGCAACGGCAGAAGATCTTTCATCGAGCTGATCTTCTTCTCGTTGATCAGGATGTAGGCATTCTCCAGAGCGACTTCCATGCGCTCCGGATCGGTGACAAAGTAAGGAGAGAGATAGCCGCGATCGAACTGCATACCCTCGACCACTTCCAACTGCGTCTCCAGAGTCTTCGACTCTTCAACGGTAATAACGCCGTCCTTGCCGACCTTCTTCATGGCTTCGGCAATGATGTGACCAATGGTCTCATCGTTGTTCGCGCTGATCGTACCAACTTGTGCGATCATTTCTCCCGACACGGGTTTGGAGAATTTGTCGAGTTCGCCTTTGGCGCGCTCGCCGGTCTTCTTGTCGTAGGCGCCGCAGACCAGGGAAACTGCTTTTTCGATACCGCGCTTCATCGCCATTGGATTGGCGCCAGCGGCAACGGTCTTCACGCCTTCGCGATAAATCGCCTGGGCGAGAACGGTGGCGGTGGTGGTGCCGTCGCCGGCTACGTCAGAGGTCTTGCTGGCGACTTCGCGAACCATCTGGGCGCCCATGTTCTCTAGGCCGTCCTTGAGTTCGATTTCTTTGGCTACGGTTACGCCGTCTTTGGTGATGGTGGGCGAACCGAATTTCTTTTCAATGACAACGTTGCGGCCCTTGGGGCCGAGTGTGACCTTTACTGCGTCAGCTAGAAGATTAACGCCGCGCAGGATTGCCTGGCGGGACTCTTCTCCGTGTACGATTTGTTTTGCCATGATGTTAATTCTCCTTCGATATGTAAAAAGTCTTTAACCACAGAGGGCACTGGGGTTCACAGGGTAAACCTCTGGCCCTTTTACGATACTTCGCGTATCGTTATCTACCTTTGCGCCTACGGTTTCTTTCTTGCTGCTGCCGGATGGGGCTGCCGCTCCGGTGAGGATGCCGAGAACTTCGTCTTCTTTCATGATGATGAAGTCTTCGCCGTCGATCTTGATCTCGGTTCCGGAGTACTTACCGAACAGGATGCGATCGTCCTCGTGAACTGCGAGTGGGAAGGTTTTGCCTTCATCGTTGGTGCGGCCTTTGCCGGTGGAAACCACGATGCCCTCTTGCGGCTTGTCTTTTGCGCTGTCGGGGATAATGATGCCGCCGCGAGTGGTGGATGCTTCCTCCACGCGACGTACCAGAATGCGGTCATGTAGCGGGCTAAATTTAGCCATGGTTGCAACTCCTTTCAAAAGTTGAGTAGAAGGTTGATGGAGCAAGAAACTATCAAATTGTCGGGATTTCGGCGACCTGTTAGCAGTCTCGCCTACTGAGTGCTAATTGTAGAGATGTGAGTGGGCGGTTGTCAAGGGGTTGCGTTCGGGCTTGCTTGGGTGTAATTTATAAGTTACAGTGATCCCGTGATGGACGTTCTTTATTACGTCACGAAAGCCGGAAGAAACGTGGTCGACGAGTGGATCACCGGGCTGGGAGATGACCGCACCGAGGCGAGAATTTTGGCCCGGATTGAAAGACTTTCGAGCGGAAATTTTGGCGATCGCAAACCGTTGGGTGGAGGGCTGTTTGAGCTGCGCATCGATGTTGGGCCGGGCTATCGAGTCTATTGCGCGATGATCGGCCGCACTTGCGTGTTACTGCTGTGTGGCGGGAGATAAGCGTAAGCAAGCGTCCGACATTCAGCGGGCACGTGGATACTTCAAAGATTATCTAGAGAGGGCTGCACGCCATGAATGACAAGACCAGTGAATCGCATGATGAAGTCATGCGCCGACGGTTGCGCGAGAATCCCAAGTTTGCCGCCGAATACCTGAAGGCCGCATTGGAAGACGCCGAAGAGCCACGCGTGCTGCTGATCGCCTTGCGCCGAATCGCGGAAGCGCGCGGAGGCATTGCCAAGGTGGCCAAAGCTGCCGGGATCGAGCGTGAGAGCTTGTATCGCGCACTCTCGGCGAAGGGAAATCCTCGGCTCTCTACTCTGGTTGCTGTGACTAAGGCGGTCGGGCTGAAGCTTACTGTCGAAAATGCTCCGTAACTTTGTCGTCCCTATATTCCGCGAATTTCTCCAACTGCCCGCCCCGCTGAGACCAAAGCCGGGCTTGAACGAGCCACCCGCCCGTCCCATGCGGGGCTTCGACGCGTTATTATCTCTTTGAACACGACGAGAGGCCCCCGGTGAATCCGAAAGATGCACAACCGCTAATGCCCTCCACAGAAATTCGATACGTGGGCATCGGAGAAATTACAATCTACCTGGTGTCCGACGACGAGCTCCATTTGCTTGGAAGGGGTGGGGTTTCGTCAACGTTCTTGAATCTGGCTATTTTCTTCTTATCAACCGGTGCGACCTTCTTTGCATCACTCCTTCTTAGCCCTCCAGTATCGGTCAGAAGATTCGTGGTCATGGTTGTCCTGACCATTTCGACGACGATAGCGGGAGTCGTGCTAGCTTTTCTTTGGAGGCGATCATCGCGTGACGTGGCCGATATAATCGGGCGCATTCGCGCTCGCAGAATGCCGCCTGGGGGCCATGTGGTCGAGGGTGAACGGATTCCATGAATTTCTTAAATTATGATGTCTCGACCGGCCCCGACAGTGTTATTGAGGTGACGCTGTCTGGCAGTGCCGCGAACGTGCTTGTTATGGATGAAGGGAATTTTCAGAGTTTCCGATCGGGCGGGGCACACCGCTATTACGGCGGTTACTACACGCAGTCCCCGATCATAATAAAAGTTCCTCCCGGTCGATGGCATGTGGTCGCCCACCTGGGCGGCTACGCTGGCCACCTTACCGCCGCGGTAAGAGTGCTCGGGTGAGTCTCAGTCGGGGCGAAAATTTGGGACGGGCGAACCTAGGGAAGGGCATGATGTTCGCTGTTACTGCGGCGCACCCTATAGCCGCTACTCGATTTCCTTGGCATCAACCCAGACTCTGTCCCCAAGCTTTGCAACTTCGTCGTCGCCATTTTCCGGCTCGAGGTAGTATTGACGCGTGTCCGGGTTGATCCCGACTACGTTGTAGTTGTCCACCCCAAAAACAACGAGGTCGCCCACTTTGTACTTCATCGTTCTCGCTATCCCTCCTTGCGTTTCATTTCTCTGGTTCAACCCCACGGGCCGTCGCCGCCGAAGGGTTGGATTCGCGTCTGCAGTCCTTCATGGTTTTCGAAAAACACCTTGTTGCACACTTCGCATTTCCTGCCGAGGCCGCCGGCGTACTGATTCTGAGGGGCCAGGGGAATGAGTTTGCCTTTGACATCGTGGCAAGGTTGGCAGTAAGGACCTTTCCCATCTTGAAAATAGTAATTGGTCAGTCCCACCTGCCTGAGTTCTGGCCCAGCCGGTGGCTTTTCCAAATCTGCGATTCTGCGTCGCAATTCGTAATTTTCGTCGGTGACCAACATCACCGCTTCCTTCAGCGACAACACGCTGTCGTAGAGGTCACTGATAAGGCTCTTCAATTCGGCATCCTTCGATTGCTTTGCCTGCTCGCGGACGGTCTTGGAAACGGACAGAGTGTCGGCAAGAATCTTGGCGGCAGCGGCGGTCGCAGTTAGTGACATATACACAGTGGATAGCACCCCTAAGGCGATCAGTCAAATCGTATTCGCGGCGCGCTCTGTCGTGCAGAGCCCGTCTCCCGCTCAATCCCGGTTTTGGCTTGAGTGGCGTTGCTCACACGTTACAGACTTAGTCCGGCGAGCGAAACTAGATTGTTCTCATGCCTTGGGGACTCACACGTTTTCACCACAGGCGGAGGGTCATCTCGTCACTTGGGCGGACAGGAGCGTCCGCCCCACACGGGGCGCGGCGCGGGCGGACAGCCGAGGGCCTAGAATCTCAGAGGACGCCTGCCGGGGCGCTGCTGGGTACCGACGGGCATGGGATCCCCTTCGGCTTCGGTCAGGGCAGGCTTTCGACTCCGCATGACCGTCCTTCGGACGTTCACGCTCCGCTCAGGATGACAGAATGAAAGTGGGATTGGATTGCGGTGCGGCTAGAAATCTGCGCCCTTCCGGCACAATATCCCGGGAGACGTCCGGTGATCGAACTGTCCCACTAGGCGTTCGTGGTGGCGAAGGGAATAGGAACTTTGAGGTCCGTGGTTCCCTCTCGTCGAAAAGCGCGACGAGTGGGGCAGCCTCGGTCGTGGAAATGGAAGCGCGTGAGACCGCCCGCTCTTACCGATGAAATGCCGTGTGATAGATTGCGAGCGCGATAAGAGCAATCACACCGAGGAGAACAATCGCGAAGATAATTGCAAGCGGCCAGAAAACCCAGGACCATGGTTGTCTTTTTCTGATCTGCTGTATGGCGCTGCGCAATGAGAAAGCCGTAGCGATTGCGCCCAACGGAGTAAGGGCGAAGGCGGGCAGAAAGGCATCGAGTTCAGCGGGTCCGCGGCATCCATGCTGGAGACAATAAAGACAAGGCCACAGAATCAAAACGATGTAAACGACCGCAATGAAGTACAAAATTGCCAGGCCTAGTCTGGGCCACATCGACCTATCCTCTTGGTTCCGGTTGGCGTACCGGTAGCCACGTTAGCATAGGGAGCCGGAAGGGCTTAGTGTTTGCTGGGGTGCGACCATACCGCGTTTCCAGGCTTCTCGCTCTTCGCGAACTTTAGACTGAAATATTGTGGGGTGGCGAATCTCCATATAACTATCCCACAAGCCAAAAGAGGGCTTGAATGGGCCACCCGTAAATAATAAAGACGTTGTGGACAGGGCAGAAATAATCCGGCGGCATCCGGAATCTAAGGTAAGATTGAATCTATGCCATATATATTGGAACACCTCTCCAGTCTTCGTCAGGAAATCACGGATTTGCGGAACATGAACGCGCGCTTTACGGGTAAGGGGTCGGACACTCAGATCGATCAGTCGGCCGTCGAGATGCGCGCCAACCGGCTGGCAGAAATCAAGAAAGAGCTGTCGCAGATGCTGAATCGGCCGGAAGATCCTGCCGTGTGGTGGGAAAAGGGTGGAAGGCGCAGCCGGGTCGCTTAGCCAGACGCAACAATTTGCTTCCGTTGGATTCTGAGGCGCGGCTTATGAGCCGCGCCTTTTGTTTTGCCGAGCGATATAGGGTCAGCCGTGGCCCTGCAGAAATCGCGGAGCAGCGCGTAGTCAGGTTGAAAACGGGGAGACAAAAAGTCTCCGCGTACGCTTAATGGCTTCCTGCTAATGGCTTCCTGCCAACAGCGCTACTTTTGACTTGGCCAGGGCGCGGACGTAGTTAACCAAGTCCCAGTTTTCTTCGGGCTTGATGCGATCGCCCTCGGGTGGCATATCCTGATGGCCGTTCTTGATGATGTAGAAGATCTCACCGTCGGTGCGGTCCTTCAGAGTGTTCGGATCGGTGAAGTCGACGAGTTTGAGTTTCATGTCTGCCGCCAGAGTACCCTTTCCGTCTCCGCTGGTGCCGTGGCACATGGCGCAGTCAAGAGTCCACCATTTCTTCGCGCGAGCAAGCGATTCGGGTGAGGACTTGACGGGATTGGTCTGTCTCACCGCCTCGACGGGGATAGCAGCGTAAGAAGGTGGATTCGCTTTCGGAGCGGGCTGCGTCTGCTGAGCGGAAAGCAAGGTCAAGAAAACCAGGGTAACGGAAAGCAACAGCAGAATTTTTGAAGTTGGCTTGGATAACGGTGTGGACATCGGAGCCTCCGATGAACGATGACTGAGGTAAATCAGGTTCACCACGAATCATAGAGCGGAAGAGGGAAGGCGGCTGTGACGGGCGTCACAATCAGGCGCTCTGCTGGAGTGGGCTGGTGGCCGCTTGCAAAATCAGCGGTAGTCGGGCAACCTCCAGTACATGGATCGAATGAGGGGATTTATTCTTTTCCTCTTCTTGCTGGCTGCGATTGGAGTGGGATGGGCGCAGGACGGGCCGGAGGAAGGCGGAAATGAAGTTCAAGTTTGGGCCGGGGGGGGACACTCGGTGCCGGGCGGCACTCAGCACACGGAAGCGTTTGATGCCGGGGCGCGCTACGGTTGGGTGCTGACGGGTCCGCATTTGCCGAGTATTTTACGGGGACGCTTTGAATATGCGGTGGACGTGGTTCCGGTCTATTTGATCTTTCAACCGGCAAATACGGCCTACGCGTGGGGATTCAACCCTCTGGTGCTCAAGTGGAATTTTGCGAGGCATGGACGATTCTCGCCTTACTTTGAGTTGAGCGGCGGAGTGCTGTTCAGCAATCACAATATTCCTACTTATACGAACACGGTAAACTTCTCGCCCAGCGCGGCTTTGGGCACGCATATTCTGGGGGAGAAATATAACTGGACGGTGGATGTGCGGTATCTGCATATCTCGAATGCAGGACTGGGAGACTACAACCCCGGGCTGAATACGGTGCAGGTGCGGTTAGGGGTAGGGAGATTTTGGAAGAAAAGATGAAGCGAGTCAAGGTCTAGTCCGTCCGGCGCGGACGAAAAAAGATTGTCGGCGCCCATCCGTGCCGGGGGATGAATTGATAGGGACGACCAAATGACAATGCATGCAATCGAGTGGAAAACGCTGGTTGAGGACCCGCGCCCGAGAGGCATCGTGAACCCGGTCGTTCGCCATGGCAAAGGCCGGGCGGCTTCCGCCATCACTCCCGGACTTGCAGGAGCCAGATTCAAACCTTGATGCCGATGCTGCTGCCCGCGTCCGAACTCTCGCCGCTTGCAAATATTTCCTTGCGCGGTGGAAAGACGCCGATGCAGGTATCCCCATACTGAAGCGGGCGAAAGCAGAATACGCCGCGATGGGGCGCTAACCGCCCTCGGGTAGCCTACCCTTGCGTTTTGTAGAAGGGTGGGATAAGGTGCTGCCGAAGCTACCCGGCGTGATGGCGTTGCCTTCGGATGTGGAGGGCAGGCTGCCCGCCCACGGTGCAGGAGGATTTGGTGATGCCAGTGAGCGGAGGTGCGCGCGCGATAGCGTTTGGGTCAGGTCGGTTTATCAAAGTCGCAATGTCCATGATTTTGATTGCCACGGGACTTGCGGCCCAGACCAGTTCGAGCTCCGGCTCGAGTGTGTGGCAAAGCAACAGTCCGACGCCGCCTCCAACATCGTCGAATGCGGGCGCCGGGACGCTCTATAAGGATGCTCACGGCGCTTTCAGCATCATGATCCCGGAGGGCTGGGCGGCGAGACCAAACGTCGGTTGTTACGGACCGAACAAGAACAATTGTCCGGAGAATGCCGCCGGAGTCAACATTCAATCGCCGGGCAGAAGCTGGGCTTTTCTGGCGCCGTTTTCCGGGGATGCCCGGCAGCCTACCGACGTCGTGAAAAATGTGGCCGCGCATCTTAGCACGAAGTACCAGAATTTCCAGGTGCTGCAGAATGATCCGGATAGGTTAAACGGCCTCGACATCGCTATCGGTCACTTTACCGGAATCGACGAAGACGGCGAAGGCGTGTCGCTGGTGGTGATCGGCATCGCGGCTCCGGGCGGACGCTTTTTCGTGGCCGAATCTTCGGTCCCGCAGAGCGAATTGCAAGCTGCTACTCCCGCGCTATCTGCGATGCCGGCAACGCTCTGGTTCGCGGGACAGGCAGCCATCAATCCGGCTCCCCACACCGCGCCGGAATACGAAACCAGGCTCCCGCCGCCGAGCCACGAGACCGGCGCCCCACCCGGCAGAGTAAACATCACCAACCGCACGCGCTGGGTGGAGATCCAGGACCCCGCGTGGGGAATTGTGGTGGCGCGTTTTCAAATTCCCGTAGACTGGAATTTTGATGGCATCCTGATTCGCGACGACAGCTGCGGGCTCGCGCCGACTTTGGCGTGGCGAATCTCCAGCCCGGACGGGCTTTACGGCGCCCAGATGATGCCCGATTTTGGCTCAAGCTTTGCAACCAATCCCAGCCACATGGACAACATCCGCCGCTTCCATTGCAAGACAATGGAGCCGATAAGTCCCGAGGAGTTTCTGGAATATGCCGCGCCCTTAGTGCGGCCCGATCCCATTCTCGGCCGCATCGTGCCCTGCGAGGATGCCGAGCGGTGGCAACAGATGATCGACGGTTACAACCAGCGGTCGATGGCCGCCTTTGGCACCACTCCAGCTAGCGGCGGTGCGGTTTGCAGCCGCATCCAGTACGCTTACCGCGGACAGACCATGGAGGAATATTTCTCCGTACGTCAGCAA
>CAVRWS010000068.1:0-52472 GCA_963724815.1 uncultured Acidobacteriaceae bacterium
TTGTCTTCTACCGCAACTTCCGGGGCATAATTCCATTTATACGTGCAGACAGATCGCTTTCGAAAAAAGGAGTTTCCCCATGTTGAATAACATCTTAAAGAAATGGTTGCTAGTTTCGGTCGCGGCTGGAGCGATTGCCATCGCCGCGCCTTTCGCAGCCGCGCAGGATAGCCAGTCCAATGATCAGCAAGCGCCGCCGGCGCAAGAGCATGGCGGCCACCACCACGGTCCTCCCGACCCAGCCAAGCGCACAGCGGAACTGACGAAGAAGCTTAACCTGACCTCCGATCAGCAATCCAAAGTGCAGGAAGCACTGCAGTCCGAGCATTCTCAAATGGAGAGCGTGCATCAGGATAGTTCACTATCGCAACCGGATCGCCACGCCAAAATGATGGACATCCGCAAGACGACTGACTCGCAGATCCGCGCTGTGCTGGACTCGAACCAGCAAAAGAAATGGGACGAAATGCAAGCCAATCGTGGGGAGTGGGGGCATCGAGGTCATTCGGGGCCACCAGACTCCAACTCCAATCAGCAGGCGCCACCGCCTCCGAGCAACTAGAACAGCAACGCTTTTCATGGCCACGGTTCAGGGAGCCGTGGCCATTCTTATGACTGGCGCTTCCGGTGCAATTTCAAACGCCAGGAAAGCTTTGCGAGTTCTTTACTCTTTTCTACGGACACTTTGCAGTCGCGGACGGGCGAGTCGTCATCCAAGTAGTCCGGGCGGAACGGCTCGAACCGATAGCGCGAAAGTCTGAATCGATGTGCAAATTGATGTGCAAGAGATTTCACGCAATGCGAACACACTTGGGAACCTTGCTGCTCTTGACGGCAGCGATTTTTGTGCAGGGCTGCTCGCGCAAGCAAGCCTCCGCGCCGCCGGATGGCGCGGCACTTTTTGCCAAGAAATGCGCCAGTTGTCACCGGCCGGGCAATGACATGCGGGCGCCGGAGCCGGTGGCGCTGCACGAAATGACAACGTCCTCCATCGTCGCTGCCCTTGAATCCGGCAGGATGAAATGGGAGGCCAAGTTTCTTTCCAAGGCGCAAAAGTTTGCAATCGCAGATTATCTGGGCGTAGCAAACGTTTCCACGGCGGCAAATACAGCGGGGATGTGCGCGCGAGATCTGGATCCACCGCCAAATCCTCCAGTATGGGCAGGTTGGGGAGGGGATCCGCAGAATAGCCGTTTTCAGCCGGCGGTTGCCGCCGGAATCAGCCGCGAGCAGATCAAGAATTTGAAATTGAAGTGGACGTTCGGTTTTCCGGGAGCAGCCGCGACCTTCGGTCAACCTACATCGGACGCGGGAAAATTATTTGTTGGCAGCGAAGATGGAACCGTCTACGCGCTGGATTCAGCGACGGGCTGCATGTGGTGGAGCTTTAAAGCGTCGGCTACAGTGAAGACTGCGATTTCCGTCGGCAATAAAGGCGAGGCAGCGTTGTTCGGCGATACCAATGGATTTGTTTATGCGCTTAAAGTTGCGGATGGTTCGGTGATCTGGAAAGTGCGGCCGGATGCGCATCCGGCGGCGCGGATTACGGGATCGCCGCTGCTGGTGGGCACGCGATTATATGTTCCGATTTCTTCGGGAGAAGAAGGTGCGGCCGCCGATCCGAGCTACCCGTGTTGCACGTTTCGGGGCAGCGTTGTAGCGCTGGAGGCAACTTCCGGAAAGCAGATTTGGCAGGCTTATACGCTCACCGAATCTCCTAAGCCGACCCGCAAGAACTCCGCGGGCGTGCAGTATTGGGGGCCTTCGGGATCTCCCGTATGGTCGGCGCCGACGGCTGATTTGAAGCGGCATGTGATTTATGTAGCCACGGGAAATAATTATTCCGCTCCATCGACCGACTCATCGGATGCGGTGATCGCGTTCGATATGAAGTCGGGGAAAAAGTTATGGTCGCGGCAATTCACCCCAAAGGATGTATGGAACAGCGGTTGTGTGGCGGAGAAGAAAGATAATTGTCCCGACCGGCATGGGGACGATTACGATTTTGGCGCGCCGCCGGTGTTGAAGTCGCTGGCCAGCGGAAAGGATGTTCTGCTGCTGGCGCAAAAGTCGGGCGTGGTTTACGCGGTAGATCCGGCAAACCAAGGTAAGCTGCTATGGAAGAGCCGCATTGGAAAAGGCGGTCCGTTGGGCGGAGTGGAATGGGGCGGAGCTGCGGACACACGTTATGGTTATTTCCCGCTATCGGATTACGATTTTGACAATCCGTTGGTGGGCGGCGGACTGTTCGCCTTGGACTTGCGTACGGGGAAACAGGTTTGGCATGTGGATCCGCCGAAGCCGGCTTGTGCGGGACAGTTTGGTTGCAGTGCGGCACAAATGGCGCCGCCAACGTTGATTCCGGGAGCGGTTTTTGCGGGCTCGCTGGATGGTCATTTGCGCGCGTATGATACGCGGGATGGCGGCGTCCTTTGGGATTTCGATACGGTTCAGGAATTTCATACTACGAACGGCCTGCGCGCGCATGGGGGTTCGCTGAACGGAGCCGGACCGGCAATTGTGAGTGGAATGGTCTATGTGAATACCGGCTACACCAATGCGATGGCGGGAAACGTGCTACTGGCTTTTTCGACCGATGCAAAATGAGGATTAACTCATCGTTGGTTTTGCCGTGTTGCACTATAGTGTTACGAATCTTTGCGTTGCGTGACCGACTCTTTACGCCTCCGGAAAGCTGGAAATGCTTCTATAAAGGAGGGCCACTGCAGCCTGTTCAAAACTGGTTGCGGCAGCAACGATAGGCGATGTAAAAGCAACTAAGTACGAATGCCCTGTGGGCGCGGGCATATCATGTTTTAAGTTCGTCATACAGCGCCCTGACCGGATTTTCTTAATGGTTCGACGACTATCATTCGATTTCAGTGCGACTTTGCGGGATCTGGAACTGCATTTATGATGACCCGCGCAATCTATTATGTTTGGCGCGTGTGCCCTGTCGGGCCCGCGCAAAGATGTGGTCTGGAGATCGATATCGTCTCGCAGCACAAATCGAATCGTTTGACGTAAGAAACTGACTTAAGAAAACTCGGATGGAAAATCAACCTCCTGCTTCAGCTATCGACCCGCGGCATCAGTTGCCTCCAGCAAGTAACTCCGAGAAGCCTAAGTGGCGGCGGTATCTGGTGTGGGCATTCGCGCTCATCGCCATGGCCGTGATTCTCATTTTAGTTTTGCGCCACCATGACGAAAACCAAGGCGCTCCGGCTGCTTCCCGACGCGGGGTGACAGGCCCGGTCACGATTACAGAGGCCACCGCGCAAAAAGGAAATATTGGAGTTTATCTGGAAGCGATTGGAACCGTGACGCCAGTCTATACGGCCTCGATTACGAGTGAAGTGATGGGCATGGTGACTCAGGTCCATTACAAAGAAGGTCAACTGGTTCGCAAAGGGCAGCCGTTGATCGATATCGATCCGCGGCCTTACGAAGCGCAACTTCTGCAGGCTCAGGGGGCGCTCGAGCGCGATACGAATATTTTGGCCGAAGCCAAGATGGACTTGCAGCGTTACCAGGATGCATGGGCCAAAAACAGTATCCCGAAGCAGACGCTCGATGATCAGGAAAAGATTGTGCTGCAGGATGAAGGCACGGTAAAAAACGACCAGGGCACGGTGAAGTACGACGAGGTGCAAGTCGCTTTCTGCCACATCACATCGCCGATCACCGGGCGGGTAGGGTTGCGGCTGGTAGACCCCGGCAATGTGGTGCAATCGACGGGGAGCACAATCCTCGCCGTCATCACGCAGGTGCAGCCGATCACCGTCATTTTCACAGTGGCGGAAGACAGCCTGGCCCAGGTGCAGGCGCAGACCCGGCACGGAAAAAAATTATCGGTGGATGCTTATGACCGGGCGCAGCAGACCAAGCTGGCCACTGGGAAACTGCTGACCTACGATAATCAGATCGACACTACTACCGGGACGGTGAAGATGCGGGCGCTGTTCGAGAACAAGAACGATGCGCTTTTCCCCAACCAGTTCGTAAATACCCGGTTGTTGGTGAACACGGAGCAAGGCGTCACCCTGATTCCCACCTCTGCGATTCAACATAATGGGCAGACTGCGTTTGTCTATGTGATTCAGAATGACACGGCGCAGATCCGTAACATCAAGACCGGCGTAACGGATGCGGGCCAGACGGCGGTAACCGGCATCAACCCGGGCGATGTTGTGGCCAACAGCAGTTTTGACAAGCTGCAAAACAATTCGAAGGTCGTCATTTCCAAGCAGGCGCAGCCCGCCGCCTCATCTGAGAGTCAGGCTCCGTGAGTCCGTCCCGCCCATTCATCATGCGGCCGGTCGCGACCGCGCTGTTGATGGCGGCAATCTTGCTGGTGGGTATCGTTGCCTATACCCAGTTGCCGGTTTCCGCGCTGCCGGAAGTGGATTATCCAACCATCCAGGTGCTCACGTTTTATCCCGGCGCCAGCCCTTACGTAATGGCAACCACCGTAACTGCGCCGCTGGAGCGGCAGTTCGGAGAGTTGCAAGGGCTGAGCCAGATGACCTCCACCAGTTCTGGAGGTACATCGGTAATTGTGCTGCAGTTTAATTTGAGCCTGAACATTGACGTCGCCGAAGAAGAAGTGCAGTCGGCGATCAATGCTTCGCAGAGTTACCTGCCCTCGAACCTGCCCGACGCCGCCGGTCTACAGCAAAACGAATCCAGCCGACGCGCCAGTGCTCACGCTGGCTATTACTTCCGACTCCATTCCGTTATCGCAAGTGGAGGATCTGGTCGATACCCGGCTGTCGCCGAAGATCTCGCAACTGAATGGAGTTGGGCTGGTAAGCATCAGCGGCGGCCAGAAACCGGCGGTGCGCATTCGCGCCAATCCGGTCGCACTGTCTTCCTATGGCATCAACCTGGAAGACCTGCGAACCGCACTTACTCAGGCCAGCGTGAATGCGGCGAAGGGCAACTTCGATGGGCCGCGGCAGGACTACCAGATCGATTCGAACGATCAGCTGATCAGCAGCGCCGACTACCGCAGCGTGGTGGTGGCTTACCGCAATGGCGCGCCCGTGATGCTCACCGACGTCGCGGAAGTGATCGATGGCGTCGAGAATAATTATCAGGCCGCGTGGATGAATCTGACCCCGGCCGTCATCTTGAACATCCAGCGGCAGCCCGGCGCCAATACGATCAGACGTCGTCAAAAGCATCAAGAAATTATTGCCGCAGCTCGAAGCCAATCTTCCCGCATCCGTGCAAGTGACCGCTCTTACGGATTTGACCACCGCGATCGAGGCCTCGGTATCTGATGTTGAGTTTGAATTGATGCTGACGATCGGGCTGGTGGTGTTGGTGATATTTCTGTTTTTGCGCAGCCTCTACGCGACCATCATCCCCAGCGTGGCGGTGCCACTCTCTCTGGTGGGCACGTTCGCCGCCATGTATGCGCTCGGTTACAGCCTGGACAACCTATCACTGATGGCCCTGACTATCTCCACCGGATTCGTGGTGGACGATGCCATCGTGATGATCGAAAACATTTCGCGTTATATCGAAGAAGGCGAAGCGCCGATGGAAGCCGCCCTCAAAGGCGCGGAGCAGATCGGCTTCACCATCGTGTCATTGACGGTTTCGCTGATTGCCGTATTGATTCCGCTGCTGTTCATGGGTGATGTGGTCGGCCGGCTTTTCCGCGAGTTTGCCGTCACACTCGCGGTGACGATTGTCATCTCGGCTGTGGTATCGCTGACGCTGACTCCCATGATGGCGGCGCGCATCCTGCGTCACGAGCCCAAGGAGCAGCAGGGGCGCATCTACAAAGCCTCCGAGCGCGTCTTCGAAAGCATGATCGGTTTTTACGGGCGGACTCTGAAGTTCGTGCTGGAGTATCAAACCATCACGCTGTTTGTGGCGCTGGGCACGCTGGTTCTGACCGTGTTTCTTTACATCGTGATCCCCAAGGGATTTTTCCCGGTACAAGATACCGGCGTGATTCAAGGTATTTCGCAGGCTCCGGAGACTATTTCTTTTGCCGCCATGGCGGAGAAGCAACAGGAACTGGCGAAAGTGATTCTGGCGGACCCCGCGGTGGAAAGCCTTTCTTCGTTCATCGGGGCGGACGGAACGAACACGACGCTCAACAGCGGCCGCATGTCGATTAATCTGAAGCCGCTTGCGGATCGCAACATCAGCGCCGCCAACCTGGTGCGCAGACTGCAATCCAGCCTGCAAAAGGTAAACGGAATCACGCTCTACATGCAGCCGGTACAAAACATCACGGTCGACGACCGCGTGAGCCGCACCCAGTATCAATACACGCTGGAAGATCCTGATCCGAACGAACTGAACGATTGGAGTAACCGCTTCGTTGCGAAATTGCAGAGTTTGCCGCAGCTGGAGGATGTGGCAACCGATCAGCAGACAGGAGGGCTGGCGGTATCGCTGATCATCGATCGCGCCACCGCTTCGAGGCTGGGGATTGCTCCGGCGACGATCGACAACACGTTGTACGACGCTTTTGGGCAGCGCCAGATTAATACGATGTATACGCAGCTCAACCAGTATCACGTGATTCTCGAAACCGAACCGCAATTTCAGCAGAATCCCAATACGCTGGAGAATCTTTATATTCAGGCCAACGCATCGTCGGGCACTTCGGGGCCGGGCGCTTCTACTTCGTTCTCGGCCTCCGGCTCTGCTTCCGCGGGATCGAACGCAACCACGGCACCGGTGCTGTACACGCCAAGCGCTTCGTCCAGCATTCTCGCTCCTCCGGCGAATGCACTGGCGGCAAGCTCCAGTTCTTCGACATCCGGTTTAGGATCCTCCGCGAACAGCAGTTCAAGCAGCGCGATGAGCAACGCCGTACCGCTGGGGACGTTCACTCACTTTCAACGAACCAGTGAAGCGCTTTCCATCAACCATCAGGGGCAGTTTCCGTCGGTCACCGTCTCGTTCAACCTGGCGCCCAATGCGGCGTTGGGAAGCGCGATTACGGCCATCGATAAAGTGCAGGAAGACATGCACATGCCGGCCAGCCTGCAAGCCTCTTTCCAGGGCACGGCAGAATCGTTCAAGAACTCGCTCTCCAATGAAGCGTTGTTAATTCTTGCTGCCTTGGTCACGGTCTACATCGTGCTCGGCGTCCTGTACGAAAGCTTCATTCATCCGGTCACCATTCTTTCCACTCTGCCTTCTGCCGGAGTGGGAGCGCTGTTGGCGCTGATGCTTTTTGGCCAGGATCTAAGCGTGGTGGCAATCATCGGCATCATCCTGCTGATTGGAATTGTGAAGAAAAACGGAATCATGATGGTGGATTTCGCACTGGAGGGAGAGCGCGAGCACGGCAAGAACGCGACTGATGCGATCTACGACGCCAGCCTGCTGCGCTTCCGTCCCATCATGATGACCACCATGGCGGCTCTGCTGGGCGGGCTTCCACTGGCTTTGGGAACCGGCATCGGCTCGGAGATTCGACGTCCCCTGGGAATCGCGATGGTGGGCGGATTGTTGTTGAGCCAGGCACTCACGCTGTACACCACGCCGGTGATTTACATCTTCTTTGACAACCTGGGGAAAAGATTCTCCGGCGCCGGAGAGAAGTCTAACGGCACGGCACAGCCGGCAGAGCAGTCATGAACCCTTCTGAACTATTTATCCGGCGGCCTGTGGCAACAACGCTGTTGACCATTGCCATCGCCATTGCCGGAGCGATTTCGTTCACCGTGCTTCCAGTTTCGCCGCTGCCGCAAGTCGACTTTCCCACCATATCCGTCTCCGCGTCGTTGCCGGGAGCGAGCGCGCAGATCATGGCGTCTTCCGTGGCCACGCCGCTGGAGAGGCAGTTTGGCCACATCGCGGGAGTTTCGGAGATGACCTCCGCCAGTTCGCTGGGCAGCACGGGGATTACGATTCAGTTCGATCTTAGCCGCAATATCGATGGCGCCGCGCGCGATGTTGAGGCCGCCATCAGTGCAGCTCGCACCTATCTCCCGGCCAACCTGCCCGGCAATCCTACCTATCGCAAAGTAAATCCCGCGGATGCTCCGATCATGATTCTGGGATTAACTTCCAAGAAATATGACACGGGCAAATTGTATGACGAAGCTTCGACGATCATGGAGCAGAAGCTTTCGCAAATCGACGGCGTGGGCCAAGTGGTGGTGGGCGGGGCCTCGCTGCCCTCGGTGCGCGTGGATGTCAACCCTACGCAACTCAACAGCTACGGGCTGAGTCTTTCGAGCATTCAATCCGTGCTCAGTACGCAGAACGCCGACCTTGCCAAGGGCCAGGTGACCTATGGTTCGACAACAGCTGACATCGTCGCCAATGACCAGATCTCGACGGCCGACGACTACAAGCCGATCATCATCGGCTACCACAATGGCACGGCGGTGCGGCTCACAGACGTGGCGAGCGTAACCGATTCGGTGCAAAACGTCCGTTCCGCGGGATACCTGAATGGAATCCGATCCGTCACAGTGATCATCTTCCGGCAGCCGGGCGCGAATATTATTCAGACCGTCGACAACATTCGCAACCAGTTGCCGTTTCTACAGGCTTCGATTCCGCAGGGGATCGATACCACCATCGTTCTCGACCGCACCACCACGATTCGCGCCTCGGTAAGCGATGTGGAGCGCACGTTGATGATTTCGGTGGGCCTGGTGATTCTGGTGGTCTTTCTTTTTCTGCGCAACGCGCGCGCCACTTTAATTCCGAGCGTCGCCGTTCCGGTGTCTCTGATCGGGACGTTCGCAGTGATGTATCTGCTGGGCTACAGCCTGGACAATCTCTCGCTGATGGCGCTAACGATTGCAACCGGATTCGTGGTGGACGATGCGATCGTGGTCATGGAAAACATCTCGCGCCATCTGGAACAGGGGATGGAACCCTTTGCGGCCGCATTGCTCGGAGCGAAGGAGATTGGATTCACGGTTTTTTCCATCAGCGTTTCTCTGATCGCAGTGTTCATACCGATTCTGATGATGGGCGGAATCGTCGGCCGACTTTTCCGGGAGTTTGCCATTACGCTCTCGACCGCAATCGTGGTGTCGATGGTGATATCACTCACCACCACGCCGACCATGTGCGCGTACTTGCTCAAGCAAGAGCAGCGGGAGGAACACGGTCGACTCTACCGGGCGAGTGAAAAGTTCTTCTCCTGGATGCTGGAAACTTATCGCCGAAGCCTGGTGTGGGCGCTCGAGAACTGGGTGTTAATGCTGGTGATTTTGGTATTCACGATTGCGTTGAATGGTGTGCTCATCTACAGAATTCCAAAGGGCTTTTTCCCTCAGCAGGATACCGGCGCAATCGTAGGAGCTGTGCAAGGTCCGCAGGATTCGTCATTTCCGGCGATGGACAATTCCATCCGGCAATTGGTTGGTGTCATCAAAAGCGATCCTGCGGTCGCCAACGTGAATGCCTATACTGGCGGAAACGGATCCAGTAATACCGGATTTATTTATATCGCGCTCAAACCGCTCAATGAGCGCAAGGTCAGCGCCGCGCAGATCATCAATCGGCTGCGGCCGAAATTAAACCGCTTGCCGGTAGCGTCGGCGTTCCTGCAGGCCTCACAGGATCTTCGCATCGGCGGACGGTCCAGCGCCGCGCTTTACCAGTACACCATTCAGTCCGACAATGTTCAGGATCTCTCGCACTGGGGGCCGATCCTTCTGGCTGAGATGAAAAAGCTTCCCGGCTTTCAGGATGTGAATACCGATCAGCAGAATGGCGGCCTGGAGGAATTACTCACCTATGACCGGGCGTCCGCCGCCAGATTGGGGCTGACGGCGCAGGCCCTCGATTCTTCGCTTTACTCCGCTTTTGGCCAATCCGAAGTTTCGATTATCTATACGCAGCTGAACCAATACTATGTGGTGCTCGAGGTGGCCCCGCAATATTGGCAAACCCCGGAAGGCCTGAAGGACATTTATCTGCGCAGCACGGGCGGCAGCAACACCGCCGCCAGCAGTGCTTCGAGTACCAGCAATACGTCCAGTGGAGGTAATGCACCGGGCACCGGCAATGTGCCGCTTCTGACAGTCTCAAGCGCGCAAGCCAGCACCACGCCGCTGGCTGTAAACCATACCGGATTGTTCCCTTCGGTAACTGTATCGTTCAACCTGGCGCCGGGAGTCTCGTTGAGCGACGCCGTGCAGCGCGTTGGAGAAATGCAGCAGAGACTGGGCACGCCTTCGACTGTGCGCGGCCTCTTCGCAGGGACGGCGCAAGCTTACCAGCAGTCGCTGAACAGCGAACTGGTGCTGGTAATCGTCGCTCTGCTGGCTGTCTACATTGTTCTGGGCGTGCTTTACGAAAGCCTGGTACACCCGCTCACCATTATCTCGACTCTACCTTCAGCCAGTCTGGGCGCGGTACTGGCGCTGATGCTCTTCAAGATCGATCTCAACGTAATTTCCATCATCGGAATCGTGCTGCTGATCGGCATCGTGAAAAAAAACGCAATCATGATGATCGACTTCGCTCTGGTCGCCGAACGGCAGGAAGGCAAGAGTCCTGCGGACTCGATTTTTGAAGCGTGCATGCTGCGCTTTCGGCCGATCCTGATGACCACAATGGCCGCGCTGTTCGGCGCGGTGCCGCTGGCCTTCGGCACGGGAACAGGTTCGGAACTCCGCAGACCTTTGGGAATCACCATTGTCGGGGGATTGATCGTGAGCCAGATGCTGACGCTTTATACGACTCCGGTGGTTTACTTATTCCTCGATCGCCTGCGTTTGCGATTTCAGAAAAAGCCGCACAACGCTTTTTCCACTCCAGCGCCGGAGGCCAGCTAGTGCGAGAGTAATCAGCGACTAAGTAAATGCTTTACCTGGTGACGATTGGCAAGGAAAATGTTATGACGATCTTCGAACAACAATTCGCTGGTTGCACCATTCGGCTCTGTGCAAGCGCACTCTCGCTGTTAATGTTATCGGGCTGCGTGATCGGACCGAAATATCATCCTCCAGCGCCACAAGCGCCCGCGCCCGCTTACAAGGAATCTCCAACCCAGTTTCAGGACAACGGACCGTGGACCGTGGCGCAGCCTTCTGACGCAAAGCTGCGCGGCAAATGGTGGGAGATTTTCAACGATACAGAACTGAACGACCTCGAAGAGCAGCTGAATATCAATAACCAGAACATCAAACAATACTTCGAAAATTTTATGGAAGCGCGCGCGGTAGTGCGGGAGGCGCGATCGCAGTTTTTCCCGACTCTGACGGCTGCACCATCATTTAACCGCTCGCGCACCTCGGGGAACTTGAGCACTAAACCGGTCAATACATCCGGCACGGGCACCGTCCCGCAACTGCAAAGCACTGTCTATTCGGCGCCGCTCGAAGCATCCTGGGCGCCGGATCTGTGGGGCAAAGTTCGCAATACGGTGCGGCAGGCGCAATACTCTGCCCAGGTGAGTGCGGCGGATCTGGAGAACGAGCGCCTCACCGAGGAGGCGGCATTAGCCGAATATTTTTACGAACTTCGCGGCCAGGATGAACTGCAGCGGCTCTACAACGAGACTGTGGCCGCTGATCAGAAAGAGCTTGATCTGACTCGTGCACTTTATGAAAGCGGCATGACTAACCAGATATCCGTTGTTCAAGCCGAAACTACCCTGCAGAGTGCGCAGGCTGGAGCTACCAACGTGGCCATTGCACGGGCGCAGTACGAACATGCGATCGCAATGCTGGTAGGCAAGGCGGCCACCGGGTTTTCGATTCCTGTGAAGCCGATGACTGCGACTCCTCCGCCAATTCCGGTTGGTGTGCCGTCAGAATTAGTGGAGAGGCGTCCCGACGTGGCCGCGGCGGAACGGACGATGGCGGCGGCGAACGCGGAGATCGGCATTGCACGAGCCGCCTATTTTCCAAACTTGAGTTTGACTGCCGCAGGCGGCTTTGAGAGTTCAGCCGTCAGTGATTGGTTTACCTGGCCCAGCCGATTCTGGTCCGTAGGAACCTCGCTTTCGGAAACCGTGTTCGACGCCGGTTTGCGCCGCGCAACCGTTCAGCAGTACGTTGCCGCCTACAATGCGGATCTGGCCGCTTACCGTCAAACCGTGCTCACAGCCTTTCAGCAGGTGGAAGATGGGCTGGCCGAGGTTCGCATACTCTCCAAGGAAATTCAGCAAGAACAGCAGGCAATAAATTCTGCGCAAACCAACCTTAAGCTTGAAGAAGGACGCTACGAAACCGGCATCGACCCTTACGTCGATGTGCTGATTGCCCAGACTACCTTGTTGGCAGATATGCAAACTTTGAATACGCTGCAGGTAGAAGAGATGACCGATGCGGTCGCGCTGGTGCAGGCTCTGGGCGGAGGTTGGGATAATTCGCAGTTGCCGAGTCCCGGGCAAGTAGCTCAAAAGCCCGCAGCCACGGAAACAGCTATCGAGAAATAGAGGAAGAACATCTTCACAGCCCGTCGGCCAAGAGCGGTGGAAGCGTTCTATCTAATCGGACGGTAATCCCACATCATCGCTCTGTGCGAACTTGCGAAAGCTCGGCGAATAAGATCCGCGATATCGCTTCCAACCAGTTTGTACGACATCAATTTTCGACCACTTATTAAAGATCAGCGACCAACCTTGTGCATAAGGATGAGTGCGCTTTTCCGGCAGGACCAGGTCGAGCTGGTTGAAGACGGTGAAGATGAACTCGATCAGCTCGGAAGAAAACCGTATGGCGGATTCGATCTGATCCGGCCTGTGTCCGGTTTTCCAGTCTGCTTTGGCGCTGAACATTGCGTCGAAGAATGCCGGAATATCTTTATCGGTGCGCGCTTTTGCCAGAAGGTCTTCATAGCGGGCGGTGTGCGCGGCGGCAAAACGGTCCATCTCAGGCGTCGGCCCCCACCATATCTTCCAGAGATTCAAGAAGTAGTTATCCCGTCCTTTGAATGTCTGGCATTCACAACTTTCGGGACGCGATAGAGCTGTCTCGAAGACAGAGAACGCTACATGATGGCCCAGCCTGCGATAACTCTCAAATTGCGATTCGCTGAACCATTGGTTCAATGTGCTGTCATGGGGAAATACGGAATCCTCTTTCTTGTAGTTCAAGACATCCGCAGGTTCGTCGCCGGTGAGCGATGATTTTATGTAAACCACGAACCCGTGAGCTCCGGGATCCTCGGGATAGGTGATGGTTCCCACCACACAGTGTGCGGAGCTGCAGTCGGAGTCCAGGGCATGTTCGAGAGGACGAAGATCGAGGGCAATCTCTGCTCCAAAATCGATGCGGCATTTTCTTACGGCCATGCCGATACCTTGAAACGTAAGCTGAGAGTCGGCCTCGCTGTCGCAGATCACGATGTAGCGGCAACGTCGGCGAACAAGTTCGTACAACCCCATGTTATCGAAGTGGCCTCCATCGCTAAGGTACACATAGCTGCTGGTATCGTTGGTCCGACCGAGTAACTCGTTGACTAGCCAGAGCAATGAAAGGCGAGGCGACGGCCAAGGATAGATGATAGGTTGCTTTTGCGGCGTGCCTTTCGTCTGCTGTGCATCGGGAACATCCAGTTTCGTTCCATCCTCGTTCAGACGACGCGGATTCAGCAACCACCAGCCCAGGCGTACGCCGAACACCGTCATCAGGAAAGCCGTTGCGGGGTTGGAGTGGTAGCCCATGTTAGGGCTGACGGCCGCTCCCGAAATCGCCACTGCAGTATCGAGATGAACGCCCGGGTTTGGATAGGCATAAGTCATGGTCTGGACGAAGCCGTTGAAGCGCAGAGTGGTGTCACCGCGTGCTTCTGTCCATGGAACGTCATAACCGGAATAGAGTGGAGTAAATGCGAAAGAAGCCGCTTTGCGTTCCTGCCAAGCCAGATCTTCTCCAAACGTCAGGTTCAGCGCAGTGCAGAAAATCGGAAATGGACCGTTATAACCTTTGCCAGGCAGGAGAGCACTCACTGGCGTATCAGTGTCTTTTTCATCGAATCCGGTAAATCGGTTGGGATGGCGCGGAATATTGGACGCTCCCAGATAGCAGCGAGCAAGGCGATTTCGATAAAAGGCATGCAAGGAGAATTCGTTGATATCGACTCTCCAGGCGAAGAGCCAACAGATCGCAAGCGGAACAAGGTAGCAAGCGAGACGGATGAGTAGGCTGCCGGTTGTGGCCCGGTGAAACAACACCTCGGCCAACGCTGAAACCAGAAGCAAGAGACCAGCAATGAATACGTAGGGGCCAACCGTCGCTGCGAGTTCGAGCGCGCTGAAGCGTGGTTGTTCGTCGCTTTCCTCGCCGGTTGATTTGGAGCTTCTCCCGGCAAGCAAACCGCCCGCCGAAGCGGCAGCCCAAGTTACGAATGCAGGTATGCCAGCCCACACCTTCCCCCAGAGCCAGAGCACGATGTGATGCCCGAATAGAGAGAAGCTCAAAGAGAGCATCCACAGCAACGCGACCAACCCGATGCAGCCAGCCAAGCGCGTGAGCCACTCCCGGCGGCTATCATCAAACATTCGCCCGAGCATCCCTATTACTAAGAGAAGTGCAACCAGTGGCCCTCCCAGCATCAGCGGTGGGCCAACGACCAAGACAGTCCTCCACCAATAAGCTTCGGACACAGACTGTAGCTTAGAGAGCAAAACAACACTGGCGCCAATCCAACCGGCCGCAGCCGCGGCGGAGACAATACAGAGGGAACACACGCCAACGGTAACCAAGACAAAGCTACGGTGATCGGCGTGTTTAGACTGCTTCCAAAACTCACTGACGCTTGCGTATTGGGCTGTCTGCTGATGGGTCTTTAGATAGCACAGAAGAGCGCCGCCACTCACGGCGACAGTAAGTGCCAGTACCAGGAGAAGACATCCGCTTACTAAACAAGTAATGACGCTATTCAGCTCTAAACTACCGTTCATGATGAACGGCAGTAACAGGGTTAATAACAGGGCTGATGCAATAAAAGGCAATACTATCCATCGGTTTACCTGTTCTTGACCGAAGCCGCTCGCTTCAACTGCGGTCGCCTGATTAAAACACAGTAGATTTGCTCCGATAAGAACAGATGCTTGTAACATCAGATAGACAATAGCGCCCACGCAAACAAACACGACCGGGCTGCGATGAGGAACAATCGAGCTCGACGCAAGAAAACGCAGAAGCAGTGCGACGAAGATAAGCCCCGAGAACAGAATTGCCTGATTCAGAATGGTATTGCGTAACCAAGTGGCGATCGCGACCCAGGTATCGCCGCTGAGAAGGCCATTTTCAGGCGTGAGATAGTTACTGTAGCGTCGCAACCAGCGGATCGGTTCAGGATGGTCGCCGGGATTGTCAGGTTCGGGAAGTGGGATAAGCCGCTTTTCAACCTGATCAAATCCCCGCCGTAGACTCCACGCAGCAAACCACTGATGAATGTACCCACCTCCAGATACGGTAGAAAGATAGTCAAAGCACCGCAGCAGGTTGAGTTCAGCGAGTCCTTGCAGAATACCGAGGTTAAAGGTTGCGCTACGGATTCCGCCGCCGGAGAAGCACAGACCCATCAACCCTAAATCGGCTGCGCGCTTGTAAACATCCGCAGCGGGGGCCGGACCTATCGACGGAGTTGACCTGAAAACATTTGCGCGGCGTTGTTCAACCTGATCAAGCTCCCGCTGCAGAAGCCACTTACTCGGCGTGTAGCCAGTCAGCGAAGCGAGCCCGGCTTGTATGTCGGCTCGAGACTGTAGCTTGACCGCAAGCGAGCCTGCATCTGGGGGCCTTGGATCAAAAGTCTTGAGAACAATTTCAAGCAGCGGACGTTTTGTCTCATTGCCTATCTGCCTGAATGTCTCCACGGCTAATTCACTTACATAGTCAGTCATCGCTGACCTCACCGGCGGGGGAAGTATACTACGCATGCCGGAGGTCAAGCAGATAAGTAAATAGATCAAGTGGGATCTGCGTCAGGTTGGCGCTCCTGCTACTCGGATAGGTTACACCGATCGCGATTTACCAGGCCCGGAATCTTTCCATCTGCACGCGATCTCGACGGTTTCGGTCGAGCGAAGACTGTATAGCCGATTCCAACCGTTCCTGGTCGTCATCGTAGAGCCGGACGAATTTAAATGGCTGAAGATGCCATGCGATTGGGCTCAACATTTCGGCCGCTCCAAGGATCGAGCCGCTGCTGGTAAGAAACATCAGCTTTACTACCGACCCTTGATCCAGAGGCTTCGACAAGCAGAGCAGGCCACCGGTGAGAGAGATGACCTCCAATTTCGCGGGGACGCGACGGCCGTCCCGGGAGCGGAGAACCGCGGGGGTGGATTCCGCAAAGGAAGTCCGCGGGGCACGCCGTGAGGTCCTGGGCTGGGGCAGATATGGCATGGGGACAAACTTGATAACGCTTGACTACGAAAACACATCTACGGACCTAAGAAGCTACGACTTCGGCCCGGCCCGGATGAGCATCCAGTGCCAGCAGCCGGTCAGTCCGGCGCATCATTCTCCAGTCATATTCGTAAGCAGTTCCGCAGAGCGGACATATCTGATAGTGGCGGCCATCGGCATCGACGCGCGGCCAACTAAACTTGTGCGAACAACTTCGGCCAAGAATCCACTTCAAGAAATTCATTACTTCACCCCTTCATTACGGCTTCTCCAAGTATCAAGCCAATGGTTGAAGAATAACTTGGGTCGAATATCCAGCAGATGCTGCAGCGTAGATAAGAGCAGCTTCGGCGGTTGAGATTTGGAGAGAAAGGTGTCCACTGCCTCTAACTTGGCCTGGGGCAACGGTCCATAAGCGGACAGCATCATGATGGGAACGTGAGACTTGATACTCTTCATCTTTGCCGCGACCACATCACCGTTCATGCCGGGCATCTGGTAATCGAGGACGACCGCGTCCACCGCATGCGAGGCGAACAGTTTCAGGCCATCATCTCCGCTGGTTGCCTGCATGACTTTATAGCCATCATTTTCCAACAAACATTTGCGGCCGACGAGCCCGTTCCAGTGATCGTCGATGCAGAGAATTGTCGCTTTCCGCCGAGCCATGCCGGTTCTCGCAACTTCTAGATTGGCCAGGTTGGTGTTTACGGGGCGAGCTTTCGTCCAATGCTGGGAAAAAGTTGCCCGACGAAGTAGCGGCAAACTGATTTGACTATGGAAAGAACACACTTTCAAATTACGAACGTCCACTCGGGGGGCAGGTACCACGGCCGGAATGAGCGCCGAGAGACATCGCCAAACTGCAAAACCAGGGCGTAGAGATTCCGTTTGTTATGTTGAGCCGTTCTTTCAGGAACTCGCACAATTCGGCTCTCGCTCATCTTTCGCGCTTTGAAAATTTCCGATTTCGTGAAAAGATTCCAAGTTCGTCCAAATGAGGATCTTGGCTCTTACAACCAACTGGGGGCAAGTGCGTTACCACCGCGAGTGCGAGTTCCGGCCATGCTCTAGGCGACTTGCGGTGCATACTTTACTGGCTGCGAGCGCCTTCGCAGTTTTCTTCTTCGCGCCAAATGCGCGGGCACAGCAAACCGAGCCGGCGAAGCCAGTGGTGGTGCAACCGGGTGCGCCGGGCGCGCCAAGCAAAACGCTGCCGCCATCGACGCGAGCAACCCTGCCGGCACGGTCGATGGCCGACGTCGACTTCATGCAGGGGATGATCGTGCATCATGCACAAGCGGTTGAAATGACGGCGATGATTCCATCGCATACGCAGAACGAAGCCTTGCGTTCACTGGGCGCACGCATCAGCAGCTCGCAGTCGGACGAAATCAAGTTCATGAAGCGCTGGCTGGCGGCCCGGGGCGAACCGATTTCGACGGGGATGGCGAAAATGCCGGGCATGGATATGTCGCACGAAACTTCTCCGGAAAGATCTCTCGAAGGAATGGCATTGATGCCGGGAATGCTTACGCCGCGGCAGATGGAAGCGCTACGGAAGGCGAAGGGGCCGAAGTTTGATCATTTATTCTTGGTGGGAATGATTCAGCATCACAACGGCGCGTTGACCATGGTAAAAGACCTATTCGATACCGCGGGGGCGGGACAAGATGCCGAGCTGTTCAACTTTGCGACCGATGCGGACAATACGCAACGAGCCGAGATACGAATCATGCAGAACATGTTGGAGAAAGAGACACTAGAGGAGAAATGATGAACCGATTGCGCAGTCTTGCCCTGGGTGTGGTGTGGGTCACTTTTATTTCCTGTTTCGTCGCAAATCGAACGCAGGCGCAAGCCGCGCCCGCGGCTCCGCCCCAACAACAGGCGCAGAAGCCGGCGACAACTCCGGCCGATAAGGACGCCGAGGGCGAAGGAGACAATCCATTCGCTCCACAGCCTGCTCCAACGTTGCCGCCGGGCATGGTGGGATCGGATGCGAACGATCCGCGCGCCAAACTGACTCCGGGAATGTACAACGCCGGCGAGACTTCGATGGGGCTCGAGCACCTTCTGCTGCTCAAGAAACCGGAAGCGTTTCAACTGGGAACCACGAATCCTGACGATCCGAAGGTGGAGACGATCGTCGGACGGCTCGGCATGGGGAACAATAAGAAGATCCCAAAGTCGGCGCACTTGCTGATCGCGCAACTTGCCTTTGCCAACTCGGACCTCGCCTTCGAGGGCAACCACCTGTTCCAGGGAAATTTTTATGGCGTCAGTATTTACGACATCTCGCAGCCAGCGAATACGCAACTGCTGACGTCGATGGTCTGTCCGGGTGGACAGGGCGACGTGTCGGTTTATAAAAATCTGTTGTTCATGTCGGTAGAGATGCCGAATGGACGCCTGGATTGCGGCGTTCAGGGATTTCCGCCGGAACCTCCTGCCGCGGACGAAGACAAGGACAAAGATAACGCCAGTAATAAAGAAAAAGATAAAGATACAAACGACAAGGATAAAGACGATAAAGACAAGGAAAAAAAGCACCACATACCGGTGGCGCAAAAAGACCGCTTCCGCGGCGTAAGAATCTTCGACATTTCTGACATCAAGAATCCACGGCAGGTGGCAGCCGTGCAGACGTGCCGCGGATCCCATACACATACCCTGGTACTTGATCCGAACGATAAGGACAATGTTTACATCTACGTCTCTGGGACGTCGTTCGTGCGCCAGCCGGAAGAACTGGCCGGGTGCTCGGGGGAAAAGCCGGACAAAGATCCGAACACGGCGCTGTTTCGCATCGATGTGATCAAAGTTCCAGTGGCTGCGCCGCAGGAGGCGAAGATCGTATCGAGTCCGCGAGTATTTATTGATCCAAGGACGGGCGCGATCAACGGCCTTAATAACGGCGGCACCCATGGTAAGAAGGGCGCGGAGAAACCATCGGACACCGACCAGTGCCACGACATCACCGCATACTCGGCGATCGGACTGGCAGCGGGCGCGTGCTCGGGAAACGGAATTCTGCTTGACATCAAGGATCCGGTACATCCGAAGCGTGTGGATGCGGTGAACGATCCGAACTACTCTTACTGGCATTCAGCTTCGTTCTCAAACGATGGCAGTAAGGTCGTGTTCACCGACGAGTGGGGCGGCGGTTTGGGAGCGCGCTGCCGTGCGAACGACCCGAACAAGTGGGGCGCGGATGCCATCTTTCGTCTGAAGGACGACAAGCTGAGTTTCGCGAACTACTACAAGCTGCCGGCCGCGCAGGGGGATACCGAGAACTGCGTGGCGCACAACGGTTCTCTAATTCCGGTTCCCGGCCGGGACATTGAAGTGCAGGCGTGGTACCAGGGCGGGGTCTCCGTGATGGACTTCACCGATCCGGCGAAGCCCTTCGAGATTGCTTATTTCGATCGTGGACCCATTGACGCAAAAACGCTGATACTGGGCGGCGATTGGTCGGCGTACTGGTACAACGGATACATCTATGGTTCGGAGATTGCGCGCGGCTTGGATGTATTTCAACTCACGCCAACCAAATTTCTCACGCAGAATGAAATCGATGCGGCCAAGACGGTTCAGTTGGCTGACCTGAATGTACAGAACCAGCAGAGGATCGAGTGGCCGGCAAAGTTGGTCGTAGCGAAAGCATATGTAGACCAGCTATCGCGGTCGCAGGCTCTGCCCGCACGCCAAATCGCTGCTCTGCAGAAGGCGATTCAAGGCGCGGAGAAGTCAAACATGCGCAAAAATAAGGTAGCGAAATTGCAGGGGATCGCGCCTTCGCTAGAAAAGAGCGCAGAAACCGCGAAGACTCCGGCCGATGCAATGCGGATGCATGCACTGGCCGAGGTTCTGAAGAATCCGTCGGCCTGAAGCGGGAGGTGGAAATTTGTATCGCAAACTCTTCGGACTGGCGAAATTATAGGGGGGCGAACATGAGTTGTGCCCCCCTATAAGTGCGGGAGTCCGGAGAGGCGACTATAAGGACCGAAAACGCCTGGCGAGCCGGAGGCGCCAGCCCCCCGTTCCTCTGATCGTTCTCTCTCTCTTCATTCTTCCTTTGATCATTCTCTCTCTCATCATTCTTTCACTCATTATTTCTTCCCTTCGTGGGCCGCGCTCATCGCGAGGCATCCTTTCGCCGTCGCCGCTGCTCACTCTCCTTTATTATTTCGTTTATATCCGCAACCGGCCGTATCTCAACCGGTCCCAGTCCATACTTAAAGCCCGGTTGCTGTGAGACAAGCTGGACGGCATGATTGAGGTCTCGCGCCTCAAGGATCTGAATGCCGCCAAGCTGTTCCTTGGTTTCCGCACAGGGGCCATCCGTCGTCGCGACTTTGCCGTTTTTCCAGTACAGGGTTAAAGCGGCCCCCGGAGGCTGAAGAGGTACTTCGGCAACAAGATGTCCGTTGGCGCGCAGATGGTCGTTGTACTCAAAGCAATCGTCGAGCGTTGCATGTCGCTCGCCCTCGGTCATCCCTTCGAATCTTCCTGGCTCGAGGTACCCCAAACAGATGTACTTCATTTTTTTTTATCCTCGTATTTCTCCCCTCGATGGGAGCCAGCGGCACAGCCTTGCAGATTTTTCTGTCACTGTTTCAAGTAGCGAAGCGCAACACATCCCGTAAAAATCTTGGACTCAACAAGTTTCAGTCGCAATTTCTCGGACAGCCTGATCCCATCGAACAACCGTCTCCCTTCCCCAGTAATGACTGGCATAACGACAAAACGATATTCATCAATCAGGCCAAGCTCTATAAGCTGTGAAGGAATATCTACACCACCGACCAGAATATCTTTGCCTGGTTCCTGCTTCAGTTTAAGTATTTCATCGCGAAGGTTCGTACGAACGATTCTCGTATTTTCATCTTCAGCGCTGGCCAATGATCGTGAAAAAACAACCTTCTTCTTGGAGGCAAAGGCTTGAGCAAATT
This sequence comes from uncultured Acidobacteriaceae bacterium, assembly GCA_963724815.1. GTDB lineage: Bacteria > Acidobacteriota > Terriglobia > Terriglobales > Acidobacteriaceae > Sulfotelmatobacter. The sequence continues at coordinate 21,269 of CAVRWS010000068.1, forward strand.
CGATATCTGGGTTTGTCTCGGATTGGCTTTTTGCGATATCAGGCCAATAGGGAACCATCAATTGATAGGTTTTACGCCCATAGACGAGCAGGTCAACATCTCGCAAGAGGTGTGTGTAATGTTCAAGTACTTCGTCATCGGGATTGAATTTGGTGTGGTCGCAGCAGCCATCCAGGGTAAGGTTGATTGCGAAGATTACATTTCTCATGTGATTGTCCTTTCGTATGTAGCAGCGCTTGTGTGCCAGAGCTTGTTCGCCGTTTGCACAATTCGTCTTAGTGACCTTCTGTTCCGTCTGACCACTGTTGCACAGGAATCACGAACTGCGTCAGGTGCTCCACCACGGGGTCGCTCACAGCAACGACGGGGGAGCCCGGCAGATTCGCTCCCCAGATTGCGGGGTCGGTGTCCGAATAGAAAAACATGAGGTGGGGCGGCCAGTGCGGGGTGCTGTCGCCGCCGTATCCTTGCTTCGACAGCATGTAGCACATCGCTCCGGGTTCCATCGGCGGCAGTTCTTTTTTGGCGATGGCAGCGGTGATGGACTCGGTCATCTGGGCCGGCGTGCGTCCCGCCAGTCCCCACTCGGTTTCTTTGGTGAGGCGCAGAAGGTAAGAACGCGCGGCTGCCACATTCACACACATCGGAACCCGCACCTTCGGATTCCAAAAGTCAGCATCCGGTGCGGAAGTCCACCCACGTCCCACGATACACACGAAACCGTTCTTGCCTTTGACCGCCGTTTCGAACCCATGACGTCCGAGAACCAGAACCTCAGCGTCGCGTGAAATCGACTCCGGTGCCGCACTTCGCGCCAGGGCTATTTCCGCACCTCGATCCGTCATGAGGTATTGCTCGATCGGGGCCATCTTCGGATAAGGTGTCGTGGCATCCAGTGCCGTCGCCGGATTCGCCGTACCGAAGGCCGCCGCAGCGAGGTAAGCCGTACCGAGCACAACAAGCAGTGCTAAGCTTTTGATTGCGATTGCGCCAACCTTCTTTTTCCGCATCGTTTTCCCCCTGAAAATAGCCACGGGTCAGCCCAGTAAATCAACTCTTCTTTGGAGTTCGCTTAAAAAACGGCTGCTCCTCACCCGACGCCAGTCGTCGCTCCGGTATCGCCAGAAACGCTCGCACCTCGACCGGCGCTCGGCACGCGATGACAGCCTTGCGCCCCCACGCCAGTGCCTCGTCCAGATCGGCAGCTTCCAGTATCCAAAAACCGCCTACGTGCTCCTTAGTCTCCAGGTACGGGCCGTCGGTGACGAGCACTTTACCGTCGGGCTGCTTCCGCAGCGACCTCGCGCTGCTGGCTGCGCTGAGGCCGCCGGCAAAAAGCCTGGCACCCGCAGACTCCATCTCATCGTTGAGCGCGTGGATATCGCGCACCATCGCTTCGCCCTCCGTGGACGAGTCGTAGTTGTCGGGGTGGTGAATTGCAACCAAATATTGCGCCATGATTTTTCCATCCTCCTGTGACGGTCTTCCGCCTTGTAACGATCTTCTTCCTGTAACGTCTGGGCCGGACCGATTGCCCTGCCTTCACGATATAGTCGAACGGAGGTCCGGAATTCGACAAATCGTCCGAGAAATTTTTGCTCTCGCGGAGACTGCTGCCTCTGACTAAAAACCCCACTTCTCGCAACGAAAACGAGAAATGGGGCACCCGGCGTTGCGAAATCGACAAAGCGCGGAGAGTTTTCTACTACTGGCGCATCTCAGCGGCGACGTCGTCGCCGAACTTTTTTTGGATCTCCTTCTGGGTCTCGGCATCGAAGTCGGTCATGTCAAACATCCGGCGAACTTCGACCATTTCGTTATCCTTTCCGGGGATGCGCGAGGCCCATTCCAGCGCCTCTTCGCGCGACTTCACCTGGATGATCCAGTAGCCGCCGACCACTTCCTTCGCTTCTGTAAACGGACCGTCGGTCACTTTCGATTTTCCACCCTTGAAGGTGACGCGCGCGCTCATCGTCGCGGGCGGGGTCAGACCGTCGAGCGCGACCAGCACGCCGGCTTTCCCTAGTTCCTCGTTGTACTTGCCCATTGCTTCCATGTCCTTGAAGTCTGGTACCGTACCGGGTTTTGCGTTTGCGTAGTCTTTCGGATACATGATCATCATGAAGCGCATGGTGTTCTCCTTAGGTTGAGTATTGAGTGTTGTGCGGACACCGTGTCCGGGCCGCTACTTTCTGAATTTCCATTTTTTTGTCCGGCGGCTCTTAACGTTTGCCGCTGAGCTTTTACATGCTCGGTGCCGGTGTTCCATCGGACCATTTGTCTGCTCCCACCAGGAAGACGGACAGTGGTGGGAAGGATTTGAGTTGTGGGTAGGATTGCTCGGAGATGTACCAGTAATTTACGGCCATGACCGGGGAGTTTGCAAGATTTGCGCCCCAGGCTGCACCGTCTTTTGCTGCGGCGTAGAACATCAGGTGGGGGCCGTTGTGGCCGCCGTTATCGGTGAGATACGAGCCCTTCGACATCATGTAGGAGAAGGTTCCCGGCTCGAGGGGTGGTAATTCTTTTTTGTCGATCGCTGCTTTCATTGCGGCGATGACTTCGGGTTTGGAATGGTCAGCCAGGAGTAGTTCGGTGCGTTTGTAGGCGTATGGAAGGATGGAGCGAGCGGCTGGTGGGTTGAGGCAATCTGCGGCGCGGACTTTTGGATTCCAAAATTCTGGGTTATCGAACATGGCCAACCAGCTGCGTCCGACCCAGCAGACCCAGCCGTTTTTTCCTTCGACTGCGGTTTCGTAGCCGTGACGGGTCAGGACGATGACCGAGGCGTCGTGGGAGATGGCGTCAGGAGCGGCGCTGCGGGCTAAGGCGATTTCGGCGTCGCGATCCATCAGATATTGTTCTACCGGGGCCATCGTTGGATATGTCTGGCCGGGGTCTTGTGCAGCTGTGGGCAAGGACGCCGCCGCGATCAGCGCGGAGACGAGTACGAATGCGCTTAGGAAAATGCCGTGTATCTGATTTCGGGTCATCGCTTTCCTCCATTTCTGGCGGGCCGGTTGCCCGGCCTTCACGATATAGTCGAACGGCCGACCGGAAATCGACAAATCGTCTAAGAAAGTTTTGCATCTTCCGTATGTCCGATTATCCTACCCCGGACGCCCCACCCGTGCCGTGTTAGAGCACGGCTGGGCCAGCCCCCTTCCCGCTTAACTTGTACAATTGTACAACTCTTGATAGAATGGGAGTCGTGGAAATAGTCATCGACACGTCGGCGATTCTCGCCGTCATCGCGGAGCAGCCGGAAAAGCCTGCCCTGGTCAGGCTGACGCGTGGAGCGATCCTGGTAGCTCCGGCCTCGGTCCACTGGGAAGTGGGGAACGCGATGTCGGCCATGTTCAAACGAAGAGCAATCGGCATCAAGGATGCCCTCCAGTTGTTGGAGGCCTACGCTGCGATCCCGATTCGCATGGCCGAGGTAGGGTTGAAGCAGGCAGTGGAATTGTCGGCGAAATTGAATGTATACGCTTACGATGCCTACATTCTGGCCTGTGCCATCAACGAAAGAGCTCCGCTCCTCACCCTGGACAGCGGATTGAAAGAGCGAGCGCGTGAATTGAAACTCGATGTGCTGGAGGCCAGGAGCCGATGAAATCCTACAGTTATTCTGAGGCGCGAGGAAATTTTGCGACCGTGCTCGACGAAGCCGAGCGGGACGGGGTGGTGGAAATTCGACGCCGCGATGGGACAGTGTTCCGCATTCTGCCCCTGCGCACTGGCGCAGCATCACCACTGGATGTGAAAGGTGTAAAGGTGAGAGTGTCGGCCGGCGACCTGGCGGCCATCGTGCGCGAGGGTCGCGAGCGCGGATAGATCCGTTGTCGATCTTTAGAACAGCGAACGTCCCGTCTGGAAGCTGTGAAGAAATTGTCTCCCGAGCCAACAGCGGCATTGCGAAATTAGCGAATGTGGGTAGACTGCGGATGTGAGCGACCACGGCGTGCCCGCTGAACCGCGACTTGCCTCTATCAATCGACAACAACTTGTGCTGCGCAGCATAGATGTCGAACAGTTGATCGACGAAGATCATAGCGCGCGTTTGATCTGGCAACTGATTGGCCGCCTCGACCTCGGCCTCTATCACGCGCAGATCGCGGCGGTGGAAGGGCGCGCCGGTCGGGAGCACACCGATCCGCAGTTGTTGATCAGCGTATGGATTTACGCCTACAGCCGTGGCGTGAGTTCGGCGCGCGAGTTGGCGCGGCAGTGCGAGTACGAGCCGGGCTGCCAGTGGCTATGCGGGTTGCAGACGATCAGCCACCGGACGCTGTCGGGTTTTCGTTCCGATCATAAAGCGGCGCTGGACGATCTGTTCGTACAGGTGCTGGGCATGATGAGCGCCGAGGGTCTGATTACGTTGGAACGCGTAACCCTGGACGGGACCAAGATCAAGGCGAACGCGAGCGGCAACAGCTTCCGGCGCAAAGAGAAGTTGGCGGCGCACCTGGAACTGGCGCGTGAGCAGGTGCGATGGCTGAACGTGCAGGCTGAGGAAGAAGAGAAGAGCGCGAACCGGCGGGCAGCGGCGCAACGGCGTGCCGCACGGCAACGGGTCAGTCGGCTGGAAGCAGCGGTGCGCGAAGTCGAGCGCCTGCAGCAGGAAAAGAAGCACGAGCGCGACCGGTATGTGGCACGTGCCTCCAGCAGCGATCCCGAGGCACACGTAATGCGCAACGGCGAAGGTGGCACCGTCCCCAGCTACAACGTGCAACTGCTTACCGACACGCAACACGGAATCGTGGTGAACGTCGAGGCGACCACCGATGCCATCGACTACCGGCAGATGAAGCCGGCGCTGGAACGCTGCGCCACCACGCTGGGACGCAAGCCCAAACAGATCGTGGCCGATGGCGACTACACCAATCACGCCTCGGTGCAGGTGGCCGCCGATCACGGAGTGGACTTCTACGGGTCTTGGCAGGACAGTTGGCGGGCCGTGGAGCGCGATGCGCACGGCCGGCAGGCCGAGTTTCTGGCCAGCGCGTTTCCTTACGATGCGGCGCAGGACAGATTTACCTGTCCAGCGGGACAAACGCTCACCCACCATGCGCTCATGAATCGTGACCACGGAGTCCGCACCCACGTTTACCGCGCACCGAAGAAGGCATGCCCAAAGTGCCCGCTGCGCGATAAGTGCGCTCCCCAACAGGCGCGGCCAGAGTGGCGGCGCTCAATCACGCGCCTGCAAGAACCATCTGCCACGACCGCGTTCAAGCAGAAGATGGCCACGGAAGAAGCAAAACAAATCTACGCGCAACGCTCGCAGATCGCCGAGTTCCCCCACGCCTGGATTAAACAACGCTGCGGTCTACGACAGTTCCGCTGCACAGGTCGTTTGAAAGTGACCTTGGAAGCGACTTGGGCCTGTCTAAGTTACAATCTGGCGAGATGGTTCGTCCTAAAACGGACACACCAAGTACTCCCTGCGTAGGCTGGTTCAGGCCAGACAGAGACTGATGGGACGCGAGCGATGCCGGAAGCACCAAGCACCTCAATTAAACCGGCGTCCCTCTTCGCGGTCGCACGAAAAGACAATTTCTTCACGGCTTCCTGTCCCCGAATTTTCTTATCGAGGGGCACCCACCGTATTGGTAATGATCGCAAGTTCAAAAGCCTGGGCCACCCGCCATACCTTCAAGCTTTAGGTCGGGTCGGTGGCCCACTCAAGCCCTCTTTTGGCTTGAGTGGGGATGTTCAGATGTCACAGTCGCAGTCCGGCGAACAAGCTAGATTATCCTCATGCCATGGGGACTGACGCGGTTCCAGCACAGTGGTCAAAGTCACTTCGTCACCTTCTGCTGCTACCATCGCCGCCCTTTGCTTACCACCGACGCAAGACGACGAATCTTTGAGTCAGCCTTGGAGCGCGTTCGGCATACCTTCGGGCTTCAGGTCTACGGATATGTGGTCATGCCGGAGCATGTGCACCTGCTGCTCAGCGAACCGCAGCGGGATACACTGGCCGATGCGCTGAAGTCGTTGAAGCAGGGAGTATCGCGGCGTTTGATTGCAAACATAGGTGGCCCACTCAAGCCCTCTTTTGGCTTGAGTGGGGAACAGCATTTCTGGCAAAAGCGATATTACGATTTCAATATTAGAGATTACCCGCAGTTTGTGGAAAAGCTGCGCTATATTCATCGCAATCCGGTGAAGGCCGGGTTGTGTGAACGCCCGGAGGACTGGGTGTGGAGCAGTTTTCGCCACTACGCAACTGGCGGTGAGGGACGCGTTGAGATCGAGTCGGAATGGACGGCGCGAAAGCGCGAACGAGCAGCAGGGAAATTGTGTCCAGCTGTGGAACTGCCCCACTCAAGCCAAAGGAGGGCTTGAGTGGGCCACCCTGCCGTTTGTAACTTCTAACATAGTAAGCCTAACCGTAACTCCATAAGCGACTATCAGCAGGAGGTAATCTGGATGTCCACGAAATTCGTCGACACAATGTGGGGGCTGGCCCAGCCGACCCATTTCCCCCAACCTAGTGCGAACCGGATGCCCCACCCGTGGCAGTTTCACGGGTGGGACGCGATGCCCATGAGCTGAAGAGATCTGGCGGATTCAGGGCTCCCAAAGAAATCCACAGCGATGTTGTGACAGCTGCCCTTGCTCACACCCCAGATTTGCTCCATCATTATTCCGGCAGAGGATCCGGACACAGACCTCGGCCAGCACGCTTGCGGTCGAAAATTGCACCGTAAGTCCCTTGCTTTCAAGATTTTGACTTTTAAACCACTTGTTATGAATATTTTGCAAGGAATTTCGCCAGTCAAGAATCGCTAAGTCGCTGATTCCAAATATTTTGCAAGATTGGTAGGGGGGGGGGGTAGGGTAACCAAAAGGTAAACTCCAAGGCCAAAATGGCACAGTCCGCCAGTAGGCGAACAAAAGAAACCCCAAAGAAATTGGAGACAGAGCACTTTACGGAACCCTATTCAACTGCCGAATCCGCTCTTGCAGGAATTGTCGCTCTGGTTCCTGTTGGGTCAGGGCCAGCGCCTTCTCATAAGACGCGCGAGCCTCAGCCGTCCTGCCGAGCCTGCGGTACATATCGGCGCGGGCGGAATGCGCCAGGTAATAATTGGCCAGTTCGCCTTGTTTTCCGGAAGAATCCCCCAACACCGCGTCGATATGCGCCAGACCGGCCTCTGGGCCGTCGCGCATGGCGATGGCCACGGCACGATTGAGCTCGACAACTGGCGAAGGCTGAATTCGTAGCAATTGGTCGTAAAGCGCAACGATCTGCCGCCAGTCGGTTGCAGCCACCGATTCCGCCTCGGCATGAACGGCCGCGATCGCAGCCTGCAGTGTGTACGGGCCGAAGCGGCGGGACTTCTGCTGCGATTCAAGGGCTTTCTCCAGCAACGCCACTCCCTCCGCGATCTGTTCTTTGTTCCAGAGCGCGCGGTCTTGGTTCTCCAGCAAGATCAGCTCTCCGGTCGGAGACATTCTCGCGGCGCTGCGGGATTCCTGCAGCAACATCAGTGCAAGCAGCCCGATCACTTCCGGCTCTGGCTGAAGGTCAATCAAATGAGGTTCGAGCAGCAATCGGCCCAGTCGAATCGCCTCGCTGGTGAGCTCGGCCCGCGTTACGTTCGCTCCCGCCGCAGCCGAATAGCCCTCGTTAAAGACCAGATATATGACCTGAAGCACCGCGCCCAGCCGCTCCGGCAATTCCTGCGGCGTTGGAACCTCGTAGGGAATTCGTTCCTCTCGAATCTTCGCTTTGGCGCGCACAATGCGCTGCGCCAGCGTGCGCGGAGTAGTGAGGAAGGCCTTGGCGATCTCCTCAGTGGTCAGCCCGCACACCTCACGCAAAGTGAGCGCAACGCGCGCTTCCGGCGCGAGAGCGGGGTGACAACAGGTAAAAATCAGGCGCAGCCGGTCGTCTTCAAGAAACTCGCCATCACTGGACCCTTCCGCCGAACTCGATTGCGCTTCGAGATAGCGCACGAGCTCGTCTTGCGACGCATCAACCGTTATCCGTTCTAATCTGGCCCGTCGCCGCAGGGTATCGATGGCTTTGAATCGGGCCGTCGAAATCAGCCATGGACGCGGGTTGCCGGGTACTCCGCTCCTCGGCCACAGGCTTAGAGCAGCCGCAAAGGCTTCGTGCATCGCCTCCTCAGCGAGATCAAAATCACCGAGCAAGCGGATCAGAGTCGCGAGGATTCGTCCGGAATCCTCGCGATAAAGGGAGTCGAGCAATTCGCGTATCTGCTCCTGTATCTGATTGGGGGAACGCTCGGACACAACACGCTCGGACATGAGACGATCTGACATGAACACGACCTTAGCAAACCAGCCAACCAGAATCAATTTGGCAAACGGCGGGGGAAACGCACAGTGCAGGTAGAATAAGTGGGCGCAGTGAGTCCTCCTTAAAGATGATCGTGAACTTCGCGGAACGGGCGCACAACCACAACTGGGAACTCGACCCGGTGGTGCGATCCTTGCTGGATACCGATTTTTACAAGCTCCTGATGCTGCAGTTTATTTGGAAGCATTACTCGAAAACACGGGTGTCGTTCGCGCTTTTCAATCGAAGCTCGTCGGTGCGGCTGGCCGAGATGTTCGCGATCGAGGAGATTTCCCACCAGCTGGAGCACGTCCGCAAACTGCAGTTTCGAAAATCCGAACTGGTGTGGCTGGCGGGTAATACGTTTTACGGTCGCCGCGGAATTTTTGAATCGGCATTCCTGGAATGGCTGGAGCAGGACTTCAAACTTTCGGAGTACGAGTTATCCGTGAACGATGGCCAGTTTCAGTTGTCCTTCGAAGGCGCCTGGCCTGAAACCACGATGTGGGAACTCTACGCGCTCTCTGTCCTGGACGAGCTGAGGACAAGGGCCAACATGAAAAAGCTGAGCGAGTTCGAGCTCGACATTCTTTATGCCCGGGCAAAAACGAAGCTATGGAGCAAGATCGAACGCCTGCGCGGAGTGCCCGGTCTGAGTGTGGCGGATTTTGGAACACGGCGCCGGCACAGCTTTCTGTGGCAGGAGTACGTGGTGAAGGCGATGGCTTCCAATCTTCGTAGCGGATTTGTTGGAACGTCGAACGCTTTTCTCGCTCATAAGCATGACCTTGAAGCGATTGGAACGAACGCGCATGAAATCCCGATGGTGCTGGCCGCGCTGGCGAACGATGACCAAGCCTTGAAGGCTTCTCAATACCATGTGCTCGACCTGTGGCAGCGCACTTACGAGGGAGCATTGCGGATCATGCTGCCCGATACTTTTGGAACCACTCAATTCCTCAAGAACGCGCCGGAGTGGACGGCAGATTGGACCGGCCAGCGCATGGATAGCAAGAATCCTTACGTGGCGGGCGACGAGTATATTGAATGGCTGAAAGGACGCGGCCGGGACCCACGCGACAAGATCGTGATTGCCTCAGACGCTCTCGATGTCGATGAAATCATCGGTCTCCACGCTTATTTCGGGGGAGCGTTGCACGGAGGCACGACCGCCGGGGAGTTCCGCAACGCCGCAGATTTCGAGAATCGGGGAAAGTGGAGCCCGGGCCGGCGCATCCGGTTCAGCGCTGGTTGGGGAACGTTACTGACCAACGATTTTCGCGGTTGCGATCCCAGAGGCGGCAGCGAATTTGACCCGATCAGCCTGATCTGCAAAGTGTCTGACGTGGAAGGGCGGCCGGCGGTGAAGCTCTCCGACAATTATGCAAAGGCGCTCGGTCCAGCATCGGAAATCGAACGTTACCGGCGCGTGTTCGGCACAGCCGGAATGACGAACGTTCCCACGGTGGCGTGATGCACGGTGCGGAGCCGCCTTTCTGGCAGGCGCCGCACCGTGCGGCCGACTATCGGCCTGCCGCTACAGCTTTCGCAGATGGTACCGAAATCGTGACCGAATCAGGTTGCGTCCAGACGGGAGTACCGCTCGTCAAATCCAAACGGTTCATAGTGATCTTCAGCATGTCCTGATCGTATTCAACCTGGAGGTAGTGGTAGTTTATTTCCTTGCTTTGGAAAGGATCGTGCCTGGCGCGCTCGATCGGATAAGCATGTGCTCCGGCGCCGCCGGTCACAAAATAAGTAACGCCGCCGTGCTCATGGCGTTCGTAGTTATGCACGTGTCCGGAGAAAACGACAATCCGGGCGCGCAGGTTCAGCTGCCGCGCTTCCAGCATCCTGGCAAGGGAGAGCTCCTGCGATCGGGCAGAGTGGCCGCCGCCGAACATTTTCGCGTCGGACGAGCTGGTGTAGGGCGGATGATGAAGAACGATCAGAACGAACTGCACGTCGGCCGGAAGGCGATCTAATTTCTGCGTGAGCCATTCCCCCTGCTGACCGGCAATTTCGTCCAACGAACTGTCCAGTACCAGCATAAGAAGGTTGGCCGCGCGGACGGAATAGTAACGGCTGTGATTGAGTTCAGGGAAGCGCTGAAAATAATTGGCGAGCGCTATTTTTTCATCGCCGTGAAGATCGTGGTTGCCGAGCGCAGGATAAACCGGAATCTTTTTTTCCCGCCAAACCGCGGTCTCGCTGTCCCATACTTTCCAGTCGTCCTTATCGTAGCCGTTATAAACAATGTCGCCGCCGAAAGAGATAAAGGCTGGATTCGTCTGTGCGATTGCCTGCACCAGTGCTTGCCGCACCGCGGGATTTGCCGCTTCGGTATCCTTGGGATCATGAAAACGCGAGTCTCCATACACGACAAATTGGAAGGGCGTGCTCACTTGAAGTTGCAGTTCCACAGGCAGTTGAGCAGTTTGCTGCTCGGCCTGCGAATGCGAGCTCGAGCAGCCGAAGCAGCTGATGAGCGCGACGATCGATAGTTTGACGATCGACAGTTTTTGGATAAATTTCATCTTGGCTTCGTCCTAACTCTCAGGGCAAACCCATTCCTCATGATCGCAAGGCTTGACGTAGTTCCGGGCGATGCTCAGCGAATTTCCAGAGTCTCGATGATCGGATCCATCGATGATCGGATCCAGGCGCCGCTTGAAATCATCGAGCTGCCGTGCCTACTACCAGCACTTCAAATTGGTCCGCTTCAACAGTTGATAAAAGAAGTTGATGCGTTCTAAGGTCGAGTGCCATGGTCTTCGCCTTAGGCAACGTCTTCACCGTCTGCAACAGGGAGTACTTGTCCGGACTGTCCTCGCGAATCGCCGTGATCGTACCTTCCCCGTTGGAATTAAAGATCAGGTCGGACTCGGGATCAAACACAGTCGCGTCCACATGGTCGCCGATTGGCACGGTTGTAATCACTTTTCCGTCGTCGGCATTCATGACCGCCATCACTTTGTTTCGGCAACCGATGAACAACCGCCGATTTACGCGGTCCATTGCGATGCTCGAAGGCGAAGCGCACGGAGCGGCGGGCCACCGCTGCTCGACTTTCAAGGAGCGGGCGTTGATCTTCAGTACGGCGCTCGCTTCTTCGAGATTATTGTAGACATAACCAGACCCGTCGGCCACGGCAAATTCAGGACCGCCGCCGAGATCGACTGTTCCCGCCACCTTTCCGTCGGCTGCTTGAATCGCAGTGACGCTGCTGCTATCACCATTGAATGCGAACACGCGCGACGTCGCGGGATCGTAGATAATCGCGTCTGGTTTCTTGCCGACCGGGACATCCTGGATTTTCTTCAGGGTTCTTAAATCGAAGATCGTAACCGTTGAAGCTTTGCCGTTACTTACAAAACCCCGCCCCAACTCCGGGGCGATTGCAATTCCGTGCACGCCCGGAGTGTTACCTATTTTGCCGACAATCGCGCCTGAGTCAATATCGAGCACTTCGACTTGAGTTCCGTGGGAAACATACAGACGGCGTGCGCCTTCATCGACGGTGAGATAGTCCCAGCTGCCCTGGCCGGGGATAGGGATCTTCCTGGTGACCGCGAAGCCATCCGCGGACGCCAGGGAGATGCTCGCCAGATAAAAACCCAGCGCGAAAATGGCCATTCGAAGGCCAGGTTTTCTGTGAAACGAATTACCGTGCGACTTCACTTTCTTCATCTGGATAAGTCTCCTATGAACAAGTGTCGTATAAACAACGCTCCTGATTTCGAAATCTGTCGTTCACATTTTGGCCAACGGCGCAACGGAACGAGGCATAGTAGGAATCCCGTGAAAATCGCAACCAGCATCGAGAATGATTCTCTCGCTACTCTCTGCGAGGCTCCCATCGCAAGCCGAAAGAATAAGTTGGTCTGTAGTATTCGCGCTGCGTGACGTACCACGGACTGCCGTTGTAGAAGCCAAAGACCTGGTCAGTAAGATTCAGGCCCTGCCACAGCACAGTGAGAGTGCGCTGCACGCGATAGCTAGCCTGCGCGTCGACCTGCAAGTGCGGATAGAGATAGTTGTCGCCAAGCGGTCCCTTGGGTCCGAGACTTGCCGGATCTTCGCAACCGCCGCCCGCCGCTGCCGCCGAAGTGCATTGCTGCCACTGATACTGGTAAATACTGGCACTATTGTAAGTGGCTCCCAGTCGGGCCGAGAAGCGTCCCCGGTCATAGCTGGGGCTAAGATTCCAGATCGTAGGAGTCTGACGTTGCAGCGCTGGGTTATCGTTTCGAATCGGCAGCGTGCCGGCGCTTGAACCGGTCTTGCTGAAGTTTGCCATGATACCGAAGCCGCTCCATGCGCCGTGCAGAAATCCGAGGTGCTGGATATAGGAAAACTCTACGCCGTACAGCTTGGCGTTCACTCCGTTAATGATGTAGTCGAGAATATCGCCCTGATACTGCGGATATTGCGACCCTGAGTAGTTGGGATCAGCCAGATAGTAAATCGGCTGGCTCAACTGTTTGTAGAAGAAGCCAGCCTGAAACTCGCCATAAGGTTTCAGGTAGTGCTCGTAGATCACATCATAGTCGTTGGCATGTTCCGGCTTGAGGTTCGGATTGCCGACTGCAACGCTAAGCGGGTTGCTGCTGTTATCCAGCGTTATGTAGGGCACCATGTCGTAAGGATTCGGACGGGAGATGGCGCGTGCGTAAACTGCGCGAACGTCAGATTCATCGGTGAGCCGATAGCGGAGTTGCACGCTGGGCAAAGGATCCCAATACCATGCATTCGCCTGCTGCGGAGTCACAGTTGCCTGGGTACTGGTGGCGTTATTGACTACATTGAATCCTAAGATGTCCAACTGCGTAGCTTCAATACGCAAGCCAGTTTGCAGGCGGAAGCGCCCGGACTCGATCGTGTTCATTGCGTAGCCTGCTGACACGCGTTCCGTCAAATCGAAGTTGCTGGCATCTGAACCGAAGGCGGTAGCTGGTTGATCGAGGGAAAGAACTCCCTGGCTGATCGCATTATTCAGGTTGCCCACGATTGTGTTGTAGTTGGTGACGGGCCCGAGTGGGTAAGCATGGAAGTAGTAGTTAGGGTTGTTGAATCCGCTGAGGTAGTTGGTCATCAGCGAATTGATGGGATTTGCAAGAAATGTCTGGTCGTAAGTCGGCGAGTAGGCGTCCTGTCCTTTATGGGCATTACGAACTTTGAAACCAAATTCGAAAGTGGAGAAGTGTGAACCCAGATGGTAGTCCCGGGCGTATGAAATCGCGCCTTGCAGATTCACCTGCGAAGTGATTCCCTGCGTTCCGTTGTACGCGGTCAGCGTGTATTGACTCGGGTCGTAGGTCGGGGCTCCGAAACACGAGGGTGACCACTGCGGCAAATGGAAGTTAGAACTGGGCACGTTGACACAGCTTGTGAGATTGCTCAAAGGGCTTCCAGGAATTGGACTGAACGTTGCCCCGGGATCGCCGGCAGCTCCTGACTCGCGCGATCGCGCCGCAGAAAGTTCCCAGCTCAACCATGATCCGCTGAAGACATGCTTGCCGCCAAGCGCCAGACTGGCCGCTCCATAATCCGGCACGCGACTGGAGGTTGAAAATTGAGGCGCGCCTCCGTCACTCAAGGTGTAAACCCACTTGTCACCGTAGTCCTTGAAATCGGAAAGGAAGTAATGCAGGTAGAGACCGGAAGCAGGATCTTTCAGCTTATAGTCGAGTGACCCCCCGAATCCGTAGCGCTTGCGATGATACCTGTATTCCCTAACATCCATGCTGGTGTAGGAGGGGAATGCCGTGTCGTTCGGCTGCGGTTCGAGGTCGTCGATGCCGCGTCCGTTGTAATCGTAGCTGCCGGAAAACAGAGCGCCGAATCGCTTGTCGTGGCCAAATCGTTCGCCGGCTGTCCCGCTAACCAGGCCAATGTAACGAGTGTTTACGATTGGAGTGAATCCGCCGATACCCTCGAATTTCAGGGTGGGCGCGTCACCAGCTTTCTTGGTCACCAGATTCACCGTTCCGCCAATCGCGTCGGCGTCCTGATTGGCAGCCAGCGTCTTGTTCACTTCCACCGATTCAACGATGTCCGCCGGGATAGTGTCCAGTTTGAACTGGCGTACGTTATCCTCCGGTGCAGGAAGTTCAACACCATCGACCGTCGTGTTATTCAGCCGAGGTTCGGTGCCGCGTACTTGCACGTATTTGCCTTCGCCTTCGTCACGCTCCAGGCTAACGCCGGGCAAGCGCCCGACGACATCGGCGATGTTCTCGTTCGGCAGGCTCTGAATCACGCCAGCTGACATGACATCGATGATATTGTCGGAGGTGCGCTGAATATTAATATCCTCAGCTACGCCGAGTTCGTCAGCAACTACTGTTACATGTTCTCCCTTCGCTGCAACTTTAAGCACGGCATCCACGCGAGTGGGTTTGCCCGCAACCACCTTTACGTCCGCCGCGTAAGGAGCGAAGCCCACGTAGGAGACCGTGACCTTGTAGTCGCCCGGCGCGAGGTTAATGACGCTGAATTCCCCGACCTGGTTGGTAACCACCGCAACGTCGCCCGGCTGCACCCGCACTCTCGCCCCGGGCAGCAGGGCGCTTTCGGTGTCGGCTGCGTGTCCCAGCAGGCTGCCTTTCTCGGTCTGAGCGATCGCCGCATGTGTCAAGATCAGGCAAATGAACAGTAAACCCGATGTTCTTAAGTAAGAGGCGAGAGCGCAACTTGATTGTTTTGGCATCATGATTTCGGCTCCTTTTACGGCCACCGCTCGACCGAGACTTGAGCAGCAACGCTTCCCAAGGTAAGAAAGTCACTCAAGGAAGGCGGACCTCAGAACGGGAATCCAGTGCATTGATGTGAAAACCGATAGTAGGTTGACGGTGTGAAGCCGTTATTAAAGGACGGTTAATTTTTTTTCAGATTCAGTTTGCCTGGCACATTCGCGATACGCTATTCCAGTTCTCGCGAGCCTCAACCCCAGGTCTGGTCTCTTCGATGAAACTGCTGGTTATAGAAGATGAACACCGAATGCTGGAATTGCTGTGCAAGGGACTGAGTGAAGAAGGTCACACGGTCTCTTGCGCCGCCGATGGCCGTGAAGGACTGCAGGCACTTCGAGATCACGATTTCGACGTGATCATTCTCGACGTGATGATGCCCAAGATGAATGGATTCGAACTGGCCAAGCGGATGCGAATCGATAATAACTGCACACCCATATTGATGCTGACGGCGAGAGATTCCGTTCCCGACATCGTGCATGGCCTGGACCTTGGCGCCGACGATTACATGACGAAACCATTCTCCTTTGACGAACTGCTTCTGCGCCTGCGCGCAGTTCGTCGAGCCGCAACAGCTGCGCGGACTACCCAGCTTCAAGTCGGCAATTTGCTGTTGGATGTTTCGTCTCACGAGGTTCGGCGCGACGAGCAACGAATCAGCCTGACGCGCACTGAGTATCTGTTGTTGGAAACGCTCATCCTCCATTCCGGGGAAGTGGTTCCTCGAGAGATACTTATTGCTTCTTGCGGACGCGAGATGGGGAGCAATTCTCTGGACGCGTTCGTTCGGCTGCTGCGGCAAAAAATTGAAGGCGGTCACCGGCAGAAGCTGATCCACACTGTGCGCGGCGCGGGTTACAGGATCGGCCTGGTGGGTGAACTGTGAGAAAACTCTCGATCGGCTCGCGCCTTACGCTCTGGTACCTTGCGATCTTTGCGGTAGCACAGATTCTTTTTGGCGTGGGCATGTGGTTTGCTCTGCGCCAACAGCTCTACTCGGTAGCCGACGGAACGCTGAAAGCTCAGGTGGAAGACCTGACCAATTTCTTGAAGTCGCAAAAGAAAAAGAACATGACGGTAACCAAGCTTCGGGAAGAAGCTTCCGAGGAATACGATCTTGCGCACTCCGGCGACTTCCTGCAGATTTACGATGGGGATGGTAACTGGATCTTTCGAGCGCCATTGCTGGAAAAGAACCTGCCGCCATTCGATACTCCGCACCACAAACACCGAAAGTTCGAAAACATTCAGCTGGCCGGTAAGCCTTTTCGATTTGTTACACAACGCATTGAGATCAATGGGCGTTTGTACTTCGTGCAGACGGGCGTCCCTGCTGATCAAATTATTGCCACGCTATCTTTGTTCAGACGTTATCTGGCGATGTTGGCCCCGGGGTTATTGCTCGCCGCCGCCTTCGGAGGGTACTGGCTCAGCCGCAAAGCTTTGTCTCCCGTCGATGCGCTCACGCGAACTGCGCGCAGTATCGGCGGCCATAATTTAGGCGAACGGCTGAAGAAGCTGACTACTGGCGATGAACTGCAACGGTTGTCAGATACGTTAAACGAAATGCTGGCACGCATAGAAAGCGTATTTCTCCGCGTAACTCAGTTCACCGCGGATGCTTCGCACGAGCTGCGCACGCCTATCTCTCTCATTCGTACGGAAGCTGAAATCGCCCTGCGAAAATCGAGGGGCGATGCCGAATATCGCGAAGCTTTGCGGCACATTCTGCTGGAGGCAGAGCGAACCTCTACTCTGGTTGAAGAATTGTTATCGCTCGCACGTGCTGATTCCGGCCGTGAGAGCCTGCACCTGAGGGTGATCGACCTGGGTGCGGCGACCGCAGAAATCGCGAACGAATGGCGCCCACTGGTGGAGGCCCGAAACCTCCAATTCACGCAAGAATTGGAGGATTGTGAGCTTCCGGTATTCGCTGACCAGCGCGCCTTGCAAAGATTGCTGGCCATTCTGCTCGACAATTCCGTGAAGTACACTCCGTCACCCGGCATCATTGAACTGGGATTGAAAGCGCTGGACGGCAAAGCCGTCCTCACAGTGCGTGACTCGGGAGTTGGAATTGCCGAGCCCGACCAAACCAAAATCTTTGAACGCTTTTACCGCGTAGACAAGGCAAGAAGCCGTGCTTTTGGCGGAGCTGGGATTGGTCTCGCCATTGCCGAATGGATTGTGCAGCAGCACCACGGATCGATCGCGGTCCAAAGTTCGCTGGGTGAGGGATCTACCTTTCTCATTGCGTTTCCACTGGAAGCGACATCCGCGGTGGTGGATGAATCGCATGCTCAAGCGTTCACGGACTAGGCGCCCAGATAATCCATGCAAGAAAGCCCCGCTCGTGAGAGCGGGGCTTTCGACTTGAGGGGCCGGTGATGACTATAGAGGAAGGTTAGCGCCTGCCGCCGTGTCCGCCGCCACCGTGACCTCCACCGCCACCGTGTCCACCGCCACCGCTGGCATGTCCACCGCTGCTGTGTCCGCCGCTAGAGTGGCCGCCGCCGTGCGAACCGCCGACGGCTCCACGCGAAGAGAATCCGCGCGACGCACTGCCGCGGCTGCCGTTGAAACCACCGGCCCGGGCTGCACTGGATCCGCGTCCAGCGAATGATCGGTTGCCGCCGGAGAATCCCCGGTTGCCTGCGTAGGCTCGGTTCCCTGCGGCGCCGCGGTTAACCGCTGCTCCGCGATTGCCGGCGAAGCTGCGAGACGCCCCCGCGTAGCCGTGAGACGCGCCCGCATATCCATGACCGGCATACCCGTGACCTGCGGTTGAACCATACCCGCGACCCGCATACCCGCGCCCTCCGAACCCGCCGCGCGCGGAGGAGAATCCTCGATAATTTCCGTGCACGAACGCGGCATGGTTATAGAACGCTCCGCCACGGTATCCCCAAGGGTGGCCGCCAAAGAAGACTCCACCGTGGAATCCCCAGCCGATGCCCCATCCATGCCATCCCCACCCGAACCCGAAGAACGGCGCGATCGGAAAGCCAATGCCGAATGAAATGTACGGGCCGCCAAATCCAACTCCCCACCACGGATAGAACCCAGGCCACATGCCTACGGGATATCCGTACACATACGCCGGGTTGTAAGTGGGCACATACACCACATCCGGATCAGCCGGCTGAATGTCTACATCCGGCCCTTGCTCGTACACGCGCTCTTGAGGCGTAGTCCGCAGATTGCCCGCATCGTAGGCTTTGTGGCGCATGTACTGAATCGCCTGCATTACGTCATTCGACTGGTTCTGATAGACTTCGCCCAGCTCAGAGGTCCACGACAAATTCTTGTCCAGGTTCGCCAGCACCGTAGGGAACTCCACCAGAGACTTCACGCTGGGATCCCAATCCTGCCGGTCCACTTCCTCGGCCAGATCCCGTCCCTTGAGCCCCGGGTTCTCCCGCGCCATCCGGTCCGCCTCTACAATCTGGGTTGGATACGCTGACGCGGCCAGTATCTGCGCCACCAGCGCATCGGGATACAACGCAATCGGAGCTACCAGCTTATTTAACTGCTCCGGCGGCAACGAAGTGTATTGCCGTTGGTCGGGCCCGGCTGGAGCCGGCGGAGGCGCCTGCCCCTGATCCTGATACGCACGGTCCTGGTATGCACCTTGATCTTGCGGCGGCGGGGGCGCGACATCCTGAGGCGCGCCCTGGTCTTGCTCATTATATTGCGGCGCATTGTACTGCGGAGCAGTCTGCTCCGGCGGAGGTCCTTGATCCACTTGAACGCTCACACCCGCTGATGGCTTGTCCATCGACTGGTCCTGGGCTTCCAGGGAAGCGCCCGTCCCGAGTGCCATTGCGCCCGTCAACACCGCGGTAAGAAGCGTTTTCGATAATTTGGTTTTCATAATGTCCCCTCAGAATTCCTGTTAGTAGATTGAACACGGGGAATCCGGAAGAGTTCCGTTCTTTTGATTGACTTACAGTGGCTGATTTCGGCCAGAAGTGGTGGATTTGAAGCAATCAGCACACCATCCGCCGATGGGCTTCGTGGGGCGACTATTTGCTCAGCGTCTGGTTCCTGGTTTCCGCCACGCTGATCCGTTGTCCGTCCGTTCAGCTTCCGGTTTGCGGGAGCAATATGCTGGTTCCGGGGCAACGAACCGACAACGCGTGAGAGCCGATTCACGGATGTGCAGCAAAGGTAGGCGCAGGGCTGATTCTGCTACGCCGCCGCAGCTTGCGCAGAAGCCGATGCCAGCCGGCGCGCAACCGCCGCCGAGATCGGTTGCCGGGTGTTCGCCTCGTAGTAACTGAACGCAGGGCTGGGATTGACTTCGAAACAGTAGACATCGTCCTGCGGCGTTATCTTTAGATCAATTCCGGCAAATTCTAATTCGAGGGCTTGCGAAAGCCGGAGGCACTTTTCCGACAGCTCGCTCGATAGCCTCACCTCGCGCAGCTCGGCCGGCTCGCCTGCCTGCCGCGCTGCATATCTGTAATCGGTAGCATCGCTTCGCACCGCTGTGGCGAATGCCTCGCCGCCAACGGTATGTACCCGCAGGTTCGTTCCTTCGACAAATGCCTGAAATTGCGTCGGACACCAGCGGATGCGATCCAGTCGCTCTTCGTCTTCATCGCTGAGTTCCTGCACAATCGACCGCACGGCACTGATCGATTTATAAATCACACGGCCATGCTTCGCCCGAAACTCGCGGACTGAATCAGGATCATTGGTGATTAGCGTCTCGGGCACAAGAAATCCGTGCTCTCGAATCAACTGCGCCTGATAGGGTTTTGAAGAATTGCTGGCCATTGGCGCACAGCGGTTGATGACCAGCGCCGGCGCGATCTCCATCCACCTCATCAGCGTATCGTGAAAAGATCGGCAATGTTTGCGCAAACACGAATCCGGCGGCTCATTCGATAACTCTGGCAGAAACCGATCGTCCATCAACCGCGGATAAACCGCCGTGAACTCCTGCAACGGGTAAGTTCGTTCTGCAACCTGTAGTTCCCCGATAATCTCCCCGCCCTTCACTTCGAACCAAAGCTGGCACTTTGGAAACTCGCGCTGATTTAGCAAGGTGAACTGTGTCCTCATTTTTTCCAGGTTGGAGGTCACCATTCGCAAGGGTGTTTCCGAGGGAATTCCGCATACCAGAATCATGACGTTGCTCCTTGAGTGAGTGCTTCCGCCAGGCTGCGCAGCAGGGGCATGCCGCCGACTGAGAGACTCGGATACGGGGTCGCACTCGAGAACGTCCACTCCCCGTTTTGGCTGGCGTACAACTCGATTCCCAGCAGTTCGGTTCTCGCTTCTTGGGCGAGTCTCGCGCAAGAGTGTGCGACGGGCTCATCTACGCGCCCGCCATAAACCTCGCCTCGAAATGCGATCAGGTTTATCGTGGTGGCGCCCTCGGGAGCCAGCGAGGTATAGCCGCATGCGGCTGCGTCGTGCGCGCTCTGCCGATAAACCGGCGCCTTCAAACCGGCTCGGCTGGCGCGAGATACCCACTCCGAGATGTGATACCAGGGCCCGCACAACCCTACTGGCCCAGGCCGGTTAATCACTACGCCGGGCAGACCGTGCATCCAACTTAGATAAAACGCGTGTAACTCCGCCTGCGCATATTCCCTATCAGAAACAGCCGCCTGCCGATCGATTCCCGGCGCTGGAGCCACCACGCGGTTGATCGCTCCGCGAATCCTTGAACTGCACAATGTGCGCCCGTCCGGGAGGGTAACTCTCAATTGCGTGGCGCTGCCATCCAACCGATGTTCCCACCGGCTGCCAGAAGCTAACGACTCCGAGAGCACTAACTCCATTGGCCCGACGCCCAACTGGCGGAGACCCTGGTAGACCCATAACCCCGAATTATCCGAGGAAGAACACAATACGAGCCACATTCCCGTTTCCTCCGAAAAAAGAAAAGGGCAAGCAAGCGGCCTGCCCTCTGTGCACAATTAGGCTTTGGATTTTCCTTGAGGTTCCTTGGCGTCTGACGCTTTTGCCGTCCCCGCCGCGCCCTGCTTGGCCGCGTCGGGCTCCTGCTTCAGCGCGCCCTGACTCAGATCGGGCCGCAGGTTTTCCGGAATAAAGTGCAGAAGCTGCGTCACCGCGGCTTCCAGAGCCGCAAGTCGTTGCTCCACCGGCCCGCCCGGCGTACCGTAGCCCGGACCATAACCAATAAGGTGGTCGTATTCGAGCTTCTCAAACTTCTCGTGCTTGTATTCTTTGAACTCGATCTTCTCTTTGATCTCAATCTTCTCGGGCTTATCTTTCGAAGGCTTTTCGAAATTGGTGAACTTGTCGATGAGAGCCTTGTGCACGACGGTGGCCGGTCCCGCGGCGGGTTGCGCCTGGGGATAAACCTCGTGTCCTTCCGTTTTCGGAATTTTCTCCAAGAGGTCTTCCTTCTCCACTTTGTGTTCCTTCTCCTTGTCCTTGTGTTCTTTTTCCTTCTCCTTTTCCAGTTTGTCTTTCTCCTTCTCCTTTTCCTTATGGGGTTCCTTATCCTTGTGTTCCTTGGCCCCGAATGCCTCTTTCTCCGATTTCAAGTTGTCTTTCTCAACCTTCAAAGAGTGTTTATCTTGCAAAGACTCCTTGGGAAGATCCTTCTCCACAGCTTGCTTTTCTTCGAACTGTCTTGAGCCCATGGCTGTTCTCCTTCTCGGTCATTTGCCGGTGGCGGGTCCAAATCGCCGCAACTTGCGATTCGACTTTCAACGGGAATAGTGAAGGCGGAGGCGAAAGCGTTTCATCCAACGTCTGGTTCTTCGTTTCCGGCACGCTGATCTCTGGGCCGCAGACTCCAGGCGGCCGCTCCAATTATTCAGAGCCGCTTGTCTTGCATCTTTGGAGGAGTAATATCAATCGAAATATGCTTGTGCGGTAGGCAAGAGGTTGGACTAAAAAAGGAGGTTGGCATGGTGTACTCCGACACGGCATTCCGTGGATCGTTCGCTGTCCTTGCTCTGATGGCCTGCCTCGCGTGGTCAAGCACGTTTTCCCCCGCCCAGGGAACGAGTCAAAAAACGGCCTCAACAACGGGGGAATCGGGTCTCGCCGCCTGGCAGCAGGTCTATTCCGTGCTGACAACTCCTCGCTGTATCAATTGCCACACCGCCACAAACTATCCGGAGCAAGGCGACGACCGGCACCGTCATTTGTTCAACGTGGTGCGCGGGCCGGGAGGCAAGGGTGTGCCGGGCCTGAACTGTGCGACCTGTCACCAGCCCGCCAACGCGGATAGCACCGGTGTTCCCGGAGCTTACAACTGGCACCTGGCGCCTCTTTCGATGAAGTGGCAGGACACTCATGACAACGTCCTGTCGAGCGCAGCGGTTTGCCGGTCTCTTACCGATCGCTCGAAGAATGGCAGCCTGGACGGCCCCGGCATCGTGCGCCACCATGAGCAGGAGCCACTGGTGCTGTGGGCGTTCCAGCCGGGACGCCGCCGCGACGGCACTGCGCGATCTTTGCCCCCACTCACTCACGAACAATTTGTTGCCGCCACGCGCGCGTGGGTCGATGCTGGAATGCCTTGCCCACAGAACCCTTGAAATCGGAGGCTCTTATGCAAAAGTACAAGCTGACGGTAAATGGTCAAACGAGAGAGGTCACCGCTGACCCCAGTACTCCGCTGCTTTGGGTGTTGCGGGAAGACCTGAAGATGACCGGCACGAAATACGGTTGCGGCATCTCCGCATGCGGGGCATGCACGGTACACCTGGCGGGAATCGCGACGCGCTCGTGCGTGGTTCCGCTTTCGCTGGTCGGCGACCGGCCCATCGTGACCATCGAAGGCATCGGAGAAGATCATGTGGGCCGCACGGTTCAAGACGCCTGGGTAGCCGAGGACGTGGTGCAGTGCGGCTACTGCCAAAGTGGTCAGATCATGAGCGCTGTGGCGTTGCTCAAGAGCCGCAGGAAGCCTACCGACGAGGATATTGAGGAATCGATGGGCGGAAACATTTGCCGCTGCGGCACCTATGTTCGCATCCGCAAAGCGATCAAGACCGCTGCACAGCAGCTGGCGTAGAGGAGAACACCATGTCCGCGACCACTCTGTTGAGTTCGGAATCAGGTCTCAGCCGCCGCAGCTTCATGCGCGTCTCGGCGACGGCTGCCGGTGGTTTGATCGTCGCTCTCTATCTCGATTTCCCAGTACAGGCGCAAGCCCCGCAAGCGAAGACGTATCCTCCGGATGCCTTCGTTCACATTCAGCCAGACGGCAAGATCGTGATTCAGGTGAATCGCCTCGAGTTCGGCCAGGGAGTTCAGACCTCGCTACCCATGCTGCTGGCCGATGAGATGGACGCCGACTGGGCGCATGTCGCGGCCGAACTTGCTCCGGCCGCCGATGTCTATAAGGATCCCGTGTTCGGGATCCAGATGGTGGGCGGCTCGGGCTCGATCGCTCATTCTTTTCAGCAGTACCGCGAATTGGGATCGAAAACCCGCGCCATGCTGGTTACCGCTGCCGCTCAACGATGGAAGGTATCGGCGTCGCAATGTCGAACTGAAGCCAGTATTGTGTACGGCCCCGGCGGCCAGTCCGCCACCTATGGCGAGCTGGCTGATGCCGCGGCCCACGTGCCTGTACCGGAGAATTCGCCGCTCAAAAAAGCATCCGAGTTCAAGCTCATTGGCAAGGACACACGACGGCTCGACAGCCGTCGGAAATGCGACGGCTCCCAGAAGTTCGGCCTCGACCTCGACCTGCCCGGAATGAAGGTTGCAGTTGTGGCGCACCCTCCTATCTTTGGTGGAACACCCAAATCAATCGACGACAAGGCGGCGCGGGGCATTCCCGGTGTAATGGATGTGTTCGAAATTCCTACCATCAGCCGGGGAACCGCGGTAGTTGTTGTAGCGGACAAGTTCTGGACCGCCAAACAGGCGCGCGATCGGCTTTCGATCGAGTGGGATTTCTCTCGAATCGAACCGGCAGACACTGAGCACCTTCGGGCAAAGTATAAAGAACTGGCCACCACTCCGGGTAATGTTGCCGTCACTCGCGGCGACCTCGGGGTGCTGGACGGCATCCGTGCCGCCGACCGGATCGAAGCCGAATATGAATTTCCCTACCTCGCTCACACTCCGATGGAGCCATTGAACACCACTATCCGGTTTGATGGTGATCATGCTGAGGTTTGGGCCGGCTCACAATTTCAAACCGTCGATCAAATGGCCATCGCCGAAATCCTGAGCTTGAAGCCGGAACAGGTTACCTTTCACACCGAGATGGCCGGCGGAGGATTCGGAAGAAGAGCAACGCCCGATTCTCATGTGCAACGCGAGGCGGCGGCCATCGCTAAGCGCTTCAAGGGCATTCCAGTAAAACTCATCTGGACCCGCGAAGATGACGTGCAAGGCGGCTACTACCGCCCCATGTTCGCACACCGGATTGAGATTGGGATCGGAGCGGACGGTATGCCTTTGGCATGGAAACATGTGGTGGTAGGACAATCGATCGTGGCGGGCACCCCGTTTGCTTCCATGCTCATAAAGAATGGAGTCGATGAAACTGCGGTCGAGGGCGCCGCCGACAATCCTTACGAAATCCCGAACTTCACGGTCACAGCGCATCACCCCACGCCGAATGTGCCGGTTCTGTGGTTTCGCTCGGTCGGACACACCCATACTGCCTTCGTGATGGAAACGCTGGTCGATGAACTCGCGACTCGCGCTGGGACGGAGCCGATTGCCTATCGCCGGAAGCTGCTGAAACCGGATGAAAAGAGGCTTCGCGGTGTGCTCGATCTTATGGACGAAAAAAGCGCTTCGTGGCGGAATCACCTGCCGGAGGGCCACGCCGCCGGAATTGCGTGCCATGAGTGCTTCGGCACCAATGTTGCCTGCGCCGTGGATGTCTCGATCGAAAACAATCGGCCGAAGATCCATCGCGTAACTGTGGCGCTCGACTGCGGCATCGCAGTGAATCCTCTGACCATCGAGAGCCAGTTTCAGGCTGGCACGAGCTTTGGCGTATCGCAGTTGATGGCGAAAGGTGCGATCACTTTCAAGAATGGTTATGCGCAGCAGAACAACTTTGACGGCTACACTCCTCCGTACATCATCGATGCGCCGGTTGCGGTCGATGTTCACATCGTTCCGAGCGCGGAAAAACCCTCGGGATGCGGCGAACCACCGGTTCCGGTCATCTCCCCAGCCGTGGTGAATGCATTGTTTCGCTTGACCGGCAAGCGGTATCGTACCCTGCCGTTGCTGAGTCTCTAGCCTGAGCGAGCCCGATTCCCCAGGCCCTCCCAGCGGTGTCTCCATACTCCGGCCATCCATTTAGAACGAGAGCGTGGCAGAATCTCAAGTATGGCGAAAGAGAATCCAGTATTGGTGCTGGCGTCAGGATACGATCCGCAGTTCGCGATGCTAAACGAGCTACCGCACAAAGTATGTGGAGAGGTTGCCGCGTGTGGACAGGCAGCGAAGGACGCGACGGTAATTCTGCAATGGTCAGGTACGCGGGAGTTCCTGCGCGAATTGCTGGCGATTTGCAAAAACGTGCGCTGGGTACACTCCCGGGCTGCGGGACTGGACAACGTTTTGTTTCCAGAACTCGTGGAAAGCCAAATTGTGTTGACCAACAGCCGCGGCGTGTACAGCGCGTCCCTGGGCGAGTTTGTGCTGGGAGCAGTCTTGTATTTCGCGAAGGATTTCCGGCGGATGATGCGCAACCAGGAGGCAGGCCTCTGGGAACCATTCGACGTGCAAGAGATAGGGACACAGACGGTTGGGATTTTCGGCTATGGCGATATTGGCCGAGCCGTGGCAAGCCGCGCGCACGCCATGAATATGCGCGTGCTTGCGACGAAGAGGCATATTCCCGAATCGATGGATCCGCTCGTGGATCATTTCTACAAGCCGGAGGAACGGCGGGAGATGATCGCGCTCTGCGATTATATTGTGGCGACAGCCCCATTAACCGAGGAGACGCGGCACATGATCAGCGACGCGGAGTTTGCGGCGATGAAGCCGACAGCGGTAGTGATCAATGTGGGACGCGGACCGGTCATTGACGAGGCGGCACTGCTGCGTGCGCTCACTACCAAGAGGATCAAAGGAGCAGCGCTCGATGTGTTTGAACACGAACCACTGCCGCCGGGACATCCGCTGTTCAAGATGGAGAATGTTTTGTTGTCGCCCCACTGCGCGGACCATACCGCCGACTGGCAGGACCAAGCCATACTCTTCTTTCTGCAGCAGTATGCCAGGTTTGAGAAAGGCGAGCCGCTGAAGAACATTGTAAACAAGCGGTTGGGATATTAAGGGAGGAGGCGACAGCGCCACATCAGGGCGGGTCCTGCTACCATTGCCGCATGTTCAACTTTGGGAAACCGAAAACAGTTAGCGACTGGATCGTTCACATCGCAGGAGCCATCGTCGCGATATTTCTAGTCTGGTGGATGCTTCGAGTGTACGTACTGTGAAAACCACCGAATCCCTCCGACTAATCCGGAAATAAAAGGACTGGCGGAGAGGCGAGTGGGATTCTCGAATGCGAGCACTACAGGATTTGATTTTGCACATCCCACTCTACTCGAGGGTCAAAGATGGGCTGAGACAGCACCCTGCAGCGTAGCTATCGCTGCTGCCAGCTTATCGGAATCCCACCCTTGCAAAGTGCGCAAGGGTGGGCCACCCGTCGCCAAACAATTGTCCAGGCGCATGGCAACAGTAGCGAACCTACTTAGGTCGGAGACTCACAATGCGAACACGACTGATGGTGATCGTAGCTGTACTTATATCGTTAACTCCACTCCAAGGGCAACAAACTCATCCGCAACCATCTGTGGCGGAGTTATTGACGAGGCTGCATTCCGCAGTTTGGAAAGAGAGGAGTGAAGCGTATGAACAACTGCGGGCAAAGCCCGCAGCCCTCAGCAGTCCAAAAGTTAGAGCAAGTCTGTTAGACCTCCTCGACCGCGAGAATCAGTTGGTCGAGTCGACGAACCGCGGAGTCGGACCGTCCGTCGATGAAAAATATGGAGAGGCGTATGCGGAGTACCTCGGCGAACTCGGCGACACCATTGACACCTTTGCTGATTGGAACGATCCGCACCAGGTCTGTATCTTTGTACATGAGCCGTACAATCCCGAGTCAAAGCTTGGCGCCAAGATAGCGGTTCATGCGAAGAGTGCAATGCCGTGCCTGCTGGAAATGTCGAACAGCGATGTCGGTGCAGATCGCGCCGAATCAATTGCTGTTTTGGTCCAAGCGTTGGCGAAGGGGAAAGAGGATGTAGATATTAGATACGTGCAGGCCGCCAGACAATAAACCCTCAAGGGGCTGCATGATCCGGATGCAGTCGTTCGCGGCGAAACCGTGATTGCCCTCGGCGCTTTTGGAGACGCGGACATGATTCCAGCGTTACAGGAAGTGGCTCGCTCGGACCCTGGATCCGAAACGAGAACCGACAATAATACCCAATGGTTTCCAATCAGAGAGGAAGCTACGGACGCGATTGCTCAGATTCAGAAACGTGCGGCGCAGAAATAACTCCAACATGCGCCCGGATTCGATTTCACCAACCCACTCGACAATCAAGGACTGGAACAAGATTCTTATGTAAGGAGATTTTCCTGTTATCAGGTCCAGAGGTTAGCATGAAAAAACGAAGACTCGTTGCGGCGCTTATATATGCCACTACAACAATCTGTCTCTTTGCGTTCGTCGACTTTCTTTACGGTGCAGGGCCGCGCACAAGCCACCTCGCGCGGGTGGCCCACCCTTGCGTCTTGTGCAAGGGTGGGACTCTCGAATGCGAGCACTACAGGATTTGATTTTGCACATCCCACTCTATCGAGGGTCAAAGATGGGCTGAGACAGCACCCTGCAGCGTAGCTATCGCTGCTGCCAGCTTATCGGAATCCCACCCTTGCAATGTGCGCAAGCGTGGGCCACCCGTCAACTGTGTCCGGCAACCGATCAGCCGCGACCGCACCCGATGCAGGCATTGCAGATCCTGCTGTTCAATCTTCTTGGCCGGAACGAAACGCATGCTCGGCCGGCTCACCGCCTCGCAGATCGCCTCCGCATCGTTGGCGTCGTTCTTCTGCGACTTCACATAGGGCTTCACAAACTGCGGCGCGATTAGACGCACCTTGTGCCCCAGCCGGCTCAAAACCCGAAACCAGTAGTGCGCTCCGCCGCTGGCTTCCAGTCCTATCAGGCAAGCTTCTAGACCAGCAAAGAAGGAAGCCACTTCCGCTCGTCTCAGCCGCTTCCGCAACACCACCTTGCCTGTCCGGTCTACTCCATGAGCTTGAAATATCTGTTTGGCAATATCCAGTCCGACCGTCTCTATCTTCATCGGGAACCACCTCCGGCACTGAGCTTACAATCATCCCGGATGGGTCCATTCCATTAGGTCACATCGAGCGTGTAGGTGTTGCCTGCTGTCCCGGATGTATTGGTCAGGAATCGCACGTTGCCGTGCCCGTCGTACCCATAAAAGCTCGGTGTCCATGTGCTGCTGACGAACTGGTTTTCGCTGATGCGCTGCAAGCCGTAGGCATAGGTGCGTGTGACCGAGCCGCTCATCAACTCGTTCATGACCTGGGAGTACCCGGTCGGATTTAGCGAATCTACCAAAAAGCTTGTGGTCGCCCCGCCCGCGGTGCGCGTTAATAATGGCTTGTGTGGACTCCCCGCCGCATTAACGCTGCCAGTTACTTCTGCAAGACATTACTCTGTACCAGCTTGCGAAACTCTACTACTTGGATCTGAGTGAAAGCTCGCTTCGGAATCATGTAAAGCAAATGCCGCCTGCGCCTGCCAGCTACGGCCGATTTGGTTTGCCAACGTGACGCGACGAGCAGGAACAAATTTTGGCTTTCGGCAAACTCGGCGACCCAGGGCCAGTTCACTTGCAATGAGACTGGTGGGTTGCCGGATCTTATCATCAGACCCTTGATGTCTACGCCCACCGCCTGCTCTCCTTGATAATCGGGCGTCGCAAACCGCCTCTTTCCGATTGTGATAAAAACTACCAAAATCATGCTTGTTCCGACAAAGATGGCAAGTGCACTCAGCGACAAGCTAGGGCCCGTATGCATCGTTAGCGCTCTCCCAAACTGGCGAAGGAGGAAGGGCTCCAGGACCAATAAAACGCCAATAAAAACGGCGGTTGCGGCGGCGACCTTGTAGGCTAGGGGCAGCAACCTGTAGGCGCGCGCCGAGCCTCTTGCCAATCATTGGCCGCCAATCTAAACGCAAGCTCCATCTAAACACCCCTGGTTGAACTTAACCCAACATCGACGCGCGTAGTATCCTCAGCCCGTTGCGAAAAGTCAACCGAAAGAATGCCGAAGAGTCCAACAAACTGAACATCTGGCGCCACATCTGGCGCCACCTAAGGCCCATGACCCCCCGTACCTCCAAACGCCCAATTGAGGGTTTCTCCGCCGAGGACTATCGCCCCCCCCACCGCCATACCTGTAATTTCAAAAGCACCACAGGGCTCGGCTACGAGGCAAATTACTCCGAACCCAATCCCCCATGCCCCGCCAGCGACGAGGGAGACGGACGCGACGTCATTCACCGATTTTACTTGATCAGCGTTCTGAGCTTGCTGTTGTTGTTGTTGCTGTTGCTGATTGTTATTGTTACTACAGCTATTCTGTTGCCCGTTGGAAGAGGAGGAAGACGATGACGAGCCCCCCGATTGGCCTGCGCCATTGGGATGGGATCGCTGTCTTCCAAGGCCGAAAGCGTTGTAATTAAACACTCCCAACCGTGCGTTCGAGTCCCCGAGCGGGTCCAGGTCCATCCCGCCACTGCCAGAGCTTGCGTTTCCGCAACCCTGATCCGACGGATCGCTTGGGTCGCTTGGATTATTTGGATCGTTGGGTTGGTCCGGGTTGTTTGGGTCGTTTGGATTACTCGGGTTGGTCGGATCAGTCGGAGTGCCAGGGTCCGTCGGTGGATTCGGGTCCGGTGGCGGGGTCGGATCTGGCGGGTTGGGATCCGTTGGCGGATTTGGATCCGGGGGGTTCGGGTCCGCCGGCGGGTCAGGCGCCCCAGCTGGATCGTTTGGATCACCGCACCGATCACCATCATCGCCGGTCGGATCGCGGGTGGCCCACCCTTGCGTCTTGTGCAAGGGTGGGACTCTCGAATGCGAGCACTACAGGATTTGATTTTGCACATCCCACTCTATCGAGGGTCAAAGATGGGCTGAGACAGCACCCTGCAGCGTAGCTATCGCTGCTGCCAGCTTATCGGAATCCCACCCTTGCAATGTGCGCAAGCGTGGGCCACCCGTCCCGGAAACCTCCCAAGGCGGATGACCTTCGCTGCTTAATTTCCTACGGCTGATAAATCTGGACGTGATTCACGGCCGTCGAGTTTACGACCGCCGCGCCTGCCAGGCAATAGAGCTGCCCGTTTACAACCGCGGAACCACCGAACATGGTCCCGCTCGGCATAGGAGCCAGCGTCGTGGTCCATTTATCCGTTGTCAAGTTGAATGATTCGTTCACCGTGGTCGCCGCGCCCGCATTGTTGATGTAGCCACCCACGTCATATAGTTGGCCGATGACTCCGTTGCAAGGGCCGGTCCGGGCCGTGGGATCAGCGGTTAATTCTTTCCAGGTATTCGTCGCGGCGTCGTAGGCTTCGGTGTCACCGGTCACCGAGCCGGGAACATTCGCCCCGCCTGCGACCACGATCGTGGTTCCGATCAGTCCGGCGGCCGGAATATCTTTCGTCCCCAACATCGGAGCTTCTTCGGTCCACTCGTTCGTCTTGGGATTGTAGCTTTCGACGTTATCGACAAAGGTAGACCCGTTGTAGCCGCCGATAGCATAGATGATGTTATTCTCCACCACCACCTGCAGCCCGTTTCTTCCCGTCAGCATGGCCGCCTTCGCCGACCAGGTTTTCGTAGTCGGGCTATAGGCCCACACTGCGTTGGTGTACACACCGCTATGGCTGCCGCCGATGAAATACAACACATTGCTGACCACTGCGGCAGCTCCAGTGTCGGTCGCGGTGGGCAGCGACGGTCCGGTGCTCCAGGTGTTCGTCGTCGGGTTGTAGATTTGCACATCCGCGAGCGACCCAGTGCTGTTGTATCCGCCCACTAGATAAATTTCGCCACTAAGCACGGCCGCGGCTGGGTTCACAACCG
Source organism: uncultured Acidobacteriaceae bacterium (assembly GCA_963724815.1). Classification (GTDB taxonomy): domain Bacteria; phylum Acidobacteriota; class Terriglobia; order Terriglobales; family Acidobacteriaceae; genus Sulfotelmatobacter. The sequence continues at coordinate 52,462 of CAVRWS010000068.1, forward strand.
GCACAGGAACT
>CAVRWS010000069.1:0-114990 GCA_963724815.1 uncultured Acidobacteriaceae bacterium
CACGTAATCCCAATCTTCATTCCGCCTGGACCGCCCTTGAGAGATTCTGTAATTCGATGGTCGAGGGTAGCAGAAGATGCAGATTCTCGGCGAACCTGGGTTTACGCAGAAAGCTTTCTAAGCGAATTACGACAGCCTATTCGCCGGCTTTTTGTCCCTGCACGGAAAGGCCGGGGTTTGGCCATCGAGATTCAGCTGGGAATCGCTTCTTGGAATCTTCCGGCAGACCGCTGAATTCGATTCCCATCCCAACTCCTGGATCCCGGGTACGGACGGTAGCGGAGGCGGAAATACGTTCCTGGTCCATCCAAAACTCTACCCGCAGTACGGTCGAAATCGGCAAGGGCATGACCGTCTCAACATAACAGCCATTACCACTGATGTCAGTGGCATTGACCCGCATCGGAGTATCGACCCGCTCGTCGCGGAACTCCAAAGGGAACGAAATCCGGTGACGCTGGAACTTTCTGCGATTGTCGGGGGTGTAATTCGGCATGCTGGAACGTAGTTCTGGCGGTAACTGCGCCAGCCACGGACACTCGTGGTCTGCCACCAGTTGAACTCCTACCTGAACCTTTTTAAAGGCCCCCGGCCTCCATCACCCATATCACCTTGCAGCGGGCTTTTTTGGTTTCGTATTGAACGCCGATAACGTCGCCCACCTTCAACTCATGTTCGAGTCCGCAAATGCAGGCCCCATTTGTGCTTACATTTTGCGCGTTCGCGTTCTGATGAAAAGGCCGGTTATCTGCCCCCATGCCCCACACACGTACACGCAAGTCCAGCGTCGCGCGCGGAGCCGCCCCTGAGGCAGACATGATTAAGAGCCTCCCAGCTTAAGTCTTTAAGCCGAAACTAACCTGATGATACGCTCTAGCCGATTCTTCTTGAGATTACGAAAGTGACTAGTCCTGAGTGAATGAGTGGATTTAAGAACCTGCTCTTACGAGGCACTTTCGATTGAGATGAGTTCGCGATACGAAATCAAGGCAATGCCTTCGGCCTCCAATAACTGTCTGGCTTCAGGCATGGTGAGCACTCGCAATTCGGTTTCTCGCGATTCTCGCAGCCGGGTATTAGCCTGCTGCAATTCCGCATCATTGTAGCCCGGATGACAAACAAATTCCCACGTGCCTTCAGGAATGATGGCGGCGATGGCTCGGAAGAGTCTCTCATCGAGCGCGCCAGTCACGACGATGCCGAGCGTGCCATCGGGAGTTACCATCCCCTGGCGTTTCGCTGCATCATGAAATTTGCCGGCAAGGGTGCGCAGAACTCTCACCTCGGCATAGCGAGTCCAGAGACTGGGTCGCATCAACAATTCTGTCGAAGACAGCGGTTTGCGCGGGCCAAACGGATTGCGGACCGCTCGCACTCCGCAAGCCAGCGCAGCGCGCAGGACCGGCCGCAGCACCGCAGGAAACAAGTGAGTGTGTTTGTGAGAATCCACGTGGGAAACGTTGATGCCAGCCGTTTGGATCTTGCGTAGCTGTGCGCTCGTCTCAGCTTCAATCTCCGCCGGGTCGAAGCGGTTGGTCAGCGCGCGCGCCACAAACGATTTCAAACCATCCCGAAAGCGACCCGTACCTGAATCTCGGGACGTAATCGTGGGCAGGCGAACCGCATCCAGGACTGGTTCGCCATCGATAAACACCAGGTGGCAGCCAACATCGAGCCGGGGAGTTTCTCTAGCCAACCGAATGGCATCGTTAAAGGCAGGCCCACTCGCCATCAGCGTGGTCGAAGTCACAATTCCTCGAGTATGAGCTTCGACAATGGCGCGATTGACTCCTGCCGTGAAGCCAAAATCGTCGGCGTTAACGATCAGACGGCGCACCGCGTCAGTCTAGCAGGGAAGCTCAGCGCAACAGTGGGGAGTGTACAGAATGCGAATTTGGTAGCGTCCGATAGTGTTCGAACTCAGTTCGGCTTAATCCGCTCCGCTTGATGCGGCTGAGGCTTTTGCCGGAGCCAATGCGCGGCCGGCTCGGAAATTAGATTTTGCGAAAGTAGACTCGTTTGCATCATTCGGCACGGATTCCAGCCTGAACTGGTTTACCAGGCCGCGCAAATCAAGCGCCAGATTGGAAAGATCGTTACACGCACTGGCAGTGTGGTTGGCGGCGGTCGAGGATTCCTGAACCAGTTGCGAGATTTGCGACATGCTCGCGTTCACCTGTTGAGTGGCTTCCGACTGCTGATTTGCCGCACCTGTAATTTCGGAAATTACATCCCCCACCCTGGCAGACATCTGGATGATTTCCTGCAAGGCCTCTCCAGATGCGGATGTCTTTTCGACTCCAGCCTTCACGTCGCGCGTTCCCTTGTCCATTGCGCGGACGGCGTGACCGGTCTCTGTCTGGATCGATTCGACGGTGGCGGCAATCTCCTTGGTCGCTTGCGTAGTACGCTCGGCGAGTTTGCGCACTTCGTCGGAAACCACGGCAAAGCCGCGCCCCTGCTCTCCGGCGCGCGCCGCTTCGATCGCTGCGTTAAGTGCGAGCAGATTGGTCTGGTCGGCGATGTCATCAATAACTCCCACAATCGCGCTGATCTGTTGCGAACTGGATCCCAGAGTGGCGATGCTGGCGGCCACACCCTTGGATGAATCGGCGATGCTGCGTATGGTGGCCAGCGCTTCCTCCACTACCTGGCCTCCGCGATGGGCGGCCTCTGCAGCTTTCTGCGAAGAATCAGAAGCACTGATGGAACTATCCAGAACTTGCCGAACCCGCGCCGCCATATCCTGCATAGCAGTAACCACTTGTTGAGTCTGATCGCTCTGCACGCGGGCATTCTCGGCCGACTGTGCCGCAGACGACGAAATCTCCTGACTGGCACTCGCCACCTGTTCGGCCGTCGCCGCGATGGAGTTGATCAACTCGCGCAGCGAGTTCTTCATGCCGTTGAGGGCGGCTTCGGCCTGTCCAATTTCATCGCTCGACGTTACAGTGATATCGGACTTCGCAAGGTTCTTGCTGGCAATCTCCTGGATCATGCCGAGCAGTCCCGACATTCCGCGGGTGATCGAGCGTGCGATGAAGGCTGCGATCGTAATGCCTGCCAGAAAGCCGGAAAGCACCAGCGCGATCGTCACGAAATTCGCTCGCGCCTGGGCTTTGTGCTCCGCCAAAAGGGCGCTCTGCGCCTGAGTGTCCTCCCAGAGTTCCAGTTGCGAAGCATCGTCGGCCACGCTCTTGATTGCCTTTTGTTCTTTGGGTCCGAAAGCCATGTCGGTGGCTTCGTAGTTCCGGCTGGCGAGACGCAAGGCGAGTTGCTGCTCTGTCAGCGAGGTAATGTCTTGCACGCTCAGCAATAGTTTCGCCAGCAGAGCCTTGTCCTTTTCAGCGACCAGCACTTTGCCAAGCTCGTCCAGACTGCTTTGTACTTCTTGTTTAGCCTTACCATATCTTTGCAAAGAAGCCGCATCCCCGGTGAACGTATGGTCGTTTGACGCCTGAATCTGCTTCCGTACGTTTACCTCGGTCAGGGTTGCGTGCTGCTTTCTGGTCAAGGAGTTGTTGGCCTCCTCAGTGGCCGCGGTTACGCGGAGCAGGGAATAATAGCTTACCCCACCCAGCAGCACCAGCAACGCGAGCAAGAGGCCGAACCCCGTGGCTAGTTTTGTCCTGAGTCCGAGGCGGTTCATTCACGTCTCCCGAGTTTCATTTTGTCAAAAGGCAACAGGGGCGTACTCCAGAGGAGCGAGGCGGGACTTGTTTCAATAAAGCTATCGGCGTGAACGAATTAAACTTTAGTCGTCCGATCGCAAAGCGGGCGCTCCGCATCTGACCGCGTTTTCTCGACTCGCTTTGATTGTTCCCGGCGATATCGATGCACGATTTTTTCTTGTGACCAAACTGATCCCCACCCATTGTGTGTGTGCTTCAAAATTGCCCTAAGTCCCTCTCCCAAAGAGTGCACACTTGCGGCTTGACTATCCTATTGATCTGCGAGAAGCTGTCGCCATTTGGGGTAATATCGTGCGGTGTCCCGCAGCTCGGGGAGGCGGATGTGGGTTCGACAATCTCTTCGCTTATTGTCGCAGCAGAAGAAGGGGACAAGCCCGCCGCCGCAGCATTGTTCACTGCCCTTTATTCCGAGTTGCATCGGCTCGCCAAGCGTGAACTGGCGCGGCGCGGCTTACCGGTGAGCCTTAGCGCCACCACCCTCCTGCACGAAGCGTATCTTGACATGGCTGGGCGCGTCGGTCCCTCGTTTCCCGATCGGGCGCGATTCATGGGGTATGCGGCTCGCGTGATGCGAGGAGTGATCATCGACCATGCCCGGGAACGGCACGCCCAGAAACACGGCGGCCTATTTGAGATTACTTCGCTGGACACCGAAGCGATGGAAAACGCGGTGGATCACCGAGAGCTTGTCCGAATCAGCGAAACATTAGACGAGCTTGGCAAAGTGGAGCCTGCCCTCGCCCAGATCATCGACTTGAAGTTCTTCTGCGGCTTCTCGTTCGCGGAAATCGCCGCCATGCGAGACGTGTCAGAACGCACGGTCCAACGGAACTGGGAGAAAGCGCGGATTTATCTCCACCGGAAAATTCGCACAGATTTGTCGGTTTGAGGAATCGCGATGTCCACGCTCAGCCCCGATCAGTGGCAAACTTTGAGTCCATATCTGGATCAGGCGCTCGCAATGACCGACGAGGAGCGTGCCGCGTGGCTGTCCTCGCTCGACGAGCAAGATCCCACACTGGCTGCACAGTTGGCAGAACTTCTCGATGAACACCGGGTGCTGGCGCAGGAAGGTTTTCTGGAGAATAGGCGATGGGCGTTGCCGAACTCCACGGGACTCGCGGGCCAGACAATTGGTCCGTACACTCTGATCTCGCAGATTGGCCAGGGCGGGATGGGAAGTGTCTGGCTCGCCCGTCGCAGTGATGGCAGGTTCGAGCGGCAAGCTGCGGTGAAGTTCGTGAGTGTTGCACTCGCGGGGCACGCGACTGAAGAGCGGTTCAAACGCGAAGGCAGCATCCTTGGCCAGGCTTACGCATCCGCATATTGCAGAACTCCTCGATGCTGGCATTTCCACCGATGGCCGGCCGTATCTCATCCTCGAATACGTGGACGGCACGGCAATCGATCAGTATTGCGACGACCACAAGCTCCATCTGGAGGCACGTGTCCGCTTATTTCTGGATGTGTTGGCCGCAGTGGCACACGCGCATGCAAATCTGATTGTTCATCGCGACATCAAACCTTCGAACGTACTGGTCACCACCGGCGGTGAGGTCAAGCTGCTGGACTTTGGGATCGCCAAACTCCTGGAGGGCGAAGGCCAGATAGGTGCCGCAACCCTGCTTACTCGTGAAGGCGGTTCGGCTCTCACTCCACAGTACGCTGCTCCAGAGCAACTTACCGGCCAGCCAGTCACGACCGCAACCGATGTTTATGCGTTGGGAGTGTTGCTCTATCTACTATTTACCGGTCAGCACTCGACCGGCCGTTGGCTGCAGTCTCCGGCGGAACTGATGAGGGCGATTGTTGAAATAGAACCTGCTCGCGCCTCGAGCATAGTTGCATCGGCTGACGACAAGACCCTGGCCGAAAAGCGCGGCACTACGCCCGAGAAACTTCAGCGCCAGCTGCGTGGCGATCTCGATACGATTGTTGGCAAAGCTTTAAAGAAGAATCCGCAGGAGCGCTACGCCTCAGTCACCGGGTTTGCCGGCGATCTTCAACGATTCCTGAAGCACGAACCGATCAGCGCGCGACCAGATACCTTCGCCTACCGTGCCGGCAAGTTTCTGCGCCGCAACCGCACAGTGGTGACGCTGACTACCATCGCCATTGCACTTGTGATTGGAAGCCTGTCAACTGGATTGTGGATTGCGAATTCGGAGCGAAAGGTCGCCGAACGCCGCTTCGTCCAAGTGCGGCAACTAGCCAATAAATTCATCGAGCTCGATAACGACATCAGGGGCTTGCCAGGCTCGACAAAAGTCAGAATGCAAATGGTGTCTGATTCGCTCGGATATCTGACCTCGTTGGGCAATGAAGCTTATGTTGACAAGGATCTAGCACTGGAAATCGCCTACGCCTATGTGCGCGTGGCACATGCGCAAGGTGATCCAACCTCGCCGAACCTGGGCCAGTTCTCCGAAGCGGAAGCAAGTCTCGACAAAGCGGAAGACTTCGTGGATTCGGTATTAAAAGTCAATCCCACGAGCAGGAGAGCGTTGTTTATAGCAGCAACAATTGCGCACGATCGCATGACCCTTGCCGACGAGCAGAATCGTAGAGAAGAAATGGTGTCTTGGGCCGACAAGGCCTCTCAGCGAGTCGAGCGCTTTATGAGTCTCGGGAATGTGGATCCAAAAGATGTTTACAGCATGGGGTATTTTGAGATGAACATTGCGTACGCTTATGACGACGCCAGGCATTTCGAGGATGCTCTGCGCGCTAGCCAGCGCGCACTGGATATCACCCAACCGGTTGCATCAGCCCATCGAGTTCATGGCAGCATCCTTGGAGCGTTGACAGTTGCGCGCTGGCAAACCGGGGATCTGGATGGAGCATTGCAGACAGCTCAACAGGCGATTCAACTCGATGAGGCGCAAGCGGCCAGCGGACACGCATCCCTGCGTATCAATCTGGCCAATGCGCTGTACACCGAGGGAATGATTCTGGGAAACCAGGATGCGGAACCAAATCTCGGGCGAACTCGAGGTGCGCTGGCTGCTTTCCAAAGGGGGCTGAATATTGGAGAAGAACTGGCGAACCTGGACTCTATCGATTATCTAAGCCGCCATTCGGCGGCCACGATCGGGCTGGAAATCGGCAATATTCTCCGCCACAACCAACCGCAGAAAGCTCTGGTGGTCTATGATCACGCTCTTGCACGCATACGAGAGGCGAAAAACAATGTCAGCACCCAGCTCTGTGCAGCCGACTTGCTAGCTGGCTCTTCCTACGCCTTGCGACGGATCGGGAAAGGTAAAGAAGCCAGACGGCGGATAGAGGAAGCGTTCCAGCTCCTGCGTGACGCTCACCAATATCCAGCCGAAGCCGTGGAACCAATGAGCAGATCCGACCACGTTATGAGAGCCGCGGCTGACGACTATGCCGAAACCGGCCAACCGATGAAAGCGGTCGAAGCCTATCGGCAACTGTTGGACAAGCTCATGGCCTGGAAGCCCGATGTTCAAAACGACCTCCGAGACGCGATCTGTATTTCGCGAACTTGGACCGCGCTCGCAGACATTCTCCGCGGGGTCGGACGGACTGACGAAGCCGCGCGGCTCGAAGTACAGAGAACAGAACTCTGGAACCACTGGAATATAAAGCTTCCTAATGCTTCATTTCTGCTGCGCCAATGGTCGAGCCAGATCGTTCCGCGTGGAGCTTCCCCCACAGAGCCTCAACATTAGCGAAAAAAGCCCTCTTCCAGACTTTCGCCCCGTCACCCCTCTTTTTTCTGGATAGTAACTGACAAATTTATTGGGCACCCCTGTCGTCTTTTTCCCGCCGATTCCGATATTCACAGTAGGGCGGATTGATTCCCTTCCACCCGCAAAGAAAGCATCCACGCGCTTAAAGTGCCGAGCGGGAGAGGCGAGGAGGACTGATCGTTTAAGGGGGCGAGAAGTCCACCTTACTGCGGCAGAAGGCGGGATCGGAGGCAGTCGGGGGGCTGCCTCCATCCCTTTTTCGATACCAACTCGTGCGCGCGTCACGTAATTCCGGTTTGACAGGCTGGGTTCGCGAACAGGACTTGGGAAGTTAATTTCCGTCGTCGGCTCCAAAGCAGAAGGAACAAACCATGCCAGCAGCAGCGCATTGTGCCAGCGGAATGTCGGAAGCTGCGAGGTTTCAAGCACAAGTCTTTCTGCTTGGATATCCATCAAGAAACTACCTTCTAGGAACCACTTCCCCGGGAGATCCCATCAACCACGGGCATACTGTCAGATTGGATTTCCGCGCTGAATCCCATTAGCCTGCCGTTTTGCTAAGTATATTATTACCCGAATTTGCAGCATCGAAAGCACATTGATTCAGCGATTTTCAATAGCTTTCAACCAGCATTCTGCAAAAAATTCAACATGAACCAGTTAGAAGCGACAAATTTAGACGAATTTCAATAATGGGTTTTTCAAAAGATAACCTTGCTCCTGGGCCTCGGACAAGATGCTTTTGAGGTAAAATCCGGAGTGCAGCACCAAAGCTTTGCTGTACTTCCCGGCCAGCTCGTTTAGCCACTTTTGCATCTCAACTTTGTTTCCAAAACTATTTCATTAAAGCTGGGATATAGGCAAGAAAGTGCTATGGTCGGATGTGTTGTAACCCATTTGTTTTCATGATGGGCGGTTAGCTCAGCTGGTTAGAGCGCCTGCCTTACAAGCAGGAGGTCGCAGGTTCGAGTCCTGCACTGCCCACCAACTTCCTCAAGCCAGACTTAGATTGGCCCGTGAATTAGCCTTCCCCTCTCGCATGACTTGCTCACAAGTGGATCGACCAGGCAAGAAGGTCGATTCCCCGACACATCGATATTGGTACCTCGATTAGTACTATGGATTAGTACTGCCAACTCCCTTTTGTGCTTCGCTAATTAATACTCCCGATCACTTTCTGGCTTCTCCCCGGTGGCCCCGCCTAGATCTCTTTTGAACCTTGCGCATGCGCAATAGGCCAACCTATGCTCTGCGCTGGGGAATTCTCTGTGAAACGAGTTCGCGTACTGGTGGCAAATCATCCGCGGCTGATGCGGGAACTGGTCTTGGCCACCATCGCCGACCAGCCCGATATTGAAGTTGTGGGTGAGGTGCAGAACGAGGCTGAACTGGCCGAGATCGTGGAACAGGTGCTGCCCGATGTTCTCATCCTCGCAATGGATGAACCGGAGAAGCGGCTGGGCCAGTGCGGGTTTCTCCTGGGGCGCCATCCCGATATGAGGATTCTGGCCTTGGCGCCGGAACAGAATCGGGGAATCTTCTATTGGGCGGTAGTCGATATTCGAACCAAGGCGCTGGAGAGCTCGGAAGCGGGAATTCTAAATGCGGTACGGGAGCGTGCGGTTTTGGTCGGGGTGGCACAAAATTGACCGGTTTAGGGAAGACGATTTAAGTCTCGCCGCGAGAGGCACGAACAGATCCGCAAGTAACGGTTTGGTTTCTGAAAGTAAATATTTAGATATTCGGCTGATGTAGCCGACGGGGCGAAGCTGCACCACAGGGGCCACATGCAAGTAGCGAATGAAATTCAAAACAGTTGCGAGCCCTCCACGCTGGCCGGTCCGCGCCACCACCATTTGCCGGATCTTCGCTCTTTGGCCGGGGTTCGAGAGCAGCCCAACTGGTATGCGCTCTATACCTGTCCGCGCCACGAAAAATGCGTCGCGCAGCAGATCGAGCAACGCAATATTTCCTGTTTTCTTCCGCTTTATCGGTCGGTGCGGCGCTGGAAAGATCGTCGCAAGGAGCTGGAACTGGCTCTTTTCCCCGGCTATGTCTTTGTTTACTTCGCGCTGAAAGACAGACTGCGAGTTCTCCAGCTGCCGAGTGCGGTGCGGCTGGTGAGCTTCAACGGAGAGCCCGCGGTGCTGCCGCAGGCCGAAATTGAGGGTTTGCGCAATCGCCTGTCCCGCGGAGGCTGCATCGAACCGCATCCTTACCTGTGCGTCGGGCGGCGCGTCCGCGTCTGTGGCGGACCGATGCAGGGGCTCGAAGGTATCGTCGTGCGCCGGAAGGAACGCTGCCGCGTGGTATTTTCTTTGGACCTGATCATGCGTTCCGTGGCCGTTGAAGTGGATGAAAGCGACCTGGAGCCGGTCGCCGAATCGAAGCCTCGTAACTGAGAATTCCAGCACGTTTGCCAAAAAAGTCTCCCCCCCGATCGGTCAATATTTATGCTCCAAGCGAAACCCAGCGGTCACCTGCGATGGCAACGGTTGTGCGCTGTCGTTGTCGGAATCTTTCTGCTGGCCGGCGTGGGTCCAGAGAAAGTCTGGGCACAGCAGGACCGCGAGCGAGAAGCTGGGGCACAAAAGGCTGGATCGCAGGACGAGCTCAACGGAGAAGATGGTGAGCCCAGGATTTCGCTCTCCGCCGCCACCATTTCCAATATTCTTCGAAGGGAGCCAGGGCTGATGCTCGCGGTCAAGCGATTGCTTGTCCGCCAGGCCTACGAGCAGGGGCAATTGCTTGATCCCGCCGATCTAACCGACGATGCTTTGTATCAGCTGCTGATCGTGGATGACAACGCTCGCATTCTCGCCACCCAGGAAATTGAGAAGCGCGAATACGTGCGGGCCAAGCCCACCCGGGAGGAAATGGAAAAGGACCGGATCCGGCGCTTGTCCGCCAGCGAACTGGCGAAACTTTCAGGCGCAAGTCCACCCGCTGCGAACGAAGAAGAAAAGTACTGGGAAGAGCACGATCAGAGCATCCCTGCGGCCAGGGCAAAAGCTCGCAAAGATGGATATATGGCGGACGGGGGCGGAGAAAATGATGAGACCCTGCCCGCGCCTTCAGGAGATCAGCCCGGACCGTCTCCACCACAGCACCTGGAGCCGGCTTCTCCCGGCTACGGCCGGCAGCAGAGCATGGCTGGCATGGAACCTCCAGACGAAGACTTCTATGATGAGCCCCCGCCTGAAGCGGACTCGATGCAGCGGATGAGTCCGGAAGGCGCCCCGGGATTATCAAGTGTCGGAATGACCGATGCGAGCACCAGCCAGAACAGGCCTTCGAAACAGGCCCGTTCGTTTTCCCCCGCGTCGTCCTCCTATCCTCCTTACCTGCCTGACTCCAGGACGGAAAACTCCGACGAGCGTCTCGAAGCCTGGGCGCGAGACTCGTCTTTCCGTTCCTCGTTTTCGCCGCGGGAGAACCGCAGCCCATTGCGCCAGCCGGCTGAAGACGAAGACCGTCCCGTAATCCGCCACCGCGCGAATCCCTATGCCGGGGTGCCGGCACTCTACGACCTTTACGCGCAAGTCTCCCGGCATACGCCAGTGCTGGCTCGTTTTGGTGAGGATATTTTCCGCAACGGAACGGGCAACTTCGACGAGCTGCCGATGGATGTGCCGGTGGGACCGGACTACGTGCTGGGACCGGGCGACGGCCTGAGTATCGAACTCTGGGGTGGAGTTTCCCAACACCTGCAGCGCGTGGTCGATCGCGAAGGCCGCGTTGCCCTGCCGGAAGCCGGCGCCGTGCAGGTGACCGGACGCAGTCTGGGCGATGTACAGCAGCTGGTGCAGAGCGTATTGCGCGGTGAATTTCGCGATGTGCACGCCGATGTTTCTCTGGCCCGCCTGCGCACGGTGCGCGTCTATGTGGTTGGAGATGTCTTGCGTCCGGGGGCTTACGACGTCAGTTCGCTTTCCACCCCGCTCAATGCGCTCTACCAGGCGGGCGGCCCGACCTCTCGCGGATCGCTGCGCATGTTGCGGCTATACCGCGGGCCGCAGCTGGTGGGCGAGATCGATCTCTACGACCTGCTGCTGCACGGAGTCCGTTCCCGGATGCAGCGCCTCGAAGCGGGGGACACGATCATGGTGCCTCCTGTAGGTGCGGAGTTGACGGTCGAGGGCATGGTGCGGCGTCCCGCGGTCTATGAGCTGAATCACGAAGCGGATCTGGCGGAAGCTTTGCAGCTGGCGGGCGGCGTGCTGAATACCGGGACGCTCCGCCACATCGAAGTGGAGCGCGTGGTCGCGCATGAGAGCCGCGCCATGCTGCGGCTCGATCTGCCGGAAAACAATAACCAGGAGACGGTGACCAGCACGCTCGAAGCCTTCAAGATCCAGGATGGCGACAAGATTCGCATCTCGCCGATTCTGCCCTCGAGCGAGCAAACGGTGTATCTCGATGGGCACGTTTTTAGCCCGGGCAAGCGCGCCTACCGGGAAGGCATGCGGGTCACCGACCTCATCCATTCTTATACCGATCTGCTGCCCGAGCCGGCGGCGCACCATGCGGAAATCATCCGTCTGGCTCCGCCCGACTATGCCCCGCAGATTATTGCCTTCAACCTGGCCGACGCACTGGGCGGCAACAAAAATAAAAATAAAGATGAGAAGCCAGATCAGAATAATGTCCAGAACGTCACCCTGAAAGCCTTCGATACGGTGCGCATCTTCGGGCGCTACGATTTCGAAGATCCGCCTACGGTGATGGTCACCGGAGAAGTGCGCCATCCCGGCCAACTTGTGACCAACGGGCAGACTCGCCTGCGCGATGCCGTCTACCAGGCCGGCGGCGTCACCCGCGATGCACAGCTGAATGATGCGCAGGTTTTTCGCCGCATGGCCAACGGAAAGCTCAAAGTGTTGAGCGTGAATCTGGAGCGCGCGCTGGCGGGAGACGCCGCGGACAATGTTTCTTTGCAGCCCAAGGACCGGATATTCATTCACCGCAATCTGGCGAAGGTCGATCCTCCGGCGGTGAAGATTGAAGGCGAAGTGGCCCGCCCGGGAAAGTATCCGTTAGGCGAAGACATGTCTGCTGCACAACTCGTCCGCTTATCCGGCGGACTGACGCGCGGCGCTTTCACCGAATCGGCCGACCTGACCCGCTACACCGTAGAAAGTGGCGGACAGATGGTCGGGGAACATGTTGCCGTTCCACTGGCGCACGCGTTGGCCGGCGATGCCGACAGCGACGTGCGGCTGCATGACGGCGATGTGCTCACCATCCGGCAACTGGCGGGCTGGACCGACGTTGGGGCGGTCATCACGGTCAAGGGCGAAGTCCTGCATCCCGGCGACTACGGGATCGAGGAGGGTGAGCGCCTGAGTTCTGTGCTGAAACGTGCTGGAGGGCTGCGCGCCGACGCCTATCCCTACGGGGCTATTTTCGAACGCAAGCAAGTCCGCGAACTGCAGGAGAAAAATCGGGGCGACCTGATCCGGCAGGTGCAGGCGCAGCAGTCCACCCTCCAGCTGATTCCTGATGCTGGCGACACCGATGAGAAGCTGGCCAAGAGCGCGGTCATCGATCAATGGCATGCCACGCTCGAGGAGCTGAAGAGCACGCCGCCGGAAGGACGGCTGGTGATTCACATCTCGAAAAACGTCGGCAAGTGGGCGAACACTCCCGCCGATGTCGAGGTGCGTGCGGGGGACATGCTGCTGATCCCGAAGACTCCCACTTATGTCGTCGTTAACGGCCGGGTCTATAACCCAACCGCGATTACATACCGCCCCGGTAAGAGCGCGGGCTGGTACCTGCGTCAGGCCGGAGGTCCCACCAACATGGCGAACAAAAAAGCCGTCTTCGTGGTGCGCGGCGACGGTTCGGTGGTGGGCGGAAAGGAAAGCGGCGAATGGTTCACGGGCGACGTTTTGAGCGCCGAGCTGCGGCCCGGGGATATGGTCTTCGTTCCGGAGAAAGCTCTGGGTGGGACTCCAAGATGGAAGAGCACCATGGATGCAGCCCAGATGATGTCATCAGTCGCAATCGCCATTAGCGTAGGCCGGGCCTTCTGAGCGAGCTCTGGCATGACAGCCGTGGGCGGATGGATGAGTGCTGGCGGATTGCTTCCCCAAGTTTTGTTTACGCTGATGATAGTCGTCTCGACTCTTTCCGGGAACGCTCTTGCCCAGACAAGCGCGAGAGATACAGCGGACGGTTTTCAGAATGCGCCGCGGCTGGAGAATCCGGAACCGGGTCCGAACGACGCGAAAACGTCCAATCCGACGACAACAGTTTCAGTTCCTGAGCCGAATATCTCCCCCGCGGGTACCTGGAATCAAGCGAAGGTGTGGAGCGGAGGCGGCAGCGGGATCGATCTGTTCAAGCGATTCGCCGCTGACCAAAGCAAGATATGGACCAGTCCCTTGCGTCTGCGCCGTAGCGATGCGATTTGGGCGCTGCCGACGGCGGCCGCGATGGCCGCTTTTCTGGCCAGCGATTCCTGGTTTTCCAAACAAGTGCCGGCGAGTGAAATCGCGCGCAGCCGCAGTGTGTCGAATGACGGGGTTTTTGCTCTCGCCGGCGCCGCCGGAGGGATGTTTCTGATGGGGAAAATCAAGCACAACGATCGCGCCACCGAAACCGGATTTCTCGCCATCGAAGCCGCCGTCAACGCCGCCGCGGTGGACTACTCGTTGAAGTCAATTTTCGATCGTCAGCGCCCTTATCAGGGTACAGGGTCCGGCCATTTCTTTGCGGGGGGCTCCTCCTTTCCCTCTGAACATGCCGCCGTCTCCTGGGCGGTGGCGGGAGTCATCGCGCACGAGTATCCCGGACCCGTCACGAAACTGCTGGCCTATGGCTTGGCATCTGCCGTAACCGTGGCCCGGGTTACCGGCAAAGAACATTTTCCTTCGGATGTTTTAGTGGGAGGAGCGCTGGGTTACTTCGTCGCCCGCCAGATTTATCAGCGGCATCGCGACCTCGAAGTCAGTCCTGCGCCGTGGGGAAATCCATTTGAATTTCATGCGGCGGAACAAGACAAAATAAGGAGTCCGCGCAATATGGGATCGCCCTATGTCCCGCTCGAAAGCTGGGTCTATCCCGCACTGGAGCGGTTGGCCGCGCTCGGCTACCTGCAGACTGCTTATCTGGGAATGCGTCCGTGGACCCGCATGGAGTGCGCCCGCCTGCTCGAAGAAGCTGGGGAAGGGATGCGCTACGGAGCAGACGGCGGCGAAGGTGGAGTCGGCGGGAAAGCAGGAGACGGCGAAAATATTTATGCCGCGCTGGTCAGCGAATTCGGCGACGAGATCGAGCGCCGCAACGGAGGCGCCAATATTGGCCTCGGCTTGGATTCGATCTACACCCGCTTCACGGCGATCACCGGCACGCCGTTGCGGGATGGCTATCACTTCGCGCAGACGATCGTCAACGATTATGGCCGGCCCTACGGAGAAGGCTTTAACCAGATCACGGGGATAAGCGCCAGCGGCGTAGCCGGTCCATTCTCATTTTCTTTCCGCGGCGAATACCAGCACGCCCCGGAGGTAGCTTCGAATCCAACCAACGTCCTACAGGCCACGGCAGCCGAGGATGGATTGGCAGCGCTGCTCCCGGATGGGTCTGCCACCATCAACCGGTTTCGCCTGATCGAGGGGGCGATCGGGTTGACTGTCAATAACGTCAAGATTTCTTTTGGCAAACAGAATCTCTGGCTGGGTCCGGGAGAGAGTGGCCCGCTGCTCCTGAGCGACAACGCCGCGCCCATCACCATGCTGCAAATTGACAATGTGTCGCCCTTCGAGATTCCCCTGCTCTCCGATTTTCTGGGCCCCGTCCGCATGACTTCATTTCTCGGGCAGTTGGCTGGACAAAGCTGGGTGTACAACCCGCCTGCCTCGGTCGGACTGAATCCCAGCGTGGATCCGAGTTTTCTCGTAGGGCCGAATTTCCGTCCGCAGCCGTTCATTCATGGCAACAAAATCGGTTTTCATCCCACTCCGAATCTGGAGTTTGGCATGGGAGTGACCGCCATGTTCGGCGGCCCGGGACTGCCGTTTACTTGGGGTGAATTTTTTCGAAGTTACTACTCCCACAATGCCAATACCGCCAGCAATCCAGCCAAGCGATTTTCCAGCTTCGATCTGACGTACCGCGTCCCCGGAATCAGAAAGTGGCTGACGATTTACACCGACTCGATGGTTGGAGACGAAGTTTCTCCGCTGGGTTCGACCCGGCCCATGTTGAATCCGGGAATCTATTTGCCGCAGGCTCCGAAGCTGTCCAGACTGGAGCTGCGGGTGGAGGGATTCAAAGCTGATCCCCGCCTGGGCACGATGTACACCGACCGGCGCTACCGCTCCGGCTATACCAATGACGGCAATCTGATTGGCAGCTGGATCGGGCGTCAGGCCCTCGGCGGGCAAGCTTGGAGCAAGTATTCGTTTTCTCCCCGTACCAGCGTGCAGCTGTCTTACCGGCACCAGGAAGTGGACCGGTTTCTCGCCGGCGGGGGACACCTGAACGATTTTTTGCTCAACGCCCGCTGCCGGCTGGGCTCTCAGCTTGAGCTGTCCGGGCAAGCGCAATATGAGCAGTGGCATTTTCCTGCTCTCCGTCCCGGGCCGGACTCCGATTTTTCCACCTCTTTGCAGCTGACCTACCACCCCGGCCTGCGTTGGCGGCAACAGAACTAGATTTGAGAGAAAGCGGAATCCTCCGTGGGCTTCCCTGAAAAGAGTTGAGGAAGGAATTGTCGCAGTCCGCTACGAAGACGCGTCCTGATTTTTCGCCGGAATCCTCCTTCCGCGGACTCGGATCGCCCGAGATGAGGGAGGACTCTGCCTCAGTCGAGGTCCTATCGGACCAGGTCTTGTCGGAACAGGTCTTGTCAGCTCAGCTACCCTCCGCCCAGGTATGGGAGAGGCTGCGGCTGCTCTGGGACGAGCGCCGCATCATTGCCAGGGTAACGCTCGCCGGGCTGGGGATGGCGACGGCAATCGCTTTTCTGCTGCCCAAACAATATCGCTCGACCGTGCAGTTGATGCCTCCCGAGCCTCCATCCAGTTCGGCGAACATGTTGGCCGCCCTGAGCGCCAAGGCAGGCAACGGCATTGGTGCAATGGCCGGAGGACTCCTGGGCGGCAATTCCACGGGGGCTCTCTTTGTTGGCGTGCTGCGCAGCCGCACTCTGGAAGACCGGCTGGTCGAACGCTTCGATCTGAGAAAAGTTTACGGCGAAAGGTTGGAAGAAGACGCCTGTGCCAAGCTCGCCAGCAAGAGCGGAGCTTCGGAAGACCGCAAGACCGGTATTATTTCGATCACCGTGATCGACCGCAATCCCGGCCGCGCCGCCGCCCTCGCGGCGGCTCATGTGGAAGAATTGAATCGTCTGATCACAGAACTATCCACCTCAGCGGCGCACCGGGAGCGCGTCTTTCTCGAAGGGCGGCTCCAGGCGGTGAAGCAGGAATTGGACGCGGTGTCGAACCAGTTCAGCCAGTTTGCCAGCAAGAATGCCGCGATCAATATTCCTGAACAAGGCAAGGCCATGGTGGAAGCTGCGGCCCTGCTGCAAGGCCAGCTCATTGCCGCCGAATCCGAGTTAAAGGGACTGTCGGAGATCTACACTGCCAACAATGTGCGCGTGCGCTCAGTGCAGGCCCGGGTCTCCGAGTTGCGCCGCCAACTGGAAAAGCTCGACGGCGATTCGCCCGCCAAAATTGGATCTTCTCCAGCCGGACTTTCTTCCGGCGGATCTTCTTCGGCCATATCGTCTTCGGAGCCTTCCGATGCGGAGCACTCGGATTACCCGACCATTCGCGAGTTGCCGCTGCTCGGGGTTACGTATGCCGACCTGTTGCGCCGGACCAAGATTCAGGAAGCGGTCTATGAAACCCTTACCCAACAGTACGAACTGGCCAAAGTGCAGGAAGCCAAGGAAACGCCCAGCGTAAAAGTGCTGGATCCGGCCAGCCTCCCGGAGAAGAAATCGTATCCGCCGCGCCTGGCCATCCTGTTTTTGGGCGGCTGCTTTGGGCTTGCCGGCGGTGCGATTTGGGTGCTGGCCCGCGCGGCTTGGCACCAGGTCAGCCCGGACGATCCCGGCAAAGCTCTGGCCCGCGAGATCTTCCAGACCATCTTTCGGAGCACGAAGGCGAAGATGCCGTGGGCTCCGCTGAACGGCTCCCGCTGGCAAGCCATGAGTCATCGCGCCTGGTTGCGCTGGGTGAAGTCGAAACTACCGATCTAAAGATTCTTTCGCCAGTTCGCAAATCCGGGTATCGCTTCCATGGAAATTGCGCTGGGTGCGGAAATGAACTCCTGAAATGAATTCCTGAAATGAGTCAGATTGCCGCTTCACTTGCCGGCTCCCAAGCGGTGGTGTTGCCTCTGCGCCGGTTCCACCACACCCGGCGAATTGGCTATAGCCTGGCCGACCAGGCGTTTTCCGCTGGCGGCATGTTTCTCGTGAACCTGGTACTCGCGCGCACTCAGACCAAGGAAGAGTATGGGATGTTTGCCCTGGCCTATTCGCTTCTTACGTTTCTGATGGGCCTGCACAACGCCGCCATCCTCGAGCCCTACACCGTCTACGGTTCGGGGAGATATCGCAGCCGCTTCACGGAATATTTTCGGCTGGTCGGCTGGAGCAATGCTGCGCTTGGTTTGTTGCTCACAGCGCTGGTCCTGAGCGTGTGCTGGGGATGGCACTGGATTGCTCCTAACCATTTGCCCCGGGCGATCGTCGGTCTCGGACTCACACTGAGCGTGCTGCTCTCCGCCGCCTGGCTGCGCCGCAGCTTTTACGTTCAGCGCAAGCCGGCCGGGGCGGCCGCGACGTCGCTGGTCTTTTTCGCGACGGTTTCCCTGGCCCTTTGGATCGCGGTGCGGGCGCAGGTTCTGAATAGCTTCTCGGTGTTTCTGATTCTGGCCCTGGGATGGATTGTTGCCGGAGCCCTCTGCCTGGGCCGCCTGCCGCAGGTTCGGTCGCCCCGGTTTCCCGCGCGCGAGAGCTTCCTCAAAACCGAGCCGCACTATTGGCGCGAACACTGGAAATATTCGCGCTGGGTGCTGGCCACCGCGTTTGTCTTTCAGTTTATGCATCAGGGCTATTACTGGCTGGTGGCCGGATTTCTTTCCGTGAACGAGGTCGGCAACCTGAAAGCCCTGTATCTTCTGATCGCGCCGGTCGAGCAAGTCATGATTTCGCTGTCTTTCCTTCTGTTGCCGGCCCTGACTGCCAGATATGTCGCCAGAAACCTCGATGATTTTCTGTCGCTCTGGAAGCGCTATGCATTGGCGATGATCGCGATCACCCTGTTGTTTGCCTTGGCTGTCCGACTGGTGGGTGCCGCGGCGATGCACCTGCTGTATGCGGGAAAGTTCGACGGCCTGGCTCCGCTGCTTTTCGTTCTCGCTCTAGTGCCGCTCTGCACCGGTGTGGGCAACACATTCAGCGACGCTCTGCGCGCGGCCGAACGTCCACGCCTGGTTTTTTATGCCTATGTCAGCAGCGCCGGAGCCACTTTCATTGCGGGCGTGCCCCTGGTCATCTACCTTGGTCTGCGCGGAGCAGTCTACGGTATGCTGCTTTCCGGGGCAACCTATGCCGGTGCGCTGGCTCTGGCTTTCTGGTTTTGTCTTGCGCAAAGCCCCCGCGGCGGCGGATTCCTGGCGAGCATTTCAGTCCTTCCCTGACCCTGCCCGATCCCAACTAAAAAATGACCCGCAACCCGGAGCGCCGGTAACGTATGTCAGTCTCATTTAGCTATTCACCGAATCTGCCTGCGGAGAGCGACCCGGGCGCAGCTTTGCCAGTCTATGATTCGGAACTGGGGCGCCCGCCCGCTCCGATCGCGCTGTTCGTTTACAACCGGCTCGATCACACCCGGCGCACGGTGGAAGCGCTGCGCGCCAACCGTCTTGCCGGGCAAAGCGACTTGTTCATATTTGCCGACGCAGCGAAAGCGGAGTCCGGCGCTGCGGCGGTGGCGGCCGTCAGGGAATTCATTCGCACGATCGACGGATTCCGCTCGGTGACCATCAGCGAGCGGGAGCGGAATCTGGGCCTATCGAACTCCATTATCGGCGGAGTCACCCAGCTTTGCCGACGGCAGGGCCGCGCCATCGTTCTCGAAGACGATCTGCTGACGACGCCTGACTTCCTGACTTTCATGAACCGGGGACTGGACCATTATGAAAGTGTCGCCCAGGTTTTTAGCTTGACCGGCTTCAATTTCCCCATTGCCGTGCCGCCGAATTATCCCTACGACGCCTATGCCTCGGTGCGAAGTTGTTCTTGGGGATGGGCAACCTGGAAAGATCGGTGGGAGAAGGCCAAGTGGTCGGTATCCCAGTTTGACGATCTGATTTCTACCCCGGAAGGGCGGCGGCGAGTCGCTCAAGCCGGCCCCGACCTGGTGCCGATGTTGGCCATGCAAGCCGCCGGAAAGATCCAGGGTTGGGATGTGATCTGGGGATTCGAACATCTGCGCCACCACGCGGTTGCGATCCGCCCGGCAATTTCGAAAGTCTATAACATCGGCTTTGATGGCTCGGGAATCCACTGCGGGAGAGCGCCCTTCGAGCAGAGCGCGTTGCGCGGCAGGGGCGGGTCGGCCCCGAGGTTTCCCGAAGTCATCACCCCAGATCCCTACTTCGGCGAAAGGATAATGCGCCTGCACCGCCCCTCCTACGCGCAAAAAATCTGGCGCACCTGTTCCCGTTACTTTCCCTCCCGAGCGGGCCGCTAGCTGGAAAAGCAAATCTCCGGCTTCGTGCTTCGTGAAAATCGCGCTCCTTGGCGCTGCCTCATGACTACTCTGAAATCATTGCGGCGAGACTGGGAATGGCTGGGAGAAAATGATCCCCTTTGGGCGGTCTGCACCGATCCTTCCCGCAACAACCGGCGCTGGAATGAGCAGGAATTTTTTGCCACCGGCGAAGCCGAAGTCCAGACGGTTATGGATCTTCTGCGAGCCCTGGGATGCACTCCTGATCGAAAGCAACGGGCGCTTGACTTTGGTTGTGGGGCGGGTCGCCTGACCCGGGCACTGTCGCTCCATTTCGATCAGTGCTGTGGAATCGACATTTCCTCTTCAATGATCGCAACCGCCAAGCGGCTGAATCACGACCGCACAAATTGCCAGTTTCAGGTGAACCATTCGGAAAAACTGGCGGACCTGCCCGGCCAGTCGTATGGGTTCATCTATTCGAGTATCGTCCTGCAACATCTGCGGCCGAAGTTGGTCATTTCTTACTTACAAGAGTTTGCCAGGCTACTTCCGGCGCGAGGCGTCATGGTTTTCCAGATGCCTTCTCATCGCAACGCTTTCCTGGGCGGATTGCGGTCGGCGATGCACGTGAAATCCAGGTTCTGGCGCCTGCGGGAAGCAGTGGGCCAGACTAACTCCGACCCGCGAGCCAAAATGGAGATGAATTGCCTGCGCGAGCAGCCGATCCGTCAGGTTCTAAACTCTTCCGGCTGCGAAGTGGCCGACGTTCGTCTGACCAATTCCTGCGACCCCGGGTTTAACGGCAACCTCCGTTATCTCCAGGCGGAGCCGATTTCAAGCTATGTGAGCAAGCAATACATTGCTCTGAAAGTTGGGTAGCGGAGCCGTACTGCAGACTGGAGCGACGATTTCGGATAATCCATGCGAGTGGCGATCAATTGCTTACAGGTTGACCCCAGGTATGTAGGAGGAGTTACATCCTACGTGTTTGGCCTGCTGGAAGGCTTCGCCGAGGTCTCCAACGGCTGCCAGTTTCGGGTATTCGTCTCCGCGGCCAATGCCCATCTTTTTCATGATCGGCGAAAACCTGATTTGCGGAAATCTGATCCGCGCAAACCTGGCCTGCAAAAACCGGCCGGGCTGGATTTTGTCGAAGTCGATGACAACCTTCTGGGCCTGAAGGGCAATCTCTGCCGCGCAGCGCTACTCACGGGAAGTGCGGGGGTATACAAAATGGCCAGTGACAGCCTTTTCCAAAAAATCAGGGCACTGATGGAGAGCGAGTCGGATGTTCTTTACACACCAACGCCCGTGCTGCGCTGTTTTAACAACCGCCGGCCCACGGTGCTGACCATGCACGATATCCAGCATGTCCATTACCCGGAATTTTTCAGCTGGCCCGCGCGCCTCAGTCGCGGCGTCACCTACGGCCTCAGCGCGCACTACGCCAATTATCTTCAGGCGAACAGCCAGTATACGAAGCAGGACTTGCTGCGATATTTTCCCGCGCTCTCCGCCGAACAGGTCGAGGTCATCCCCTCCGGAGTGCAAGTGGAGAAATTCGCCGCGCCCGCGACCGAAGACGAAGCTTCTGCGCTGCGCGGCCTGCCTGAGCGTTTTCTTTTTTTTCCCGCACAACTGTGGCCGCACAAGAATCATTTAACCTTGCTGAAGGCGCTGAAGCGGATCGAAGCCAGAAACGGCGCCAAGATTCCGCTCGTTCTTACCGGCGAGAAATTTTCCGCCGCCCCGGGAATATTTCAATTCATCGCCGAGCAGTCCATGACCTACGTCCGCTATTTGGGAAAAGTTACATTTCAGGAAATGGTGGCGCTGTATCAGAAGGCGGCCTTCCTGATTACCGCCAGCGTGCACGAGTCCAGCAGTCTGCCGATCCTCGAGGCTGCGGCCGCGGGTGCGCCGGTCATCGCCTCGAGAATCCCTCCTATCGAGGAGCTGGGCCAGGTGCTGCAGCTGAATCTGTTCGACCCGCTGGATGTGGAAGGGCTGGCGCGTCTCATCGCGGCGCTCTGGGACGATGGGGAAACAGCCTCTGCCCAAGCTGCCTACAACCGCCAGCATATCGGTTTTTATTCCTGGGCCAATACCGCGCGGAACTACATCCGTTTTTTTGAGCGAATCGCGAACTGAGGAAGGTCTCCGGCAAGCCGCCGGAGCGGCCGACCCAAAGCCCTGGTCAAAACCAATCTGGTCAAACCAATCTGGTCAAACCATCACGTCAAGCCATGCTGAGACTCGTTTATATCCCGCTGCTCCTGGTGCTGCTGTGGAGTTTTTGGCAGGTCCTCGGGAAAATCGGCAGATGCGATGCTGCGCTTACACCGATATTAGGCTGGACGGTCGGACTGGCCTTTTTCTTTCTTACCCCGCTGAGCCTGATGGTGCTCCAGGGAGGATACCAAGACCCGGCTTTTTACGCCGCCAGTGCCAGCCATAATTCCGTCGATCTTTCGAGCACACAGTTTTTCGTTCCCTTTCTGGTGATCTGGACTTCGTTGCTCCTCTCCGCCGGAGTTCTCCTTCTCTTTCTACCGAGAGCGCTGCCCGAGTCGGAGCCGGGGCGAGATCGGCTGGAACTTGTCTCCCACCCGGCGCTTTTGAAGAAAGTCATTTTCGTCACCACCGTCCTGGCTTTGCTCGATTACGCGCTCACCATACGAATGGTCGGCGGCTTCGAGGAATTTCTTCTCAGCAACTGGTCGGGACGCGTCAGTGATCTGTCGGCGGAACTGGGCGACCGCTACGCGCTCTACCTCTGGATCGCCCAGGCGAATCAGATTGTATTCACTGCCGCAGCCGTACTCTATACCCACTTCGAAGCACAGGAGGGCAAGATTCACTGGCGCATTTCCGGGCTGTTGGTTCTGGTTTTCCTGTTGCATATCGCATTTCAAGGCGAGCGGATTTATCTGGCTCTCTATCTGCTCTCCGCGCTGACCTCGTGCTGGCTGTATGGCAGAAAGAAAGTGGTCGTGGGCTTGCTGCTGGCGGCGCCCGTGCTGGCGGCAGTCTTCAGCGCGTGGGCTTATTTTCGCAACGACCTTTCAAACATCGGCGATAACGTCTCGGTCTACAACGACGCCGACATGCAAAATCGCACCATGACGTGGTTCATGGATGCCTGCGACGGCGATGATGTCATGTTTCTCTTCCACGTCATCCAGGACTTTGGCACCGGGCACGAATATCTGTTCGGTATGTCGTACGCGAGGGCCGCGTATTTTGTGATTCCTAGAAACATGTTTCCCGAGAAGCCGCACGGCTTCAACCTGCAACTGGCGGAAATCTATGAGCCCGGCTCGCCTACCAGCTTCGCCGCCACCCAGCTGGGTGAGCTGTACGCGAATTTCGGGCCGGCCAGTATTCTGCTGTTGCCGGCGTTGACTCTCGCGATCCTGCTGCTCTCAAATCACCTGCGCGAAGGAGCCCAGCACCATCCGTTGATCTTTACCGAAATGTTTCTGCTGCTGATCTGGTCGGCCCGCTCGACCCTGGAAGACCAGTTCATCACCTTCGTGTTCGCGTTCCTGTTGACCCGCGGTCTGCGCCTGGAACGGGGTTGGGGCGGGTGGAAGCGCGCGCCTCGACGCCTGCCCGTCATTTCCTTATGAATCTCGTGCTCACGAACCTGCGAGCCATTTCGAGCGAAACCATCGCAGGCAAGATCGCGCGGCTTCCACTGGCGTTGATCCCTCGGGATGCAGTCGTTCCCATTCTGCGCGGGCAGCTGCGCGGGAAACGTTGGATCGTGGGCTCGGCAATTCATCGCTGTTGGCTGGGCTTCTACGAGTTCGAAAAGCAGCGTCTGATCTCTTCGATGGTCAAGCCCGGAACCGTTTTTTACGATGTGGGTGCGAATGTGGGTTTCTACTCCCTGCTGGCGGCTGGATTGGTGGGCCCACAGGGCCATGTCTTTGCTTTCGAACCGCTGCCCAGAAACGTTATCTATCTGCGGAGACATCTGACGCTGAACCGGGTGTTCAATGTGGAGATCCTCGAACTCGCCGTTGGCGAGCAAACCGGTAGCGCTTCATTCACTCCCGAGCCCAGCGGCTGCATGGGCCGGCTATCGCATACCGGCTGCTTGCCGGTTAGCGTGGCCAGTCTGGACGATTTGCTGGAGCAGGGAAGACTCGTCCCCCCGCACTCGATCAAGATGGACATCGAAGGGGCGGAACTGCTTGCCCTGCGCGGCGCTCAAAAGTGTATCCAGCAACATCGCCCCATTATTTTCCTGGCCACGCATGGGCGCGACATTCACGCCGCCTGCTGCAGCCTGCTGGAATCCTGGGAGTACGAGTGCACGGATTTTATATCTGTCAGCGACGGTGGTCTCGGCGAAGTCGTGGGCTGGCCGTCATGCCGCGAGTAATCCTGGCTGACTTGAACCCACCGAAGGAGACGACCGCCTGGTAAAAATCGTATATATCGCGGGGTGTGGCAGCAGCGGCACGACGCTGTTGGCCCGCCTGCTGGGAGAAATACCCAGCTTCGTCTCGGTGGGAGAAGCGGGCGCCTATTTCCTGGGGCCTCGCGACTTCACTCAGGCGGCGATCCCCTGCGGCTGCGGCGCCCCCATGGCGGAATGTTCGTTGTGGACGAGGCTGGCGGCCAATCCAAGGCTGCATGCTTGGGGCTGTCCATTTACTCGTCCTCGCTCCGTTCACCGCGCCTTGTGGCCGACTCTTGCGATTCATGCGGACTTACCGCGTTTTCTCGCGGCCGCGGGTAAGTTCTACGACGACTTGGCGCGGGTCACCGCAGGCTCGGTGATTGTTGACTCCTCGAAGAGCCCCGCGTTGGCCGCTGTACTGACCCAGGTTCCGGGGATCGAACTGCACGTGCTGCATCTGGTCCGCGACCTGCGGGGGGTGGTCAGCAGTGGCCGTCGGACTAAAGCTTACGCTCCCGCAACTTCGGCCCAGCGCTGCATTTTGCAATGGTACTGGGCAAATCTCGGCGCTGAGTTGCTGCAGCAGCGGGCAGCAGGATTTTTACGGCTGCGTTATGAAGACTTCATTGTCGACCCGCAGCCAATGGTGGAGAGGATTGCC
Source organism: uncultured Acidobacteriaceae bacterium (assembly GCA_963724815.1). Taxonomy (GTDB): domain Bacteria; phylum Acidobacteriota; class Terriglobia; order Terriglobales; family Acidobacteriaceae; genus Sulfotelmatobacter. The sequence continues at coordinate 25,188 of CAVRWS010000069.1, forward strand.
TCAGCCGTTACCGGCTCCCCGGTACATTGCACTTTTCTGGGCGATGGACAGGCGCGGATTCGAAGCCAGCACCATGCCCTCGGCAATCCCGATAAATTTCAGTGCGGAGAAATCCCGCTGCGTGAACGCAAACCAGAACTGGGAGTCTTGCTGAAAAACCTCGTCAGTCTGGCGGGCGCACCTCTCCTGGCGCGCTACGGATATTTTTCGAAACGCCGGCAATCGTATTCATTGCCGCCTAGGTCTGACTGGCACCTTGGCACACTTCAGAAATCTAAAGCCCAACCGCCCACGATCTAACCGAAGTTTGTCCGAGCAGAATCTCTTCGTCGGGGAAACTCCATGAGCCAGGACCCTGGCATGACCGCACAGCAAATTGAGGTTGATGTAACCAGCTACCCGGTCAGGGAGAAAGCGCCGCTTCCCGCCCGGGCAACCGTCTCCGCAGCCGCTGTCTGCGCAGTCTGCCATGGTCTTTGCCGGACCTCGGCCAGCGGGCTTTTCGATACGCGCTTTGGCATTGAAGGCAGGGTTGAAGCCCGCAAGTGCCGCGAATGTGGCTGGGAGCAGATTTTTCCCGCGCCTACGCCCGCTCAACTGAAGCAGCTATACCAACGCTTCTACAATTTTGGCGGAGAGCAAGGCACGCTTTATACCACGCTGCGGGAATGGTTCTTCTCGTCCGCGCTGTATCGAGTTTGGATTCGGATCGACGAAGATATCTCCTTCCATACCCGCCGGGGCCGCGGGCGGCTACTCGACATCGGATGCAATGAAGGAAGAACTCTCAAAAACTATGCCCGCAACGGTTTTCAGGCGGAAGGCATCGAGCTGAACGAAACCGCGGCGGCAGTGGCGCGCCAAGCCGGCTTCACAGTTTTTACCGGCCCGCTGGACGAGGTCACCCCGAAGGCTGCTTATGATGTCGCGGTGCTGTCCAATGTCCTCGAACACGCGCTCGACCCGCAGGCCATGCTGCGCTCAGTTCGCCGGCTGCTGAAGCCTGAAGGCCAGGTCTGGATCAGCTGTCCCAACAGCCAGAGCTGGTTGCGTACCGTCTTCGGCGAGCGGTGGATCAACTGGCACGTCCCTTTTCACATCACCCACTTTTCGGCGGAAATGCTTAAGGCACTTCTGCAAGAAACCGGGTTCCACATCGTGGAAATGAAGCAGGCCACTCCCGCGCTGTGGGTGGCTTCTTCGATCGTGGCATGGCTCTTTGCCCGCGAGGGCAAGGCGACCCGCCGACTGCACAATCCGTTTCTGATATTCGCGCTGATCGGGCTGTGCCGGGGATTGCTGTTTCCCGCGCTCTACCTTGGAAACCGCAGGGGACGGGGAGATTGCCTGGTCGCGGTCGCCGCTAAAGCAGATTGATTCCAATCGTCCACCTTTATGAAGAAAGCACTCATCACCGGCATCACCGGCCAGGATGGCTCCTACCTCGCCGAATTCCTTCTTGCCAAAGGATACGAAGTACACGGCGTCAAACGCCGCAGCTCCTTGCTGAACACGGAGCGCATCGACCATCTGTACGAAGACCCGCACGTTCCCGACCGCCGTTTTTTTCTCCACTATGGCGATATGACCGATGCCAACAGCCTGATTCGTGTGGTCGAGCGAGTGCAACCCGATGAGATCTACAATCTGGCGGCCCAGAGTCATGTCGCAGTCTCTTTTGAGCAGCCCGAATATACCGCCAACGCAGATGGCCTGGGCACCCTGCGCCTGCTCGACGCGGTGCGCGTGCTCGGTCTGGAACGAAGCGCGCGCTTCTATCAGGCTTCCACCTCGGAGCTTTACGGTCTGGTGGCGGAGACGCCGCAGACCGAGCGCACCCCGTTCCATCCCCGGTCGCCCTACGGGGTGGCGAAACTCTACGCCTTCTGGATCACCGTGAACTACCGCGAAGCCTACGGCATGTACGCCTGCAACGGAATTTTATTCAACCACGAATCTCCGGTGCGCGGCGAGACCTTCGTCACCCGCAAAATAACGCGCGCCCTTGCGCGCATCAAATTAGGCCTGCAGGAGTGCCTTTATCTGGGAAATCTCGAGGCCCGGCGCGACTGGGGCCATGCCCGCGATTATGTGGAAATGCAATGGCTCATGCTGCAGCAGGCGGTGCCTGAGGATTTCGTGATTGCCACCGGGGAGCAGCATTCGATCCGCGAGTTTGTCGAAGCCGCGGCCGAGGCGCTGAATATTTCTCTGGAGTGGAGAGGGGTAGGCCCGGACGAGAAGGGATATGACGCGCGGGGCAAGTGCCGGGTGCAGATTGACCCTCGTTATCTGCGTCCCGCCGAGGTCGATTCTCTGCGCGGAGTCGCGGACAAAGCGCGGATCAAACTGGGCTGGCTTCCCCGGGTCACGTTTCGCGAGCTGGTACGGGAAATGGTGCAGTCTGATTTGCAGGCCGCCGAGCGCGACCAGCTGATGAAAAGCTCCGGGTACCGGGTCTTCGAATACCACGAATAGCTTAGCGAATCGCTCAGCAAGACTTCATGGATCTTTCCGACAAAATCTTCGTAGCTGGACATACAGGGTTGGTGGGTTCGGCGCTGGTGCGGCGTTTGCAGGCGACCGGATACCACCAGCTGCTGCTGCGCACCCGCGCCCAACTCGATCTCGGCGATGCGGCCGCGGTGCGCGAATTTTTTTCCGCGAACCACCCTCGTTATGTTTTCCTGGCCGCCGCCAAAGTCGGGGGCATACTCGCGAATCAGACTCTGCCGGCGGACTTTATCTTCGATAACCTGCGGATTCAAACCAACGTTATCCACGAATCCTGGCGCAGCGGCGTTGAGCGCATTCTGTTTCTCGGCTCCAGTTGCATTTATCCCAGGCTGGCGCCGCAACCGCTGCGCGAGGATTCTTTATTGACCGGGCCGCTGGAGCCAACAAATCGCGCCTACGCCGTGGCGAAGATTGCCGGCATCGAAATGGGTTGGGCCTACAACCGTCAGCATGGCACCGGCTTCGTGGCTGCGATGCCAACCAACCTGTATGGTCCGGGAGACAACTACCACCGCGATCATTCTCACCTGATTCCCGCGCTGCTGCGCAAAATGCACGAAGCCAAAATGAGCGCTGCCCGGGAAGTGGTGATCTGGGGCAGCGGAACTCCGCGGCGCGAATTTCTGCACAGCGATGATGCCGCCGATGCCTGTGTCTTTCTCTTGAGTTTGCCGCCGGGGGAGTTCCGCGAAGTTACCGGCCTCCACGAACATGCTCCGCTGGTCAACGTGGGCTGCGGCGAAGACATGACGGTCAGGGAGCTGGCGGAGCTGGTAGCCGAAGTCATTGGCATTCAACCGCAATTGGTATTCGACTCCTCGAAGCCGGACGGAACTCCGCGCAAGCTGCTCGATATCAGCCGCCTGGCCGGGCTCGGCTGGAAGCCGCGGATCAGCCTGCGGGAAGGCCTGCAACAAACCTATGCGGATTTCTGCTCCCGGCCCGACGAACTCCAAGCCTGCGAAACTGAGCCGCCGACACCCGTGGGCCAGTGCGCATTCTGATTCATGGACTGAACTTCGCCCCGGAGCTGGTCGGGGTCGGCAAGTATACCGGGGAGATGGCGGAGTGGCTGGCGGCGCGCGGCCACCAGGTCCGGGCGGTCACCGCTCCGCCGTTTCATCCGCAATGCAGAGTGGCGGCTGGCTTTTCGGCGCGGAGGTATGCCCGCCAGGATTTCAATTGTCACCGTGCCGAGCATTTGCAACCAAATTCCGCACTCGCCTCCGGGCATTTGCGGGTATTCCGTTGCCCGCTGTGGGTGCCATCACATCCCTCAGCCACAAAACGCATTCTGCATCTGGCCAGCTTCGCGCTCGCCAGTTTTCCCGTGATGCTCAGCCACTGCGTCTGGCGGCCGGAGGTAGTCCTGGTTGTCGAGCCGACACTTTTCTCGCTGCCGGCGGCTTGGCTCACCTCCCGATTCTCCGGCGCCCGAAGCTGGCTGCATGTGCAGGATTTTGAAGCAGACGCTGGTTTTGAGCTGGGGCTGCTGCACTCCGCCGGTCTCCGGTGTGCGATCCAGAGCGGGGAAAAAAGGCTTATGTCCGGCTTCGCCCGGGTTTCCACGATTTCCGAGAAAATGCTGGCCAAGCTGGTACAGAAAGGTGTGTCGCCCTCCGCCTGCTGTCTGTTCCCCAATTGGGTGGATACGGATGCCATCTATCCCCTCGTCAAGCCCAGCCCGCTGCGCGCGGAACTGGGCATTGCCGCCAGCGAGATCGTTGCGCTGTACGCCGGTACCATGGCTCGCAAACAGGGATTGGAAATTATGGCCGAGGCTACCCGCCGATCCTGCGGGACCAGCGGCTTGCGCTTCGTGTTTTGCGGCGAAGGTCCGGGCAAAGCGGCGCTGGCGACTCTTACCCGTGCATTGCCCAACGTTCAATGGATTCCGCTCCAGCCTTTCGAACGGCTCAACGATTTGCTCAATCTGGCCGATATACATTTATTGCCGCAGCGAGCCGACGCCGCCGACCTGGTAATGCCTTCGAAGCTGACCGGAATGCTGGCCAGCGGACGGCCCGTGGTGGCCACGGCGGGTGCGGATACGCAACTCGCTCGGGCGGTCGAGGGCTGCGGAATTGTAGTCGAGCCCGGCGATGCTGCCGCCTTGGCTGACGCAGTGGAGCAACTTGTCCACGACCGCGGTCGGCGCGAACAGCTCGGAACAAACGCCCGCGACTATGCGCTTGCCGAACTGGAGAAGGAAAGCGTGCTCTTCCGTTTCGAGCAGGATTTGTTGCAGTTTGTCGCGGCCGATTGACTTTCCGCCGTCCTGCACTAGCGCAGGGCAGACGAGTCGAGATCAATTGCATATGAAAGGTCGTTGTGGCTAGCGTCGGAAGCAATGCATTGGATGACTGCACAGTAGTTTTTTCGCCCTACTGGAAAAGCGAATTCCGCCAGGCCATCAAGCGCGGCCTCGATGTGCTGGCCGCCAGTTCTATGCTGATCCTCTTTTCTCCTCTCCTTCTGCTCTTGGCGATCGCGGTCAGATTGGGTTCTCCGGGAAGAGTTTTTTACCGCTGGCAAGTGGTAGGCGAAGGCGGCAAGCCTTTTCTGAGCTTTAAGTTCAGGTCCATGGTGAGTAATGCCGATGAACTGAAGAGCCGCCTGGCGGCGCGCAACGAAATGACCGGACCGGTCTTCAAAATCAGCGACGACCCGCGCGTCACCGCGACCGGAAAGTGGATGCGCCGCTACAGCCTGGATGAGTTGCCGCAGCTCTACAGCGTTCTCAAAGGGGACATGAGCCTGGTGGGCCCGCGCCCTCCGCTGGCCACTGAATTCGAATGCTTCACCGCTTACCAGAGGCAAAAGCTTTCGGTGAAGCCCGGCATCACCGGGCTATGGCAGGTCAGCGGCCGCAATCGGATCACCGATTTTGACCAGTGGGTGAGCCTCGATCTCGAATACATTCGGCAGTGGTCGCTGTGGCTGGATTCGAAAATCTTGTGGCGCACCGTGTTCGCTGTTTTTTCCGGTTCCGGTAAATAGGCAAGTTCCGGTAAATAAGCAAAAAGAGTTGGATGCACTTATGCGCGTACTGATCACCGGCGGTGCGGGTTTCATCGGATGCCATTTAGCCGACCGGTTTCTGGACGACGGCTTTCAGGTGCGAATACTCGACAGCCTGGTTCCCCGGGTACATCCCTATGGCCGTCCCAGTTATCTTCCGGCCGCCGCTGAATTTATCCACGGCGATGTCACCGATCGCGAGGTGCTGCTGGCCGCGCTGCAGGGCGTCGACATCGTCTCTCATCAGGCGGCGTATCAGGATTACATGCCGGATTTTTCCCGCTTTCTTCAGGTCAATGCGGTGAGCACCGCGCTTCTGTTCGAACTCATCGTCGGGCATCGTCTGCCCATCAAGAAAGTGATCGTCGCGTCCTCGCAGGCGGTATATGGCGAAGGCCAGTACCGCTGTGCCGGACATGGCGATTTTCAGCCGGTGCCGCGCACTCCCCGGCAACTGCAGCGCGGAGAGTGGGCAGTAGTTTGCCCCGTTTGCGACGCTCCCGCCCAGGCTTTGCCGCTCGAGGAGCGCCATAACAATCCTTATAACCAGTATGCGGTTTCGAAACTCGCGCAGGAAAAGACCGCTCTCGGACTGGGATGGCTGCACGGCATTCCCACGGTCGCGCTGCGTTACTCGATCACCCAGGGCAAGCGGCAATCGCTTTACAACCATTACTCCGGCGTGTGTCGCATCTTCTGCAGTCGCGCTTTGCAACATCTACCACTGGTTCTCTACGAAGACGGCCACCAGACCCGCGATTTTGTCCACGTGGATGACGTGGTCGAAGCCAACATGCTGGTCCTCGAAAAAGACGAAGCCAATGGCCACGCATTCAACGTGGGTAGCGGACGCGCCACCACCATTCTCGATTATGCGCGCCACGTGCTGGGGCGCATCCCCAGTCCCGCAGGCATCGAAGTTGCTGGCGAATACCGCCGGGGAGATAACCGGCATAGCGTCTCCAGTATCAAGAAGCTCAGTGACCTGGGTTGGAAGCCGCAACACAATCTGGAAAGAATTCTCAACGACTTCGTGGAGTGGATCGAAAGCGCGGGCGGCATTCCGGCGGGCTTGCCGGATGCGGCTGCCGATATGCGCGCCGCCGGAGTGCTGCTGAGCGCAACCAGCTAGTTGCGTAGGGCACTCATTTCCATCACTTAATAGTTTGGGTCGTCAACCACTATGGACACGCTTACCGCATTCGATGTTCCCGCGTACCTCGACGAGTTGTCCGCCACCATCCAGAAAATGCCCATACCGGCAATCGACAATCTGATCCGGGTATTTCTTCAGGCCTACGACCGAGGCCGAACGATCTTTCTTTTTGGCAATGGGGGCAGCGCCTCTCTGGCCTCGCACCTTACTTGCGATCTGGGGAAGGGAACTGCGCCCCGTACCGGCCGGCGTTTGCGCGCGCTTGCTCTTACCGACAATGTCGCCCTGATTACCGCCTGGGCCAACGATACGCACTACGAAAACATTTTTGCCCAGCAGCTGGAAAATTTTCTTCAGCCCGGCGACATCGCCTGCGCCATCAGCGGAAGCGGGAACTCTCCCAACATTCTCGCAGCTCTTGGTTTCGCGCGGCGCGCTGGCGCCCTCACTGCCGGCATCACTGGCTTTCAAGGCGGAAAAATGAAAGCGCTCTGCGATGTGTGCGTCGTGGTGCCTTCCGCCAACATGCAGATCATTGAAGACCTCCACCTGGCCATCGCTCACTCCGTATTTCGCGCCGTGCAGCACGAGATCGAGGAGATCAACCGGACTGGCGCGAACGTTCCTTTGCCCCTTCCCGCTTCGAGGCATTCGCCGAATCCCATGCCCGGATAATCTCAACCGGATCACTGAATCGCACTCTGGAGTAGGGAAAATAACTAGTCCTCATCTGCGCGAACCAGAAATCAAACCTATGCAATCAGAGCAGCTTCGTAATCGCATTTTGGCAGCGGACCTGGCTTGGATCCCGGCGGCGCTGGCAGCCGAGCAGGCGCTGGGCTCGGCGCTGCACTGGCGTCAAAGTCCTTTGGGCGCCTCCAACTTCGTGGTCTACGTTGTCTGCACTATCTTTGCCTGGATCCTGCTGTCGGAAAATCTTCATCTCGATGGCTTTCGCGGGGGATGGAGGCTCCCGGCCGTGCTTTCCCACCTCCTGCTCGCTACCGCGTTGCTCATGGTGCTGTTAATCGCTGTCGAGAACGTGTCCGAGCGCTATCTCGGAAGATTCACCCTCAGCGTCTTTTCCCTGTTCCTGCTCATCGGCTTTCTGGGCATCCGCGGCAGCGCCCTGGCAACCGTGTTATGGCGATACAAGAATGGGAAAGTCCATCACGTTGTAATCCTTGGTTCTGACCGCTTAGCCTTCGAACTGGCGGGGAAATTCAACCATCATCCCGAACTGCTGTGCAAAGTGATCGGGTTTTTGTGCCCGGGAGCAGAAATTCCGCTGCCGCGGCTGGCTGCCGGCGCGGGCGCCGGTCCGGCGACCGTATCCACCATGGCCGTGATCGACCTTTTGCGCCAGCACCATGTAGACGAACTGGTGATGGCACACACGCCGGTTTCGAAGGAGATTCTCAATCTAGTCGCGCTTTGCCGCCAGCAGTCTATCCGGGTCAGCCTGGTGCCGCAACCTTACGAACTCTATCTTTCCTCTCCCCGGCTGCTCGATCTCGGAGGCCTGCCCCTGCTGCAATTGGGCGGAACAGAACCTTCGTCATGCCGCATGGGAAAGCGCGTCCTCGATATCGGTCTGGGACTGATTCTCACTGCCGGCACTTTGCCGCTGGTCTTGCTATGCGCTGCCCTTCTGCGTTTCTCGAACGGAAGGGCTTTTCAGCGGGAACGGCGTATTGGGTGGCGCGGACTCCAGTTCTCCATGTTGCGGCTCAATGTGCAGCCTAACCCGGAACGTCACTCCCGTTTTGAGCACACGTTGTGGCGGCTCAGCATCTCGGAACTGCCGCAGCTGTGGAATGTTCTGCGCGGGGAGATGAGTCTGGTCGGGCCGCGCCCGGAAGATCCGGAACGGGTTCACTGTTACTCCGCCTGGCAGCAACAACGGCTCTCCATAAAGCCTGGGATGACCGGATTGGCACAAGTGCGCGGGCTGCGCGAGCAGCATCCTTCGGAGGACAAGACCCGTCACGATCTGCAATACATGTTGCATCCCTCGTTGTTGAAAGATATCGCGTTGCTGATTGAGACGGTTTGGACGCTGACCGCGCGTCTGGTGAGCCTTCCCGGATGCACATTTCAGGCGCAGAACCCCGGGCCGGTAGCGCCACCGTCGCTTTTGTATTCGCCAGGCCCCCAGCCTTTTCCGGAGATATTACAGCATGCTCATCGGACGCAGTCCGGTTCGGATTAGTTTCGGCGGAGGCGGCACCGACCTCCCCTCCTATTACGAACAGTTCGGCGGCGCAGTGCTTAGCACCGCGATCAACAAGTATTTCTATACGATCCTGGGCAATCGCAGCGACGGCCGCGTGCAAGTCATCTCCTCCGACCTGCGGCTGTTCGGCAACTGGAGTGATCTCGCCGCTCTTCCCGGCCTGCCCGCGGATAACCAGGGACTGGAAATTCCCCTCGCGGTGTTGAAAGACTTGGGCGGAAATTTCGCCGCGGATTTGTTTCTCGCTTCTGAAATCCCTCCTGGCACGGGCTTGGGTTCTTCCGCCAGCGTTTGTGTGAACCTCTTGAAAGTGCTCAGCACCTATCTGCGGCTTCCGTTGTCAAAATACGATCTCGCGGAGCGCGCTTATCGCATCACCCGCGTCGGACTAAAACGGCACGTCGGCAAACAGGACGAGTACGCGGCTGCCTTTGGCGGCTTGAATTACATCCGATTTAATCCGGACGGGGCCACGCAGGTCGAAGCTCTACAACTCGATCCCGGCGTCCTATCCGCATTGCAGGCAAACCTCATGCTGTTTTTTACCGGAGCCGCTCACCACTCGTGGGACATCCTGGCGGACCAGGAAGAATCCACGCGACTGCCCACCGGACCCGCCGTGGAAGCCCTGCATCAGGTGAAAGAGGCTGGAGCCCTCATGAAAGAGGCTCTCTTGTGCGGCAACCTGGAACACTTTGGACATCTGCTCGATGATGCCTGGCAGGCCAAGAAGCGCGTCTCGCAACGCATTTCGAATCCCCGCATCGACCACTTCTACGCTTTGGCCCGCGAACACGGTGCGGTAGGCGGGAAGATCACCGGCGCCGGAGGCGGGGGATTTCTCCTCCTCTACACGGAACCCACATCTCAGGCGGCCGTGCGGGTGGCGCTGCAGGGAGAAGGTTTGCAGGAGATGGCTTTTGCATTTGACACCCAAGGGGCGCAGGTGATTGTGAACGATCCTTTTATCGATCACGACGAGCACGCTGGCACGCGATGGACATTTCTGCCCTGCACGGCAGCCGCCTCGGTTTGACTTCCAACCCATGTCGTGATTGCCAGGAGCCGCATTGAAAGCTTTTTTACTCGCCGGCGGAAACGGAACCCGTTTGCGTCCGCTTACCGATTCTGTGCCCAAGTGTCTGCTGCCGATTCGGGGCAAACCTCTTCTCGATATCTGGCTCGAGCTCTGCGCGCGTTCCGGCATCACCGAAGTTCTGATCAACCTGCATGCTCATAGGCAACTGGTCGAAAAACATCTGACCGGAAAATCTTCTCCCATTGCCGTTCGTGTCGTCCACGAAGAGCAGTTGCTTGGCTCGGCAGGAACCATCGCTGCCAATCAAAGCTGGATCGCTTCCGATCCTGCGGTCTGGATTCTTTATGCCGACGTTCTCACCACCACGGACTTGCGGCGCATGACCGAGTTCCACTTCTTCCACGGCGCCGTCGCCACCGTCGGTCTCTACCACGTGCCCGACCCTGAGCGGTGCGGGGTTGCGCTCACCAACAGCGCGGGAATCATCACAGGTTTCGAAGAAAAGCCGAAAAATCCGCGCAGCAACTGGGTCTTCTCCGGACTCCTGCTGGCCGGGCCGCGTTTCCTGGATTTCATTCCACCCGGCACTCCAGCCGATCTTGCTTTCGATGTACTGCCCCGCCTGCTGGGCCAGTTACAGGCTTACCACATCCACGAATACCTGCTCGATATCGGGACGATGCCAAACTATCGAAAAGCGCAGAATACCTGGCCCGGCCTGGATGTTCTCTCCGTGCAACCCGGCGAAGCAATCCCCACTCCGTTGCCAGGCGCGCCCTCTGCTCCTCAACCTCGAAAGCTGTCTGGAGGATCATCGTGAAACCGTGGCCGCTGCGAGGAGTCATCTTCGATATGGATGGCGTTCTGGTGGATAGCCATGCGGTGCATCGCACCGCCTGGCGCCAGTTTTTCCAGACGCTGGGACAGGAAGTGTCCGAGCCCGAGCTAAATTTCATTTTGGATGGCCGCAAGCGCAGCGATATTCTGAGACATTTTCTTGGCAACTGCTCGGATCCGGAGCTTGAGGAATTGGGTCGACGGAAAGACTGTATCTTTCAGGAAATGCGGCTGGAGGCGTCCCCGCTTCCCGGAGTTGTGCCTATGGTGCGCGAGCTGCGTCGCAATGGCACTGCGCTGGCAGTCGCGACCTGCGCCAGCCGCAAGCGAGCGGTCTCAACATTGACGGAACTGGGATTAATCGATTGCTTCCCAGTCATCGTGGCGGGGGAAGACGTAATTTTGGGCAAGCCCGATGCCGCTATTTACCGATTGGCGTGCACCCGCATTGCAATCGAACCTGAGAGCTTGCTGGCAGTAGAAGATGCCGTCTCAGGCATCCGCTCCGCCGCAGGCGCGGGACTGCGATGCATCGGAGTCGCGTTGCATGAGACCTGCGAAAGCCTGTTCGGCGCGGGCGCGATTCACGTGGTGCGCGACTTCCAATCAATTTCTGCGCACGACCTGGAATGCATTTTTGCTGGTAGCGAACCGGGAAAGCTAGGCGTCGCTGCTGCCGGAGCTTAAAAGACTTAGACCTTCGTTGCGGCACAGTTCCACGATCGAGAGCCGATCCGGCGCTCGCAGTTTCTTTAGAATGCGGTGCACATGATTTTTTACCGTCTGTTCAGAAAGATTCAGCCGGCTGGCCATTTCCTTGTTGGTGAGCCCCTGCTGGATCAGTCCCACGAGTTGTTGCTCCCGGCGGCTGAGGCCAAGGCTATTCTTGAGATGCAAGCTGGGAATCACCGGTTTATGCCGTGCCACCCAGCGAAATAATGCGGAAGAAAGCACAGGCGGACAAACCGCATCGCCCGCGGCAACCGCCCGAATGGTGCGTGAAACTTCGACTGCGGAAGCGTCTTTGAGCACATACCCCAAAACGCCTGCCTGTACCACGCGCAGGAAAATGCCCTCTTCGGCCTCCATCCCCACCATCACCACCCGGATAGCGGGATTTAGTTGATGAAACTGGTGCATGATCCCGGGCTCCGCCAGGACGGGAGAGACTGAATCGAGCACCACCAAGTCAGCCCGAGCCGCCGCTATCTGTCCCAATACCTCCGGCCCAAACGACCCTTCCCCCACTACGTGGATATCCTCTTTCTTCGACAGAATACGCAACAAAGCTTCGCGCAGCAGCCGGTTTTCAGCCAGCAAAAATACCGCTGCGCCGGCTCCCGAAAATGCTGAAACGGCAATTCCCATCTGATAACCAGACCCGCTCAGTTCCTCGTTAGATCTTTTCCCGCCCGCCTCACTCGCGCAGCATCTACCCCACTCGCCTAGAAGCAAATTAACTTGGCAGTAGACTTGTCCGAGTTGCGAAGCCGAGTTGCGAGACCCAGTTGCGAAACTTAGTTGCGCAACTCACTTTCAAAAGCTAACCGGATGGCAGAGATTGGGTCAACAAGAATGGTGTGTTCTGCCGATTCTGATTCCCGCCACGGGAGAGAACGGTTGAATTCCAGAAATGGGATTGCCGGCGGCGACGCTTCCGGTATGATTGCAAGTCAACCGCGTACACACAGAATCGTAAAAGTCTTAAGGCGCCGTCACCGCGTAGATTTTTGCTAGTGGCGCAACCCTCTTACTGTCTTAGCAGTCAAAAGCATAACGTGAATCCTTCGATCTTTCCGCGCAGCAGTGGGATTTTATTGCATGTAACTTCGTTGCCCGGCGGCCATGGCATTGGCGATCTGGGAACCTCGGCCTATGAGTTTGTCGAGTTTTTAACCGAGTCCCGGCAGAAGATCTGGCAAGTGCTGCCGCTCGGTCCTACTGGATACGGCGACTCGCCCTATCAATTGTTTTCTGCATTCGCCGGCAATCCCCTACTCATCGATCTCCACGCACTGCGGGCGCGAGGACTGCTATCGCCGCAGGAACTAGCGGTCGCATCGTCTCTTCCCGTTGAACACGTCGAATACGGTGCCGTCATCGATATCAAGCGCCGCCTGATCGGCCAAGCCGCACGCATATTCTTAGCCGACGGCAGTCAAGCGGACCGCGCCGCATTTGACATTTTTTGCCGCGAAAATACCGATTGGCTCGACGACTATTCGCTTTTCATGGCGTGCAAAGCCGTCCACAACGATGCCGTCTGGACTGACTGGGATTCCGCAGTACGTCTCAGGGAGCCAGCGGCTCTCCAAGAATGGCGGCAGAAACTAGCGTCGGAAATAAGCGTCCATAAGTTCGCTCAGTTCGTATTTTTCCGACAATGGCAGAAGCTCAAACTCCACTGCCAGAGCCGCGGTATTCGCATCATGGGCGATATCCCAATCTACGTGGCGCACGATAGCGCCGACGTCTGGTCGCATCCGGAATTATTTCGCCTGGATGCGCATTCCCGGCCCACCGCAATCGCAGGCGTTCCGCCTGATTATTTCAGCGCCACCGGTCAGCTCTGGGGAAATCCTCTGTATCGCTGGGACGTGTCGGCCGCCTCTGGTCACCGCTGGTGGATCGATCGTTTTCGCGCGTCCCTTAAATTGTTCGACTATGTGCGCTTGGATCACTTCCGCGGTTTTGAAGCCTTCTGGGAAGTTCCAGCCACCGCATCGACGGCGCAGGAAGGGAAGTGGGTGAAGGGTCCGGGCGCGGAGTTCTTCCGCACCGTAAAGGCGGCATTAGGAGTGTTGCCATTCGTCGCAGAAAACCTGGGAGTGATTACTCCCGAGGTGGAAGCGATGCGGGAAGAATTCGGATTCCCCGGCATGAGCCTGCTGCAATTTGCATTCGGAAACGATCCCCAGGGTCCCAGCTTCCGTCCGCATAACTATTCTCGCGAACTTGCTGCCTACACCGGAGGCCACGACAATGACACCACTGTGGGATGGTGGAACAGTTCCGGTGTCGGTGAGAGCACGCGCACACCGGAAGACATCCGCAAAGAACGCGCCTTCGCGCGAGCCTACTTGGGGTTCAAAGACGATGAGCCCATCAATTGGGTGCTGATTCGCGCAGTGCTCGCATCCGTTGCGAAGATCGCCGTCGTGCCCTTGCAGGATGTGTTAGGTCTGGGTAGTGAGGCGCGAATGAATTTGCCCGGCACGGTGAGCGGAAACTGGAAGTGGCGCTACCAGGCAAATGCACTCACGAACGATGTCGCTGCTCGGTTACGGGAGCTGACGGTTCTCTATGATCGCTAACCCCAGTGCTCTCGCTGATCTACAGCGGCGATAATTCATCTTCATTCTCTTCCTTCTTCGGACGCAAGAATCTTCTCTCCAGAAAACCTTGGGCCAAATCTCTGCCACCGAGCCCGAAGGCGATCGCCAGTCCCAGCATCAGCGCTCCGAAAACAATGCCAAAGGCGACCAGCATCGTCTGCTCCGCCAAACCCAGTTCTTCAAAAACAATCGACAACACGAAAACAATAATGATACTGCGCACGGCAAAACTCAGAACGCGCGGAGAAGGCACATTCGCATTTACCGCGGCCAGCAATGCCGCCCGAGAGAAGAAGCCGGCCGCCAGCAATCCAAAAAACAGGATGAACAATGCTGCGAATAATCGTGGCAGGAAAAAGAAAAACCTTGCGACCTGCTCCTGCAGCCCGAGGATTCCCAGCACACTCACGCCAACCAGAATGAAGCCCAGCCATACCAGCCAGAATACAAACCTGCTCAATACCTCCGACGCGGAAGGCAAAGCGGCTTTGTTCAGAAGTTGCGAGGCACCCGTATTTTCCGACAGCTTATCGAATCGAAGCAGGCGCAGCAGGCTGCGCAGAATCACCTTTACGACATAAGCAACCGCCCATCCCGCGAAGGCAAGGATCAGCATTACGATGAGACGAGGAAGATAGTGGGCGAATCCTCTGGCCAGTTCGTGCAGCGCCTGACTGAGTTCACTAATGATCATTTCTTTCATAGTTGCCTCACTCTCTCGTATCCCACATCTGCAGAAGATAAGGTTTCAATCGCTCGAACTCCAGGCACAAGCCTTCGATATTATTTTCGACATCTTCCGCGGTGCCGTTGCGATTTTCCAGCAGAAAGGTCAAGACTCTCCCGCGAAACAGCGGCGCCAGAGCCTGAATGATGTGGTCGCGGTTGATGACGGACTTTTTGTAGGAAGCGGCAAACTCATAAATTGTTCTAACCCACAATTCCGCCGGATAGACAAAATCTTCCTCTTCCAAACGAGCGATTCGCTGCAGTTCCGCGAGGGTTGCTGGAGACAGAATGGAATGAAATACAGCTTCCAGTTCGGCAACTCCAGTCGAAAACATCTGCCGCAGCCGCTTTCGATTCACCCGCAGAGGTCCCAGGGACACTTCATAGTCCGGCCCGAAAGTGGGCACCGGTTGCGAGCCTGTTACAGAACTCCACGTCGAAAAAGTTGATTCCATGGTGGAGAACATCGGCCCCACCGTTTGTCGCAATGCTGGAACCAGATCCGCGGAACGACGCTCGACATGCTCTTTTTGTCCCAGGAACGACTGGCAAATCCGCCGCTGTCCTGTAAGTGCGGCCAGTGCTAAGCGGAGTTCGATGCCGTCATCGCCGCTCCCATCCGCCCATGCATTCTGCGCGAGGAATTCGCCGCCCATGCGGCCGGAGAATCCGAAGTCCTGCATATAAGGTTCGCGAATGCGGAGTCCATACAGCGCCCGCGTCATTGGATAAATCAAATTAGTGATCAGCAGTCCTTCAAACTTGTGCCGGCAATAAGTGGGAGTAACCAGATCGAAGCCGTCGTAACGAACCGGGTGCAAAAGCTTTGAAATCCATTCAGCGTCAGTGCTAGGGGACTCAGGAGACATCACCACACAGCCTTTGGCCCGGAGCAGTTCGGCGGCAGCGAGAATGGTCCGCAACGCCACCGTGTTCGACGGGCTGCTGGCGTATTGAGTACTGATCGAGTGCAGGGTGCGGAGCGAATGAAGATTGGCGACTGGACGAACATCATCGATCGAGATGCCGGTAACTAATTCCGGAGTGCCGTCGCGCGAACCGCCATCCGCATTAATAATGACCACCCGGTCCCGTGAATAGGAGCGCAGGATGCAACTCTGAATGGATTGGACGATGGCGCCGATAGTCTTGGCGTTATTGTGCGTGGCCAAGCCCACCAGAACGTCTACTTCGCCCACGTTGATCAACTGGCGAAGAAAATCGTCCGTTAGAAAAGTTTCTTCGGCCAATTTTATCTCCGAGCGAAGTGGCGGCAATGCCAGGGCGTTATGAGACATCGTCTCCACGATCTGCGATCAATCAAATTCGCCGCAGCCGGAACCAAAAAAACTGGTAAGGCCCCAAAGTTAACAGATAAGGTTGATCGCCCACCCTTGGAAACATATTTTTCCCGGACATCTCGATCAAAATATTCCCCTTGTACTTTTTCAGGTCGAGCTCAACTGCTTGCGCCGCTCCCGAAAGGTTATTGACCGTCAGCACGGCTTCATTGCCAAGTCGACGAACATAGGCGAGTATTCGATGATTGGCGGGACGAAGAAATTCAATCGATCCTCTTCCGAATACCGAACTCGATGCGCGCACAGCTATTATCCGTTGCATCCAGCGTAGCAGGGAGTGCTCACTTCCGAGCTGCGACAAAACATTCACCGCCGGATAGCCATAAACCGGATTCTGTATCAGCGGAGCATACAACCGGTCCGGTTCAGCCGTGGAAAAACCAGCGTTCCAGCCTCCGCTCCACTGCATTGGAGTTCGTACTCCATTACGATCGCCAAGATTGATGTTATCTCCCATTCCGATTTCGTCGCCGTAGTAGATGATCGGAGTTCCAGGTAACGACATCAGCAACCCGTTCATCAACTCGATACGCCTGCGGTCGTTGTCGAGCAGCGGCGCAAGCCGCCGCCGGATGCCCAGGTTCAGCCGCATCGTCTTATTTTCCGCATAGGTGTCATACATGTAATCGCGTTCCATGTCGGTGACCATTTCCAGCGTCAATTCGTCATGGTTGCGCAGAAATAGCGACCACTGGCAGGCCGGCGGAATCTCCGGAGTCTGCTGCAATATCTCCGTGATGGGTTTGCGATCCTCCAGTTTCAACCCCATAAACATCCTGGGCATCAGGGGAAAATGAAATGCCATGTGGAACTCATCGCCATCGCCGAAATAAGGTCGAAGATCCGCCGGCCACTGGTTCGCCTCCGCTAGAAGCATTCTGCCGGGAAATTGTTCGTCCAGTCTGCGTCGGAATTCCTTCAAGACCTGGTGCGTCTCGGGCAGGTTTTCACAATTCGTGCCTTCGCGCTCCAGCAGGTAGGGCACCGCGTCCAGTCGAAATCCGTCGACTCCCATTTCCAGCCAGAAACTCATTACCTTCCACATCTGTTCGCGAACCGCCGGATTGTCGTAGTTCAGATCCGGCTGGTGACTGAAGAATCGATGCCAATAATAGGCCTTCGAAATCGGATCCCAGGCCCAGTTGGATTTTTCCGTATCGAGAAAAATAATTCTGGTGCCTTTGTAGCGCTCATCCGTGTCGCTCCACACGTACCAGTCGCGCCGCGGATTATCCCGCGAACTGCGCGATTCCTGAAACCAGGGATGCTGATCGGAGGTGTGGTTCAAAACCATTTCAATGATGATTCGGATTCCTCGGTTATGGGCGGACTCCAGCACCTTGCGAAAATCCTCCAGCGTTCCGTAGCTGGTATGAACCGTGTCGTAATCGGCAATGTCGTAGCCATCATCGCGCAGCGGCGATGGAAAAAACGGCATGAGCCAGATCGCGTTGACACCGAGTTCTTGCAGATATCCGAGTTTCTGTTCGAGGCCTTGAAAATCGCCGATGCCGTCGCCATTGCTGTCATAAAACGTGCGCACGTGTACCTGGTAAATGATGGCGTCCTTATACCAAAGCACATCCTGACTCAGCGGCAACCTTGTCCCTCCTGGACGAAACCCATATTGTTGGCTTAGCGGTAAAAGGCAAGTTTATATGATTGAAAAGGCCAGAGACGCAGCCAAAGAGATGAGGCTGTTGAAAACTCGAGATTCAGAGGTCAATTCGAACTAAAGCCAACGAGCGCAACCGGCGTTAGCTGTGAAAGTCTCTGGCAAAAAAGACCGGAACAGAAGAGAGCGTCCCGAATCCAATTAACGACAAGAAATGAAAATGTCGACGAACCACCGCACCCGAATTGATTAGCTCCGGTGAGCATCGGCAAGCGAGAAACTTGTCAGAGCGAATCGTCTCAGTCTATTTTCAGATAAGACAGGCGAAAGGAGAAATAAGATGGCAACAAGCAAAGATAGAGACAAGCAACCTGAGAAAGCGCATCTCGCCATGAAGACGCCCGCGATCGTGTCGCCGCAGGAGTGGGAGGCGTCACGGCAGAAGCTCCTCGTAAAGGAGAAGGCCTTGACCCGCTCCCGTGACGCGCTGGCCGCTGAACGCCGGCGCATGCCATGGATGGCTGTAGAGAAGAAATATGAATTCGACGGGCCCAAGGGCAAGGCTAGCCTGCTCGATTTGTTCGAAGGCCGCCGTCAGTTGATCCTCTATCGCGCCTTCTTCGAGCCCGGCGTATTTGGCTGGCCCGAGCACGCCTGCCGCGGCTGCTCCCTGGGCGCAGATCAAGTCTCCCACCTGGCCCATCTCAACGCCCGCGATACCACACTCGTCTACGCTTCACGCGCGCCGCAGGCGGAGATCGCCCGCCTCAAGGCCCGTATGGGCTGGGAGATGCCTTGGTACACCATGACCGACAGCTTCGACAAGGACTTCGGCGTTGATGAATGGCACGGCCACAATGCATTCATCCGCGAGGGCAATAAAGTGTTCCGCACGTACTTCATTAACGGTCGTGGCGACGAGGCGATGGGGACCATCTGGAACTACCTTGATATGACAGCGCTCGGCCGTCAGGAGACATGGGAGGACTCGCCGGAAGGCTACCCCCAGACGCCGCCATACAAGTGGTGGAACTGGCACGACAACTACGACCCCGAGGCTTCGCCAGACCCGAAGTGGGTTGACATCCTAACCGACCCTAAAGAAGCCGCCCGAAGACGCGCCGAAGAGGAGAAAGCGAGCTAAAGAAGGGCGACCCAGGAGGAAGCGCCGAGTTTCGACTAAGCGTCGGCATGGAATTTGCTCCGGTTGTAGAGCAAGAGGCGAGGTTGGACTTCGAGCGGTTCGCACCTCCGCCGGCAATCGCCAGTCTTCATAAGGATCCAGCTTTCCGTTTCGGTTGAGATCCTTGAAGGTGAGCCCATCCACTGTGAGCAGAGGAACGGAACGATGTCCGAGGGCTGGCCGTTTTGGGGTATCTCATCCCGAAGCCGAACAAGCGGGCAAAATTAAAGCGAGTACTGCATAGCCGTTGGTAAACACTTCCTCATTCTCTTCAGCTCGATGTCTGCCGTCAACGGCGTGACGTTATGCACCCAGATCACACCGAGGTTCATGAGAGGAATCCGAAACCAAGCACCTTCGTGATACTTTGTGCCCTTCGTGGTCTATCGGTTTCCCGCCTGCAGTCAAACTGACCCGTTCCGTGCTCCTCAGACGCGTGGCGTCCTTCAACATTGATCCTGTAAAGTAGTGGATTGCGGCGGTGGTGAATTTTGCTTGGAGGCACTCATCTTGAAAAACGGCAATCATCACAACAAAGTTGGACACTCGGCGGAAAAATCTCATGCCACTGCAGGTCACGAGGGTGAGGGAAAAGATCGCCACCTGCACAATCCGATTGAAGACCGCCTGATTCCGCTCGAGCCCCTCGACCTGGGTAAAGTGAAGTCGATCGACGACTTGGTCCGCGCCATGTCGAAGACCGCGTTTACCGGGCGCCAATTGGGCGAGGCCGCCGATGTTCTCGAAGCCATGGCCCGCGACGAAGAATGTTTCGTCGTGATGACTCTCTCCGGCGCAATGACTGTTGCCAAGCAAGGCCTCATCGTTACCGAGTTGATCGACCGCGGCATCGTCAACGCCGTGGTCTCAACCGGAGCGCTCATGGCCCACGGCCTGGTCGAAGCCACCGGCCGCGCGCACTTCCGCTACAATCCCGAAGTTTCGGATGAAGAACTCTATGAGCAGGGCTACAACCGCGTCTACGACACGCTCGAGCCCGAGCAGAACCTCGACGACGTGGAAGAAGTCATGTCTGCAGTGCTCGAAAGTTGGGATCACAACGAAGTGATGTGTTCCTACAAACTGAATCACGCCATCGGCGCGTATCTGGCCAAACACTCAGGAGAGCAGCGCGGAATTTTGAAATCGGCGCACGAGATGGGCGTCCCCGTATTCGTCCCGGCCTTCAGCGATTCGGAAATGGGCCTGGACACCGCGCTGAACAATCGTCTGCGCGAATCCACCGGCAGGCATAAGATTCGCTTCGATCCGTTCGAAGACCTGGAGCACTTTGCCGCCACTTTGCTTCGTCAGAAAAAGCTGGGCATCGTCACTATCGGCGGCGGCGTGCCGCGCAACTGGTCGCAGCAGTTCGGTCCATTCTGCGAATTGCGCCATCGCCGCCTCGGCGAGAACGTAGCCCTAAAGCGCTATCACTACGGCCTTCGCATTTGCCCCGAGCCCGTCTATTGGGGAGGCTTGTCCGGCAGTCCTTACAGCGAAGCGGTTTCGTGGGGAAAATTCGTCCCGCCTGCCGAAGGCGGCCGCTTCGGCGAAGTCTTTGTAGACGCAACTGTTGGCTTGCCGCTGATCGTCGCAGCCGTGCTGGAACGCCTGGATAAGAAGGGAAGCAAGGCGACCAAGAATAAGCACGCCGCAGTAAGGAAATAACTTCTGACCTGCTGAAGACTGCGTTCCGGATCGCCGATCCGCGAGGAGGATTTCCTGACCGTCGATAGTGTCGCGGAAGGGAAGTAGCCGCCCGCAGTACCGTGGAAGAGCGGCGCTTTCAGCGTCGCGTTAAGGAATCAAAATCAGCGGGCTTTAGCCCCATTGGGGCCATCTAACTAGCGCCAGCCTCTGAGCTGCAAGCATCGGCCAGAGCAAACTGCGCATTCTCCGAATCCATGTTCTCTTCGTTCGATGAGCCGTTTTCTGCGCGGCTTTTCCGGTAAAGCGGCGCCAGGATGCTGTTCTCGAGCACCTGCGACTCCGCTTCGACCCAGTCTTGCAGCGCAAGACCTTCCTCCTGCCCGCGCTGATCATAAAGATGCTGCGCGTGCAGCCGGATCTTTCTTTCGATCAATTCGGTCATCAACTCTTGCTGCTTTTTTCTACGTGTATCGCTATCCAAAACTACTCCTTAGGTCTAAATAGGTGTTTCCTAACAGTCTTATGATACGGGAAAGCTGTTAACGGAAGGTTACATTCGGGAGGGCTGAGGGTTACTAAAGTATAAGTATACCACAGCTGTGCCCGTATGGTGGTAAGGAAAGTATGATAAAGTAAGGATAGAGCACGATATGCAAAAGCAGGCCACCATCACCAGCAAAGGACAAATTACGGTTCCACTTGAGGTGCGCCGGATGCTCGGCGTCCGCACTGGCGATAAGCTTATTTTTGAGGACGACGAAAGCGGCATTCGCGTCCGTCCCGTTCATAGCCGAAACGCGTTTTCGAAGTACCGAGGGATCGGCAACCCCGGCATCGCTCCGGGCAGGAAAGGGATCTCCCGCTGGCTCCGGGAGATGCGCGGCAACGAATGACCGTAAAAGAGTGACCACGGCCATCGACACCAACGTGATCATTGCCTTGTGGCACGACGATCCCGTCCTCAGCCAAGCTGCGGAGGCGGCCCTCGACTCGGCTTTCAATCGCGGCAGCCTGGTAATCGCGGCGCCGGTTTTCGCCGAACTGATCGCCGCGCCAGGGCGTACGGAAGCTTTTGTGAGTTCGTTCGCGGAGGAGAACGGAATCGCGATCGATTGGAGCCTGGACGAGGCAATCTGGCGAGCGGCTGGTCGAGCCTTTCAGGGATACGCCGAGCGCCGGCGCAAGCAGCGCGATCAAGGCACGCGACGCCTCCTCGCTGACTTCTTAATCGGGGCCCACGCCCATATCCGCGGCTATCGGCTGCTCTCGCTGGATGAACGGCTGTACCGCGCAGCATTTCCTACGTTGAAAATTGAACTTATCTAGCTGGTTTGGGAAGGCTGCTAACGGTCAAACCCGGCCGCGACAAGTTGACAGGCGACTTATCATAGTCCGGACGCTCTTACAACGGAGGGTCAATCAAAATGTTCGCAATTGTCTTTTCGATTCTAGTTTTGGTCGCAATTCTGAGCATTTGCAGCAACATCGTCATCAGAGTTCGTCTCACAAAAGCAGAGCCATCAAGAGACAAGCTCATCTGGTGGAGGCGTGGCTCTGACGAAGCTAGCGAAACGTATAGGCAACTCTTCCCAGATAGCTATTTGCCTCAGTTTATTCAAGCTGCTTTCTGGATTATTCTGGCGATAGCGGCCGTCACTCTAGTTACGATGCTCTGGAGCAGGTGATCACGCGACCACCCCCGACCCTCAGACTCCTAGTCAAAAATCAACACCGCCGACGCAATCACGGTCGTCCACAGCCCCCGCTTGTCCCCCACCGCCGATTGCGTCACATTGGCCGTGCGCACGATCTTGTTCGAGAGCCGGTAAATCTGCTTCTTCTCATCCCACGACCGGTCAGGATCAAACTCCACATTCAGCGTGGTCGCGAGCATTTCCGCCGCCAGTTCTTCCGCATATTCCCCAGCCGCATCTTCCGTCTCGCCAAAAGAATGGTGCTCGCTGAGATACCCGTAGGTATTTTTATCCGCCGGAATCGCCACGCCGATCGACGAAGCCAGCAACCGGTGCGCCTCATGCGTGGAGTTTTCCGCCACCACCGCAAACACCACTTCGCCCGGACTCAGATACTTCACGCCTTCTTTGCGAGCCAGCATTTTGCAATTGGGTGGAAAGATGGAAGAGACTCGCACCAGATTCTGGGCAGCTATACCGGCGTCGCGTAACGCCAACTCGAAGGATGTCAACCGCTCACGGTGCTTTCCGACTCCCTTGGTGAAGAACATCTTCTTGGGAACCATGTCTTTGCCCAACGCTCTAGCCTCCGGCTCGCAGATTTATGAGAGTGAGAATGCACAATTTAACACAATGGTTTGTAAAGAAAGTGTGAATTTAAGGCAATCGCAAAAAATGGGAACCCGCTGGCGCAGGTTCCCACTTGTGCCCGGTCCTGATTGGGGGAGGGCCTCGGGCAAAATCGCGTCATAATGTAACACGTCGCGCGAAAATTTCAACAAAAGAGTTTTAGATTTCGGTTTTCCGAACAATCACCCACCGCGTCTTAGAATATCCACAGAATAATGCAGGAGCAAGTGACATTTTCGCCTGTGCCATCTACCCTGTCTGGAGTAGCGCTCATTGCTTCGGCGCGTCGCGTTCAGGCATGCCAATGAGAGGAACAAACCACACAATATGCAGAGTCGACTGAGATGGTGCCTCCTGGCTGTCACACCCTTAGCTTTGCTATTGCTTGCGCAAGCTCAGGAAAAACAACCACCATTTTCGATCGCCATCAGCGCGTCGCAGGCCGTCAAGGCAGGATCCACAGTATGGCTGGGTATTGCCGTAAAAAACATATCAGGCAGCCGAATCGATATGGAAATGGCAAGCGGTGTTAACTTTAACTTCTTATTTAGCGTGCGTGACCTCGAGGGCAAGAAGGCACCAGAAACACCTCTCTACGAGGCAATCCAAGGCGAGGAGCCGCATACCTCGCCGCACATCAGCGTCTTTCCGAGGTGGTCCCACCTGCCCACTTGGCTGTCGCCCGGCGAAACCTTATACTTTAATACGGATGTCGGTCGGCTCTTCGAGCTTAAGCCGGGTAAGTACACAATCCAGTTAGGCCGTCCACAAGGCCCTGGCGCCGCAGTCGGGGTGCAGCGGCCAAACCAATCTGAACCGGTCATCACTTCTAACACAATTAACCTGACCGTGACTCCGTAATCGACTCAGCAGGAAGAGACTAGAAGTCCACGAAATTCGTTGGCACGCTGTTCGGTCAGCGCGCGCGACGAAAGCGCTGCTCGACCGCTACTGCGGCGCCTTCGCCGTATACTGCAAATCCACATCCACAGTCTTGTCCCGAGCCATCGCTGTCACGTGAGGCGCGACTTCCCAGTCCATGTTGGCTGGCAATAGCTTTCTCGCCTGAACCAGAAATCCTTTCAGGTAAGTAGCATCGTAAACGTCGCCCGGACGAATCTTCCACGCCTCCCGCAGTCTCGCCGTCAACGCATTGTCGATGCCGCGAAATTCCAGCTCGCCCATGTGAAAGACGGGACCTTCCGTCACCAGCAGCAAATAATCAACCGTGGCCGCCGCATCATCGTATTGAGCGTCAGCCTTGATGCTGGCGGTGACGTAGCCGCGCGAACCATACAACTCCTGCACCGCCCGCAGATCATCCTCCAGTTGCACCGTACTCGCCGGTTTCCCCGTTTTGGCGTGCAGCAGCGGTTGCAGTTCGTGGGTAGGAATGTTTTTATTTCCCGACCAGCTCCACCCCTTCAGCTTGTACTGAATTCCAGGCGTAATCGCGAGCGCCACATCCACCGTGGTTATCGTCTCTTGATCGCCCTCCTCTGGGGCCACCGCCTTGATTACCTTCGGTTGTGGAGTCGAGCACGCCGCCTTCAGATAACCACGATCGTGATACACCGGCAGGACCGCATGTTGCGTAAACGAAGCCAACAAAGCGCGCGAATAGTCACGCCCGCTAAGTTTCTTGCCCGCATCTTGCAGCAGTTCCAACTCATCCGGTCCAGCGCCGGTAAACTCGACGTTTCGGATCCGGATGGTAACGTTTGAAACGCTATAGTCGATCGCGGCCAGCTGCCCGTCTTTCCCCGGGGCGCGGAGATAGTCAACATGGCCAGGTATCCCATTTTCCACCAGCATCGCCTGCAAAATGTCCGATACTTGATCCGGCAAGCGTCCGGTAGCCGGCAATTCTCCGTTGAACAGTGGAGCCCGTTCGTGCAGTTTCTGGAGCAGTTCCTTATCCGAGAACCACACAAAGTCGGCGAAGTGAGCCGGCACGAACTTCTCTGCGTCCGTCACCTTGAACGCCAGTCTGGTTCCCGCCGCCGAGTACGAAAAAGTGTAGGAAATCGCGTCAAAAGCCCCCGTCTCGCCCAGTTGCCGCGCGGCTTTGCGGAATGTCTCGTCGCCCACCGTCGTGCCCACCATAAGCCCGCTGGCCGCCGCGATTTCCTCCTGCGTGAAGCGCTTGCTTCCACTCGCCTTTACTTCGATCAGCTTGGCATCGGCAGCAGGAACCGGCTGAGCCCCCACCGAAGTCTGAACTTGTGTGCTCGCAGGTGTGCACAAAATACAGGAAGAAAAGAGGAGTAGCGTGAGCGCGCGAAATCGCAAACGCCACAAAGCCTTTGAACGGAGAATCTTCATCTGCCGTGCGGAATGCATTGCTGGATGTATGTTACGGCAGATGCGACCTCATCACATTCTCCTGGCCGCGTCAGAACTCCGAGGCGTTCGACGTGAGCATAGTGGCTAGAGTCGATGCGACGCAACTGAGGAATTGTAAATTCGCTGTCTCCCGGATGTCTCGGAGATGTCTCTTGAAGAAATAACAACGGGATTTGGCGCACATGCCTACCGCGCGCCTCTCAGATGGAACTGCTTAACGCGGCGTGCTTCGGGTTCTGCTTCACGACTCGTTCGACCAGCTTGAACGCCTTTGCCGAGTCCGATCGGCAAGACGCTTCATGATTCGTGGCATCCGTCAGGCCCTCTTCAATCGCGTCCAAGGCCGTACACGAACGGTCCAATACAAGCTGCAGGTATTTCTGGGCGATAGGCCGGTCAGCAGGGTGGATCAGTTCCCACCAGCGGCGAATCGATTCCTGCACCTCGACCTCCGATTTATCCCCCACCACGAGGGTGTCAATCAGCCGATAAACCTTACTTTTAATAGCCTGGTAGGAAACCGACACTTCTTGAGGCATGATTTTAGGAAACTTCTAGCCAGTGTAAGCAATCGGCCATCCAAACCGTAGGTGCTTGAGACTGCAAGCCCTTGCGACATTGGCACAGGGCGATCCATTCTATGAATGGAATAAATCCGAATACTGGATATGGATTCTGGAAGCAGTTCCGTTCGAATCCAAAGCACCGCCCATGGCCCTTTCGAGAACACCACTCGGAACGATTCTCCAATCCCCGTCAGCAACGGTTACAATGTTCCGCTCTCCTAAACCTGCGCTTCGTGATTCTGCGGCGGTTAAGCGCGTGGTCGCAGCGCGTGTGGTGGATTTCAACGAGACATATTCTCGGA
The DNA here is from genome assembly GCA_963724815.1 of uncultured Acidobacteriaceae bacterium. Lineage (GTDB taxonomy): Bacteria > Acidobacteriota > Terriglobia > Terriglobales > Acidobacteriaceae > Sulfotelmatobacter. The sequence goes on from CAVRWS010000069.1 coordinate 51,408, forward strand.
GGCTGGATGATCGGAGACTGGATGAAAAGATTCGTGTGGATACTTGCAGTTCCTGTTCTGCTTTCTAGTTTAAGTTTCAGCCAAGCCCAGAGTTCGGCCTCCGCAACCGCCCCTCCGGACTCCAAACCGTCGGACTCCGGACAGCAAGAACGGATGTTTTTTCCCCGCGATATGCTTTGGGGGTGGGCGCAATTCGACTTGGCACCTCCGCATAACGAAATCGACCCGAACATCTGCGCCGGCAACGCCGGCCAGTATGGCGGCGTAAACGCGCCCTGCAGCATGTTCGCCCGCTACATGCTCTCCGGAATGCTTGAGGTTCGTCCCTTCGGCCGGGGTCAGTTGCGCCGCTTCATGGTATTTGGCGCGCCCACGTTCCTGTTCGGCAAAACCATTCCCCAGACTCTCTACACCTGGTCGCCGGATGCCATTGGCATTGAACACTCGTGGGGGGTGGGAATCTATATCGACAAGGGATTCGAATTCCGCGTAACTCAGCATTTCCTCTTCGATCGTCTGGGCGCGCGCGATACCTATCTCGGTATCGCCGACCTCGGCAACAACGGTCCCTGGGGCCGCTACATGACAGTCGGCGTGCGAAAGTATTTCGGCACCCGGCGATGGTGATCCCGGTCACACAAAGGCGTGACGGAGGAATTAGTCAGCATACCGGCTCCGGGGGTATTCTCTATAATTGAAAGTTTTCACAATCAGTGTTGCGAAATTCCATATTGGAGACTCATCCATGGCAGGCTCTTATAACGGCGTGACTGTACCGTCCAACGGAAAGAAAATCGGCTACGCGGGCGGCAAGTACGATGTCCCGGATAATCCGATCGTTCCCTTCATCGAAGGCGACGGAACTGGCCGCGACATCTGGAAAGCGTCGCTGCGTGTATTCGACGCCGCAGTCGAGAAAGCGTATCGCGGCAAGCGTCGCGTCGTTTGGTATGAAGTCTTCGCCGGCGAAAAGGCCAAGGCAAAATTCGACAATTGGTTGCCCGATGACACAGTCGACGCCATCCGCGAATTCCGCGTCGCCATCAAAGGCCCGCTCACCACGCCCGTCGGAGGCGGCATTCGCTCCCTGAACGTCGCGTTGCGCCAGATTCTCGACCTCTACTGCTGCGTGCGCCCGGTCAAGTATTACAAGGGCGTCCCTTCACCAGTAAAAAATCCTGAGCGCATGGATGTCGTCATCTACCGCGAAAACACGGAAGACGTTTACGCTGGCATCGAGTGGGAGCAGGGAACCGCCGACTGCGCCCGCCTCATCGAATTCATCAATAAGGACATGCTGAAGGGCGGCAAGAAACAAATCCGCCTGGACTCCGGCGTCGGCATCAAGCCAATTTCAGTCACCGGAACAAAGCGCCTCGTCCGCATGGCCATTCTGCACGCCCTCGAAACCGGCCGCAAGAGCGTCACCCTGGTACATAAAGGCAACATTCAGAAATTTACCGAAGGCGCCTTCCGCAAGTGGGGATACGAACTCGCCACCGAAGAATTTCGCAATCAGGTAGTCACCGAGCGCGAGAGCTGGATCCTCGACAACAAAGATAAAAATCCAAATCTCTCGGTCGCGCAGAACGCAGAACTGGTCGAGCCCGGATTGGAATTCGCCCAGCCGGAATTTCGTAAGGCAGTCGAACAAGAAGTGAAAGAAGTCCTCGACCGCATCTACGCCACCCACGGCAAAGGCCAGTGGAAGAAGAAAATCATGATCAACGACCGCATCGCCGATTCCATCTTCCAGCAGGTGGTCACGCGCGCCGATGAATATTCAGTCCTCGCCTGTCCCAACCTGAATGGCGACTACATCTCCGACGCCTGCGCCGCCCAGGTCGGCGGCCTCGGAATCGCTCCCGGAGCCAACATCGGAGATGGTTACGCCATCTTCGAAGCCACCCACGGCACGGCCCCAAAATATGCCGACAAAGACGTCATCAATCCCGGCTCCGTAATGCTGTCCGGCGTGATGATGTTTCGTTTCCTGGGATGGAATGAGGCCGCCGACCTGATCGAGCGCGGCATCGAACAAACCATCCTTCAGAAAAAAGTTACCTATGATTTCGAACGCCTGATGCAAGGCGCGACCAAAGTAAAAACCAGCCAGTTCGCCGACAGCATCATCGAGAACATGGGCGCGGCGGTACTGGTGTAGGGGAGGCAAAAACTTAAACACAGAGGGACACTGGGGAAATCGTATGCAGTACCCTGTGTTCCCTGTGGCCTCCGTGGTGAAGATTTTAGATTTTCGAGGAAGGATTACCCATGCGCAAGAAAGTAACGATCGTAGGTTCCGGAAACGTAGGCGCCACAGCCGCCCACTGGATCGCCTCAAAAGAATTAGCCGACGTCGTCCTCATCGACATCATCGAAGGCGTCCCGCAAGGCAAAGGCCTGGATCTCCTCGAAGCCATGCCGATCGAAAAACGCGACTCCTACATCATCGGCACCAACGACTACAAAGACACTGCGAACTCCGACATCGTCGTCATCACCGCCGGTATCCCCCGCAAGCCCGGCATGAGCCGCGACGACCTGCTCAACACGAATTACAACATCATGAAAGCTGTAGTCGGCGAAGTGGTGAAGCATTCGCCAAACTGCATCCTGATCATCGTTTCAAATCCGCTCGACGCCATGGCGCAAGCCGCCTACAAGCTCAGCGGATTCCCCCGCGAGCGCGTAGTGGGCATGGCCGGAGTTCTCGATTCCGCCCGCTTCCGCGCCTTCATCGCCGACGAATTAAAAGTCAGCGTCGAGAACGTCACCGCATTCGTCCTCGGCGGCCACGGCGATACCATGGTTCCGCTCCCGCGCTATTCCACCGTCGCCGGAATTCCCATCACGGAGTTGATCGAGAAATCCCGCCTCGAAGCCCTGGTCCAACGCACCCGCGACGGCGGCGCCGAAATCGTGAAATACCTGAAAACCGGCAGCGCCTATTACGCCCCATCGGCTGCCGCAACCGAAATGGTCGAAGCCATCCTGAAAGACAAGAAGAAAATCCTCCCCTGCGCCGCCTATCTGCAAGGCGAATACGGAATCAACGGCCTCTACGTCGGCGTCCCGGTAAAGCTAGGCGCGAAAGGCATCGAGCAGATCATCGAGATCAAACTCGCGCCAGAAGAAAAAGCCGGCCTCGACAAGAGCGCGGCCGCGGTCAAGGAATTATGCGGAGTAATTGGAGTCTAGACAGAAATTCAGCAGCATTACCGCTGCTCCCATGAAGGGAACTCCCAGGTGATTTTGTAGGCGGTTGGATTCAGCTTTTGCATCGTTGGATGATGCGATGAAAAGCTACGATCGCCCGAGACGTCCTGGAGTTCCTTTTCTGACACATCGTGGCGTTCAGGTGAATCGAGCAGGATTCTGATCTGGCCGTATCCCCCATCGAGGTCGGCTGCCAATGATCCATTTTCCCATGAGGTAATCTGCCCGGAGTAGTCCCAGCCAAAGCCAGCCAAGGCGAAGGGGCGTCCGTTGAGCTCTTCCAATTGCTTGAGCGATATTCCCAAGGAAATCCCGTGAACGGTTTTCCAGCGGCTCTTGCAACCTCGAATGGTTATGGATTCGGGTATTGTCTTGTTTTCTCCGTCTCGCCATACAATCTCGATCGCGCGCTCCGGATCGTTTGGGTACAAAGCGGTCACATACTCCATGTCGCCGGAAAAGCCCTCAATGCCATCGCGCTCAACAACGTTCGCTGACCCGAAGGTGTGAATCAGGTCTGCGTGCGTCGTGTGCAAGTTAAGCGGCTGTTTCCCTCCACTGGTCAGGATGGTCCATGGGTCGGGTCTGGTTGGCCAATGGCGCAGGCAGACAAAGAGATAAGAACTGCGGCCAACCAGAGAAGGCAACGCCTACAGCAGCGCCAAACGTGATTTCGCCCCCGTGCTCCCATGTCGGGCCTCATTTGCCCAAGGGTAATTCTTGCAGGAGACAGTTTGTTTCGCTAGTTACGTTCGGGATGTAGCCCGGCTCGAAGAGTTGACCATAGTCATTGACCATGGTATAAACGACTCATGAAGGAAGTCGCCATCTCCGAGTTCAAAGCCAAGTGCCTCGGCATCCTGGAAGAAGTCCGCAAAACGCGCAAGCCAATCCGCGTCACCCGCTTCGGCAAGCCCGTCGCCGAGGTCGTTCCTCCATCTCCGGCGAAGCCTACCGGAAGACGACTCGGATCCATGGCCGGAACCGTGCAAATTCTGGGGGATATCGTCGGTCCTACGAGCAGCTGGGACGAGTGGGACGCAGCCCGGTGAAACTACTTCTCGATACCCATATTTGGCTCTGGAGTGTAACCGACCCGAGTCGCTTAACCATCCGTGTCGCGAAGGCACTTGCGGATATTGAGAACGAATTGTGGCTCTCTTCCATCAGCGTCTGGGAACTGACCGTACTGCACCGCAAGCGGCGGCTCAAGATGCCTTCAGACGTTCCCGCGTGGGTGGCAACGTCGATGGAGGACCTGAAGCTCATCGAAGCGCCTCTCACCGTAGAAGTAGCCCTCGCCGTTGGGTCGATCAGCTTTTCCCATGCCGATCCCGCCGACCATCTCCTTGCAGCGACTGCAAAAGTCTTTGACCTCACACTCGTAACCGCAGACGAGCACCTTCTCCACCTGCCAGGGATTCACGTTCTGCCGAATCGCTGAACCCGGGCACTCTGCACCCTAACTCCCTCTCTTACTGCCACACCCCCGTAATCGTCGTCACCGACGCACTATGCCCAACATAGGGCAACCCGTACATCGCTTCCAAAGTTCGCAACACATTGTAGTGGGTGATCTTCACGCCGTATTTTCCCGGCTTGACCATCGGCCCCACAAAGATGGTCGGGATCTTATTGACGGTCGTGTCATCGTCCTCATCCCAAGTAACGATCAGCAGACTATTATTCTTCTTCGCCCAGGTCACATACTCCTGCAAGTGAGCCTGTAGCCAGCTGTCCCCCTGCTGAATCGTCCCATCATGCATGTCATCCTCAAGATCGGGAATCACCCAGGAGATCGTAGGCAGATCGGCAAAGTCGCCAGGAAATTTGCTGAAAGGCTGATTGTCTTTCGATGGAACGTCGGAAAAATCCGTCCACGGAGAATGCTTGCGCGCATATTCGCCCGAGTCGCAAACCTCCGATCCCACAGACGGCAGTCCCTCGGAAAATCCAGTAAACGACTTGCCAGCCGCAATCAGGTCACTTCCTAAATTCGCCGCCGAGAATTCGTGCGGGCACGAATCGCTCGTGACGCCCTGCGTCGAGCCAGAAAACAATGCCAGATAGTTCGGCTGGCTCGGATGCGTGATGGCGTAAGACTCCGTGAACAAAGCTCCTTCGCTCGCCAGCGTGTTGATGTAAGGAGCATCCGACGATCCGATAATCTGTGAGTAGGCGTGATTCTCTTCCATCACGACCACTACATGCGCTGGTCGCGGCAGGCTTTGCGCGCGTGCATTAGAGACGGCAATGAATATTGCGAAGCAAGTAATCGCTGCAAAAACCGCCCACGAGAATTTTGGACAGCAGAATTTCCGCCTGATGACTTTCATAGATTTAAGTTTTCAGCTTTCCTGGATTGGACGGTGGCGGACGCCTATTTTCTTAGTTTAAGTATAAGCCCGCCCGAGAGGGAAGGAGCCAGCACGCCGCAGAAATGCCCCTAGATTTATTCGGCTTTGAGCCTTTTGCAACTACTGTGATCTCTTTGCTAAAAAATCATCCCGGCACTTCTTCGCCTCAGAGACCAGCTCCGCAAACTCTGGCGTCCCTCGCAGCTTCGCCCATGACGAATCATTCTGCAGGCCCGCGTAAGCGCAAAAGTGATTGGCGACCGAACTCTTCAGCATATTCATCGCCAGCTCCTTCTGAGCGCAGAAGAGAATGTCCTGGGCAGCCACGTAACGCACCTCAGGATCGGGGTCGGCCATGAGCGCGGCCGCTGCGACGCGCGACTGCTGAACGCTGTCCTCTGACGATGGGTTATTCGTGCAGGCAATCATCAACCGCGCCCAGGGCAGGTCGTGAAAGTTTTGCGCTATTTCCTTGGCCTTCGCCAATTGCCCACCGCGAATGTACTCCCGCATCATGTTGCTGGAGGACCACTCGGTCCCGGCATCGAGTTGCAGGAATTGTATGGCGCGCGCGTAGTTGCCCAGCTGATCGAATGTGAAAGAGCAGGAGCGAAAGCGATAATTTCCCGGATCCAGGGACAGTGCGGTGTCGCACTCGTGGGCGGATTCCTCGACGGCGCCGCCGTAGCGAAGCACGTAAGAGAGAGCGAAGTGGGCATACGCGTTCTCCGGATGCCGCGCCAGCAAGGCTTTCCCGCTTTCATAAGCCTTGATTACCTCCCCGCGTTCCACCTCACCAAGCATCATTTCAGCCGCCGGATCAATGTAGTCGGGATCGAGAGACAAGGCTCTGGAGAACGCGGCGACCCCGCGCTGGAAGGCCGCATCCCCACCATTGCCATAAGCGGAATCGTAGTGGTAGCGGACTCCGAGAGCGTCCCAGGCGGGCGCATAGTTGGGGTCAAGCCCCACGGCACGCTCCAGCATCGCGATCGCATCCTTGTTAGGAGCCGGATCATGCGGTATCGCAATGCTGCGCAAATATAAATCGTAAGCCTCTTCATTCTTCGGACGCGTCGCGGCGTCCTCTGAATCCGTTCCCACCCCCAGTGCCGGCACCAATCCCTGACGCACCTTCGCCGTAATCTGTCCGCGCATCGCAATCATATCGGGCGCGGCTACAGTCATCGTGTCGCGCCAGATCGTTCGATTGTCCGCAATGTCAATCGCTTCGAGAGTGATCTGCAGCTGCGAACCCTCCTTCAGAAAGTGTCCGGTGACCACATCCGTCACGTGCATGGCATGGCCGGCCTCCTGCAAATCGACCGTCGGCGAATCATACTTCTGCGTCGTCGCAAACGGACGGATCGTCAGATCACGCACATAACTCAGCGACGTCGCAATTTCATCCGCCAGCCCTAGCCGGAGAAAATCAAGATCTTTGTCCGCTCCCAAATTTTGCAAGGGAAGCACAGCCAGAGTTCGCGGCGCGGCGGATCCCGCGGCAGGCGCCGTCTGATGCCGCATTTGCCACAAAGTGAAAGCCAACACGATCACCGCGACTGCTCCTGCGGCCAACCCAATTTTTCCATAAGGAAGCTTGGGCGTTGCAATCGTCGCTGCGCTGCTCTGTGCCACCGCGCTGCGCTGTCCAGAACTTGCCGCGGCTGCCGCGGCACCGGCCACGCTTCCCGCATCCATCGGCAACTGGCTTCGCCCCGAATCCGTATCCCGCTTTAGTCGTTGCAAGTCGCTGCGCATCTCAGATGCGTGCTGGTAACGCAGTCCCGCATCTTTCTCCAGCGCCTTGTTGATGATCTCTTCCAGCCGCGCAGGAACATCATGATTCAGCCGCACCGCGGGCACGGGCGCGCGATTCATGATGGCTTCGCAAATCACCGCCGAACTTTCCCCGTGAAAAGGAACGTCGCCCGTCGCCATCTCATACAGCACGGCGCCAAATGAAAACAGATCGCTGCGGGCATCCAGTTCGCGCCCGCGCACCTGTTCCGGCGACATATAGGCAACCGTCCCCAACATCGTTCCCGGGCTGGTCAGGTGTGCCTCATCCAAAGTCTGCGCATTGTCACTCAGGCCTTTCGCCCCGCCGCGCCCCGCACCAACCTTCGCCAGACCAAAGTCCAGAATCTTGGCGTGTCCGCGTTTGGTTACAAAAACATTTGCCGGCTTAATGTCGCGATGCACAATGCCTTCCGCGTGGGCTGCGTCCAGTGCATCTGCAACCTCAATCGCGAGGCGCAGTAGAGTGTCATTCTCCATCGGACGTGAGCCGATCGCATGTTTCAGGGTCAGACCATCCAGAAACTCCATCGCAATGAATGCCTGGCCGTCGTGCTCGTCAATCTCGTAGATGGTGCAGATATTGGGATGATTTAACGCGGATGCCGCCTGCGCCTCGCGTTGAAAGCGGGCCAGCGATTGCGGATCTTTAGCAACTTCGTCCGGCAGAAATTTCAGCGCCACAAACCGCCGCAGCTTCAGGTCTTCTGCCTTATACACCACGCCCATTCCACCGCCGCCCAGCTTTTCAACCAGTCGGTAGTGGGAAATAGTTTGCCCAATCATTCGAGAAGAATGCTACGTGCTGGTGTTGGGCAAGTCAATGAACTGACTGAAGGGCGAAATATCAACGGAACACGAAGGACACAAAGTATCACGAAGCCCTTCATCGGCAGGTTTCCTTCGTGTAACTTTGTGTCCTTTGTGGTCAAAGTTGTTGACTTGAGCCACGATCGAAGGAGCAACCGATCACACTTTGTCGATCGTCACTTTCTTCAGCACCACATCCTTGTTCGGCTTGTCCTGCCGTCCGCGCGGAACTTCGGAAATCTTCTTCACGATATCCTGGCCCTCCACCACCTCGCCAAAAACCGTGTGCTTACCGGTCAGCCAGGTCGTGGGCGCAACCGTAATAAAAAATTGCGATCCATTCGTGTTCGGTCCGGAATTCGCCATCGCCAGAATCCCCGGCCTGTCGAGCTTATGTGGCGAGCCTTTGGTCTCGTCCTCAAACTGATAGCCCGGACCGCCCATGCCACTGCCTTGCGGATCGCCGCCTTGAATCATGAAATCCGGAATTACCCGATGAAAAATCGTACCGTCATAAAGGCGATCCGAGGATTTCTTGCGCGTCGAAGGATGCGTCCACTCCCTTTTACCTTCGGCAAGCTCCACAAAATTGGCTACAGTTTTCGGCGTTTCTTTTTCAAAGAGCCGGCATACGACATTTCCTTCGCTGGTTTCAAGCGTTGCGTAAAGTCCCGGTTGGCGAGTCATGAATTCCTTTCAGTGTTGTTCTTGCTTTATGTAGCGACAGCTCCCCAAGCCTGCCCTGGGCGCAGCCGAAGGGGCTGTCCAGCCTGTCCAGTTCAGCAACTGCATGAATAAAGAAGTAATGAGTGTCCTCACTCCGGCTTGGTTGCCGCCGCCGCGGGCTTTTTCGCCGGAGTCACAGCCTTCGCTGCCGCCCCAGCCCGCACAATCTTAATGTGAATAATCTTCACTGGACGAAACGGCCGGTCATTGTTTGGATCAGTCGCCATGTGCGCGATTTCTTTCACCAGCGCAACTGTCGCATCATCGCACTGCCCGAAGATCGTATAGTTCCCGTTCAGGTGCGGCGTCGCCACTTCAGTAATAAAAAATTGCGAACCATTCGTATCCGGCCCGGCGTTCGCATAAGCAAGTCTTCCCGGTTTATCGAACGTCAGATCAGAGGAAACTTCGTTCTTGAACTTATACCCCGGATCCCCCGACCCGTCGCCTTTCGGATCTCCTCCCTGAATCATGAACCCGGGAATCACCCGATGAAAAATCGTGCCATCGTAGAGCGGCACTCCATGCTTCGTAGCTCCGCTGACCGGATTTTTCCAGTCCTTCGTCCCCGTGGCGAGCCCAATAAAATTCTGCACTCCAATCGGCGCCTTGTCAGGAAGCAGTGTACAAGTCATGTTCCCCACACTGGTTACGATGATCGCCGTCGGTTCGCCGGTTGCCGCATGGTGTATCGGCGGTTTAGCGGCCGCCGTGCCCTGAGAACTCGCCTGAGCCCACGCCAGAGCGCCCACAAAAAGCAGAGCGCCGGCAAGAAAAACATTACGCATGATCGCTCCTCGCATATTCAGATCGCGAAATGTTAAAGCAACGTTGCATTGTACGACAGGGAACTAGCGTAGGAGAAGCGACCAGCGCCGGGTGGTGGCCCAGTGAGACTCTGTTTTGTAGAGATGCGTCGTCCCGAAACGCGGCGCACTTCAGCCGCGTGAGGGATCTCCCTCGAAAAAGTCTTGCACGGAGATCCCTTCGGCTTCGCTCAGGGCAGGCTCTTCGCTGCGCCTGAAAAGCGGTTTCGCAGAATGACGCCACAGGAAGACGTTCCCGAACTGATCCTCTGCCGTGTCATCACTAACGCTGCTGCGCCTGCATCTCACTGCTCACCTGCTCTACTCGCCCAAACACGCGCAACAAATTCCCGCCGAGAATTTTCTTAATATCATCCGCGCTATATCCGCGATCGAGTAATCCTCGCGTAATCTTCGGCAAGTCCGCCGCAGAATCCATTCCTAGCGGTGTAGCCCCACTTACACCGTCAAAGTCCGAACCCAGACCCACATGATCCACTCCCGCAACTTTGGCAATGTGATCGATATGGTCGATCAACACGCTGAACGGCGGACGCGGAATCTTCGCCATCCACTGCCGCTCGATGCGGTCAACCTCAATGTAGTTAATCGGCTTGCCCTGCGCCTTCAGTGAGTCGACATATTTCTGAATCGCCGCCGCTTGATCCTTGGCTTGAGCCTGCTCGGCCTTGCGGAAAGTTTCATCGTCGAAGCCCGAGAAAAAATTCACCTGCACCACGCCGCCATTCTTTGCCACAGCGCGCAGCATGTCGTCCGTCATATTCCGCGGCGCATCCACCAGCGCCCGCGCCGAAGAGTGCGAAGCAATCACCGGAGCCTTCGTCGCTGCAATAGCGTCCCAGAAAGTTTTATCGGCCACATGCGAGATATCGACCATCATCCCCAGACGGTTCATCTCCAGCACCACCTGCTTGCCGAAATCCGTGAGCCCGTTGTGATGCTGAACTTTAGGATCGTCAATGTCGCCAGAAGAATCGGCCCACTCATTCGTGTTCGACCACGAGAGCGTCATGTAGCGCACGCCCAGCCGGTAATAATCGCGCAACAAGTGCATGTCGTTCTCTATCGAATGTCCGCCCTCGATTCCCATCAGCGCCGCCAGCTTGTGCTCGCGATGCGCGCGCTCAATGTCAGCCACTGAAAACGCCATCATCATGCGGTCCGGATGTCGCGCCGCTTGCTGGTAAACCGAATCGATCAGATCGAACGTGTGCCGCGCGAAGCGTCCCTGATTGGTTTCCGGATCCACCCAGATGGAAAAAAATTCCGCTCCCAAATTGCCGCGCCGCGCTTTGTCCAGGCTCAGATGGCCGGCATCGTTCGGATCGGTTGAACCGATGTCGTAGCCCTCGTCGAGAAACCGCTGTGGCGTATCCGCATGAGTATCGACCACAATGGCTGATCTTTGGATCGCCAGCGCCTGTGCGCTGACCGACGGTCCGGATGGGTTTGAGGAACTTGCAGCTTGCCCCCGCGAAAATGTGGCGAGGGCCATGCATAAAAATAAAACAACGCTGAAACGAGTCATAAATTTGGATTGCAGAAGCTCGATTGAACGCGAGCACGATTGTATAGGAAAGCTCCGCTCAGCAAAGCCTTTCAGCGAATCGCCGCGAGCGCCTGCTGCACGCATGCTTCGATCGGACGCTCGGTATCAATCACAGTTCTCGGCCGAGTAATGGCTTCAAATCTCGATCGTACTTCCAGATAAAGTTGAAAGTCTCGATTCGCCGCCGGATGCTCCTGGCCCTTCTCTTCGAGGCGCTGCTTCACCACTTCCTCCGCACACACGCATTCCAGAATTCGCCATTTCTGATGGAGCAACTCGGCGGCCTTCACCACATTGTCGATCTGGTAACGCCGCGAAAATGGCCGTCCATCAAGAAAAATGATGCGCTCTCGATCTTGTTGGATTAGAAAGCCAGCAGTTTCCAGCATGACCTGCAAACAGAAGTCATCCTGCCGCGAGGAGTATTCAATTTCTTTCGCCAGAAACAGCGCATGGCGTACTTCATCTTTGCTCAAGACGCGGCCCAGGGTTCGCCTCGCCACTTCCCGCGCCAGCGTAGTTTTACCCGTACCTGGCAGTCCCGCCATCATCACGATCATCGCATCATTAAAGCACGATCCCCGCAGAGCCCCTTGCTTTCGTGAATCCCCCCAAGCCGGGATATCATCCATTCGGAAAACAACTCTGCAGTTTCGATCACAGGAGGCAGCAATGCCGCTGGTAAGAATTTCATTGCGCGAAGGGAAGTCGGAACAATACAAGAAAGCTCTGGCGGATGGCGTCCACCGCGCGATGGTGGAAGATGGGATGAGAAGGCCGGTCTCCGACGGGATGCTGTACGCTCCCAAGTTATCGACGCGCTCAAAGCGCAAGAGATAAAGGAGACCGGCAATGAAAAAGGTTAGCACTACAGCGGCGAGGCAGAGCAGGAATTTTTCTCAGCAGAAGCTGACCATGGGATTGGATCTGGGCGATCGGTCGAGCTGGTACTGCGTGTTGAACGAAGCGGGTGAGATTGTCCTGGAGCAGAAACTCAGCACGACTCCGAAAGCCATGGGCGAGGTGTTCGGCGCTATGCCGCGATGCCGCATCGCGCTGGAGACGGGGATGCACTCGCCATGGGTGAGCCGAGTGCTCGGTGAACTGGGGCACGAGGTGATCGTGGCGCATGCGCGCAACGTGCGTTTGATCGGAGAGAGCAGAAAGAAAGACGATCGGCTGGATGCGCAGATGCTGGCGCGATTGGCGAGGATCGATCCGCAGTTGCTTTGTCCGGTGAAACATCGCAGCGCGAAGGCGCAGGCCGATCTGTCCGCGATCCGGGCACGAGCTGGTTTGGTGCGAGCGCGAACGGCGCTGGTGAACACGGCGCGCGGACTGGCCAAGAGCTACGGCGAACGGTTGCGGGGATGTAATGTGCGGAACATGAATCCGGAAAAAGCCCAGGGGCTGAGCCCGGAACTGCGAGCAGCGCTGGAGCCGTTGCTGGCGGCGCTGGCATCCCTTAGCGAACGCATTGCCGAATACAACGAACAGATCGAGAGTCTGGCCGAGGCAAGTTATCCGCAGGTGGCGCTGCTAAAGCAGGTGAAGGGGGTAGGGACGCTGATCGCGCTGGCCTTCGTGTTGACGCTGGAAGATCCGCATCGCTTCCGCAAGAGCCGGGACGTGGGTTGTTACCTGGGACTGCAGCCTGGAAGACGGAACTCGGGGCAGAGCCAGCCGCAGATGCACATCAGCAAGGAAGGCGACCCCTATTTGCGAACCCTGCTGGTGCAAGGAGCGCAGCACATTCTGGGACCGTTCGGGGTGGATTGTGATCTGCGACGCTGGGGCCTAAAGCTGGCCGAGCGTGGAGGAAAGAGCGGAAAGAAGCGAGCGATTGTGGCCACAGCGAGAAAGCTGGCGGTGTTGCTGCATCACTTGTGGATCAGTGGAGAAGTTTACGAACCGCTGCACAACAGCGGCCGAGTGGCGCTGCCGGCGGTAGCTTAAGGCAAAAACATTCTTAGAAGGGGAAAAGCAAAAGCCCAAAGCCGAGTTCCGGCGACTGCGTTAATCGCCTGGCCCAAACTTCTCTTTGAAAAGAAGCGCAGGTCGATAATCAGGTGGCAGCGCCGGCTGAAACGAGAACGCCCAACTTGCACCGAGCGAAAAAATCGCTCTTAAGAGTGCGGATGGAAGGATGGCGACAGTGGCGACTCGGCAGGAGAAAAAACCTTGCCCAACAGAAACGCAAAAGAACCCACTTGACTCCGACCGGCCTTCTCATGGAAGGTGCCTCCGTTCCTGAGCAGGATCGATTCCAGGTGATCACCGAACACCCGGCCGGGGGCCTGATCTACGATCCCTCATACCTGGGGATACAGCGCACCAACGACGTTGTCTTCGTCCAGATCACGCTCTCCACCGGCCGCAAACTGGCGCAGAAAAAGAAACTGTTTCAACGCATGGCGGAGATTCTCGCGAAAAACCCGGGCCTGCGTCCGCAAGATCTGATGATCAACTTGGTTGAAGTTGCGTGGGAGAATTGGTCGTTCGGCAACGGCGAAGCACAATATACCGCTGGATGAGTTAGTTCGATGCCGCGACGTCGGCGGTTACGGTCGCGGGTTCTGGATGCTCCATCGGAACAATATCCTGCGACTCGCGCCAATCCGCGTAGCGCCCGGAAACCATAATGTGGAACACCCACTGGTGCCGCTCTTCTTCCGGTTCCACCAGACCCAAAGCTTTCATGTAGAAGAGATAATGCTCCATCCAATGAATCTGCTCCTGGCTCATCCCACGCCGCTGCAGATCCACGGTCAATCCCGCCAGATGGGATGATGCCGTATCGCCTTCGAACGGAGCCGCGTTGCGATTGTGGCGGCGCAGTTTTTTCTGCACTTTTACTGTACGCACCGCTGAGTTCACCTGAATCTGCTCATGAAAGCGATGATAGTAGGCCTGCGAAATATCCTGCACAAAATCCCGCGTCCACGGACGGCAATACCGCCGCGAGGGATCCAGCCGGGGATCGAAGCGCAACGACTCACCGGCGATAATCGGCTGCAACGCGCCACTGGCCTTCAGCGCTTCGAGTTCATCGTCATCCTGAATGCGTGGCAATTCCAGCCGGTCAATTTCCGCGTTCTGTATCAGAAGAGATTCATGCGACGCACGAAACATCGGATTCCACCGCGTCCAATGCAGCCGCGGACGCCGGAAGTGGTGGACCCGTTTATGCATACTTGCGGTGGTCGTAGCCGCAAACATCGGGCTGCCAACCGAGGCCAGAAGTAACAACAACATCAAGCGGCGCTGCAATTGTGATTTCAGAAATTCTCCGTAGCCGGCCACAGTGCTCAACCCCGCAACTGTCCGGCAATTCTAAGCCATGCTGTCAAGCCGTCCAACCAATCCTTGAAGAACAGCCGTTACCAGCGTTATCTGGGGCCATTTCCAACCGCTGGTTACCTCATGGTTACCGTGCCGGCCCTGCAACGGATGCACTGGAAATAGAGCACGCCAAACTCCATCCGCGATCGCAGAATTACGGCTCACTCATGTGCTAACCCAGCAACCAGTTAGCGCTCATTAGATACTAGGGTAGGGCAGCTCTGTTGTTGGACGAGTGACAAAAATCGGCGCTAGCAAAGCGGAAAATCGCGCAGAACCCCGCAGATGGGGTTTTCCTACTGTTTTGATTTACGAGAAATTTCCGGTTCAGCTCCGGAAAAGGTCGCCCAGAGCCTGCTTCATTACCTCTCCACCCACTTTGGAAATAGCCTTGGTCAGAGGAATATCTTTGGGGCAAACCTCCACGCAGTTCTGCGCGTAACCGCATTCCTGAATGCCGCCATCGCCCATCAGCGCCGCCAGCCGCTCGCGCTTAAGCTCGCGCCCGGTCGGATGCATATTAAATAACCGCACCTGCGCAATCGTCGCCGCGCCGACGAATCCAGTCTCCTCGTTAAACTGCGGGCACGCCTCCATGCAGCACGTGCATGAGATGCATCGCGAAAGAGGATAAGCCTGCTCTTGCTCCTCCGGACTAACCCGCGGACCCGGCCCCAGGCTATAAGTTCCATCGATCGGAACCCAAGCCTTCACAATCTTCAGATTCTCGAAAATGACGCTGCGATCCGTAGCCAGATCGCGGACGATAGGGAACTTGGAAAACGGCTCCAGCTTCACCGGCTGCTCGAGGTTATCAATCAGAGCCGAGCAAGCCATACGCGCCCGTCCATTGATCAGCATGGCGCAGGAGCCACAAACTTCCTCCAGACAATTCGAGTCGTAAGTGATGGGCGTGGTCGGCTTGCCGTCGCGCGTGACGGGATTAGCCGCGATCTCCATCAGCGAGGAAATCACATTCATCCCCGGATGCCACGCCAGTTCAAACTCCTCCCAGTACGACTTGGAAGAAGGATTGTTTTGCCGCTTGATTTTTATGATGACGGATTTATCTGCCATGAGTCAGTTAGCCTTTACCTTCGCCAATTACACTCTCGTCGTCCCCTGCGCAACAACGGTCACTTCATTCGTTTGCTGCCGCTGCCGCTTCTGTCCTGAGCTCTAGCTCGTGACATAGCGAGCGCAAATTCGCGGGACACCGTTTCGTGGCGTTCGTACTGATTCTCCCTAAGTCATCGCCACTCAGCGTCTCATCAATATGCTTTAGGACAAAGTCGCGGAATCCGGCGTCCTGAGCCAATTCGCCCAAGCGGGGCAGCGTCCGCCAACGATCTGCGAGATTTCGCGCAACTGCTTCGCTTACTCCCTCAGCCGGTCCGCCGTCATCGCATTGCCGGTATTTTTTATACCAGTCGTGAATGCGGTCCCACGAATTCAGAGTATCGACGGCCTCATCGGCCCGCCGTGACTCTTGCTGCGTACAGGGTCGAGGCTGAGCCAGCGCCACCATTGAACAAGAGACCAAGAGCACCATGCCACTCAATCGACAGAACCACCGACTCGATGTTAACTTTCCCAATTTTGAACTCTCGTAAATAAATTCTACTGGGAAGGGCACGAGTTCCACTCGTGCCGATTTAGCCTAAAGATCGCGGCTTTAGCCGCTGAGGTTCGCTCTTGAAGCCTGGACGGCTCATATCCCCACCCGGAACCTACTTCGTGACTTTTTCGACCTGGCAGCGTCGAAGGATGTTCGTCGTCGAAAACTATGCGCGCCTCTTCCTGCAAACTCTCTACCGATATCGCCGCGGAGGCCGCTATCAACTGCACGCCTTCGTCGTTATGCCTGAGCATGTCCACCTCTTACTGACTCCCGCCCACGATGTGACGCTCGAACACGCGATCCAACTCATCAAAGGCGGATACTCGCATGCCCTCGGTTCAACCCTCGGCCGAAAACGAGAAATCTGGCAACGCGGATTCACCGATCATCGAATTCGCGATGACCGAGACTTCATGAATCACGTTAACTACATTCACCAAAATCCCGTTAGGCGGGGGATTGTCTATGATCCTTCCGAATACCGATATTGCTCGGCATTCCCGGGATTCAAACTAGACCCGTGGCCCTCAGCGGCTAAAGCCGAAATTTCAAAGAGCGCCTGATCGGCACGAGTAGAACTCGTGCCCTTCCCGATTCTTTAATACTTCCTCGCCCGCGGCGGAATCAGCGACGTATCCACCGGCTCGAACTCAAACTTCGGCTCATCCGCATCCGGCGCAAAATATGCTTTCGTCGTCTTCAGAAAATTCTTGTCGTCGCGATCCGGAAAATCCGGCTTGTAATGTGCTCCCCGCGATTCATCCCGAAGCTTTGCGCCCTGAGCAATCACCCTCGCCAACTGCAGCATGTTATAAAGCTGCCGAGTAAATACCACGCTGGTATTCGCCCACTGCGTGCGGTCGCTCAAATTTACTTTTCGGAATCGTTCCAGAAACTCCACCAGCTTGGCATCTGTCTCTACAAGATTTTTGTTGTAACGGATAACCGTACAATCCTTCGTCATCAACTCGCCCAGCTCGCGCCAGAGCTTAAACGGATTCTCCGTCCCCGAATTATTCATGAGTAGGGAATTGCTGTCTTCCTGCTTCTTCTTCTCCGCCTCGAAAACCCCGTTGCCGTCGGGCAGCGCTTGCAGTCCCCGCGCATACTTCACCGCATTCGGCCCCGCGATCCCTCCGCCGTAAATACACGACACCAGCGAGTTCGCGCCCAGCCGGTTCGCCCCGTGATACTGGTACTCGCACTCACCCGCGGCATAGATGCCGAGAATATTGGTCGCCTGGTTGAAGTCCACCCACAGCCCACCCATGGTGTAATGCATCCCGGGAAAAATCTTCATGGGCGTATCGCGCGGATCGTCGCCCACAAACTTCTCGTAGATTTCCAGAATCCCTTCCAGCTTGCGGTCGAGAATCTTCCGGTCAATATGTGTCAGGTCGAGATAAACCATCGGCTTGCCATCGATGCCAAGGTTGTGCTCGAACACGACCTTGAAGATGGCGCGGGTAGCGATGTCGCGCGGCACCAGGTTGCCGTACTTCGGATACCACTCTTCCAGGAAGTACCAGCGCTCTTTCTCCGGAATCGATTTCGGATCCCGCTTATCCCCGGCCGTTCTCGGAACCCAGACTCGTCCGCCTTCGCCGCGCGCAGATTCTGACATAAGCCGCAGCTTGTCTTCGCCAGGGATGCAGGTAGGATGCACCTGAATGAATTCGCCGTTGGCGTAATAACAACCTTGCTGATACAACGCCGACTGCGCTGATCCGGTGCACACCACCGAATTCGTCGACTTCCCGAAGATGGCCCCATTGCCGCCCGTCGCGATGATGATGGCATCGGCCGGAAACGTTCTAACTTCCAT
Source organism: uncultured Acidobacteriaceae bacterium (assembly GCA_963724815.1). GTDB lineage: Bacteria > Acidobacteriota > Terriglobia > Terriglobales > Acidobacteriaceae > Sulfotelmatobacter. Next base: position 69,484 of record CAVRWS010000069.1, read on the forward strand.
GCTGCGCAGATCCATCGCGCAAATCCCGCGGCACACGCGGTTACCATCCAGCACCGCCGATAGAAATTCCCAGTGCTCGTACTTCTTTACTTTTCCTTCGGATTCATACCGTCGCACCTGCTCGTCCAGCGCATAAAGAAGTTGCTGCCCGGTGGTAGCTCCGGCGAATGCCGTGCGGTTATACAAAGTCCCACCGAAGCGTCGAAAATCCAGCAAACCCTCCGGAGTGCGATTAAACGGAACGCCCATGCGGTCGAGCAGATCGATAATGCCCGGCGCCGCCTCGCACATATCCTTCACCGGCGGCTGGTTCGCCAGAAAATCGCCGCCATAAACCGTGTCATCGAAATGCTGCCAGGTGGAATCGCCCTCACCCTTCAGATTCTTCGCCGCGTTGATGCCGCCCTGCGCGCACACCGAGTGCGAACGCTTTACCGGCACAATCGAAAACAAATCGACATTCGCGCCCATCTCGGCAATCTTGATCACCGCCGAAAGTCCGGCAAGCCCGCCGCCAATCACAATAATTTTCGGAGCTGCCATCGTCACTTCACCGGCTTTCCGTAAGCGGCCGTCGCGTGGTCAGCCGCGGGCTGGGCTCGCATTGCAGGCGTGCCCGGCTCCGCAGCGGGCTGCGGGAAGCGCTCCCGAAAGGTATACAAACTCGCCAGCCCAACCAAGCTCATCACCACAAAAAGCCCCATGCATACCGCCAGAAATCTCTGCCGCGCCTTCTCGCCCGAAGTAATCCCCCACTTCGCGCAAAATAACCAGACGCCATACGCAAAGTGCCAGCACGCCGCAATCAGTCCAACCACATAAAAAGCCAGCAGCTCCGGGTGCATCAACTCCGCCTGAACCTTGCCGAAGGAAGCATTGGGGTACTCGTGCAGATCGATGCCGCTGAAACGCATCGTCCACGTGTGCCACACGATATAGAAGAAGACGATCCCGCCCGTCCAGCGCTGTAGTGTGTACATCCAGTTTCCGGTCCAGGGATATTCCACCGCGTTCCCATCGCCCCGGTACCAGATGTAAAACCCGTAGAGCGCGTGGAATGCAATCGGAATCCATATCCCGAAGAGCTCGAGGAAAAATACCAGTGGAAGATTCGCCAGAAAACTGACCTGCCGCGCATAAGCGTCAGGCCCGGTAATCGCTGTGGAATTGGAAATCAGAACGTGCTCGAATAAAAACGCGCCCACCGGAACGATACCCGTAAGCGAATGCAATCGCCGCCAAAAAAACGAAGTACCCTGTCCCGCGCGCAACGGCGCCACTCCCTGCCTCGCGCCCCGCTTCACTCCGGGAGCAGTCGAACTGGCTGCTGACGCCACAAATCGCTCCTTATGATTTCTTTTGTTGCTGGCTTGTATGTCTGCTTGTGCGCTTGAAGATGACAAAATAACTTTTCATTATCCGGCTGAAAGAGAAGTGAAGTCAAGAAGACCCTGACGTGAATAGCAAAGTTCGAGCATTTCCTTTGTGATACTTGGTGTCCTTAGTGGTTCATTGATTTTTGTCGTTAATAAGGTAACCCACGCCGCCGAGTGTTTCTACTGGTAATCGTCGCACCATTTCAGCAACTCCCGGAACGCGGTCCCCCGATGGCTGAACCTGGATTTCTCTTCCGCCGTCAATTCCGCGAATGTTTTCCCAATCAGCGGGAAATAAAACAGCGGATCGTAGCCAAACCCATTCCCACCCCGCGGCGCCTCGAGAATAATTCCCTCAGCCGTCCCCCGAAACGTCGCCAGCGTCTCACCATCACGCGCCGCCGCCAGTAGGCAGACAAACCTTCCCGTTCGTTTTTCGCGCGGAACATTCTTCAGCTCGCGCAGCACACGCGCATTATTGGCATCATCGTCGGTATTCGCATCCGCCTCATGCGGTTCCTTATTTTGCAAATCAGGGGCGGCATACCGCGCAGAGTGCACCCCAGGAGCGCCATGCAGCGCGTCGACCTCCAACCCCGAGTCGTCCGCAACCACAATCTCTCCCGGTACGTAACGGCTATATCCCTCGGCCTTTTTCCGCGCATTCGCTTCGAACGTCAACCCATCCTCAACCACGTTGGGCAGGGAAGCGAAGTCAGGAATGCCCGCAATCTCGACTCCATGCCGCAGTGCTGCTCCGGCAAAATCGCGCAGCTTGCCGGAATTTGAAGTCGCAATCAGAATCTTTCGCATCGTGTCGTCGCAGTGGTCGCACCGCCATTCCGGCGGCTGTCGCGGTAACGTCCCTCGCCCACAGTCGGGGCTAGAAATCCCCTCAGCGACACCAGCACAAAAACAACCGCGACCATCGAAATCCATGCACCCAGAGTGCGGTCCCAGGTACGCACAAAAATAATCTGTATCCGGTTCGCGCCTGCTTCTACCGGAACCAGCATCTGTCCCGTGCCTTCGCGCGTTCCCGCCTGCACTATTCGTTCATTCACTTCCACACGCCACGCCGGATAATTAAATAGATGCAGCGCGAGATTGTCGGACGCCGACATATCTGCCGTGAATTGTTTCCGATCCGCGCCCCACTCTAAAATTCGAATCGCACCGCGAGCCGGCCCATCCACGGTCACGCGGCGGGCATCCTTGTTCACAGCAGAAGGATCGGCTCCCACCGGTGTGTATTCATCGGTTCCTTCGTATCCCACACCCGTGGCCACGTTGTCCTGCATCTCCCGCAAATCGGCGCTAGTGTCCCACCACGGAGCCTGAAAGTGATGCCACGCAAAAATGATCACGCACAGCATCGCCAGATACAAACCCACGCGTGTCGGCCATCTACGCACTCCCAGCGCAATGAACAACGTAAAGGGAACCCCCAGACACAGCGTCCAGCGCCAGGGAAACTGCATGAAGCGTAGCTTAGGAAGGATGTTCCAAAACAGATTCGTGATCGGGAGCATGAGAACGGCACAAGCCGCGCCCCAAATCGCCAGCGCATACCAGAGTTCACGACTAAGTTCACGATTGCGCCTGTGCCATCCTCGCGCCGCCCACGCTGCCGCCATCGTCAAAACAATCTCTGCCACCACCACCCACGAAATCACGCGATTGAAGGCATCATGGTCCGCATCCGTTGTATGGACGAACAAAAAATTATCCAGCGGACGCGATCCTGCTGAAACCGCCTGCGCAATGTCCACCCACTTCTGCTCATAGACCGCGGGAAACAAATAAAACGCGGCCAGCGCTCCACCCAAAACAACCGCAGTCGCACTCGTCAGCAGAATGCGTGCCGATCTCCTCTGCCACGCGATGACCAAAACCAGCAACGCCATCGAATAATGGATCATCACCGCCGCTGGAGCATTTACCATCCACGAAGCCGCCAGCAACAGCGCCAGCAAAATCCTCCCCCGCGGGCGCCCTTCTTCCGCCCGCAACAACAGCAACAGCAGCAGAGGCAGCAGGCACGCCGCCAGCAGTTCGGCGAATGCACTCCGCCAATACACAATCACCAGATGATAAGGATTCACCGCATACAGTACGGCCGCGAAAGTTGCGTCGCGCCGGTCCAGCCATCGCCGCGCCAACAAAAACATAGACGCGCCCGCCGCCACCAGCACCACCCAAATGTAGACATCTGAAACCACAACCCACGGAAAAACAGTACTCAGTCCCGCTCCCAAAGCCCACGACGCCGGCGGATAAAAGATGAATCGTGGCTCCCCATAGCCGAAGTGCGCCAGCGCCGCCCAGCGCGGATATCCGATCCCCTGTTTCCATTGGGAGAGAACTTCCAGCCACGAGTAAAGATGGAACTCCACATCGTGTCCCGAAGGAGTTCCGAAAAAAAAGAATGGGATCTCAACTGCGAATGCTGCCGCGGCGATATAAAAAATCGGCCACCAGGCAAGTTTGCCGTTACTGGAGAACTCCGCTGCGGCGGACTTCGAGCTGTCAGCCCCTCCGGATTTTATGCTCGTCGCCAGCTTCGCTTACAGCCTCCGTGCGCAAGCATATCCTAAGTTGCTGTCGGTGTTTCCACAACCGCCGGGTTGCCCATGCTCAATGCCACGCGGGCCGAAGCCTCACACTCATTTCGATTTCATCTACATTTAACATGATTGAAACCATCACATAACAATCCTCCGCTAACCTGCTTGCATTAGGGGTGGAACAGACCACGGAGACTGAAGAGCCCGCGCCATAGACGGGGCTCGGTCTCTTCTTTTCTCCGGTGTAACTCTGCGGGCCCTATCCCCACATTCCTGCTGCCGCTGCCCAGTTCTTCCCGCCAGGCGCTAATCTCCAAGTTCTCCAACCACCTGCCACGAGATTAGCGCCGCATTAGGAGAAAATCTTCGATCATTTCCAGCGACGCGTGCTGAGTTGCCATATTCCCTCCTGTGCGGAGAAATCATGGGCTCACACTGGCAGACTCAGCCGAACGTCTGTGATCAACGACACACCTTCGTCAGAAGGTGAAAATATCTTCTCGCCTTCTTCACATCCCTCGCGATCTGCTCGCGCAGCGCCTCTACCGATGGAAACTTAATCTCATCCCGCAGCCGCTCGAGAAAGCAAATTTCCACTTCGCTCTCCGGTATGAGTTCAATCGGATGAAAATTCAGCAGGTGCGTCTCGATGGCAAACGAATCCGCGCCAAACGTCGGACGGTTGCCCACATTCGTCACCGAATCAAAAGTTTCCTGCCCGACGCGCGTGCACGTGATATAGACGCCATCCTTCGGCACCAGTTCTTCATAGCGCGAAAGGTTGATGGTGGGCACGGTGTACTTCGAGCCGTAACCACGCCCCCGCCCCGGCGTTCCTAAAATGCAAAACGGACGCGCCAGAAGATGTCGCGCCCGGCTCACTCGTCCCTCGCCCAGCAACTTTCGAATGTGGCTGCTGGAAACCGGCTCCCCGCGCAGCTTCTGCTCAGGATAAACTTTCACTTCGAATCCCATCTCCAGCCCAAGCTGCGCCAGCAGTTTCGTATCCCCCGCCGCTTTATGCCCGAAGCGAAAGTTGTAGCCTTCATGCACTTCGCGGGCATGCAGCTTTTTCTTCAGAATTCGCTCGACGAACTGTCGCGGCGTCATCAGCGACAGATCGCGCCCAAACGGCAACATCAGCACCGCATCAACTCCTGTTCCTTCGAGCAACCGCAATTTTTCCGGGACGGGAGTAAGCAGTCTCAACGTCGAATCCGGCCGCAATATGCGTGCCGGATGCGGCTCGAAAGTCACCGCGACAGATTTCGCTCCGCCTTGCCGCGCCCCGCGCACAATCTCACCCAGCACGTGCGCGTGTGCCCGGTGCACTCCGTCAAAATTACCCACGCTCACCAGCGACGGCCCAAATTCCGCCGGAATATCGTCGAGTTTATGAAACACCTGCATAGGAAGTCGGATTGAGAGTTATTCGGAGTCAACTGAATCGCTGATTGTTGATTTCTGATTGTTGAATAAAATCGTACCCGCGAGCATTTCAATCAACAATCAACATTCAGCAATCAACAATTTCCGCATACCAATTTGCAGCTTGCTCCTAAATTTCAAACTCCAGCTTCATTCCGTCATACGCCAGCCGCACATGCGGTGGCAGCGTTGCATTGGTTGCCTCATGCGCCAGATCGTGGCAAATGTGCGTAAAAAAGGCCCGCTTCGCCTTCACCCGCTCCACCAGCCGCAGCGAATTCTCCACCGTCGAATGCGTAGGATGAGGTTTGTGCCGCAGCGCATCCAGAAAAAGAATATCCAGTCCCTGTAACTGATGGAATGACGCCTCAGGAATTTCACTGTGATCCGTGAGATAGGCCGCGTTGCCAAATCGGAATCCGTAAATCTCGACTTCTCCGTGAATCAGCCGCACCGGCTCAAAACGCGCCCCGAACACATCGACCGGACCGTCAATCGGACGCAGTTCGAGTTGCGGCAGCCCTCCATATTTGTAGTCCGCATCAAAAATGTAGCTGAACATCCTCCGCAGGAACGCCGCCGCATCGGGACGCGCATACAGCGGCAGCCGCCCCGGTTTGTGTCGATAACTCAGAGGCCGAAGATCGTCGATGCCTAGGATGTGGTCGGCATGAGTATGCGTGTAGAAAACCGCGTCCACGCGTGAGATCCGTTCGCGAATCGCCTGCGCGTAAAAGTCGGGCGTCGTGTCGATCAGCACAACCTTGCCCGCATATTCCAGCATGATGGAAGGCCGGGTGCGCCGGTCGTGAGGGTCGCTCGAATGGCAAACCGCACAGTCGCACCCCAGTGTAGGCACTCCCATGGAGGTGCCGCTGCCCAGCACCGTAAGCGTCGCCTTCATGTGCGGGCCTTTCCCCTCATCGTCCGGTAGTTCCCGTGGCGGCTCCGGGTTGGGGCGGTTTTGACAACACGTTGGTCACTTCCACGTAGGCCATTCGCACTTCGTAGAGGCTGTTCTGCAGAAAAGTTTCTTCCGTGTAGGTCAGGTTACCTTTGGTTTTTTCCGCCAGCAGCGCCAGCGTATCGATGGTCTGGCGCGCGCCAATAATATCCATCCGCGGCTGCTCACCCTGCTGGTGCATCAATCCCAATTGCATCATTGCCGTCATATAAAGCGACGCCATGAAGCGCTCGAACGTCATCTCCAGCTCTTTCGCCGAGTGACCGCTGAGTTCCACCCGCGAATCCAAAGCGTCGGAAGATTTCCGGTAAGCATCGGCTTGCGCCTTCTGCTCCGCAGCCGTCGGCATCGGAGGCACCTCAGGCCCGCCGCCTTCCTGGCTCCCCGCAACTGCCTGCGCCGCATTGACCACAGGTGGCGCGTTCTGGTGAATTTCTGGTTCCTTACTAATCTCCTGGCGCAATTCTCCGTCCTCCGTGAACAAGCGACGGTCCGTTACCGTAAACCCAGATTCCTGTCTCTTCTCAGCCATAGCGTAATGTCCTTGTCTAATGATTCAAAATTCCCGATTCAATCTAAAGCAAGTCCTTCTCCGCGTCCTCCGCGAGACCTCAGCGAACTCCGCGCTAAAGCTTTTTTCACCGCTGTTGCAACACAGACTCCCGCGCAACTCCCGCAACAACTCCGTGGAAAGGCAATTGACTCACGACCGCTTTTACCGCACCGACCGTAACCTCGCGCCCCGGCACTCCCACCTCGCGTCGAATGTAACCCAAAGCTGCAGTTCGCTCGCCGGTCAACGTCTGCACCACGCCGACGCTCGTGATCTCACCCACTTCCTTTTCTCCAGACATAATCTTCTCCCCGGCCACGGCGTTTCCCGCACCTTCAATCAGGAAGCCAGAAAACTTCCTGTGCACGTTTCCCCGCGACCGGATGCGCTCGACGATTTCCTGCCCGACATAGCAACCCTTGTTGAAGTTGAGCGCGCGCGCCTGTTCGGTTTCCTGCGGCAAATCGCGCTCGCGAATATCGACCCCATAAAGCGGGATGCCGTCCGCGATTCGCAACCGCTCCAGCGCCTCACTACCCACCGGCGTCGCACCGGCAGCCAGCAACGCGTGCCAGGTTTTCAGAACATCTTTCGGCGCCAGCCAGATCTCATAGCTTTCGTGCTGTTCATCCTCGCCGCGCACAACGGTGCACTCGAAACATTCGCATTCACATTGGCACTGTGCAACGTGGATCTGTAATGGCTGGAGTTGCGGAACCGCAATCCCCGCAGCCTTCACAACCGCACGTGATTTCGGTCCCGCCAAGCCCAAAGCAGTCCAATCCTCGCTGATATTCGTCACTTCCACATCATCCATAATGATGTAGTGATCGAAGGTCGCCAGAATCTTCTCCAGTTGGCTGCGATCCGTCTCCACCTCCAGCGTCTCGCCCAGGTTGTAAACGTTCATATCGCCGAGAATCCGTCCCTGCGGATTCAGCAGAAAGGCATACACACCGTGCCCCGCGGCGAGATCGCGAATATTATTCGTGACCATACCATTCATCCAGCGCATACGGTCACCGCCCTTCAGCGAAATTCGAGCGCGAAATCCCAGGTCGTAAACTCCGCATCCGCTCGTCAGCGCTGTGAACTCTTCCCGCACATCCGAGAACGCCGCCGCCGTCGTGGCGCCGCGGTAGTCGCTCTCGCGAACCGGAGATCCGTCCTTCGTCGCCTGCGCGCGCAATGCGTCCTGGAGTGGGGTACTAGCCATGGAATATTGATTATAGCGAAGCCTCCGTGATTCATCGGGCGGGCTGCGGAGGACATCACTTGGCAATTGGAAATCGTCAATCGGAAATCGTCGCTCCCATTCTCCTCCGCTTGTGTTAACTTCTCACCCGTGGACCCGCAAAAGCCTGCCAAGAAACGCATCGCCGTCGTTGCCGGAGACGGAATCGGCCAGGAAGTAATCCCGCAAGCTCTCAAAGTGATTCGCGCCTCCGGGGCCGATGTCGAAATGAGCGAACTCGACTGGAGCGCCGATCGCTATCTACGCGACGGAACCACCGTTCCTCCCGATGGCTTCGCCATGCTCGCCCGCGATTACGACGCCATCTTTGCCGGCGCGTTCGGCGATCCCCGCGTCAAAACCAACATTCATGCCAAGGAAATCCTGCTCGGCATGCGCTTCAAAATGGACCTCTACGCCAACGTCCGTCCCGTGCGCTTGCTCGATGCAGCGCTTTGTCCGCTGAAAGGCGTCGAGCCCCGGGACGTAGATTTTGTCGTCATTCGCGAAAACACAGAAGGCGTTTACACCGATGCCGGCGGAGTTTTCAAGCAAGACACGCCCGACGAGATCGCGATTCAGGAAGACATCAACACCCGCAAAGGAGTCGAGCGCATCATCCGCTACGCGTTTGAGTACTGCGAGCAACATCCGAAGTTCGATGGCTCGCCGCGCGGCCGCGTGCTCATGGTCGATAAGTCAAATGCCATGACCCATGCCGGTGGCCTCTGGCAACGCGTCTTCAAAGAAGTAAGCGGCGAGCATCCCCAAATCGCGGCGCAGCATATGTACGTCGACGCGCTCTGCATGCAGATGGTGCGCGACCCGCGTCCCTTCGATGTAATCGTAACCAATAACATGTTCGGCGACATCATCACCGATCTTGCCGCCGGACTGCAGGGCGGCCTCGGCATGGCTGCCAGCGGAAATATCCATCCCGGCAAAACGTCAATGTTCGAGCCCGTCCACGGCTCCGCCCCGCCCATTGCCGGAAAGAATCAGGCGAATCCCTTCGGCGCAATCCTGACCGCCGCCATGATGCTCGCGCATTTAGGACTGGCGAAAGAATCCGCAAAGATCGAAGCCGCCGTACTGGAAGCTGTGCGGCAAAAGAAAACCACGCACGATATCGGCGGAACACTGGGCACGCGCGAAGCCGGCGAGTGGATAGCAGAAAAAGTCAGCCGTCAAACTGTGTCATCCTGAGCGAAGCGCAGTGATTCGCGAATGCGAATCACTACGCGCAGTCGAAAGCCTGCCCTGAGCTTGTCGAAGGGGATCCCTGCAACTGGCTTACCGTTTCCTTCCCACCATCAGCGCCAACTCCCTCCACTTCCACAGACAATCCACATCCACAAATCCAATCTCCCGCAGCCACTGCAGTTGAATTTGAAGATCGAGCAACTTGTTGGAGGGATCTTCCGTTTCCGCCGTAAGTCCCAGCGCATTTAGGAACTCTTCATGCAGCAGCGGAGTAGCCGAGGCCACGTGCTCCAAATTACAAAACACTCCGCCCGCGTTCAGTAAGGTGTAAATCTCTGTATAGAGCTCCCGCTTCCTCTCGTGTACCAGATGATGAATTGCGAAGCTGGAAACCACCGCGTCGAAGCTTCCCAGTACTGGCAGAGGGTGGTCGAGATTATGAGTCACGATGGTCACGGAAAGGATCTCCAGCGAAGCGCCTCCCGGCGGCTGCGAGCATCGCTGGCGAAAAGTCGACGGCCGTGGCTTCCACGGCGCCCGCCAGCGGAGCCTTGACCAGCGCAAGCAATCGCCCATCTCCCGTGCCCAGATCGAGAACCCGCCGTGTATCCGGCGGAATAAATTCCAGCAGCGTCGCTTCTCCTTCGCCGCGATGTGGTATGGAACCGGCTCGCCCCAGGTAGTCGCTGGCATGGTCGGCGGAGGTCCAAAGATTGACGGCCGTATTCGCAGGCATATTTGTCCTTGAAAAGGGTTTGTCCTTGAAGAGAGTATAGGCAAACAGGGTAGACTCGTTCCTAATGGATATCTTTAAGTTGCCGTGCGTCGGGTTTCTAAGGATAGTTTTGGCAGTTGTGTTGCTTCTGGGAACGAGCGCCGAAATAGCCGCACAAGCACTGGCGCAGGCGGGGCAAAGTCAGAATCAGAATCAAAGCTCAGCGGAAAAAACTACTTCGCACACTCAAACTCCTCCGCCACAAAATCCTCCGCCGCAAGCCCCAACCGCGGAGAAGCCTGAAGTCAAGATCACCCCACGCCAAGCCGAGGAACTCTTCCACTCCGTCGACGAAATTCTTGCCTTCGACAGCAAACAGACTGGCTTGCCGATCAAGAAGCCGGTCAAGCGCCGCCTGACCAGCCGCGATGAAGTGGAAGCCTACCTGACCAAGCACATGAAAGACGAAGACGTGAAGCGTCTGCAGCGCTCAGAATTAGTCCTGAAAAAATTCGGCCTTCTCCCCCGCGACTTCGATCTGGAAAAATTACTAGTCGCGCTACTGCGCGAGCAGGTCGCCGGTTATTACGATCCCAAAACCAAGACCGTAAATCTTCTCGACTGGGTTCCCATGGAAGAGCAGGAGCCCGTGATGGCTCACGAGTTGACCCACGCCCTGCAGGATCAAGCCGTCGGCCTCGATAAATGGATGAAGCGTGATGAAAAAGATCTGGGCGAGATAAGAAGAGATCCCACTCCCACCGACATCGAAAACGATGAAATGGATGACACCCGCGAAGCCGTGATCGAAGGTCAGGCCGAGACCGTGATGATGCAATACGAACTCGCTCCCGTCGGCCGCTCCATCCTCGACTCTCCGGATCTGGTGGATGCCATGGAGTCGCAGATGTCCAGTGGCACCGACGACTCAAAAGTCTTCAAAGACGCTCCCATTTTCTTGCGCGAATCACTCACGTTTCCCTACAGCTACGGTCTCAAGTTCGAAGTGAAGATGCTGGAAAAAGGTGGCAAAGACCAGGCTTTTGCCGGAGTGCTGGCAAGTCCTCCCCATACCACGCGGCAGATCATGCAGCCCGAGACTTACCTGTCAGGCGAGCAGATTCCACCTATGCCAGTCGTTCAGTTCAAGCGCGACTTCAAGGATTACATTAAGTTTGATATTGGCGCCATGGGCGAGTTCGACGTCGCCGTACTCATCGAGCAGTACGCAGGGAAAAAATCATCGGATCAACTTTATCCCGCATGGCGCGGCGGATATTACTATGCGGCGCGACCCAAGCGCGATGCCGCCGCACCACTGGGTCTCTTCTACGTATCGCGCTGGTCGACTCCCGAAAAAGCATCCGAGTTCGCCGAAATTTACGCACGCTCGCTGGCCAAGCGCTATAAAAAGGTTGAAGAGGTGGAGGATTCCTCGTCGACCCAGTCCGCGGATCATTCTGATAACTCCCATTCCAACGCCGATATTCTCCACGGCCGCCACGCGTGGACCACGGAAGAAGGCTCAGTCGTAATCGAAGAACACGGCGACACGGTTCTGGTGAGTGAGAGTTTGGACGCGGCTACCACTGCGACATTAGAAAAAGAAGTATTCAAGAATTAAATCTTGCCGCTTGCCCCGGCGAGTTGAGTTCTTCCGGCCGCTTTTTTCCCCGGATTGATTTTCTTCTGCCTCCCCGAGAAAGTGCCGTACCGTGGCCACTACCGTGAACTGCTTTCCTCCGCGCTCAATCGTCAACCGCCGCTCCTGGCCGGGCGTGCCTTCGAGCAGCGACCACACCTGCCCCAGCGTGGAGTCAGGCACCGGAATTCCATCGACAGCAACAAGATGATCGCCCGCCTGCACCCCGTCATCGCCCGTCGGCACCGAGGGTTTCCCGTCAAAATCGGCGACGCCGAGAATCGTGAACCGAGTGTCTTCCTCGGGACGAAGGATCAGTCCCACCACATCGAAGGCAGGAAATTTAAAAGTCCGGCCAATATCGAAGTACACCGCGGAGTGCGCGTAGTCGAAGCCGATGCGATAGTTCATCAGCGCGTCCGCGCCGATCAGCCCGGCAATGGGAGCGCCGGCATCCTTTTCGAAAAAGTCGCTAAAACTTTTCGGAAACTTCGCCACGGCCACATCGGTCAAATACAGTGGTCCGTATTGAACGCGATCCACGCGCATCAGCTTCCAGTTTGTTTCATCGTCGCCTGCTTCGCCCATATTGGCTGGGCCCACCGCACCAGTCATATGCAGCCAGTCAGGATGGCCCGCTGCCAGCTTGTTAAATAATTCTTCCGAGAGAAAACTGATCGACGATCCCACATCGAGCCCGAGATTGTAATTCTTGTTTTCAATCTTGCTGGGGATTTGGATGAAGCCACTGCCGCTGTCGACAATCATCTTGCTCTTCACGCCCCGGAACTTCAGGCTGCCGGGCGCGCCGATACTGAATTCACGGTCAGGAAAATTGACCAGCACATCGTAGTTCCGCAGCACAGATGAAGGGATTTTTATTTCAGCGCTCGTGCCCGCAACCATAACCGCAGCGGCGCTCGGCGCTCTGAGCGGAATTTCTACTCGCTTAACGGACGCCAGCCGTATTTTTATTTCTCCGATCATGACCGCGGCAGGCGCCGGCGCGGAGCATCCATCTTTGTCGCAGGTCACAGCAAGGCCCAGCAGGGTCGCCGCCTGCCGCGACATCCACACTTCGGAATCGCCCGTGTCGACCCACCCGCGAACCCGCTTGCTTGAGCCATCAGGAAGAGGCAAGTTCACGTCGATAATCACGCGGCCATGATCCAATGTCACCGGAACCGTAACGGATTTCGGTTCGGCCTGCGGCTTGCCGGCATCTTGAGCTGAACTGAGTGCCACTAGAAAAACCAGCTGGACAAGGGCAGTAGAAAATCTCATGGGGAGATTGTAATGTGTCGTTCGGAGAACCGACCGGAGTATGCCAGGGACGTAAACATCGCCTTGATATAATCATGAGTTTGACTGACACGCGCGAGAACTTCTGATCGAACTCAACTGTGGAGGATAAGTGGCGCAGGCGGAGATAGGCATTATCGGTGGCAGCGGCCTCTATTCGATGCCCGGCCTCAGCAAGATAAAAGAAGTACGACTGAAAACGCCGTTCGGCGCGCCCTCCGACGCTTATGTCTGCGGCACCCTGGATGGGCGCAAAGTTGCATTTCTGGCCCGTCACGCCCGCGGACACCGCATTCTTCCCAGCGAACTGAATTTCCGTGCAAATATTCATGGATTCAAACAACTGGGAGTCGAGCGCATCGTTTCGATCTCCGCCGTCGGCTCGCTGAAAGAAGAACACAAGCCCCTGGATTTCGTCATCCCGGATCAGTTCTTCGATCGCACGCGGCATCGCATCGATACTTTTTTCGGCGGCGGAGTGGTGGCCCACATTGCCTTCGCCGATCCCGTGTGCGGCGAGCTGGCCCGTGTGGTCGACCAGGCCTGCAAGAAAATCGGCGTGAAGGGCAAAGCTGGCGGTACTTACCTGTGCATGGAGGGGCCGCAGTTCTCAACCCGAGCCGAGTCAAACGTATATCGCAGCCTGGGCATGGACGTGATCGGCATGACCAACCTGCAGGAAGCAAAGCTGGCGCGCGAAGCTGAGATTTGTTACGTCACCGTCGCCATGGTGACGGATTACGATTGTTGGCATCCGCATCATGATTCCGTCACCGTGGATCAGATCGTTGCCGTGCTGGTGAAGAACGCCGAAAATGCGGCAAGGGTTGTCCGCGAAACGATTGCAACGATGCCGCGAGATCGCTCCTGCAAATGCGGTTCCGCCTTGGCTCACGCGATTCTTACCGATCAGAAAGAGATTCCGCCCGCTACACGAAAAAAACTGAAGCTGATTCTAGGGAAATACTTGAAGCTGAAATAACAAAAGCGAAATAACAATTCCAGCCACGAAATAAGATTAGGAATCGGGAATGAGTATCGTAGTCGTAGGATCGGTTGCGTTTGATGACGTCACATCCCCCTCAGGCAGCGTGAAAGGCATCCTGGGCGGGGCGGCCACTTACTTTTCCCTCGCAGCCAGCTACTTCACCCAGGTCCGCATGGTCGCTGTGGTGGGCGAAGACTTCGCCCCCGAGCACGAAGCTGTCCTGAAAAAGCGCGGAGTGGACACGCGAGGCATCGAACGCGCTCCCGGCAAAACGTTTCGCTGGGGTGGCTCCTACACCGACAATCTCAACGAGGCCAAAACAAATTTCACCGATCTGAACGTATTTGAAAAATTTCACCCGCAGATTCCGAAAGAGTACGAGGACTCCGAGTTCCTCTTTCTCGCCAACATTCAACCCACTTTGCAAGCCAATGTGCGCCGCAAAATGAACGGCGTGCGCCTTACCGGATGCGACACCATGAATTACTGGATTCAGGGCGCGCGCCAGGAATTGGCCGAGACTTTAAAGCTGGTGAATGTTCTGCTGATCAACGATACCGAGACCAAAATGCTGGCCGGCGAAAAAAACTTGCCCCGCGCCGCTCAGAAAGTGTTGGCCATGGGTCCGCAGGCGCTGGTCATCAAGCACGGCGAATACGGCGCAACCATTTTCTTTCGCGAAGGAGCATTTGGAATCGGGCGCCATCCCTTTCGCGCTCCCACTCTGCCGCTCGACGAAGTAAAAGATCCCACCGGCGCAGGTGATTCTTTCGCCGGAGGCTTCATGGGTTACCTGGCATCGCAGCCAGAACTGAATCGCGAAGTGTTGAAGCGCGCTCTATTCTACGGAGGAGTCATGGGATCGTTCGCGGTTGAGAGTTTCGGCACCGAGCGGCTGCAATCGCTGTCCCGCGACGAAATCGACGCCCGCTTCCAGATCTTCCGCGAACTCACCCATCTCGAATGAAGCCGCAACCTCCTCTTCCGAAGCTTTACTCTGACATCGAAGTTGTGCGTTTGCTGTGGCTGGCGATCTTCATTTCGGTATTTTCTTTTCTCTTTTATTATCGTCACGGCGATGTGCTGCTCTACGGCGATGCGGTGGCTCATATCAACATCGCTCGCCGGGTATTCGATTCGCGAACTCCCGGCCTCCTGCAACTAGGAACCGTTTGGCTCCCGCTCCCGCACCTTCTGATTCTTCCTTTCATCGTTTCGCAACGGCTCTGGCAAACCGGCGCTGGCGGCTCCATTCCATCGATGGCCGCATATGTATTCGGTGTGCTGGGAATTTTTCGTCTGGTGCGCACCGCGCTCGCGCGTGATGGGCAAGTCGATGACTTCGCGAAACTCGGGCCCTGGCTTGCCGCGATTCTGTATGCTGCAAACCCAAATCTGATTTACCTGCAGTCGACTGCCATGGGCGAGTCGCTGTATCTTGCCTTCTTTATCTGGACCATCGTCTACTTCGCCGAGTTTGCCCGCGGAAATCCGAAGGCACTCACCCGATGCGGCCTGTGCCTGGCGGCGGCCACTTTGACGCGCTATGATGGATGGTTCCTGGCGGCCGTTCTAGGGTTACTCGCGGTCATCCTATCGTTGCGTCTGCGCAACCAGCCCAAAGAGAAACTTGAGGCGCCGAAACCTGCAACCCTAACCGCGCGTAATCACATTATCAAGTTCGTCCTGATCGCCGCCGCCGGCCCCGTTCTCTGGCTGACTTATAACGCCGCGGTGTATCGGAACCCGCTTGAGTTCGCTAATGGACCCTACTCCGCAAAATCCATTGAACAAAACACCGCTACAGTAAATCCGGCAAAGGGAAATTTAATCGCTGCGGGTTCTTATTTTATTAAAGCGGCCGAGTTGAATGTGGCGCACTCTGGTTGGCTGGGACGCACCTGGCTCGCGCTGGCCCTGCTGGGAAGCCTCGTCTCGTGCTTCGAACGTCGTGGGCGCGCAGCCTTGTTGCTATGGATCCCTATCCTTTTTTACGCACTGTCGGTCGCGTACGGCAGCGTGCCAATCTTTGTCCCCACCTGGTGGCCGTTTTCGGAATATAACCTGCGCTACGGTCTGCAATTGCTGCCAGCCTTCGCCGTGTTCGTGCCCCTGGGAATTTCGTTCCTTGTGCAATCAGCCGCGAGGCTCCCGCAAGTAACTCCTTCATGGCGCCAATGGCTTCCGCCAGTCACGCTGCTCGCCACATTATTTTTTGCGGGGGCGAGCGATGCCGCAATTTGGCGCGTCAACCCCATTTGCTATCAGGAAGCTGATATAAATATGAAAGGTCGCGTTGCACTCGATCGCCAGCTCGGAAAGTGGCTCGAAAATCTTCCTCCCAATTCCACACTTCTGATGTATCTGGGCGAGCACGTCGGCGCCTTGGAGCAAGTTGGGATCCCGCTGCGTCGAACCATCAATGAAGGCAATCATCGCGTGTGGAAACAACCGGTCGACCCCGATGGCCTGTGGGAACGCGCTCTCGCAGACCCCGCTGCCTATGTGGATTATGCCATCGGATTCCAGGGTGACCCGGTATGGGCCGCGGCGAACGCTCATCACCTCACGGCATTGGTCGAAATCCATACCACTGGACAACCGCCCGCAGCCATATTTCAGGCTCGAACTCCCCAGGGTCAAACCCAGCCTGCAGTTCCACGCTCCGCGCAGTAATCAGCCCGGTAACGCTGTATTCGCACATTGCAGTGTTAAAATCCGGCCATCTCAAGCTTTTCCGGACAGAAAGTAGAATCCATAAGGCAGAAAACATGGAGTGGCAACATATCCTCAACTTGCTGCGCGCAGAGTTGGCCAGCGGAATCGTTTCCAGTTCTTTGGCGCGCTTGGTGCTAGCGGCAGTGTTGGGCGGCATCGTTGGCTTGGAGCGTGAGCTGCGGCACCGGCCCGCGGGGCTCCGCACCAATATGTTTATCTGTTTTGGCGCGGCTCTGTTCACCATTCTCTCGGATGCGTTAGCCGTCGAACACCTCGGTGACCACACCCGCATTTCGGCGCAGATTATTCCCGGCATTGGCTTCATCGGCGCCGGCTCAATTCTGCACTCGCGTGGCCTCACCACCGGACTCACCACGGCGGCAACTTTGTTTGTCGTCGCCTCCATCGGAATGGCCACAGGAGGCGGCCTTTACCTGACGGCAATTTTTGCCACCGGCCTGGTTGTCGCCGCACTATTTTCGCTGGGACACTTGGAGTTGACATTCAATCTGAAGACACTGTTGAACACCTACGAAGTTACCGGCGGCAGTGTGGAAGAAATCACGCAGGAAGTGAACCGCATCCTGGAGCCTCGTCACCGCATGATGCAAAATGTTCTCACCGGTACCACTATCCAACACGTTCGTCTGCAGTTCGACGTCTCCGGTTGCAACCGGGAACAGAAAGAATTACTTTCGGAATTAAAATCGTCAACCATTCTGGGCGGCGTAACCCCATTAGGGCCGGTGGAATTAGAGTGAGCCTGCCGTCGGCGGTAATTCCATTTGTGAAAGCCAGCGCGTGTGGCAACGATTTTCTCTTGATCGATGCTTCGGTTCTCGCTGGTGATTTGGATCGCGCAGCCCTCACCCGTCGCTTGTGCGACCGCCACAACGGAGTGGGGGCGGATGGCGTGGAGTGGATGTATCCTCACCCCACAGCCGATATAGAAGTTCGCCTGATTAACGCGGATGGTTCCTACGCTGAGATTTCCGGCAATGGCACGCGCTGCGTCGCAGCCTACCTTTGCGCGTCGCAGAAGAAAGATAAAATTGTCATTCAAACCGGCGCCGGACTCAAGACCTGCGTGCTCACTGGGCGAAGTGAGTCTGAATACGGCGAATCTGAATACGAGTTTGAGGTTGCGATGGGCGAGGCCGTAGTCGACGCTGAACAGTGTGTACAGCTGTCCACCGGAAAAGTACGAGGCATTCCAGTCTCGATAGGAAATCCCCATTTTGTTTTATTTGTGCCAGAGTTTGCTGATGACTGGAAAGCGACGGCCGCGGAGATTCAGAGCGCTCCTCAATTCACCGAGGGAGTGAACATAGAGATGGTAGTGATCGACGGAACTCACGACATTCGCGTCCGTTTTTTTGAGCGTGGAGTCGGTGAAACGCAATCCTCCGGCACCGGCTCTTGTGCGGCGGCCGTAGCCGCTATTAGCACCGGCAAAGTGGAATCTCCGGTGCGCGTGCACGCTCCCGGTGGCATTCAGATGGTGCGGCAGGAAGGGGAAGACGTCTTCCTTCGCGGCGCAGCACGCTTGATTTGTAAGGGAGAGTTTTTTCTAAGCAATGGTGAGGTTGGAGTTCGACAGGTCCAGCCTTAGCAGGTCCAGTCTTAAGGGCGTCATCCTGAGCGTAGCCGCTTTTCAGGCGGAGCGAAGGATCTCGCGCATAGCGGCGTACACGATTGGCCTCGACTGGAGTGGCAACGTTTTGTTCCGAATCAATTTTTGACTCATGTCTTTACCTTCAACTCCGCGAGTGAAGCCGCCTGCCCTCAGGCCTGGGGACACTGTTGGTATCGTGGCGCCCGCCAGCAACGTCAAGCGTGCAGATCTCGATGCCGGATGTGAAGCCCTTCGCAAAGCGGGCTACAAGCCATTCTATTTCGACTCTATCTTCGATCAGGATCTTTACTTCGCCGGATCTGTCGAACGCCGTACGCGCGAACTCGAGGCCATGTTCGCCCGCGAAGATGTGAAAGCCATCGTTTGCGCCCGCGGGGGCTACGGTTCGAACCACTTACTGCGGGCCTTGGACCTCAATAAGATCAAATCGCACCCCAAGATTTTTGTGGGCTACAGCGATCTCACGACTCTGCTCACTTATTTTTCAGATGCCACCGGCTTGGCCACCTTTCATGGACCGATGGTCGCAAAGGACTGGGCTCATGCCGGCGGCGTTCACCTGCCATCCTGGCAGGCGGCGCTGGCCGGCGCCGCATCATGGGAGCTCGATTCAGACGCTCTTTCCGGCACATCTGGATTGGTTGACGGCACAGCGGAGGGAATTCTTTACGGTGGCTGTCTTTCCATCGTAGTCGCGTCCCTGGGAACTCCGTATGAGATCAGGACTGCGGGTACGATTCTATTTCTTGAGGACGTTGCCGCGAAGCCTTACCAGATCGACCGCATGTTGATGCAGTTAAAGCTGGCGGGAAAATTGAACGATGTTCGCGCCATTATTTTCGGCGAGATGCGCGATTGCCAACAGAACGCAAATCAAGGCTACAAACTGCAGGATGTCGTACTACGCATCGTGAGCGATTTGGGAATCCCGGTTGCCTATGGCCTGCGCTCAGGCCACGTCACGGCTGGGAATATCACACTGCCGATAGGCGTGCATTCGGAATTGACCGTGCGTAACGGACAAGTGAGATTTAAAATTCTCGAAGCCGCTGTCACAACAATGCCGGCAAGCAATTCCCGGCAATAAATCATGGACGAAAATAAACACATTCATCTCATCGGCATCTGCGGCACCGCGATGGCGTCTCTGGCCGGAATGCTGAAGCAGCGCGGATTTCGCGTCACTGGCTCCGACGCTGCTGCCTACCCTCCTATGTCAGATTTTCTGGAAGAACTAGGGATCCCCGTCGCTCAACCGTTTGACGCGCGCAATCTCGATCCTCTCCCCGACCTGGTGGTCGTGGGCAACGCAATTTCCCGCGGCAACGTTGAACTCGAACGTATCCTTGACCAGCGCATCCCATTTTCTTCGCTCCCGCAATTGCTGCATGACGAATTCCTGCGCGGCAGGGAAGTGCTGGTCGTCGCCGGCACGCACGGCAAAACCACCACCACCTCGATGCTGGCATGGATCTTCCATACCGCAGGCATGCAACCATCTTTCCTGATTGGCGGAATCGCAGAAAACTTTGGCTCCAGCTTCCATCTCGGACAAGGAAAACATTTCATTCTGGAAGGCGACGAGTACGACACCGCCTTCTTCGATAAAGGCCCGAAGTTCCTGCATTACTTTCCCGACGCAATCATCCTCACCTCCGTCGAATTCGACCACGCCGACATTTACAAAGATCTCGACGCCGTCGAGACTGCGTTCAAGCGTCTCGTGAATCTCATTCCGCGACGCGGACGGATCATCGCTTTCGACGGCGCGACCGGAGACGCGACGGAAAGCGCCAGCCTGCAGCGCTGCCTGAGCAAGGCGTTCAGCCCGGTGGAACGTTACGGCTCAGGCGCGACTGCGGATTGGAAAATCACAAATCTAAAAATCGAAGCCGGTAAAACATCCTGGACCGTGTTGCACGAAAATCGCCCCTGGTCCGATTTTGAGTTTCCGTTGGCCGGCGAATACAACGTCTGGAACGCAACCGCAGCCGCCGCGATGGCGTCCGCCTACGGCATTTCGAAAGAAGAGATCTCCGCCTCCCTCAAAACATTCAAAAGCGTAAAGCGGCGGCTCGAAGTAAAGGCGCACGTCAACGGCATCACTATCATCGACGACTTCGCGCATCATCCCACCGCCATCGCCGGAACTCTGAAAGCTCTGCGCGCGCGTTACGCCGGTGCGCGCTTGTGGGCGATTCTTGAGCCCCGTTCCAACACCTTGCGGCGTCGCATTCTACAAGCTGATCTCGCGCGCAGCCTCGCGGTTGCCGACGAGATTATCGTCGCCGGTGTTTTCCGCTCCGAAGCGGTTCCAGAAAATGAACGCCTGGAGTTGCCCGAACTCGCCACCGATATCCAAAACCACGGCCGCCGTGCCCGATTGATTGCAAATGCCGATGAGATCGTCGAGACGATTGCCCCGGAAATGCGCTCCGGCGATGTCGTGGCCATTCTTTCCAACGGCGGATTCGGCGGCATCTACGAAAAGCTCCCCGCCAGACTGCGAGCGCTGGCCGGAGAAGCGAACGCACTCGATCTCGCCCGTATAGCGGGCAACCGATGAACCGTTTCGCTCTCAGGGAGGTCCTCACCTACCAGCCGATCCGCGTGGCTTTGCTGGTCTGCGTCCTTTACGCGCAAGCCTCCGCCATCACCAACTACACAGTTTCTCTCACAAGTCCCCAGCAACATCTCGTGGAAGTTCAGATCATCCTGCCGGAAGGCTCCGCCCAACGGGATTTGCAACTCCCCGTCTGGAATGCGCTTTATCAGGTCCGCGATTTCGCGCAATATGTAAACTGGGTTCGCGCCCAAGACCGCTCTGGCCGCCCGCTTCCGGTGCAAGAGTTAAACGATAGCCGATGGCAAATCGCTAATGCGCAAGGCGGAGCCATCATCGAGTATCAGATCTACATTGATTCTTTCGGCCCCTTCGGCGCGCAACTCAATCCGCACCACGCTTTCTTCAATCTGGCACAACTCCTGATGTATCCGGTCGATGCTCGAAATCAGCCCATGGCTGTGCATTTCAGCCAGCTTCCCGAGTCATGGCATATCGCCACACCGCTGGCTTCCACATCAGAGGGAAACTTTACCGCCGAGAATTACGATCGCCTCGTCGATTCTCCGGTCGAGATCGGCACCTTTCAGGAAAATGACTTCGATGAGGGCGGTGCCCACTATCGCGTGATAATTGACGCCGAATCCGGCGACTACGATCCATCAAAGGTCACTGCCATGCTGCGCAAAATCGTCGTCGCCACAACCACGTGGATGCAGGATCGTCCCTTTGACACTTACATGTTTCTTTATCATTTCCCGCGCGGCCCCGCCGGAGGCGGCATGGAGCACTCTTATTCAACTGCCATCGAT
The DNA here is from genome assembly GCA_963724815.1 of uncultured Acidobacteriaceae bacterium. Classification (GTDB taxonomy): domain Bacteria; phylum Acidobacteriota; class Terriglobia; order Terriglobales; family Acidobacteriaceae; genus Sulfotelmatobacter. The sequence continues at coordinate 91,185 of CAVRWS010000069.1, forward strand.
GTCAGCGCCGATGCACTTTCGCATTCGCCCGAAGTGCTCTCCTCGGTAACCGCGCATGAATTCTTTCATCTGTGGAACGTCAAACGCATTCGCCCGCAAACCCTCGAGCCGGTGGATTACACCAAAGAGAACTACACTCGAGCGCTTTGGTTCAGCGAAGGATGCACCAGCACCGCCGCGGATTTTATTCAGCTCCGCAGTGGACTTCTTGACGAACCCCACTTCGAACAACAACTGGCAGCCGGAATCGCCGAACTCGAGCGCCGCCCTGCACATCTCACTCAGTCAGCCGAAGAATCAAGCTTGGATGCGTGGCTCGAAGGCAACCCCTACTACCGCCGCCCGGAGCGCAGCGTTTCTTACTACAACAAAGGCGAACTGCTCGGAATCATTTTAGACTTGGCAGTACGCCAAGCCAGCCACGGCCAAGCCTCTCTGCGCGAAGTTTTTCAATGGATGAATGACAACTACGCCAAAAAGGGACGATTCTTCCCGGATTCCGACGGCGTGCGCCCGGCCGCCGAAGCTGTTACCCATGCGGATCTCGGCTGGTTCTTCACGAAGTACGTACAAGGCACCGAAGAAATTCCATGGAATGATTTTTTTCGTACTGTGGGTCTGTCCGTAGTCACCGATAAAACCACCACAGCCGATCCCGGCTTCTCGGCTTCGCGAAATTTCGACGGACCTATGGTTGTTTCGGCAGTTGCTGCGGGAAGTGAAGCTGAGCGTGCCGGCCTGCGCGCCGGAGATACAATTTCTGAAATTAACGGCAAGATCCCTGGCCTGGAATCTTCGGACGACATGGCTGGACTTGCGCCCGATGACGCGATCACGCTGAGGGTCCGGGGCCGGCGCGGCGCCGAGCGCGAATTGAAATGGAAAGCCGGACGTCGCGACGAGCTTGCTTACGATCTCCGCGACACGGAACACATTACTGCGGAACAACGGGCGCGCCGCATGGCCTGGCTGAAGGGCGAAGCGCAGCTCCCGCAGGCCGCAAAATCGCACTAGAAGCCAACGCCATTATGCAAGCACGCCGAAAACGGAGCACGCCGAAAGCTAAATTAACAAAGCTAAATTAACAATGGTCCGCACCGTTGCAATGCTCGTCTTCTGGGCCATGGCCGCGCCCATCGCAGCCGTCATCGGATTCCCCTGGAGCTTCATTCGCGGAAACGTCAATCTGCTCTACCGCATGTTCATGATCGGCGCATGGAATGGCGTGCGCCTGACTGGCGTCCGTGTAAAAACCATCGGGCTCGACACGATCGATCCCACGCGCACCTACATCTTCATGTCGAATCACGTCTCCAATCTGGATCCGCCCATCACCATTCCGCTGATTCCGAAACGTACCTCCGTGATGGTGAAAAAAGAGTTGTTCAAATTCCCAATTCTTGGCCGCGCCATGCGTATGGGATCATTGGTACCCGTCGATCGCGGCAATCGCGATGCTGGCATCGAGTCAGTAAAGGCCGCGAAACAAGTCGTCCAGCAGGGCCTTAATATGACGATCTATATCGAGGGCAAGCGTTCCTTCGACGGCAAGCTGCTCCCCTTCAAGAAGGGCCCGTTTTATCTCGCCATGGAATGCGGCGTGCCCGTGGTCCCGATCACAATCACCGGAACCCACTACGTCATGCCCAAAGGCAGGTTCGCCATCAAACCAGGAATTGTGACCGTCAATTTTCACCCGCCCATCGAGCCCAAAGATTTCAGCAGCCGCGAATGTCTGATGGAAAAAGTTCGAGCCGTGATCGATAGCGGCCTGCCGGAAGACTGCCGAACAGCCGCGCCACTCTCCAACAACACCAACGCGTGTCCCCAGCGCGATCAGAAGTAAATCGTCCCCGCACTACTCCGCTTCTCAATTGAGGCATATAATCGCGCTCTATCGTGGGTCTAGCCTCTGGCACCAAACTCGGACCATACGAAATTCAGGAACCGCTGGGCGCGGGCGGCATGGGAGAAGTCTATCTCGCTCGCGACACACGCCTCGGCCGTGACGTAGCCGTGAAAGTTCTGCCGGCTCATCTTTCCTCCGACCCTGAACTGAGACAGCGAATGGAGCGCGAGGCCCGCGCAATTTCTTCTCTGAACCATCCCCACATCTGCACGCTGCACGATATCGGTTCGCAGGATGGCCTCGACTTCCTGGTCATGGAGCACCTGGAAGGCGAAACTCTGGCCGAGCGCCTGTCGCGCGGCCCGCTTCCACTCGAAGACGCTCTGAAGATCGCAATTCAGATTGCCGACGCCCTGGATAAAGCGCACGCTCGCGGCATCATCCACCGCGATCTCAAGCCGGCCAACATCATGCTCGCGAAAAATGGTCCGAAGTTGATGGACTTCGGTTTAGCGAAGCCGGCGCCGGGTATAAGCCCAGCCTCCGGTTCAAATCCGTTGACGCCGAGCACCCCAACCATGAGTGTGGCCGCGCTCAGCGCTTCCGCATCGCCGCTGACGCAGAAGGGAACTGTCGTCGGAACATTTCAATACATGGCGCCCGAGGTTTTGCAGGGCTCCGAAGCTCATGCCCGTTCCGATATTTTCAGCTTCGGTTGCGTTCTCTACGAAATGATCACCGGGCGCCGCGCCTTTGAGGGCAAGTCACAGTTCAGCGTGCTGGGCGCGATCCTGGACAAGGAGCCAGATCGCATCTCCGCGGTGCAGCCTCACTCCCCGCCACGGCTGGACGAAATCGTATGGCGTTGCCTGGCAAAAAATCCCGAGCAGCGTTACGGTTGCATGCACGATGTAAGAATTCAGCTGGAAACACTAGCCGCTGATCCCCACTCCGAAGTCGCGCAACCGGCGGCGCAAGAGAAACCTGCGTCAGGATCATTTCTCCCATGGCTTCTCGCAGGCACCGCAACTCTCATCGCATTGAGCCTTGGAGCCGCCTACATTTTCCGATCCCCAAAGCCGGAACCGGTAGTCCGATCATCCATCCTGCCGCCCCCCGGCACCTCATTCGTCACCATGTTGCCTGCGTCGGGTCCGCCTGTGCTTTCACCCGATGGAACCAAGCTGGCATTCACCGCTCGCGATGACAAAAGCAAAGTGCTGTTGTATATCCGCGCTCTCACTTCCCTCACAGCTCAGCCTTTAGCTGGCACCGAAGATGCGACGTACCCTTTCTGGTCGCCAGACGGCAGCGAGCTTGGTTTTTTTGCCCCAGGCAAATTGAAAAAAATAAGCGCCAACGGTGGCCCATCGGAGAATATTTGCGACGCCCTCAGCGGGCGCGGAGCGGCCTGGAGTCCGGACGGCACAATTGTGTTCACGCCCTCTTCGACTCAACCGTTGTTTCGAGTTTCCGCTGCCGGCGGTCTCCCGGAGCCAGCCTCAAAGCTGGATGCTTCCCGCAGCGAAAACAGTCATCGCTGGCCATCGTTCCTTCCAGACGGCAGGCATTTCTTGTTCTGGGGACGAAGCTCCCGCAATCAGGAAAATACGCTTTATGTCGGTGAACTCGGATCTCCGCAGGCGAAGATCCTGGCCAAGACTGATTCCATGGCCATCTACGCCGCAGGCTACCTTCTGTTCATGCGCGATCAGAATCTGATGGCGCAGCCCTTTGACCCTCGCCGGACACAGCTTTCCGGCGAACCGGTCCCCATCGCGGAGCATGTAGCCATCAACGGCGCAACGGCTCGTCCGCTCTTTTCCGCCTCGCAGAACGGAACGCTCATCTACCAGACCGGCGAAACTTCAGGTGGCTGGAATCTTCTCTGGTGGGGCCGTGACGGCAAGTTGATCGGCTCCGCAGCGCAGCCTGACCGTTACCTCTTTCCCACATTGTCTTCCGATGGCACGCGCTTGGCGTCGATGATTTTCACTGGCGCCCTGGGGAATGAAGATGTATGGGTATTCGATCTGGCGCGTGGAACCAGCACACGCCTCACGTTCAGCGGCAACGCCCGCGGTTTCCCGGTATGGTCGGCGGACGGAAAAACAGTTTTCTACGCTTCCAACCCACAAGGCATGAGTCATATGTACTCCAAGGCCGCTGACGGCAGTGGCACCGAACGCGTCGTCCTCGAAACCGACGGCACCCTTGAACTCCCCGCCAGTGCCTCTCCGGATGGCCGCTATCTGGTCTATCTAAGGCGCGACATCAAGAATGAGCCGACCTATCAAATCTGGGTGCTTCCACTATTTGGAGATGGCAAACCTTTTCCCGTGGTGCAGAATAATTTTGAGTCACAATTCCCCGCAATCTCACCGGACGGAAAATGGATGGCCTATCAGTCGAATGAGTCCGGCCGTCGCGAAATTTACGTCACTGCTTTTCCCGCGGGCGGCGCGAAGTGGCAGGTTTCAACCAACGGGGGAACATCTCCGAAATGGCGCCGAGACGGTAAGGAGTTGTTCTTCCTTGATCCTTCCGACAAAATCGTAGCCGTTGATGTAAACACATCCGGCAACGCAGTTCACCTCGGCATTCCTCGCGACCTGTTTCAGACGGTTGGAATTCAGCGCGATTTTGGACCGTTCGATGTCACCGCTGATGGAAAAAAGTTTCTGTTGAATAGCGGCAATCTAAAAGAAGGCAGCGACCCCTTCACTCTGGTACAAAACTGGCCCGCCGAATTAAAGAAGTAATTGCAGGAATCCTTTTGCGCCCGCTAACCCTGCAGCGCCACAACCCTCCAAAACCGAGGCGATCTTGCTACCAAGATCGGCGACAGCCCAACGAACCTGACGCTTGCGGCACCGTGGAAGAGCGGCGCTTCAGCGCCGCGTCAGCGGCATTCGATAAACAGCGGCTTCAGCCGCCAAACTACTTCCTCGCCCGCAGCGCCCGCGCCATCTCTGGCAGCTTCGACAACAGCGCCGAATACTTCAGCCACAATTTGTGATCCACAGCCGGCGCTCCGCTCACCAGCGCACCAGCAGGAATATCGTGCGCCACGCCACTCTGCGGCGTGACGATGGCGTCGTCTCCAACCTTGCAGTGCCCCACGACTCCAACCTGTCCCGTCAAAATCACGCGCTTGCCAATTTCAGTCGAACCCGCAAGCCCCACCTGTGAGCACAGCAGCGCGTCTTCGCCAACCAGCGACCCGTGCCCAACCTGCACCAGATTATCGATCTTCACTCCACGCCGGATGCGAGTTTCGCCCACGCTGGCGCGGTCGATACAAGAGTTCGCCTGTACCTCCACATCATCCTCAATCACCACCGGCGCCGGCTGAGGAATCTTGTGCCAGCGCCGATCTTCCGTCTTCGCAAATCCAAAACCGTCAGACCCGATCACCACTCCGTTGTGCAGCAAAACGTTATTGCCAATACGGCAATCCTCTCGCACGACCGCGTGAGCATGTGCAAAAAAATTGTTTCCGATCTTTACGCCGCGGTAAATCACCACATGCGCCAGCAGCACGGCGTTGTCGCCAATCTCCACATCCTCACCGATCACCACGTAAGGACCAAGATGCGCGTCGCGTCCAAGCTTCGCGGAAGCATGCACCACCGCCGTCGGATGAATCCCCGGCGCATACCGCAGCGGCGGATGAAACAGTTCCAGCGCCCGCGCAAAAGTAAGATAAGGATCTTTCGCCCGCACCAAAACGGCAGACGATATACCCGAAAAATCCTCCGCCACAATCACCGCGGAAGCCTTCGTCGACCGCGCCGCCGCCGCGTACTTGGGATTCGAAACAAACGTCAACTCACCCGGCCGCGCCTGCTCGATACCGTTAAGGCCGGTGATTTCAATATCAGGCGACTCGTTTTCGAGGCGTAGATCTAACCTGGATGCGATCGTAGAAAGTTTCATGGAGATGGAGTGATCCGCGATTAAATCGTACACCACAGCAGGCAGGCGACGGCCGGCAGATGCCCCGCTCGCGCGATCCCTTCGATAACTGCACGCCTCAACGAACGTCTTATGGAACGGTATTTGACGTCTTATTGAACAACAAGCGTGAAGCCTGTGCTGGAAGTCGCTGCTCCGCTGGTGGCGTTGACCACCACGTTATAACTTCCCGCCGGAGTGCTCACCGCCGGTGGCGGCGTTGGCGGAGTCGGGTTGGAACTCCCGCCTCCGCATCCCGGGACCAGACAAACCAGCAGCAACATTGATGCCAGAAACACTCCCCGTGCCCGCTGCCGCTTCGGCCCGCCAATCACAACTATCCCAAAGAGCAAACTCATTCCAGCCATCCATTGAGCGAAGTAAATCCCGCGCACTCGCGGCTGCAACTTCGCTGTCGCAGCCGTCGTGTTCACGGTAATCGTGCAATTCGTCGTGGTGGCCGCGCCATTGCTTTTGATCGAAGCCGGGCTGAACACACAAGCCGCTCCCGTAGGAAGGCCCGAGCAAGCCAGCGCAATCGTCCCGCTGAATCCCGTCGAGTAAGCAACCGAAACAGCCGTCGATCCTGACGAACCCGGCGCACTGATCACAACTTGCGATTGACTCGACGGCACCGCCGCAAAAAATCCCGGCTGAATGGTGAAGCTGAACGATTGCGTACTCGCGCTCGGATTGAAACTGATGTCACCGCTGTAGCTGGCGGAGATCGCGTGCGTGCCGGTGTCGAACATGAGCACTCCGTTCGGAGTCGCCGTGTTGCCTTGACTGTTCAGCGTGTATGGATTGCTCGATCCGGGGATCGAACCGAACGTGTCAGAAAAGGTGACTGTGCCGGTTGGAATACCGTGTCCCGAAGCTCCCGCAACGTCGGCCCGCAAATAGACAAAGCTCCCGAAAGGCCCTCCCGTAAACGTGAACTGATTCCCCTGAGCATTGAAGGACAGCACTGACAGCGCTGTCGTGCTCGGCTCCGGGGTAACATCGATAGGCGTGAAGCCTGAATAGCTAGGGGAGAAGGTGGAGTTTCCCTCGTAGTACGCCTCCAGAAGGCCAGGCCCGCCCGGAAGATTACTTGTTGAAGAAGCAACCGCTCCGGCAGAATCAAGGGTGAACATGCCTACGCCGTAATCAAAAATTTCCTCGCCAGTAGGCGATGCCAAGAGCGAAACATCGCCGCTAGGTGTTCCTGACCCACTGGTTGATGAAACGATGACCGTAAAGGGCACAGCCGATCCATGCGTGACAGTGCTTTCGGTAATGCTGAGAGTGATTGTGGTGGCAGTGAGCTTCGACGTGATCGAATTCCACTGGCTCACCAGATTCGCCACATTCACCGATCCCAGCCCCGACGCCATGTCATAACCAACTCCAGCCTGGTATTCGGCACTCGCAAGTCCGTAATTGGCCTCGCCCGGCACCGCATTGTTGCCCACTGTCACGTCGTTGAACACGCAAGACGTAATATTCGGCAAAGTGGTTGTACTCGATCCATTACATTGTCCGGTCAGCGCTGTATTTGCCTCCTGCGCTGCCGCCAGAGGATAAAGAACATAATTGGCTTGCCCCTGGCGTGGCCCCTGGGTGGGATTCAAGGTCGCCATCTGCTCGTCCACCAGCGCCGTTATGCCGGCGAAAGATGGTGCTGCCGCCGACGTTCCCCATACAAAATAAATATAGAAATTTCCTGTGCTATCCGGTTCGCAGGAGCCTTCGATGCATAGCAGATAAGGATCGTGCCCCGCCGATGTAAGTGCAACGTCGGGCACGTCCCTGAAACTATCTCCGAAGCCGGTCTGCCACACCGGTTTGGGAAATCCTGCAAACGTTCCACCGTTAACGACGTTGCCTGAACTTACCCCGCCGCTTCCCGCCCAAATACCGGCATTGGCCCCGCACGCCGTACTTAAACAGCTTGCATTCCACACATCCTCCGGAATATAGGAAATTGCTGACTCGGAGACCGGAGTGGCGTTAGTCCAGTACTTCGTGTCATCACCATTTTCGTTAAACTGCGTTCCGCCGACAGCAACCGTGAAAGGAGTGGACGCCAGTACATTCACCGACAAGGGCCCGGTCGCCACGGTTTCAGAATCCTGGTCGTCGCAGCCTTCTGCTCCATCATCGCCCGCCGATACAAAATAAGTGATCCCTTGCGCCGCTGCCTGCTCGGCCACAGCATTCACCCCTGCAATCTGCGAATCAGTGGAATAGTATTCGCACGTGCCAAAGCTTTCGGTCATGATGTCCGCAAGATTATTCTCCACAATGTACAACTCTGAAAGATCAATCCCATCGGTCGTATTGGTGGAAGCGGAAACCACCAGGTCCACCGTCGCCCCCGGCGCGATAGCCCCCGACCACGTACTATCCAACGTGGCTTCCGCTTCTTCGCCTCCACCCAGGTCGCCCGGATCGGGCCCGTCTAATACGATGTTGAAGTTAGGGCTGCCGAAGCCGATACCGGATCCAACCATGTTGTAGAAATTCTCAACGTCCGCGCTACCGTTGTACAGATTGCTCCGGCCTACGACTGCGATGCTCGTCCCACTTCCAGTGTTAACTCCGGTGGCCCCGTTGTAAACCGGACTGATGTTATAAATCGTCGCATAATCCTGTGGCGCCAACGCATAGGTCGTAGGCTGCCCACCCTGCGCCGGAAACGTAACCTGCGGCCGTTTACCCGGCCCCGCCGATACCAGTTTCGCCGCCACCGGCTGCGGCGAAAAATGAATATGCGGTTTACTCAAAAAATTATGCAGCGTCAACACTCCCGCTACTGCCGGTGTCAACGCCGTCGGAATCGAAGGATCACTGGCATTCGCCCAGTGTTGCTCTCCCTTCACAATGTACTTATGAATGGTCGTGTGAAACGCTTCTTTCACCTGGCTGGCCGATCCGGAAAACTCCAGAACGCTACGCCCCTTCGTCGATCCCACCTGAAATCCATGCGACTGCAACCACAAAATAATCGTTTGCATGTCGCTATCGCTGGGCCCGAACTGCTGGCCGAATGGCGCCGGTGTAAGCCACTTGTGGTAGTTGGGCGACCCTTTACTCTGCTGCTCGTCGAGCAGTTTTCTCAGCGCCGCTTCCTGCTGCGGACTCCGCTTCAAAACCAAAAGCATGCGTTGCATGGGAAGCGTCGCCGGCGCTGTTCCCAAGTCAAATGCCGGCCTTGCCAAAGCATGCGTATTGCCCTTCAGAACCGTGAGCTGTGCCTCATCCACCGGCTGCGTAATCAACGGCTGCGCAATTGACACCTGCGGCACGGCGGCGGGTCCGGCGCTCGTTTCCTGCGCCAATAACGGCGAAGAAAATTGCATCGCCACAGTAACCGCAGCCAAGGCACAAAAATACTGATAGGAGAGGCGGCAGAGAGCGGACATGTCTTCGGCACCTTTACTAAGAGATAGCTACGCCCCCCGAGAACGGACAGGGTAGAGGAAGGAGTTGGCCCGTCCATCTCGCCGCACCGTACTCATCGGCGCGCGGGAGCAGCCTTTTTATCCCAACTTTCCTCGGATTGCAATATGATTGTGGACCAACTGCCGTTTCGCCCTCCTTCATTGAAGGCGCTTTGAGATGCAAAAAAGGGGAATAAGCCATGGGGAAGCTTTACCGTTTGCTGGGATTTTTTGCAGTCTTGCTGTTCACCGCCTGCGCCGCCGCGCAAACTTTCACCATCGCGGAAATTGGTTTACTGAAAGGCACCAACGAAAGCAGCGGGTTTTGGCTCAACTCCAGCGGCGCCGTCGTCGGCTGTGCTGACATCGCCAACGGCGAGGGCTATCCTTGCACCGGTACCGGCGCCGGACAGCACGCTTTCTACTGGACCCGCACCGGTGGAATCAAAGACCTCGGAGTTTTGCCCGGTGGAAACATCAGCGGCGCCATCGGCATTAACGACCTGGGACAAGTCGTCGGCTATTCCAACACCAGCACAAACCCAGCTGACCTGTACAACTTCATTGCCTTCGAGTGGACCTCGACCGGCGGAATGGTCAACCTCGGCAAACTTTCTGGCGGGAATTCCAGTTGCGCCTTCGAAATTAATCCTTCCGGAGTTATTGCCGGCGATTCGTTTGTAAATGCAACTGTCGTCGATGCGGCCAGCTGGACAGATAAGAAAATAAAAAAACTTGGCGCTTTGCCGGGAAGCATCTTTACCGCCGCCCTCGATCTAAACGATAGCAATGAGATCGTCGGAGAATCGATATTCGGCTATGGCCCTCCGTTTACTTCTCACGGTTTCAAGTGGACTTCAGGAGGCGGACTGAAAGATCTGGGAACACTCTCCGGCGGCAATACCAGCATCGCCAACGCCATCAACTCCTCCGGCGTTATCGTCGGGCAGTCAAACTCGCGGGCCAACTCGGCATGGCACGCCGTCAAATGGAGCGCCAGCAACGCCATCGATGACCTCGGAGTCCTCCCCGGCGGAACGTACAGCGTTGCCTTTGCCATCAACGATAGCGGCGAGATCGTCGGCTACGGAGACGTCGCACCCAACGTCCCCCATGCCATGCTCTGGACTTCCACCCGCGGCATGCTCGACTTGAACGACCTGATTCCCTCCGGCAGCGGTTGGGTATTGATCAATGCCAACGCCATCAACTCCCTGGGACAGATTACCGGCTACGGCACCAAGGCGGGACAAAATCGCGCGTTCTTGTTAACTCCGGTGGAATAAAGCGGATCACTCTTCGAACATCGGCACCTGCCGCTGATCGCCGGAGGCGCCGCGCCGTGGCCGTCGTGTTCCGCCAATCACCGCCAGTACGGTCAAGGACTCCAGCGCGGTGCGCGGTACAAAGATTCGCTGCGTATTCGAGCGCTGGTCCGGAGGATTCACCAGAAAACCTTCCGGCGTGCTCTGGGTAAGGTCGGCGGGCATCAGACCTTCAAGAATCTCATTGTCCTTAAATCGCAGCCGCACCCACAATCCTTCAGACCGTGGACGCGAAGTGAACGTCTTGCGCGTCAGCGACTCCGAGTCGCCAAACTCGCGCACGAAATAAACCCCTTTGATCTCGCGCAAATCCATCGCCACCACATTGCCGGCTGTGTTCAGCAACTCGAGTTTGCCCTCGTTCACGAATTGCGCGGGCGAAACATATCCCGAGACCGAATCCCGGTCCATCTTACGGACGATCACTTTTTTGTGCGTCGAAGGCATAGCTCGGGGCGCCGGCTAACAGGCATGACGCCAAGCACAACTCAACCCTTCATCCAGTTATGATTCGTTGAAAAAGTCTCAGACACCGGCAGAGCCGGGGGCCGAAGCCCGAGCCCGCCTCATGATTCTCGCACCATTTCCCCGAAATTCCCCGGAATCCACGATGGCAGTAGCCAAATCGTAAACGTTGTGTTATTCCTTTAAGTTGCTTGAACGCCACTCAAGTCAGTATAAGTTGCTTGTATTGAATGGCTTGTGCCGGTTGCAAGGCTGGTTTGCCGGGGTCGGACCTTTTCTGGCTGTGGAAATGGTGTGGAAAACGTGAGTCTACGCACCCGGCACGGAAGGTTTACTGCTTGAACTCGATCGTTTGAAGACGAATGGCTGATTACATCTACACCATGGAAATCCGGTTGACGCCGGATCAGATGAAAGGCGTCAACCTCGTGCAAGAAGTAGCCCGCACGGCGGGAATCACCCTCTATCTTACCGGTGGCGCAATCCGCGACATTATCAGCGGCTTCACCATCCGCGATTTGGATTTCACCGTCCAGGGCAATCCCCTCAAGTTGCAAAAGGAGTTCGAACGCGCCGGCGCCCAACTGGCCGGCCACGACGAGGACGTCCGCACTTTGTTCCTGGTGCTCCCCGGCAACGTCCGTGCCGAAATCGGTATGGCGCGCACCGAAGTCTATGAGAAGGTCGGTAAGCCTCCTGTGGTTGCCCCGGCCAGCATTCAGGAAGATCTCCGCCGCCGCGACTTCACCGTAAATGCCATGGCGCTCTCGCTCAATGAGGGGTCTCGCGGCCTTTTACTTGATCCCTTCAACGGCGTTGCCGATATCGAAGCCAAAGTTCTGCGCGTGCTGAATAATTACGCATTCGTCGAAGATCCTTCGCGAATGATTCGCGCCACCCGCTTCGCCGCACGCTTCCATTGGCCGCTGGAAGAGAAAACCCAGCAGCGCTTCGACTCCGCCAAGGAAAACAATTACATCGAACACATTTCGAAAAGCGCCATCGGACACGAGATCGCTCAGCTCGCCCACGAAGATGATCCGCTGAACGTGGTTCGCGCCCTCGAGAAAGAAGACTTCCTCAAAGTTCTGCACCCGCACTGGACTGTCGCCAAAGTGGATGTAAACGGCCTCAGCCAGTTGATGAAAACCCGCCAGCAGATTGTCGATCTCGGCTATACCGTCGATCCCTCGGCGTCCGTCATGCATTTCCTGACCGCGCACCTGTCGGAAAAGGATGTCTCTGAAATCCGTCGCCAGATTCCGCGCAAGGATCTGATCGAAGCCTGGCGCGACATTGAGGATCACGCCAAGGAACTCGCCAAGCGCCTGATGGGCAAAGAGGCGGCTACACCATCACGTACCTGGAATCTGCTGTCCTCCGCTCGTCCGGAGATGGTTCTGTTCCTGGCGGTAACCGCGAAGAATCAATCCGTCGCCCAGAAGATCAAAAATTTCTTCACCAAATGGCGCGACGTACAAAAGCGCATTCCTCTGCCGGAGATGACGGAGCTTTTGATTACTCCGCAGCTTCCCGAATATCCAAAAATCGCGCGCGACGTCTTCATGCTCTTGCTCGATGGAAAATTGCGCTCGCGCACCGAGACTTTGAAATTCCTCAAGCCCTTTGCCCCGCCACCGCCTCCGCCACCACCACCGCCGAGGCGCGGACGCGGCCCCAAAGCCGCTGCAGCCGCTCCTGCAGCCGTGGCAGAAGTACCCGGCAAGCCAGGGAAGGGTAAAGGCAAAAAGTCCGCGGCTGCAGTCCCAGCGCCCCCGCCCTTGGCGCCAGCAGCGGCGTCTTCAAAGCATGCAAAACCGGCGGCCATCGCCAAACCAGACTCGAAAACGAAACCTTCCAAGCTCGCGAAGAAACCTGCCAAGCCCGCACACAAGCCAGTCGCGGCCCGGCATGTGGCAAAGAAGCCGGCGAAAAAGACGCCTTCGAAGAAGGCAACCAAGGCCCGGAAGCGTTAGTCTTTCGCCGCAAGAAATTCCCGCGCCCACAGCTCGAATCGGGCCTATAATATGGTTATGCGGCGCCTTGTAGCGATTGCGGCGTTTCTGTTCCTGGCGGCGTCCCTGCAACTTCAAGCCCAGCGTGGCGGCGGTGGCCATGCGTCCGCCGGAGGCCACGGTGGATTTTCCGGCCATGCCAGTTTTGGCGGAGGCTTCGCCGGCAGCCACGCTTTCAGCGGTATGCGCGGCGGCTCTGGTTTTGCATCGCGATCTTTCTCCCCGAGATCTTCTTTTCGTGGTTCTCAAGCTTCCCGCGGCTACAACTCGCGCGGTTTCACCTCCAACCGTTTCAATCGTTCCCGTGCCTTCGACCGTTCCCGCAACCGCTTTCGGCTTCGCGGCTACGGAAACGGATACGGAAATTGCTACGGATACGGATACGGTTGTGGCTATGGTTACGGCTACGGCTACGGCTACGGCTATCCCTACCTCGACGGTGGCGTCGATCCCTACTGGTGGTGGGATTCGGATTCATCCGGCGATCAAGACCAGCAAGATCAGATCGGCTTAGCCAATCAGATGAATCAGCAAAGCCTCGAAGAGCAACAAATGCGCAATCAAGCCGATCAAGATGCCTATGCCTATGCGCGAACCGCCCCGCGGCCTCCGCGTAAGCCAGCCACTACAGAAGCCGATCCCGCCACTGTGCTGGTCTTCCACGATCAACATACGCAGGAAATCCATAACTACGCCATCGTAGGCCAGATGCTCTGGAATTTTACGCCGCAGCGCACCCAGAGAATTCCGCTCTCCACTCTGGATCTGCCGGCAACCGAAAAAGCGAATGAAGACCGCGGTGTCGATTTCCATCTGCCCGGAGCAAATGAAGGCCAGTAGCTGATGTTCCGAAACAGCAGCGGTAAGAAAGCCCGCCAACCAAAGCCTTCGTGATACTTCGTGTCCTTAGTGGTCCATAAGTTTTTGCACCGCCAGACCACCAAAACGAGCACGCTGTGGATAAATGGCCTCTTGTGCGACGCCATTTCCCCGATAGAATGGCGTCACAGAAGATTTCTGATTGTAGATTTCTGATTGATGATTAAAAGCTCCCAGAAGTCCTGGGCCGTTAATCATCAATCATCAATCAACAATCATCAATCAACAATTCACCCCATGTCCCAATTCGTCCACCTGCACCTCCATACCGATTACTCCCTCCTCGACGGCGCCTGCGACGTGGAAAAGCTCTGCCAGCGCGTGAAAGAGCTCGGCATGCCCGCCGTCGCCATGACCGACCACGGAAATATTTTCGGTGCGGTCCACTTCGTCAACGCTGCCCACAAGTACGGAGTCAAGCCCATCATCGGTTGCGAACTGTACATCTGCAAAAAAGACGATCACAACATCGAACGCACCCCGCCCGATGGCGACACCTACAACCACCTTCTTGTTCTCGCGCAAAACGAAGAGGGCTACCGCAATCTGGTGAAGATTACTTCCGAAGCCTCACTGCACGGCTTCTACTACAAACCGCGCGTCAGCAAGAATTTCCTCGCCGAGCATTCCGCCGGACTCATCGGCCTCTCCGGATGTCTGAAAGGCGAGGTCGCCGAGCGTCTGATGGAAGGGAATTACGATGCCGCGCGCGCCGCCGCCGGAAACTACCGCGACATCTTCGGCAAAGACAATTTCTACCTCGAGATTCAAGACCAGGGCCTCGCGATGGAGCACAAAATCCATCCTGGCCTCTTTCAACTCGAAAAAGATTTAGGCCTGCCACTCGTCGCCACCAACGACAGTCACTATCTTTGCGAAGACGACGCCCACGCCCAGGATGTCATGCTCTGCATCCAGACCGGCAAGTCCATCCACGACACCGCCCGCATGAAGTTCGATGGCACCCAGTTCTTCGTCAAGAACCACGACGAAATGTATCGCGTCTTCAAAGATTCGCCCGAAGTCCTCACCCGCACCCTCGACATCGCCGAGCGTTGCAGTCTGCACCTGGAAAAAGTCGCAACCCCGTTCCCGCAATTCGATGTTCCACCCGGCTATACCATCGATAGCTATTTCGTTCACGTCTCCCGTGAGGGCTTCGCTCGCCGCCTCGAAGCGCTGCGCCCGCTGCACGAACAAACAAAACTCAAGCATCCCATCTCAGATTACGAACAGCGCCTCGAACGCGAACTCGCCATCATCCAGCAAATGAAATTTCCCGGATACTTCCTCATCGTCTGGGATTTCATCCGCTACGCCAAAGAGCACGAAATTCCCGTAGGTCCCGGCCGTGGCTCCGCGGCCGGTTCTCTCGTCTCTTACGCCCTCGGCATCACCGATATCGACCCCATCCAGCACGAGTTGCTCTTCGAGCGCTTTCTCAATCCCGAACGCATTTCCATGCCGGATATCGATATCGATTTCTGCATGAACCGCCGTGGCGAAGTCATCAACTACGTCACGCAAAAATACGGCCGCGACAACGTCGCCCAGATCATCACCTTCGGCACCATGGCCGCCAAAGCCGCTATCAAAGACGTTGGCCGCGCCATGGACATCCCTTACGCCGATGTCGATCGCATCGCCAAAATGGTCCCCACGCAACTCAACATTACGCTCGATCAGGCCATCGAAGATTCTCCGCAACTCCGCGAAGCCATGGAAAAAGATGGCCAGATTCGCGAGCTGATGGAGACCGCAAAGCGACTCGAAGGTATGGTGCGCAACTCCGGCGTCCACGCCGCAGGCGTAGTAATTTCACCGCGCCCTCTCACCGAACTCGTCCCGCTCCACAAAACCAAGAACGACGAAATCGTCACCGCCTTCGACATGGTCGCCATCGAAAAGATGGGCCTGCTGAAGATGGACTTCCTCGGCCTCACCACGCTGACGATTCTCACCGACGCTCTGAAACTCATCCTGCAAACCCGCGGCACACCCGATAACTCTCGAAAGCCTTCCGCTCGACGATGCCGAGACCTACCAAAAAGTCTTCCATAAAGGATTGACTTCCGGCGTGTTCCAGTTTGAATCCCATGGCATGAGAGACGTCCTGCGGCGTTATCAGCCGAACTCGATCGAACATCTTACCGCCTTGAATGCGCTCTATCGCCCAGGGCCCATGGCGATGATTGACGACTTTATCGACCGCAAACAAGGCCGGCGCAAGATTGAGTACGAACTGCCGGAGCTCAAGGAGATTTTGGAGGAGACGCTGGGCGTCTTCGTTTATCAAGAACAGGTGATGCAGGCAGCGAACAAACTAGCGGGCTACTCGCTCGGAGAAGCCGATCTGCTACGGCGGGCAATGGGTAAAAAGAAGCCCGAAGAAATGGCGGCACAGCGTGAGCGCTTCGTCGAAGGCGCAGCCCAGCGCAAATTCCCAGCGAAAAAGATCGAAAAGATTTTCGATCTCATGGCCCAGTTCGCCGGCTACGGCTTCAACAAATCACACTCCGCCGCCTACGCGCTCCTCGCCTATCACACTGCGTACTTGAAAACGCACTATCCCGTCGAGTTCATGGCCGCCCTGCTCACCTCCGTCACCGGCAGCACCGACGACGTGGTGAAGTACATCAACGAATGCCGTGAGATGGGCATCTCCGTCGAAGCCCCCGATATCAACGTCTCCGACGCCAACTTTACTCCGCACGGCGAAGCCATTCGCTTCGGCCTCGCAGCAGTAAAGAATGTCGGCGGCAATGCTATCGAATCCATCGTTACCGCCCGCAAAAAACTTGGCCGCCTCAAATCGATTTACGAATTCTGCGAGAACGTCGATCTCCGCCTGCTCAACAAGCGCGTGCTGGAATCGTTAATCAAAAGCGGCGCCATGGATTCCCTCGGTCGCCGCGCACAATTAATGACCGTTCTCGACCGCGCCATGGATCGCGCGCAAAAAGCCCAGCGCGACGTGGAATCCGGCCAGCACGGCCTCTTCGGCGTCTTCCAGCAGGAAGATTCCGAAGCCCATAACGACAAGCTCCCCAACATTCCTGACTGGGATGAACAAGCTCGCCTCGCCTCCGAAAAAGAAATTCTCGGATTCTTCATCAGCGGCCATCCCCTGGAAAAATACAAAGACAAGCTGCAGGATTTGCAGGCGCTGAGCATTATCGAAATCGCCGCGATGACAAAATCCACCGGCAAAGATGAAACCATCGCCACCGCCGGCATCATCGCCAATCTTCGCGTTCTCAAATCCAAGCGCGGAGACTTCTACGCCCAGGCCACGCTGGAAGACATGTCCGGCTCGATCGATATGATCGTTTTTCCCGAAGCCTATAAACGACTCGGCGAGAAAGTAAAACTCGAAGTCCCCGTGCTGGTGCGTGCTGGAGTAAGAATTGAAGAAGGAGCTAATCCAAAAATTACCGCCGCGGAAATTATGCCGCTCGAAGACGCCAAAGCTCCGCTACCGCGCGCGCTTCGTATTCGCGTTCCTCTCGAAACCGCCGCCGAATCCACAGTCGACGATCTGCACGCGCTCTTCCAGGAGCGAAAAGGCGAGGCTCGCGTATTGTTTGACGTCGAACGCGCCGGGGATTTCATGGTGGTGATGGAGGCGCAAGGCTATAATGTCTTACCGGACCGCAACTTCATCGCCCGCGTCGAACAGTTATGCGGGCGCGGCAGTGTACGCGTGATCAGCTGATAATGACCGGCAGAACGCGGTCAGCCACAATCCATGGATTCTGATAACAAAGCGCAGCAGGAACTGAAAGAAATCGAGCGCCAGGTGGCCCAGATCGAGGCTTCCACGGCCGGCAATAACGGCGCTCACCAGCAACTGGCGCAACTCCAGGAGCGTCTTCACACCCTGCGGGAAGAGATGAATACACCGCAAACCGCCTGGCAGAAGACCGAACTCGCACGCCATCCCCAGCGCCCGCAAACGCTCGATTACATCGAGCGCCTGTTCACCGACTTCAGCGAAATTCACGGCGACCGCACCTTCGGCGATGATGCCGCAATCATCTGCGGAATGGCCCGCTTCCACGGAGAGGAGATTCTCGTCGTTGGTACGCAAAAAGGCCGCGACATGAAACAGCGCGTGCACCGCAACTTCGGCACGCCGCACCCCGAAGGTTATCGCAAGGCGTTGCGTATCATGCAAGTCGCGGAAAAATTCCGCCGTCCCATTTTTACCCTGGTCGATACCGACGGCGCCTATCCCGGCATTCACGCCGAAGAGCGCGGCCAGGCTGAGGCCATCGCCCACAACCTGCGCGAAATGGCGCGTCTCGAAATCCCCATCATCGCAACCGTAATTGGCGTCGGCGGCAGCGGCGGCGCACTCGCTATCGCCGTCGCCGATCGCGTCCTCATGATGGAAAACTCAATCTATTCGGTGATCTCTCCCGAAGGCTGCGCCGCCATCATGTGGCGCGATGCCACAAAAAAAGAGTTGGCCGCCGAAGCCATGCGCATCACCGCCACCGACCTCAGCGAACTCGGCTGCATCGACGATATCGTTCCCGAGCCCGAAGGCGGCGCCCATCGCGATTACGAGGCGGCCGCCAATCTGCTCGACATTACACTGCAAAAACATCTGGCAGAACTTAGAAAACTCTCACCGGACGATTTGCTCGCTGCGCGATATAACAAGTTCCGCAACATGGCTCAGTTCTTTAAAACCGTTTGAGCCCCGACTAACTTTCTTCTCATTTCCCAGACAGGTTCCTTCCGGCACGAATGGGCGATTTGGCGTACCCAGAGGCCGCTTTCGCCGTATAATGGTCTGTTTCCCTCAACTTAAATTCGGACGGAGCACTCCGCCCTCTAACAAATGAAGGAAGGTGTTGGGATGGCCACTACGGATGTCGTGCCCCAGGGAGCAGGCGGTCAACTGGGGCGCAAGCGTATCGTCAACGATATGAGCATTCAGGTCGCTACCGTGAATGGCTCGGGTTCGCAAAGTTCAAACACAGTTTTGTTGCGTGCCATCTTTCAGATGGGCGTGCCAATTTCAGGTAAGAATCTTTTTCCCTCGAACATCGCCGGTCTGCCCACCTGGTACACCATTCGCGCTAATAAAGATGGCTACATCGGCCGCAAGAAGGAAATCGATTTCCTGGTCGCGATGAATGCCGAAACCTCGCAAGATGACGTCATGTCCCTTGCGCCCGGCGGCTCCGTTCTCTATGACGAGCCGCTTGCTCTCGACAAGTTGCGCAACGACCTGATTTTTTATTCCGTCCCCTACGACAAAATCGTGGCCACAGTTTGTCCCGAAGCCAAGCTGCGCAAACTGGTCAAGAACATGGTCTACGTCGGCGTGGTGGCGCAGCTTCTCGAAATCGAAATGGGCGAAGTCGAGAAGGCCATCCGCAAGCAGTTCGCCAAAAAAGTAAAGGCCGCGAATTTAAATCTCGCCGCCGCCCAGGCCGGATTCGAATACTCCAAAGCCAATCTGCAAAAACGTGGCGTCTTTTACATCGAGCGCATGAACAAGACGGCCGGGAAAATTATCATCGATGGCAATTCCGCCGCCGCTCTCGGCTGTATGTTTGCCGGATGCACCGTCGTCACCTGGTATCCCATCACTCCTTCGTCTTCGCTGGTCGAGACGCTGATCGAGTACATGAAAGAACATCGCATCGGTCCCGATGGCAAAGCCACATTCGCCATCGTGCAAGCCGAAGATGAACTCGCCGCTATCGGCATGGTCATCGGCGCCGGCTGGGCGGGAGCACGCAGCATGACTGCGACCGCCGGTCCCGGTATTTCGCTGATGTCAGAGTTCGCCGGCCTAGCCTACTATGCTGAAATCCCCGGCGTTATCTGGGATATTCAACGCGTCGGCCCCTCAACCGGCCTGCCCACGCGCACTTCGCAAGGTGACATTCTCGCCACCGCGTTTCTTTCTCATGGCGATACGAAACACATCATGCTGATTCCATCCTCGGTCGCAGAGTGTTTCACCATGGCATCGGAAGCTTTTAATCTGGCCGAGCAATTCCAGACGCTCGTCTTCGTCATGTCTGATCTCGATCTCGGCATGAACAACTGGATGTCCGATCCCTTCGAATATCCGACCGTCCCGATCAAGCGCGGAAAAGTTCTCGACAAAGATGCGCTCACCAAGCTCGGCGGCTTCGCCCGCTACAAAGATCTCGATGGCGACGGAGTCGGCTATCGCACTCTGCCCGGCACCGAGCATCCCGCCGCCGCCTACTTCACTCGCGGCAGCGGACACAACGACAAATCCAACTACAGCGAGCGCCCCGACGATTACGAAAACAACATGGAGCGCCTCAACCGCAAGTTCGAGACCGCGCGCTCTTTTGTTCCGCGTCCGGAAATTTTCAAGGAAACAAATGCCGGCTCTTCCAATACAAAGATCGGCATCATCGCCTACGGAACCTCCCACTGGGGCATCACCGAAAGCCGCGACCAGCTTCGCAGCGAATACGCGATCGAGACGGACTACCTCCGCTTGCGCGCATATCCCTTCACCCGCGAAGTCCACGAATTCATCGAGCAGCACGACCGCATCTACGTCGTCGAACAAAATCGCGACGCGCAAATGCTCAGCCTGCTCAAACTCGACCTGAAACCAGAATTAACCACGCGCCTGCGCAGCATCGCCCATCTCGACGGTCTGCCGCTCGATGCGCGCTCCGTCACCGACGAACTCAGCACTATGGAAGGTAAGTGAGTTGGATTTGAAAGGGCGCGGCTTCGGCCGCGCCGCAACGCGATATAAATTGATAAGCGGCTTTAGCCGCTGAGGGGAAGCTGAAAAATGTCCACCACCACCGTTGAACCCGGCTCCGCCGCTCCCAAAACCAATCGCATCGGCCTTAGCGTTATCGAGTACAAAGGCGGAAAGACCACGCTCTGCGCCGGCTGCGGCCACAATGCAATTTCCGAGCGCATCATCGAAGCCATGTATGACATGGGCGTGCAGCCCGAGCGCGTCGCCAAGCTGAGCGGCATCGGCTGCTCCTCAAAAAGTCCTGCATACTTCATGAACCGTTCGCACAGCTTCAACTCCGTGCACGGACGCATGCCCTCGGTCGCCACCGGAGCCATGCTCGCGAATCGCAATCTGATCGCTCTCGGCGTCAGCGGAGACGGCGACACCGCCTCCATCGGTATCGGCCAGTTCATTCACCTCATGCGCCGCAATCTGCCAATGATCTACATCATCGAAGACAACGGCGTGTACGGCCTCACCAAAGGCCAGTTCTCTGCCACCGCCGATCTCGGTTCGAAACTAAAATCCGGAGTCATCAACGATCTTCCGCCCATCGATACTTGCGGTCTCGCCATCGAACTCGGCGCAACTTTCGTCGGTCGTTCTTTCTCCGGCGATAAGCGCCAGCTCAGCACCATGCTGAAAGCCGCCATCGCTCATCAAGGCACCGTGATGCTCGACGTTGTTTCCCCGTGCGTCACCTTCAACGATCACGAAGGCTCCACGAAATCTTATAAATATGTAAAAGATCACGAAGAGACTCTGCAGGACATGAGCTTCGTCCCCCACTTCGAGGAAATCGACGTCGAATACGATCCCGGCACCACCGTCAGCGTCGAAATGCACGACGGCTCACATCTGCAATTGCGCAAGCTGGAAGAAGATTACGATCCCACCGATCGCATCGCTGCTATGACTCGCCTGAGCGAGGCGCACGACAAAGGCGAAGTCCTCACCGGAATTTTCTATGTCAACACCAAGGCGCCCAGCTTCCTCGATATGCTGAACATGGTCGATCAGCCTCTGGCCACGCTTCCGGAATCGATGACGCGTCCCGGCAGGGAAGCCCTCGAAGCCGCGATGGAGGAACTGCGCTAGAACGAACTGATGCGCATAGACAGCTCTGAAAGGGTCGGAGACTCGTCCGCGGCGTTACGTTAACGCGGATACCGCCGCTATAGACGCGTTCGCAGATTTGAGATGGTACGCGTGAGTCGCGTCACAGGTTTGAAAGGGTGGGGCTTTAGCCCCTGAGGTCCCGCCTAACGCAGATTCGGCTCAATCCACTCCCGCAAACGGTGCGACAAATTCGTAGCCAATGATCGGTAAAACCGCGACGCGAGATGAGGGAAAAGTTCAAAAAGGCTCTCCAGCGTAGGCCGGTCGAGATAGTAAGCCTCCACATCTTCTTGCGCGATTACAGTCGCGCTCGCTGGCACATCGTCCAGAAACGACATTTCGCCACAAATCTCCCCTGGCCCAATTTCCGGAGTGGTTTTCTGGGATGGAATCTGAACCCGCGCCGCGCCTTTCACCAACAAATAAACCCCATTCGATTTCTTGCCCCGGGTCACGATCGTCTGACCCTTGCGGAAGTTCACTCGGCTCGCCTTGTCAGCTACCAAAGTCCAATCGTTGGCGGTGAGATAAACCAATCCGTATTTGGACGTAGCGAGTACTGACACTTCCTGGGCGATAACCTTGGGCATGGTGGCTACGGACCCGAGCTCTCGAAAAAGTTCTCCGTCGATTGCAATTCCAACAGCTAAAGCAACAGGGCTCAATCAAGGTTAGCAGAAAAGGTGCAAACTCACCCGGTCTTGGCCTCCGGCAAATACACCGAAGTACCCGCTTCTTAGCGGGATTTGTCGATCTTATCCCCCTTCTCTGCCTCGGCCTGGGCGACAGCTTTTCACGCTCCTCTTTCCTGATGAAATAAATCCTGGCGAAATAAATGTTGCAAAAACCTCCCGATTCAGAGTTAGAATAGCTGCGCTTTTCCACCCCCCCGAAAACTTAGGTCGCACGGATTTGTTCTTCCGTCCCGCTCTTGGTTCGAGCTTATGAATCCGAGCTTGTGAATCCAATGTCACGCTGGAACACTTTCGCTCAAGTGGCGAGTATGCTTCTCCTGTTTCTCACCGCCTGTTCGCAGGCGCAGGAAGCAACTCCGGCTCTCCGCCCCGGAACCTGGGATTTCGATGTTTGGATTGCCGGAGCCACCGGCGAAGAAACCACTAACTCTTTCCTGCAGTCTCAAATCTTCATGGCGGGCTTCGCCTGCAGCAAGGCCATCAGCGGCGAAATCAGCCGAGGCTGGCTGCGTAACCGCATGGAGTATGGCTTCGATGTGATCCCGATATTTGTCACCTTCAACAATCAGAGGGTTCGCGGCCGCGCCTTCGATCCAGTTGTTTTCCGTTGGAATTCGAGCTACCACACCGCTCGGCTCGCGCCCTACATCGAAGGCGCCGGCGGAGGCCTGCTCACGTCCGCCAATCTACCGCCCGGCAATACATCCACTTTCAACGTCACCGCCAGAGGTGGCGGAGGAGTCTACCTCCGACTGCGGAACCACCGCACGCTCGACCTCGGTGTGCAATGGTCGCACGCCTCCAACGCCAACTTAGGCCCGTACAATCCGCAGTTCAACGGCGTCCAGTTAAAGCTGGGATACCACCTCTACAGATAGAGTCGTCTTCCGTCTCAGACTTGCCCAGTGCAAACCGCGATCAGTTGAGTCGCCTAGCGCTAAGGTTGCGTTTGGGTGGCGCAGCCGTTCACCGCTGCGATCGCCGCTCTACTTTTCATGACGGCTTTAGCCGCTGAGGGCCACTAGGTCGCGCACTACTTTTTCAAAGCATTCAATTTATCCAGCGTCCGTTTCAGCTCTTCCAGCTTCTGTCCTGCCTCGCCCAGCTTGCCATCCGCGGTTAGCCGCTGGTAATCGGAAAGATCTTTGGCAGCCTCAGCAATCAGCGCATTCAAATCCGCCGCAGGCTGCGCTCCAGCGGATGTCCCCGCCTTATGCGCCTCCGCCGGCGCCGCCACTTGGTTTGTCGCCGCCGTCGCAGTCAACGACGAAACCGATCCCCCAAAAAGCGACGCTAATGCCGACTCGAATGTAG
>CAVRWS010000070.1:0-18842 GCA_963724815.1 uncultured Acidobacteriaceae bacterium
GTTCTTGTGGGGGACCACCTTCGCCGCCGGAGGCGCGCCCACACGTTCCCGCGCCAGTTCTTTCACGGCCTGCACGGCTTGAAAACGCTTCACTTTTTTCTTGCGCGTCATATTTCTCTCTCACTAACATCCATGTTGCCATAGCTTTGTCCGCCGCAAAACTGCAATAATGATCGTTCGCGGTTGAATCGACCGGTCCGTGGTTGCGAAAGAACGCGTAGCCGGTCAACAACCAAGACTTGCGACTGGCGACCTACCATGGAAGAACGCGATTTTTTTGACGAGCGCACGGAAAAAAAACCGGCGACTTTAAATTGCCCGCACTGCCACCAACCCGCCGAGTATGAAGTCACGTGGGTGGTGCGTACCAAGAAGCGCCAGCTTGCCGGACGTGCCGACGAGCGCGACCGCGCCCGCTTTGCCAAATTCCGATCTTACATGGTGCGCAAAGACGACATGGCTGCCTGCAAGAACATGCGCTGCCGCAAGCGCTTCGAACTTACCGGGCAGTCGACGGTGATCACCGAGTAGGACGTCGAAGTCTTCCTTCGTCGCCTTCGTGTCCTTAGTGGTTGATGGTTTTGGGCTGCCTGAACGGCTCTAATTGCCAACTGCTCATTTATACTTATCGGTTTTCCTGGCGTTCCTCGAAGCCACAGGGATGAAGGAGTCCTGCTTTGAAAATCCTGGTTTGCATGAAGCAGGTGCCGCAGAAAGACGCGCCGCTGAAGCTGAACGAGACGGCCGCGTGGATCCGCGAAGATGTCTCGTACGAAGTGAACGAACCGGACGCTTACGCTCTCGAAGAGGCGCTGCGTCAGAAAGAAAAACATGGCGGAGAAGTGGTGGTCATCACCTCCGGCCCGGCGCGCTCCCAGCAGGTGCTGCGCGAAGCGCTGGCTAAAGGCGCAGACCGCGCCATCCA
This sequence comes from uncultured Acidobacteriaceae bacterium, assembly GCA_963724815.1. Lineage (GTDB taxonomy): Bacteria > Acidobacteriota > Terriglobia > Terriglobales > Acidobacteriaceae > Sulfotelmatobacter. The sequence goes on from CAVRWS010000070.1 coordinate 926, forward strand.
TCTGGAAGACAATGCTTTCGTCGGGCTGGACGCTTTAAACACGGCGAAGGCTTTCGCCGCCGCCATCAAAGACGAAAAATTCGATCTGATCTTCACCGGCCTGCAATCCGATGATTACGGCTACGCACAAACCGGCGTGATCCTGGCGGAGTTGCTGGGCTGGCCGCATGCCACCATCATCATGCAGATCGACAAGAACGATTCCGGCATTCGGGTGAAGCGCGAACTCGAGGCTGGATTTTTTCAGTTCGTCGATATGCCGTTGCCAGCCGTGCTCACGATTCAGTCCGGCATCAATAAACTGCGCTACGCTACGCTGATCGGCATCAAGCAGGCGAAAAACAAACCGCTGCGCAAAGTAATGTTGCCCGAGGTGCAATCCGCGATCGGAGACAATTTGCAGAGAATCGAGCGCCTGTATGTTCCCGAGAAAACTAAGAAGACGGAGCACATTGAAGGCTCGGCGTCAGAGATCGCAAAAAAGTTAGTCGATAAACTACGCAACGAATTACGCGTGCTGTAACTAATGATGTGGAGACAGCCGCCCTAGCTTGCCCTCAGCGAAGTCAAAGGGGCCGTCCTCCGAGCAAAGCTCGGCTGCTTTTCTGAGAAGAACCTATGCCCGATACGATCTTAGTAGTCGTCGAACAACGCGAAGGAAAACTCAACCGCGTCTCCTGGGAGACCATTACCGCGGGTCAAGCCATTGCCGCAGCTACCGGCTGGAGTTTGGAAGCTGCCGTCGTCGGGGCAAGTGTTTCATCAATCGCCGCCGAGGTCGCCGCCAAAAAACTAGCGATGGTCTACGACGTTGAGTCACCCAAACTCGAGCCTTACACTCCCGACGCCTTCGCAGCCGCGCTGAAACAGCTCATCGATTCCAAGCAGCCGAAACTTGTGCTGATGCCTCACACCTATCAAGTGCGTGACTTCGTCCCCAAGTTGGCGACGGCGATGGGGCGAACCGTAATTAGCGACTGCATCGGTTTCAAGTTCGAAAACGGAAAGCTGATTTTCACCCGCCAGATGTTTCAGGGCAAATTTGCCGCCGATGTCAGCTTCAATAGCGACGCTCCCTGGTTCGCAACTTTCCAGAACGGCGCTTTCCGGGGTGACAAGGCCGAAGCCGGCGCGAGCCCGGCTCCGGTAGAAACTGTAAACATCGAAATCGCGGATGGCATAATTCGCAACAAGCCGCAAGAAGTTTTCAAAGAAGCCAAGCAGGCCGTCGACCTGACGCAAGCTGAAATCATCGTATCTGTCGGACGCGGCATTAAAGAACAGAAAAATATCGAGATCGCCAAACAACTTGCCGAAGCTCTCGGCGGAGATTTGGCGGCCTCACGTCCCATCTGCGATTCGGGATGGCTCCCTATGGACCGCCAGATCGGATCGTCGGGCCAAACGGTTGCGCCCAAACTTTATCTGGCTCTCGGCATCAGTGGTGCAATTCAGCACATCGTCGGCATGAAGGGGTCGCGCACCATCATCGCGGTCAATAAAGATTCGGAAGCCCCGATTTTCGAAATTGCAGATTACGCGATCGTGGGGAACTTGTTCGACATCGTTCCGCCGTTGATCGAGGAAGTGAAGAAAGCGAAGGCGGGCGGGTAACCATGCGACTTCAGCTTGCGCCTTTGATAATTCTGGCGATTCTCCAGGCCAGTCTAGCTCAGGGTGTCGGCGGACAAGACGATCCCTGTATTCGCGCCTATGGAACGGCCTCCGTCGAGCATTTCTTGGCGGATCTTCAGCATTCTGTCGCCGTCGATGACCGCGCTCATGTGGCTGAGATGGTTCGCTTCCCGATCAGCATTACAGTCGAAGGCAAGGCGCTGACACTGCGAAATAAAGACCAATTGCTGAAGTACTACGACGTTGCTTTCGACACCAAAGTAAAGGGCTTCATCGCGAAGCAAGAGGTCTCGAAGCTGTTCTGTAATTCGCAGGGAGTTATGATTGGTCGCGGGGAAATTTGGATCAACACCGGCGGCGGGAAGCCTTCCCAGCTGAAAATTGTTGCGATCAACAACAATCCGCCGTGGTCGACCGAGGACAATTAGATCGAAATGCTGGTCTTCCGCAAACCCATCGAAGGCGTCGAACGCCCGCAGATGCCCGCCGACGTGGTCATCGTGGGCGGCGGACCGGCTGGTATGGCCTGCGCTCTACGCCTATCGCAGCTTATCGATCAGCACAATGCTGCTCATCCCGATTCTCAACTCAGCAAAGAAAATATCTACGTTCTCGAAAAGGCCCGAGAGATCGGCCAGCACTGCCTTTCTGGAGCTTTGCTCGATCCGCGATCGATGCGCGAATTGCTTCCTGAATTTGAAAAAGAAGCGCCGCTCGACGCCAAAGTCACAAAAGAGGCGGTTTTTTTCCTCACCGAGAAGAGCAAATTCAAGTTACCCATTACCCCGCCGCCGCTGCGCGATCATGGCAACTACGTCATCTCGCTGAATCGTTTCGTGAAGTGGCTGGGCGGCAAGGTGGAAGAAACCGGCATCACCATCTTCACTGGGTTCGCAGGCTCGGAACTCTTATTCGATGGCGATCGTGTCACCGGCGTTCAGACCGACGATAAGGGCGTGGACAAGGAAGGTCGTCCGAAATCAAACTTCGAGCCCGGCTACGACCTGCGGGCCAAGATCACGATTCTCGCTGAAGGTCCGCGTGGATCCCTGACCAAACAACTCATCAATAGATTCGATCTCGCGAAGGACGCCAACCCGCAAACTTACGGCGTCGGCGTAAAAGAACTCTGGGAGGTTCCCTCCGGCCGCATCGCGCCCGGCGAAGTAATTTACACCCTGGGCTGGCCGCTCACTACAAAGGAATATGGCGGAGCCTGGATCTACGGCTCGAAAGACAACATTGTGTCACTCGGCTTTGTGACTGGACTCGACTATCCGGATCCACGGCTCGATCCGCAACACGTGTTGCAGGATTTCAAGCAACATCCCATGGTCGCGAAGTTGCTCGAGGGCGGCAAGATGATCCGCTACGGGGCAAAATCGCTGCCGTATGGCGGCTGGTGGGCGATTCCACCCGTGGCCGGCAATGGATGGATGATCCTCGGCGACTCCGCCGGCTTCCTCAACTCCGCGCGCCTCAAAGGAATTCATCTCGCCATCAAGAGCGGAATGCTGGCCGCAGAAACTGCTTTCGAGGTTCTGAGAGATGAGGCGCTAAAGAAAGACGATTCGACTGCTAAGCTTGCCAACTATCAGAAGAAAGTCGAATCCAGCTGGATCAAGGACGAACTCTGGAAAGTCCGCAACATGCATCAGGGATTCGAACAAGGCATGTACGCGGGCATGTTCCACACCGGACTGCAGATGATCACCGGCGGACGCGGCCTGCGCAACCGTTATCCTGCAAAAGCCGGACACGAGCACATGCACAAGCTCGCTGAACTGCCCGCCGATGGCGGCGATGAAGCGCACTTACTCGGCCCCGCCAAAGGCGATGGCAAACTTACTTTCGACAAACTCACCGACCTCTACCACTCCGGCACCAAGCACGAAGAAGATCAGCCCTCGCATCTGATCATTCACGACACAAACATTTGCAATACGCGGTGCGTAAAGGAATTTGGCAGTCCCTGCCAGAATTTTTGTCCCGCAAATGTCTACGAAGTGGTCGATGACGCCACGCAGCCGAACGGCAAACGCATTAGCCTGAATCCATCGAACTGCGTGCATTGCAAAACCTGCGATATCGCCGACCCGTATCAGATCATTACCTGGGTTCCACCAGAAGGCGGCGGCGGCCCGAATTACGACGGGATGTAGATTTTAGATTCGCGGAGGAAAGCAGCCCGATGTTGCAACGACCGACTTTGCGCCTTGTACTCGTCGTGCTGTTATCTACTTCTGCTTTCGCCCAGCAAAAATCTGCGCCTCAGCAAACGCAGCCTAGCTATCCCCTCCAGCGGCTTCGCTGGACTGGATCAATACCGCGCCTCGCGCATCGCCGTCTTCACCGATGATTTCGGACAACTCGCACGTTACCGTGACGCCGACGCCGTCCTCAAGCCGCCCGCGCAAGGAGAGAATCGCGTCGTCTTCTTCGGCGACTCCATCACCGATATCTGGCATCTCGACGAATATTTTCCCGGCAAGCCTTACCTTAACCGCGGCATCGGTGGGCAGACCACTCCGCAAATGCTGGTTCGCTTCCGTCAGGACGTAATCGATCTTCATCCGAACGTCGTGATCATCCTGGCCGGCACCAATGACATTGCAGGCAACACCGGTCCCATGCGGATTGAGGACATTGAGGCTAACTACGCGTCCATGGCCGAACTCGCGCGTGCGCACGAGATCAGCCTGATTTATTCGTCCGTGCTTCCAGTTCACGACTACACGCCGCGCGCTCGCGATTTCTTCGCGCAACGCTCTCCGGCCAAAATTTTGGAACTCAACCGCTGGTTGAAGAACTATTGTGCCTCGAACGGCTGCGTGTATCTCGATTACTTCAGCTCCATGGTCGACGATCAAGGTCTCATGAAGAAAGATCTCTCGGATGATGGTTTGCATCCGAATGCCGCTGGCTTCAAAGTGATGGCGCCGTTGGCGGAGGCGGCGATCGAAAAAGATCTGGTCCCGGCGAAACCTTGAAGCCTTTTCGTTGTCTCCAAGTCTATAATGGGCTTAGTTTCCGACCGCCTCAGGCCTTCGGGCATACCCAAGCCACGGCGGCGAGGAATAAGTTTCTCCGCGAACTCCGCGGCAGTTCTCGGCGTTCTCTGCGATGAAAGGCCTTTTTGTTAGCGCAGAGTTCGCAGAGAAGTTCGCGCGGAGAGCATCGAGAAAAAACTGTTCCGAGGGTGCTGGTGGAAACGCCCGCGCCTCCCGCGATCCGCGAGGATCGCATTGGAAAGGAAGCAGCCGCCGGGACAGTCCCGCTCTGTGTGTTTCCTTCCACGCGATAAAAGCTAACGTGCCTCTCACCGACAAATTCGGCCGACCCATCACCGATCTGCGGATATCCATTACCGACCGCTGCAACTACAGGTGCGTTTATTGCCGCACCGGCAACGAGGGAGCACTCTACGGCGACTTGCCTTTTGCGGACTATCTGCGCATGGCGCGAGTGCTGGTGGGGATGGGCGTGACCAAGATCCGTTTGACGGGCGGCGAGCCGTTGCTGCGAAAGGGCGTTGTCGAGTTTGTGCGCGAGATCTCAAAGCTTCGCCCTCCGCAAAATGGAACCCCGGACGCCTTCGTCCGGGGTCGCGTCACGCAGTCATCGGCGGACGACGGCGTCCACCGCTCCATGCTCAGTTCCATGGCCAGTTCGAACTACGAGCGGCTCGATATCGCCCTCACTACGAATGGCCATCTCCTCGCCGATCTGGCGCGCCCGCTCAAAGATGCCGGCCTCACGCGGGTCACCGTCTCCATGGACGCCGTTGATCCTGACCGCTTCGCCCGCATCACGCGCGTCGCCAATGGATACGATCACGTTCTCGCCGGCATTCGCGCCGCGCGCCGTGCTGGGCTGTGGCCGCTGAAAGTGAATTGCGTTCTGATGCGCGGCTTCAACGAAGATCAAATTATTCCCTTCGGTATGTTCGCGCGTGAGGAAGGCGTCACCGTGCGCTTCATTGAATTCATGCCGCTTGAAGAAGGCCGCACCTGGTCGCCAGATACAGTGGTCACGCTCGACGAAATCCTGACCCGCATGGGCGAATATCGCGCTCTGGTTGAAATTCCGCGCGCGCGTTCGGAAACCGCCCGCCGCTACCGCTTCGACGACGGCGTCGGCGAAATCGGGATCATCGCACCCGTGTCGCACCCCTTCTGCGGACACTGCAGTCGCATCCGCATCACCAGCGACGGCAAAATCCGCACCTGCTTATTCTCAGTGTGGGACCATGACCTGCACGCTCAAATGCAACGCGGCGCGTCCGACGATGAACTGGCGGACTTCATCCGCGGAGTGGTGCAGAAAAAAGAAGCACGTCACCACATCGGCGAGCCGGATTTCGTGCCGGCTTCGAGGACGATGGTGCACATCGGGGGATAGTCGTTGTGCGGTGATAAACCGGGAAGGGCACGAGTTCCACTCGTGCCGATTAACCTGAAATCAATTAAGGACAGGCTTCAGCCACTGAGGTTCACTCGTCCAGGATGAAGAACGTGAGATTCCCATTCCTCGTCGTTGCTATAGTTGTTTATTTTCCTTCCGCATCCTCATTCGCGCAGTCCTACCTCGGCTTTGACCGCAACACCTACCCCGGCGATGCCAATCTGAAAGCCCTGCACCAAACTTTTTCCTACACTGGCTACTGGCTCAACAATCCTCCGGGCGAGAGAACAAATAACTGGGCCGGCCATCGCGCTGTGGTTGAATCCGCAGGCTTCGGATTTCTCGTGCTCTTCAACGGACGCCTCTACGCCGAACTGAAATCCGTCGCGCGTGCGACGAAGCTCGGCAGCTCCGATGCACAAGCCGCTGCCGCTTCGGCACGCAAGGAAGGTTTTCCGTCGCGCACGATCATCTTCCTCGACCAGGAGCAAGGGGGGCGCATGCTGCCCGAGCAGAGAGCCTACATCTACGCCTGGGTCGACGGCGTCACTGCCGCTGGATTTCGCGCCGGCATCTACTGCTCCGGCATCCCGAACCAAGATGATGCGAACATCGTGACCGCAGACGATATCCGTCAGAGCGCTGGTGGAAGGCAGATCGTTTACTGGGCAATCAATGACGCGTGCCCGCCCGCGCCAGGCTGTGCATTCCCCGCGCCCTCGCCAAGCCCCACGGAAAGCGGCGTTCGCTTCGCCGAAATCTGGCAGTTCGCGCAATCGCCACAGCGCAAAGATGTGGCCGGACATTGTTCGAACTACAATCGCGATGCTAACTGTTACCCTCCCGGTGTTTCTCCAGGCCAGCGATTACACGTCGACGTAAACACGGCCACCTCGCCCGACCCCTCGAACGGCAGAGCCCACTAACCCGAACCAGCGGACTTGCGGAGATCCAGTAGACACGACACTTTTAAGCGCCGCTTACTGCAGCTCGGTCCGGCCGAATAAGCTCTGGCCATCAACCTAGCGAACGTTCGGGTTCTTATGAGACAATTCGCAGCGGTAAGTCTGTAGGACTTTGTTCGCAATCGCTGGCTGCCGTTTCGGTTGCGATCCCCCTGGGGCGTTAACAGGAGGAATCAATGAATTCGCCGCTCCGTTCGCGCTTATCCTTTCGCTTTTCCTGCCTGTTCCCCCTCACAATTGCGCTGGCCACGGCTATCACAACCGCTTGCGGCTCCAGTGGAAGCATGTCCCACCCAACGACTCCCGCCTTGAGCGGCAACACCTCGGTCACGATACTGCTGTCGAGCACCGCAAATGACCAGTTGTCACAATATAATATCGGTTTCACAAGCATCGCTTTGACCAGTCAGTCAGGAAAAACCGTCAACCTATTGACCGCCAGCACATCTACGCCCAACTTCAGCGAATTCATCCATGTGAATGGTCCAGCCGAACCTTTGCTGACGGTCAGCGTTCCGCAAGATGTCTACACCACGGCAACGGCCACTTTGGATGAATATGGCGGCTTCGCATGCGTGTCGCTCCTTTCATCTGGGGGCATCCAGATGAGCTTCTTTGGTCAAGCGCAGTCAGCCACGATCAACCTACCTTCTCCGGTAACGATTACAGGTACGTCCATGGCTTTGGCGCTCGACCTTCAGGTATCGCAGTCTGCCACGTTCTCGAGCTGTGACCTCACACAAGCGACTTACACGAATACTCCAACATTTAACCTCGCTCCTGTGGCCGTCTCATCCCAACCCACAAGCGTCGCAAACGGTAAAGAGAACAGCGTCGACGGACTGATTTCTTCCGTCAGCCCGACAGGCAATCAGTTCGGTCTGACGACGGCCGACGGCACCACCTTGTCCTTTAACATCAACAGCAGCACGGTCTACCATGGCGTGCCAGGTTTTTCGGCGCTCGCACCCGGCATGGCCGTGGACATGGATGCCGCCATTCAATCCGATGGCTCGCTCCTTGCTACTCGAGTAGAGGTTGACGACGCGACCGTTACCTCGACAAGTGCTGTCAGCGGTCCGTTGGTGCAGGTAGCCGCTTCGGTGCCCGTCTTCGCTGTGTTTGGACGCGAACAGCAAGGTTACTTGTTTCCGAATTTGATCGGTGGCGGACCTTATTTCAGCTTCGGCAATGCCATATTTCAAACTTCAAGTCAGCTGACAAACTCGCAGAATCTTCCGTTTTCAGCCAGTTTCAGCAGCACCAACATGGTCGCCGGCCAGAATGTTTTCATAACGAGCCATGCCACCACAATGTTAGGCGGTCCCACTTACGTTCCTGCAGCCACGGTTACGCTGGTGCCGCAAACCATCAACGGGACAGTCACCGGCGTATCCACCAGCGGAGGCTTTTCCACCTACACGGTTACACTTGCTAGTTACGATTTGCTTCCCTCTCTCGCCGTGCAGCCGGGCCAAACCACGCTGCTCAGCAATCCCGGGAACGTCGTCGTCTATGTCGACAGCAACACGCAGATGCTGAACGCCACTCCGCTCGCCGCAGGCAGTCTGCTGCGCTTCAACGGACTGCTCTTCAACGACAACGGTACTCTGCGGATGGATTGCGCCCAGATAAACGACGGAGTGCCGGAATAAAGAGCTTATCCGCTTGAAGGTCGCGTTTTGTCGCCGCTGAAGGTTATCTGCGAATTCGCCGGTATCACTCTCCTCTATGCGGTAGAATAGGATAGAAGAAATGTCCGCCCGCACCTTTACTCTCGATGAAGCGCAGATGCTCCTGCCCGTGCTCGAGTCCCTTCTGCGCAACGCCATAAGCGGCAAACAGCTCATGGAAGAGGTAGAAGGCGAAATGCAGGAACTCAGCCATCGCATCTTTCTGAATGGCGGTACCCATGTGGATGTTGTCGCCGTGGCCCGCCGCAAGGCGGAGCGCACCAAAGCGGAACAACGCGCCAAAGATGCCCTCGCCGAGATCGATTCCATCGGGGTCCAGGTGAAAGACATCGACATCGGTCTCCTTGATTTTCCTTGTGAAGTGGAAGGCAGGACGGTGCTGCTCTGCTGGAAAATGGGGGAAAAATCCATTACGCACTGGCATGGTCAGGAAGAAGGATTTGCCGGGCGTAAGCTGATCGACGAGCGAATTGCACGGTCCAAACGGACGAACTGACCGTTACCGCACATAAAATATTCACAATTCTTTACAATCCACACAACTCCTTGGCCGGCAACCTACTCCAACCTCTGACGTTTTACATAGTCCGGAAGTAGTAGGCTCACCGCCGCCAGCGGATTTACTCCGCGTCGGAACTTTTCTTGAGCCAGATTCGCCCGCTCGTGGTGCTGCCGCTCGGAAGGCAAGCCCACCGGGCCAGAGGAAATACTATGAAACTCCCCCGTCTTGCAGGTCTTTTAGGCATTGCATCCCTGCTCATGGTTTTGCCAGCAGTTTTCTCCTCCCCCGCCGCCGCGCAATTCGGAATCGGCATTTCGGTGCGCATCGGTCCCCCTGCCCTGCCGGTTTATGAACAGCCTCTTTGCCCCGGCGAAGGCTATATGTGGACTCCCGGCTACTGGGCCTGGGACGACGATGATGGCTACTACTGGGTGCCCGGAACCTGGGTGGAAGCACCCGAATCCGGGTCTGCTGTGGACTCCGGGTTATTGGGGCTGGAATGACGGCGCCTACGCTTGGAATGATGGCTACTGGGGTCCGCAAGTTGGATTTTACGGTGGGATCGATTACGGGTACGGATACGGCGGCAACGGATTTTACGGCGGCGAATGGCGTAACAACGCTTTCTACTACAACACCGCCGTCATGAATGTGAACACCACCGAAATCAGAAACGTCTACGTAAACCGGACGGTGATCGTCAACAACAATTCTCACGTTGCTTTCAATGGCGGCCAGGGCGGCATGCAGGCGCGGCCCACACCGCAGCAGGAAAGCTACATGCACGAGCACCACACTCCGCCGGTGGCGGCGCAAGAACAGCAAGTACATGCCGCCCGTGAGAATCGCGCTCTGTTTGCGTCGAATAATCACGGACGTCCCGCAGTCGCCGCGACAGCCAAGCCCGGAGAATTCAGCGGACGCGGCGTAGTCGCCGCCAAGGCTGCTGGAGCCCCCTATCATCCTCCGAAGATGTCTCCGAAGGAAGCGCGGGCACCGGCTCCGGCTGGAAACCATGCAGCAGAAAATCGCCCGGCGGAGAATCCAGCGCTCCCGCGAAGACGGCCCATCCTTCAACCGCTCATGCCAGGAGCAATGCGTCGAAGCCCGAAAATACGGCCCGCACGAAAGAGAGCAATCCCACCGAAACCCACGCAGCGAAACCCTCCGCCGCATCGGCCTCGCATGCTTCAAACGCTCCGCGCAAAGAAAGCCCGACTCACGAAACTGCGCCGCGCGCGGAAAGCACACCAAAAACTGAGAAGTCCCACCCGGCCGAGTCGCATGCGGCCAGCAAACCAGCGCCAAAAGCGCACGAGGCTGCTCCCAAAGAGAGTGCACCAAAAGCAGAGAAGGCTCGTCCAGCTCCGGAAACGCACGCGGCCAGCAAGCCGGCGCCAAAAGCGCACGAGGCCGCGCCCAAAGAAAGCGCGCCAAAAGCAGAGAAGCCTCGTCCCGCTCCCGAAGCGCACGCCTCCAGCAAACCAGCTCCCGAGCCGCGAGCTCACGAGAGCGCGCCAAAAGAAAGCGCTCCTAAGGCGAGTGCTCCGCGGGAGAGCGCACCGAAACAGACCCACAGCGCTCCGGCTCCCAAGCCGGAAAAACAGGCCGCTCCGCCGAAACGCGAAAGTCCTCCTCCCAAAGAAGAGCACAAGGGAAGCTAGACCAATCAGCGGTTGATTCATCGGCCAGTGCCACTACCGGCACTGGCCTTTTTTCATTGCAAGATGCGCAGCGCGGCCACGTTCTTATCCCAAGCATGGCATTATCAGCGCTGGTTACGTGAGTGCACGAAGGTGCAGGTAGAGGCGCAGTTTGAAATCTTCTTCTGCTACAATTTTTTACAACTGCCGCGGCGAGGAAACAGTATTCTAGTGCGAGAACGCGCGCCAGACGGGTTTGAGATAACTATGTCATCCACGAAGCATAAACTCCGCATCGCCGGCGCCTTCGCCTTTCTCGCGACGCTAGCCTTAACCATTAGCTGCACCGGCTTTTTCGTGAACCCGACGGTTTCGACCATCACCATTGATCCCCCAGATCCCAGCGTGAGCGTGGGGTTCACCACATCACTCACCGCCGCCGGAACCGACAGCAACGGCAATCCTCTTACGCTTACGGGCGGATCAAGTTGTACTGGCACTACGGTGTGTTGGTCCAGTTCCGATACCAGCGTAGCTACTATCAGCACCGGTGGCGCCCTAAAAGGAATCTCGGCGGGAACGGCAACCATTACCGCAGCCTCGGGAACCGCCAGCGCAACCACCACTGCGACGGTCACCTTAAGCAACGTCACCAATATCATTCTCGATTTTGAGGGCGGCGGCGCAGCGACCTCCTTCAGCTTGGGCAATGGCGTTACGGCAGGAGGTACTCAGTGTTTGGTCGCCAGCGCAACCGCAGGGGGACAAACGGGAATCGATGTATCAACGAGCGTGACTTGGCAGACGAATAACACTACCCTTCTTACCGTGGAGCAGCAGGTGGATCCGATGTGCGTGACGGCCGCCTCGACGGGTACTGGCACCGCGACTATCTACGCAACCTATATGAGCGGTAGCAACATAGTCACCTCCAACTCGATCCAGGTCAGCGTGGCTCCATAGATGGCAAGGAGACCGGAGCCGGGGTGTCCTACCCTTGCGTTCTGTGCAAGGGATGCATGATACGGTGGGCAGCCGTATCGCGACTCGGCAGTGAGGTGTTACTCTGGGGCTCAACAATGAAGGGCCTTCCCCTTTTTGGCGCGTTAGCAATTTTCTTGCTCCCCGCCGTCTCCTGTTCCTGTCCGTCGACGCCTTCAGTAAGTTCACTCTCGCCGAGTAGTGCCACCGCTGGAGGAGCTGGTTTTGTTCTGACCGTGAACGGCGGTAATTTCAACAGCAACTCTGTAGTGGTATGGAATGGCACGTCCCTAACGACGTCGGTCGTCAATAGTAAGCAGCTCACCGTTACGATCCCGGGGTCGGACATCGCACAGCCGGACACGGCTGTGGTTTACGTATACAACCCGGCGAGCTCGAATCAAACCGTTTCTACGGGTACAGTCCAGGCGACGAACACAACCGGGTGTGGCGCCAATGGCTCAAATTCAGCTTCATTCACAGTTAGCCCGTAACGAGCGGGCGCCCTACTTCTCGTCTGCGGCCGGGTGCCCCGCTTCTCGCTTCCTTTGCGAGAAGTGGGCTTTCGACTTTTCGCCTCGAACCTACACGCCGATCAACGGAACCTTCTCGTTGCTTGCGGCCGCGCGTAGTTCCTGATCGAGCGTCGCCAACGGCAGCCCACGCCGTAACGCGAGTTCCAGGTAAGCCGCGTCATATATTGTCAGCCGGTGCCGTTCCGCCAAGCGCAAGGTTTTACCCCACGCCTGCCGGTCGCTTTCAGGATCAATCCGAATCATCAGCAATGAGAGATCGGCCAACATGCTGTCTCGGAATTCCGCAGTATGACGGCCACGTTTCACGCCCATTTCCAGGGCGTTCGCAACTTCCAATCGCCACAGCCCAGGAACCCACGCGCCGCCTTCACTCACCAGATCGAAAACGCGCTCAACGGCCGCCGTGGTCTCGTCGCTCAAGATCCGCGCCAATGTAACCGAGCTATCGAGGACTAGACTCATTTCGCATTTTTCAATCCGCTTCGGTTTGGCGTCACGGACGGCCTTCATCCCTCAGCGCCTTGATTTCCGTCCAGCTGAACTTAGGTAAATTAGCCCGCTTCGCCCGGTCACGAATACGCTGCATCGCTGCCTGCGCCTGACTTTGGTCGATCCTTGCAGTATTCGGAACCAACCGGGCCACGGGTTTTCCGTGACGTGTGATGACGATCTCTTCGCCGCCTTCCACGCGGTCAAGAAGAGTTCCAAGTGTGTTCTTGGCCTCGAAGGCGCCCACCTCCGAACCAGATGATCTTTGTGGTTTCATACGATCTAGCTTAAGCTAGATTAACTAAAAGTCAATCGCCGGATGAGGGGTCTATTGCTTCAACATGTGATACATTGAATACAGGTATTCAAAACTCAAATGGCTACTTCCATACGACTTTCCCCGAAGGCTGAGCAGCGGCTCGATTTCCTTGCCGCTCAAACAGGCCGCACGAAAGCTTTCTACCTCCGGCAGATGATCGAGAAGGGCTTGGACGATCTGGAAGATTACTACCTGGCCGCCGACGTTCTTGAAAAAGTTCGCCGAGGAGAAGAAAAGGTTTACTCCAGCGCAGAGGTGCGAACCGATCTTGGTTTGGACGATTAGTTACACCCAAGCCACCAAGGCGCAACTGAAGAAGCTGGATAAACCCCTGGCCCGCCGCATCCTGGATTTTCTGGATGACCGCATCGCTACTCAGGACGATCCGCGCGCCTTGGGCAAAGCCCTTAGCGGTCCATTAGGCACACTCTGGCGCTACCGGATTGGCGACTATCGCGCCGTTTGCGAAATCCAACATCAGGCGGTGACCGTTCTCGTTATCCGAATTGCCCACCGCCGCGAGGTCTATCGATAAGAGGTCCATGGATAGAAAGATCGACTGGTCCACGGCCAGTCGTAAGTTGCCATTCTGCCTGCCAACGGTATCATCGGGAAGAACGGCCTTAATTCCTTAATCTGGCCTCCCGACGACTCATCCTATGTCTGACATTCGCTGCATTGGCATCGCCACCGGTGGCGGAGACGCGCCCGGACTCAACGCCGTCATCCGCGCCGCCACCAAGTCCGCCATCCTCAAATATGGATGGAAGGTCATCGGCATCCCCGATGGCTTCGATGGCCTGATCTGGCCGGAAAAAGCCTTCGAACTCACGCTCAAGGAAGTCAGCGGTATCCTGCCGCGCGGAGGAACAATCCTCGGCACCACTAACCGTGGCGACCCGTTTCACTACAAGAAAGTCGAGCATGGCAAGGAGGTAATGCGCGACATTTCCAGCAAAGTCATCGCTAACGCGGCAAAGCTCGGCATCGACGCCATCATCAGCATCGGCGGCGATGGATCGCAGAAAATCGCCTACGAGCTTTTTAAAAAGGGGATGAAAATCGTTGGCGTGCCCAAGACCATCGACAACGATCTTTCCGCGACCCAGGTCACTTTCGGATTCGATACCGCGCTGCACACCGTCACCGATGCCATCGACAAGATTCATACCACTGCGGCTTCGCATCATCGCGTGATGGTGGTTGAAGTCATGGGCCGCGATTGCGGCTGGATCGCGCTCGAAGCCGGTATTGCCGGTGGCGCGCACATCATCTTAATTCCGGAAATTCCTTTTACCATCGAACACGTTTGCCGCTACATCGCGGAGCGCGAAAAAGTTGGCAAGGATTTTACGATTGTCGTGGTCGCCGAAGGAGTAAAAACTCCGCCGGAGTTAAAAGAGAATCGCCGCGCCAGTTCCATCGGCAATTTGCTGGGGAATGCCATCGCCCGCGGCTCCGGCAAAGATGTTCGCGTCAGCGTGCTCGGCCACATTCAGCGCGGCGGCACGCCGTCGCCCTTCGATCGCATTTTGGCCACGCGCTTCGGCGTCGCCGCCGTCGACCTGATCGCCGCCGGAGGTTTCGGCATGATGGTCGCGCTGCACGGCGACACCATTGTCTCCGTCGATGTGGCGCACGCGATTGGTCACCTCAAGTCAGTGAATCCGAACGGAGAAATTGTGCGCACTGCTCGCGCGGTCGGTATTGGATTTGGAGATTAAGAGACCGATCGCGGTGCACGGTGTATGCGAAAACTCGAGCGAATTTTTCTTGCCTGCATTGCGCCTTCGCGGTACTTTCGTAATCTCCCCCAAAAAGCTGAAGACGCGCTTTAATAGAAGGCGTCGTAACACTCCGGCATTGGATTTATAGCGATGAGCACTTTGGCATTATGTCTGGTTGTCCAGTTTTGTCTGGCGTTCGGTGTGGCGGGATTATTGTGGCCCGAGCGGCTGATGCCCTTCTTCGAAGTCTTGATGTTCCCCTGGGCGGCAAGTTATCGCGGCATTCGAGCCAACAGCATCGCCGCGATTGGATTGTCACTTTTACTTTTCGCGCGGCTTGTTCACTGGTCTGCGCTAAGCCTGGGCATTGCCAATTTTCTAGTCTTTCATCATTTCGTCGATCAGCGCGTAAAGCTGGCTGCGGTCCACCACTTCCACAAAAGGTTTGCCGGAGTGTCGGTTGCTCACAACGTAAAGCGTGGGAGTGTGCTGCAGCTTGATTTCCTTGCCCAGTTCCTTATCGGCATTCACCAGCGCGGCAAGCTTGCCATCGGGATCGACCACGAAAGGCAAATCGACTTTGTGATCGGCCGCGAATTTCTCCGCGAAGCCGCGCAGGTTTTGCGGAGTCACTTCCAGTTGGTTCGAAAAAATATAATCCCGGAACTCATTGCCCAGCGCCTTCGAGTGCGTATCAAAATAGCGCGCCAGAATGGCCGCGTCATACGACCAGGTATGAAACGGCAACGGGAAATCGTGGCGCACCACGGGAATCTTGTAGGTTCGGGCGGCCTCTTCCACCAGCGGCGCCGCCCGGCGGCAATCGGGACACTGCAAATCTTCGAAGACCACAATGGCTACGCGCGCGCCTTTCGGCGGCCGCAACGCGGGATTCACAGCTGCCTGCTGAGCCGAGGCGGAAGAAAAAATCGCCAATACCGCAAACAGCAAACCAGGCGCGAAAAGATTGCTGGGGATATTTTTCATAATTCGCATGTCAGAAATTTAAAGTGTGACGGCGCTACCCAACGTCGACGACCGCAAAGCCCCGATGTAACGCCTTATCTTCAATGTTAACTGAATCGCAGTCCTTCATGTAAGGATGGCCGGCCAGAAAGGTACGTCCGGAGGTGCATGGTCCGTAAACCCGGCGCGGCGCGGCGCCAGGCGGCAACGCGCTATAGTTAAAAGTGGGTCTGGATTGATCATCCTTCCTTCATAAACATTGTGAAGCCCTTCTACCTATCGCATTTTGTAAGACTCGGCGTGGTACTCACGCTGGCGTTTGTATTTGCCCTGACCGCCTGCAATCGCGGGCGGCACCGCGTGCTCGAAGTAAACTATATCTCTGCCGTCCAGGCCACGCTGCGCGATCAGGTCGCCACCATCTACAACCGGGTGGGGATCGTAAAAAATGGCGAACGCGTGGAAGTACTGGAGCACGAAAAGCGCTTCTCCCGCGTGCGCACCGCCAGCGGCCTCGAGGGCTGGATCGAGCAACGCTATCTGGTAGATCAATCCACCTACGATGGCCTGCAGAAGCTCACGCAAGACAACCAGAGTGATCCCGTCCAAGCGCCGGGCGTCCTGCGCAATGACACCAATCTCCATCTCACGCCCGGACGCGAAACCGAACATCTGTACCAGCTTTCCGCGGGAGCGAAGGTTTCCGTGCTCAAACGCGCCACCGCAGCGAAAGAACCCGGAGTGGTGGTGTCGGCGAAACCCGGCGGGAAGTCCATTGGCCCGGTGCTCGAAGACTGGTGGCTGGTGCGCGACGCGCAGAACCGCGTGGGCTGGGTTCTGGCTCGCATGGTCGATATCGATGTACCGCTGGATATCGCCCAATATGCCGAAGGTCAGCGCTTCGTGGCTTTCTTCGTTCTCGATCAGGTAATGGATTCCGGCAAGGAGGGCACCGGAAAAAACGTTCCGCAATATCTTTGCGCGATGACGGAACCGCGCGACGGCCTTCCCTACGATTTCGATCAGGTGCGCGTATACACCTGGAACGTGCGCCGGCATCGCTACGAAACTGCATACCGCGAGCACGGCCTGAATGGCGTGCTTCCCGTGACCGTGACCAGCGAGAATTTTGATAAGGAAGGTACGTTGCCGGTTTTCATCCTGCGGGTCAAAGACGACGCGGGCAACGTGACCGAGCGCAAGTACAAGTTGAATACTCCGATCGTGCGGCGCGTTCTAGCGCCCGGCGAGCAGAAAGAAACACCCAGGACCGCGAATCGCCGGCGCCGCTGATCTCCGGCCTCTTGTCGTAACTGGTCTTCGAGTAGCAAGCTCCTCGATTAGCCTTTGATTCTTATGGAAGCTGCTCCAAGAATCTCCCGGCTCTTTGCCTCTTGAACGAATACCGCCACGCGCAGATTTCCGGGATTCCAGTCAGGACTGAATTTGACCAGAGCATTGCCGGAGAATGAAACCGAAGCATCGTGCCCCTGTGCAATCCCAATCTTGCGCAACGTTCGCAGCGTGGCAACGTGCTGCAGGACGCGTCCCGCGTTCTCTCCTCGCATCACCGCCGAATGCAGCCCATCTTCCGTCACCGCCAGCCAGATTTCCGCCACATCGCCCGCACTGTTTCCCCCAAGCTTTTCCACCGACACGTGGAAGCGCCGTGAGCCGTTCGTATCCGCTGAGGCAGCAGTAATCCGCACCTCGGTTCTTAAGTTGCCTGCCGCCTTCTTAATCTCCGCTTCCACTTCTCCGCGATTGTTACCGACGAACTGGCTGCGGCCATTCACCACGGCTTCTGGCGTGTACGGATCGTCTTTGAATACGGCGGCGTAGGCTTGCTGCCGCTCGGTCCACTCCGACGACGAATAGGGATCGACCCAGCCATCGTGGTTCCAGTAATCCACATGCTCTTCGAGAGCGATGATCTCGGCATCTGCGATCGGTTGCTGCTGTACCAATTTCTGCAGCAACAAATCGGCCGGTGGACAGGAAGAACAACCTTCCGAAGTGAACAGCTCAAGGACTACTGGATTGCGCGCAGCGTTGG
>CAVRWS010000071.1:0-42575 GCA_963724815.1 uncultured Acidobacteriaceae bacterium
CAACTCCCGATAAGGCATATATGCAGAAAATCTGGGACGGCTGGTCGACACTCAATCCTGACAATGTTTCGAAGTTCTACGCCAGCGGCCCGCGCACCTTCTTCGACATCGCTCCCCTGAAGTACGACAGCTGGGAGGAATACGAGAAAGGCGTGAAAGGCGTACTGGCCGGTTATAAAAGCGCGAAGTTCATCGTGAGCGATGATGCCGCGATTCATCCCCACGGCGATTTAGTCTGGGGCACCGCGACAATAAAAGAAGAGATGACCACAAATGCCGGCAAGGTTGAGATGGGCAATTTCCGCTGGACCGTGATCTGGGAGAACCAAGACGGTAAGTGGCTGATTGTCCATGAACACGTATCTGCGCCTTTGCTGTAGGGTAAGCACTCCTCGCCAGCGGGGCGTAACATTTGGAATGAGCAAATTACACCCAAACTCGGAGCGGCATTACTTCCCGGCGGACGCCAACATCATTCTTCGCGACGAGCCAGACGAAGATGAAGAGGAAGACGAAGACAACGGCGGTGACGAAGAGGACGATGACGAAGGCAACGACGACGGCTACTCCGAATGACTTAGCCTGACAGTGGGGCCATGTAGCACGCATGAGCCATTCACAAGCTTCGCTCCCAAGTCTAGGTTGGATTTGAGCAGCACTCGGGGGAGGGCTGTTCAACGAAAGCGTCCTATGACTTGAAAAAGTCTGGGGCGCTTTCGTTCGTTGGCCGTCTCTCCAAAACGCGCCCGCGCCTTTGGGTTTAAAATAGGAACGTCGAAGGAAATGATCTGGCAGTGATTCAAGGCACCATTACCGTCTCACCCGGTTCTCGCTTTAAGGCTGCCATGATGCTGGCCGTGGTGGCGGATGCGTTACAAATCATCATCTTTCCATTCTTCGTCGAGGGCGCGGCCTCGCCCGCCGATGACATCATCGACTTTGGGGTGGGAGCCTTGATGGTGCACCTTCTGGGTTGGCACTGGGAATTTCTGCCTTCGTTTCTGGGCAAACTCGTGCCGGGGGTGGATTTGGTTCCACTTTGGACGTTGGCCGTTGCCAACGTCTACCGTAAATCCAGACGGATTGCCGTTTATACAGAAGAGAACCGAGACCAGCATCCGGCGCTTAAAGATTCCCAGGATTCCTAACGCGGGGCATTTCCTGACGTAGCCTTACTATTCTCCCTGCTTGCACCCCAAGGCAGCGATTCGACATCGGCGTTCGAAAACGCTCCCTCTCCTAGCGGCAGTTCAATGGTCACGGCGGCCCCGCGGGGCTGCAAGTTTTCCAGTCTGATCTCGCCGCCGTGTTCCTTAACAATTCCGTGGCAAATGCTGAGGCCGAGTCCAGTGCCTCGACCCACTGGCTTCGTCGTGTAGAAAGGATCGAAAGCACGATTCAGATCGGAGAACCCGGGACCCGTGTCCTCAACAACGATCACAGCCCGACCTCCACGCTGGAAAATACGAATGCCGATCCGCTTTGGAGTTTTCCCGTCTTCTACCGCATCGATCGCGTTGTTGATCAGATTGAGCAATACCTGCTTGCATTGATCTTCGTCGGCCACCACGAGTGGAAAGTTCGGTTGAATGTCTACTTTAATGTCTACGTCCCGGGTTCGTACGTGGTACTCGCGCAGTGCCAGCACATCCTGAACAATCGGCCGCAAGTCTATGGACTGATGATCCGAGGTGCTCTGCCGAGAAAAACGCAAGAGGTTTTCAACGATCTTCTTCATCCGCCGACCCTCGGCCACGAGCTTATCCAACCGGCTACGCACGGGCGCGGACGTTATGTCGTCCCCCAATAACTCACCGTAACCCATTACGGCAGTGAGTGGGTTGTTGAGTTCATGGGCCACACCGGCAACTAATTGTCCCAGGGCCGCCAACTTCTCCGAGCGCACCAGTTGGCGTTGCAGCGACTTCAGTTCGACGGCGACCGCCAGGTCGGCGGCCAGTAACTCGATGCGGGACAATTGGTAAGCGTTAACCTCTTCCGGGTCTCGCGGATCGTCCAGCGCGATACATCCTAGATAACCGCCATGCACCGACCGGAGGGGGATAAGCAATTCATCACCGCTGTTCCAGTGAGGATTCGGCTCATAGTTTAGCTGGCTCTTCACCGGTCCATATTTCGCCGCAAGTGATGCGGAAAGGAGGAATGAGTTTTCGCCAATACGGCGCCCCCGGCTGCAAAAATCTTTTATGTCCTCGGTCTTCCACTGCCTTGCTTTGCCTTCCAGTTCCGTTAAAGCTTTAGAGGAGAGCCCACTCGCCCCAGCCAATCGCAGACTGTGTCCGGCATTGTCCAAATGAATGGCAGCCACTTGAAAGTTGCTTACTTCGGTGATCGCCAGTGCGATTTCACTGCAAAGCAGATCCACGTCAGCTCCGCTCAGAAGTTGCGAAGTGATGGTGGAGAAACGCTCCAGTTGTCGATTGAGCGCGCGTTCCTTCCGCTGCATCGCTTCGATCGACTCCGATTTATCCTCGACCATCGCGAGGATCATTCCAAAGGCAACGAACATCTTGGGAACGTTCCACAGCTCTGGCGGTACATTCACTCCGGGGGCGAAGCGGTCAATCAGCATTCCGACGGGAAAAACCGCGCCCCAGGAGAGGAACCCGAAAACAACGGTCAGTGTGCCTGGCGACACGCGCCAGTAATTCCGGCAGACAAAGACGCCGGGCAAGGCAAACCCAAGGCCTAGCAGCACGGTCAAGCCTTCGTCAAAGGAACCATGCCAGGCGGCCCGGGTGGCCCAAAGAAACGCGACTCCGGTCACGGCTGCGGTGGCGACGAGATAGAGTGAAGGCTTCTTATGAATCCGAAAAAAGAAGAAAGCCCCACTGCCAAAGCAAGCGAGCAGGCACAGCACAAAAAGCCAGCGAGCATGTACGTCATAGCAATCGAGCACGCCATAAGCAACCGCTGGTAGGCCCGTCAACAGGAGCAGCAGATTTCTTCTGGCTCGCTCTTCAACGACTGAGGAAACGGAGACTACAAAGATCACCGCGGAGGCAAGCAGGGAGGCTAAATCCACCGCCAGAAGCAACGGGTTGACATATCCCGTTGGGGGTTCAATCATCTGGGCGACGAAATGAATGAAGATCAGGAACCAGGCAACCAGCCAAAGTTGCAGGCGCGCGGAGCGTCCGTGCCGTTTAAGTCCGGCAAAGATGCCGACCAGAACAGCCACGGTCACCACGGTTGGCATCTTCTCAAGAATCGTCATCAGAATACGGATCGCCGCCCAGCCTATCTTAATGCGAAGCGGCAACCAAGGTGACGTTAGTAACCACCGACTGCCCTCTTTATTCTTCGATAAGCGATCAGACTCGACGAGCGCGAATCAGGTTAGTCACCGGCGTGGGCCACGCTGGCTTTCGCAGGAACGCTTTGTTCCATGCTCGCGCCCAGCCCGACAACGATGGTTTCCACGACTTGCAGGTCCTCCTTGCTGAAAGCGTCATGATCCCCGCGGTAAAGCGCCAACACGGCAGCAACTCCGGAGCTTCCTTCAATCGGGCACTGCCAGGGCGGAACGGAGCGTGGTGCCTTGCGTGGGATCGTTCAGATATCCGGGCTCTACCAAAGGATTGCCGTTCAGGATCGGTTTGTGATTTTGCGCCACCCAGCCCGACAAACCTTTTCCCAGCGGAATCCTCAAAGAAGAAAATAGACGGAAGTTCTCGCCACTGACAAACTCCGGAACCAGCATATCGTTTTTGCGAAGATAAACTGCCATAGACTCGTGCCTGACAAGACGCTTCAGCCGAGCGGAGAGCAGCGAAAGAGTGTCATCAAGGGTGAGTGCACGATTGCTGCCGCGGCTGAGTTCAATGAGGCTTTGTGCTTGCTGGCGAGCCGCAGTCACGCGTTCCAACGAGCTTGTGGCTGGCGACGCTGTCTTAGGATCTTCGGCCGAATCAGCGAAACCGGCGTCAGGAGCCAAGCCGCGTTCCACCTTAACGTCGGTGGAAAGTTTCGGCGGAGTCTGCGCCGGCTGCAGCCGCGCGAGTTTTTCCCACTCCACATACCGCCGCTGCAAAATGTCGACCACTTTAGGATCAAAGGCCGCGCCGGCTTCAGAAGCTACTTTTGCCATCGCTTCATCAAGCGGCAGAGCTTTGCGGTATTGGCGGTCGGAAGCAAGCGCATCGAGACAGTCGACCGCGGATAGAATTCGTGCTCCGATGGGAATCTCCTCTCTAACCAAGCCGTTGGGATATCCGCTGCCGTCCCATTTTTCATGATGCGCGCGCACAATCGGCACTACAGGGATAAGGGAAGTCGACTTGTTCGAGAATTTCCGCTCCCACGATGGGATGGATCTTCATCTTCTCGAATTCCTCCGGCGTGAGCTTGCCGGGCTTCGAGATGATATGTTCCGGAACCGCCAGCTTGCCGATATCGTGCAGCACTGAGGCAGCGCGCAAAGCCTCGGTTTCTTCCTCGCTCAGGCTCAGCTCCTTTGCCAGCTCCATCGCATAAATCCGCACGCGGTGCAGATGTTCGCCTGTGGTCTGGTCCTTCGCCTCGATGGCGAGCGCCAGAGCTTCAATGGTGCGCAGGTGAAGATTCGAAACTTGCTCAGCATGTTTCTTCTCTGTCTCAAGCTTGCCCAGATAGAGCCGATAGGAGCGATACATCAGGTAGACGGGAGGCAGTACCAGCAGCGACGATTGCCAGCCAATGTGGCGATTGAGGAAGCTGATGAGCCCCGCGACGGCGGCGCCCACCATGTAATAAGGAAGAGACCAGAGATATGAATCAGTCCAGATCTTTGAAAATGGCTTGTCCTCCGTCAATCCAATAATCGTGGAAGTGGCCAGAGTGTTTACCGCGAAATGGGTGACTGCGGCTACGACCAGCGCGAGAGGACCCGGACCGTGTAAAACGTGAATGGAAACGAACTTGTAAGCTCCGTAAGCGGCCGCGCCTGAAACCGTCACCTGCGATAGATTGAAAACAAGCTGGATTAAATGCAGGCGTCTCGCCGGCCTCCAATAAAACTGGCCAAGCGTGCTGACCACGCAAATCAGCAACGTCTCGGGCAAGCTGAGTTCGAGAATGCCCAGCAAAGTGAATAGAAAATTTACGGAAAGCGTTCCACTGGGCAGGCTCACCTTAAGCGGAGAAGCGAGCAGAGCAGCCGCCATGTAGCAAACAAACTTGACCGAATCGTCGCTTGAATTCCAGTGGGCCGAGGCAAAAACAAACGAACCTAACGCCGCCAGCGCCATTCCGGCGATGAACACACGTGCGCCATGTTGGCGAGCTGAAGACATAAAGAGGTTCTTACAATTTTGCGCGGAACTCGGGCGCGGATCACCTGAAAACCAAGTTACCCGGTTACCTTCGTGCGCGGGACAGATTGTCCTAAGGGCAAATCCTGAGACAACATGTCCCACTTTCAGCAACTCAAGCCTCGTCTACGTCGTTGGTTTATAAGGCTCAACCATGTCCCTCTTTGGAGTCCCGAGTGCACTCTCAAGGGCAACGTAGCTCGCGGGTGTACGCGAGGCCTGCACGTATTTGGGGGTTCAATGAAGAAATTTGCGTTGGTAATGCTGCTGCTTGCCGGGACACTGGCTTATGCGAACGACTCGAAGATAGCGCCTGAACTGCAAAACTATCCTTCGACGCAGAAAGTAAACATCATTGTTCAATATGCTCCCGGAACGCAGGTGAACTGCAGCGGGCTGCTCGGGCTAGTGGATTGCCTGGTAAATGACATTGTCAAACTTGGCGGAACCATTCTGGCGCCATTGCCGTTGGTGAATGGTTTGGTGGCGCAGCTCGATGGCAACGGCATCCTGAGTCTCTCGAATCAGGCCAACGTCATATACATCAGCCCCGACCGTATTCTTGCGCCCAACTTGAGCAATGCGGCACCGGCGATCAACGCATTCGCCGCCTGGCAATCCGGTTACACCGGAGAAGGTGTAGGAGTGGCGCTGGTCGACAGCGGCGTAAGCAGCCATCCAGACTTGAAGGGCGGATTCTTAGGTGGGTCTCGCGTCGTGTGGAACCAGAGCTTTATTCCGGGGAACTCCAGCACCAATGACCAGTATGGCCACGGTACGCACGTCGCCGGACTCATCGCAGGTGACGGAGCGAGTTCGACCGGACCTCAGTACTCGCGCACATTCGAAGGAATTGCGCCCGGAGCCGCGCTGTTGAATTTGCGGGTTCTCGACCAGAACGGCGAAGGCACCGATAGTGAGGTCATTGCCGCCATCAGCGAGGCGATCGCATTGAAGCCGCTGTTTAACATCCGAGTGATGAATCTCTCACTCGGCCGCGAAGTATACGAAACCTACAAGCTCGATCCACTTTGCCAAGCGGTTGAGGCGGCGTGGAAGAGCGGAATCGTAGTCGTGGTATCCGCTGGAAATAACGGACGCACGCAGGCGAGCGATGGCTACGGAACGATCACGTCGCCGGGAAATGATCCCTATGTCATAACCGTCGGCGCGATGAAGCCAATGGGAACGCCGACCCGGACGGACGACCTGATCGCGAGTTACAGTTCGAAAGGGCCGACGGCAGGGGATGCGATCGTGAAGCCCGACGTCGTAGCTCCCGGGAATTTGTTGGTATCGCTGGAAGCTCCTAATTCCACGTTATATAGCGAATATCCAACGGATCAAGTGCCGTACAGCTATTACGTCAACGGCGGAAGCAGCGCCTCATCTTCCAGCTACTTCACTTTGAGCGGGACCAGCATGGCGGCAGGCGTAGTCAGCGGAGCCGTGGCCGATATGTTGCAAAAGACTCCGAGCCTTACGCCCGACCAGGTGAAAGCGCGGCTGATGAAAACCGCATGGAAGTCACTGCCTTCCTATAGCAGTTACACCGACCCAGTTTCGGGAATTACCTACACCGACCAGTACGATATTTTCACGGTGGGCGCAGGTTATGTTGATCTCGAGGCGGCGCTGGCTAACACCGACTTGGCCAAGGGAACAGCGATGTCTCCGACGGCCACGTTCAATGCCAGCAATAACAGTGTCTATTTGCAGGATAGTCCCTCTGCGGTTTGGAACACATCGGCAACTTGGTCCAATGCAGCCAGTGTGGGGGACTTCACAATTTCTGGTAGGAAGTGGGGCGATCACGGCGAGCGAAACAGCTTCGCCGACGGTCTCGGGCAACAATGCATTGTGGGGTGGCAACGCACTGTGGGGTGGAAACGCGTTTGGGGTGGCAATGCGCTGTGGGGCGGCAACGCACTGTGGGGTGGCAACGCGCTATGGGGCGGCAATGCACTTTGGGGCGGCAGCGTGCCGACCGGAGAAAACTAGACGCGAATGTTGCAGAGGATTTTATAGGCGACACGCTTTGTTGGGTGTCGCCTTAAGAAGCCTGATTGACGTTTGCAATAAGGCTACTTGCGCCGCAGTTTGGTTGTAGAAGGCTGTGAGGAGCCTGCCTCAGTCAGGTTCACATCCGCGCCCAGAGGCACGATTGAGCGGAGGGTTGTTCCTCGATCGGTAGAGTCAATTGTGAAATCACCGCCCAGTTCCTTCACCCGCTCGCGAATGCCGGCGAGCCCTACGCCCGAACCCGCTCCCGTACGGTGGAAGCGATCCATCACCGCCTGCGGCACGCCCCGTCCAAAGTCCTGGATTTCAAGAATGGCGCGGTCCGGAAGCCGCTGAAATTTTACTTCCACATTCGGGCTCGCGGAGTGGCGATGCGCGTTAGTGAGCCCCTCCTGGAGCATGCGAAATAGCGCAAGTTCGACCACCTCTGGCATGCGTGGCGTTTTCGAAAGTCCCACGGGCATATCGTCAGGATGGGAGAAATTTGTTTTGATTGCCATCGCGGTGCGCTTAGCAAAGCCATCGATAAACCAATGCGCCGCCGCTTCAAAGCCCGCTTCGTCCAGCAACGGCGGGTGCAACAAATAAGACATGGTTCGAATGCTGGAAACGGCGTGGTCGATCAGCTTCCGCGTCTCCTGCAGCATGGGAGATGACCGCCCTCCTTCGCGAAGCAGCACCATGTCAACATTGATCTGGGCCGCGGCAAGCCACTGGCCTAATCCATCATGCAGTTCGCGGGCAATGCGTCTGCGTTCTTCATCCTGCACGCGCATCAGCCTGGCGGAAAGCTTGCGCAAAGCCAAGGTTCGCTTTTCTATCAAAGATTCCAGTTCATCGTGTGCGCGGCGCAATTCTTCCTCAACCTGTTCCCGCTCCTCGAGGTGATTGCGAATTTCATACTGCCGAAGCCGGGAGCGTATTGCGGTGCGCACACTACTGATCAGCGTGGCCGGCCGCAGCGGCCGCTCAATCAAATTGATGTTCCCCATCGGCGTGCGGGAGCGAACCATCATTTCTGTATAAGGGCGTGGTCGCACCGCCGCCGGTAAGAACGATGATCGGGAAATCCGACCACGTAGGCTGGGCGCTCACGCTGCGGCCCAACAATTCGATGCTTTCTTCGTCGAGCGATTCCTCGGCGACAATGGCGAGCTCCCGCTCCTCCGCTTACGCAGCGGGCAATCGCCGCCACATCTCCGACCACTCCGACCGGGATCCCCGAGCGCTCCAGCACTTCGCGCACCAGCATCGCATCCTTGCCAAAGGGCGCAAGCACCAGTACCCGGTAATCGCCGTGGAGAGAAGTGGCCATTACTTTTTCCTAGGTCTCCTTGGTTCCACCAAGAAATGTCGGAGTGCCAGTAAGCACCCCCTGAAAGTCGTGCAGAGGACGGCCAATGCGAATCCGATCCGGTCCCAGCTTTAGCTCCCGAATCGTATGTTCATGGCTGCCGCTGCGCCGTTTAATTGTCGAGATAGCCTGGCAAACTTCGCCTTTATTTTCGAAATAGCGGAGAAGCAAAATATTATCTGCGAGGTAGCTAACATCTACCGCGCTCTGCAGCGGCCAGCCAATCGTACCGGCCTGCGCCAGCACCATCAGCGTGAGCACGCTGCGGTTGCCCAGGTAAGCCAGAAGTTCATGCAGATGAACCGCAAGAAATTGCTCGCCGGGCATCGACTGCAAATATCCGTTCAAACTATCCAGCACTACGAGGCGAACATTTTCGTTCTCGACGTGCTGCTGAACTTTGGCCACCAGTTCTCCCGGAGACATTTCCGCGGGATCGACTCGTTCGATGACGATTTTTCCGCTGGCTACGTGAGGACGAAGATCAATACCCAGGCCAGCAGCCCGCATCATCATGGTGCTCGGAGCTTCCTCGAAGGAGAACAGCGCGCAGGATTCACCCCGCTTCGCCGCGGTTACCGCCCACTGCACTGCGATGCTCGTCTTACCGCAGCCCGCCGGACCAATCAAGAGCGTGCTGGTGCCGCGATCAAGTCCGCCCCCGGTCAGTGCGTCCAGTTCAGCAATGCCGCTGGAAACCGGCTCCGGCGGCTGATCCGAACGCGAGTCGGCCGCAACCAGACGGGGAAATACCACCACGCCCCCAGTCACAATCGCATAATCGTGAAATCCTTCGTGGTAGGCGGTCCCTCGCAGCTTCACAATCTCAATTTGCCGCCGCGTCTTTCCGTACTCGCGCGGCACTTTGTCCATACTGACAACGCCATGCACGATGCTATGCAATTGAAGGTCGGGATCGCGGGAGCTGCGGTCGTCCAGCAACAGGACGGTGCACTCCTGACCAGCCATAAAATCTTTCAGCGACAAGATTTGACGCCGGTAGCGCAAAGGATCTTTCGCCAACATGCGCAACTCGCTGAGCGCGTCAATCACCAGTCGGTCCGGACGCACCCGTTGAATTTCTTTGACGATGCGCTGCATTCGATCGTTGAGTTCCACTTCAGCCGGATGAAAAACGGTGTACTGCTGTTCGGGCAACAGATCGCCTTCGTTGGGCAGCAGTTCGACGATTTCCACTTTCTCAATGGAGAGACCATGCGACTGAGCCGCATGGCTCAAATCAGCTCGCGATTCGGAGAGAGTAATGTAAAGTGCGCGTTCCCCTTTTTCCACGCCTTCGCGCGTAAATTGCATGGCTAACGTAGTCTTCCCCGCACCGGGATCGCCCTCGATAAGATAGAGGCGGCCGCGGGGGAAGCCCCCGCTAAGGATTCTGTCCAGGCCGATACACCCGGTGCCGACCCGAGCGCCGGCGTGCGCATCTATTTTTTTTGAGGTTTCTTCAGGACTCGCAGTCGCCATCATTTCTCCATAGATGTGAGGTTCTGGGCGCGCAAACATAGCGGCGGTGACGGAAGACATTGACGAGGGCGCAATTCACTCAATCCAACCTTTATGATTTTTCTAAAAAGTATTATTCGACAGCGCGCTAAAGAACTAACATGACCAAGGACAGCATTTGCTAGTATCGGGATAATTGCTGAAATCCCTAGGGAGCTTCCTGTAGGAGAAAATATTTCGGGAAGTTCCGGGTGGATGCCGGTGCAAGACCGGGGAATTTGTGCAAAGGTTAGGGAGACGGCCATGAATTCAATCCGAATCATCCTTCCGCAGCATCTGCGAACCCTTGCCGGTGTTGGCAATGAGGTGCAGGTCGAGATCGCGGCTCCCGCCACCCAGCGTTCGGTTCTCGATGCGCTCGAACTCCGCTATCCGATGCTGCGCGGCACCATTCGCGACCAAGTCACGCAGCAACGCCGTCCCTTTCTTCGCTTTTTTGCATGCGAAGAGGATCTCTCGCACGAGCCTCCCGATGCGCCGCTTCCACAGGCCATCTCCGACGGCACCGAACCATTTCTCATCATCGGAGCTATTGCCGGCGGCTAGCCCGCATTTCGATGCGCGGAGTTGATGCTATCAACTCCCTCAGATATAGTTTTCCTAAGCATGTTTGGAGATTTCACCGACTACCGATCGCTGGACCAAGAAGCAAGTTCACTGCGTTTACCAGGCGCTGATTGTTGCCATTGCCACGCGCCACGCCGACGCTGTCGATATAAAGTTCCTGGTAGATGGAAAGCCGGTCTGGGTCGCGCTGCCTCATCCCGCGTGGGTTGAGTACAAGAAGCGCACCTGCAAGGCCATTACAGATTCTCTCGCTATCGAAATTGCCGGCCACTACCTGCAATCTGCTCTGCAGGCTGGCGAAGGTTTAGGCCGCGAGATGTACTCCCTGACGGTTGCGGAAACTTTAGACCATCTGGAAGCTGTGGTCTCGGCAATGCAGTCGACCGTTCCCGCCTGAGAGTTTCCTCCCGGTTCCGATTCGTTTAGACTTTCATTTTCAATGGTGTGCGCTGCAGATAATTGACAGCGGTATTTGCTGCTTTGTGGCGCCGCTGCTGGCCGACAAAGTTGCGGAATAAGTGCCGGCCTTGACCCCACTGACGGCGCTGACTTTAAGAACACTGACGCCTGAGCCAGGCGCTGGCAAGATCACGCGTGAGAAACTGGACGAGATTCCGCTGGGCAATCCAGTTACGGAAAAGGAAACAGCAGCATCAAAGCCGCCGCTGACGGTAATCGTGACTGTGGCGCTACCGTTCGACCCGGCAGTGACCGCGAGCGAACTCGCTGAAGCCGACGCGTGAAATGCGGGAGTGGCAGTTGCATCGCGCCAGTGGTTAACCAAAACAAGACCGTCGATGGACCCAAGTCCAGTGGACTGATCATATCCCGCTGTCGCGATGAAACCGGTTTGCCCCGGAACGCTGTTGCTGCCGCTTTTGATGTCATGAAAAACGGCTGGTCCGCCCGCCCGCTGCTTACTAGCCAGGGAATACATGACGGGGTTGGCGCTGCCTTGTCGTGCCGCCGCATTTTGCACAATTAACGCCATCACTCCGGCAAATGAAGGTGCTGCGGCCGACGTCCCGCCGACTACATAAAGTCCGCCGTTCTGGTAAATGAGATAGCCATCATGCCCCGCACTCGTGAGCGAAACGTCGGGTACATCACGCTTGCCGTCGGCGAGGACTCCCGTCCCGCTCTGCCAGGAGGGCTTGGCATAAATCGTACTCATGCCTCCGCCCGTGGCCCACAACCCTCCGCTGCCACTTTCGTTCCACGTTGTCTCTGGGATGTAACTCAGTGCCGATGATTGCGTGCCGGCGGCGTTCGAGCTCGACCAGTACAACGACGGGTGCGAAGCATCGTTGAACTCCGTACCGCCGACGCAAACGCTGTAAGGCGAAGAGCACAGACCGTTCACAGCTCGTCCGTGCGTGGCGCGCGCGCTCGACGCCGAATCGCATCCCGCCGCGCCGCTGTCTCCCGACGATACAAAGACTGTAATACCCTGGCTTGCTGCCTGCTGCCACAAGCTATTGATAAAGCTATTTCCCGAAGAACCGAGCTCGGCTTCGCAGATTCCGAAGCTCATGCTCATCACTGGCGCAAGATTGTGGTTGACGATGTATTGCGCGGAAAGGTAACTGCCGTCGGTGGAATTAGTAGATTTCGAGACGACGAATTTAATCGCAGCGTTCTTTGCCACCGCGCCTGACCATTCCACATCCAGATCTGCTTCTGTCTCTTCGACTGAGCTAAGAATTCCAGGGTTTGTCCCGTTTACGATGATCTGCGGATTGTTCGCGGGCAAATCGAACGCGGTGCGGAACTGCCTCACGTCCGCGACATTGATGTTCGACCGCGCTACGATTGCCACGGATTGCCCGCTGCCGTTGATGGATTGTTGATAAAGCGGCGCAAGATCGTAGATGGTAGCGAAATCCGATGGCGCAAGGTAGTACGAACCGCCGTTCGTGAACTCGGACGTTGGGATGCGCGTCCCCGTGTGCATCGGTTCACTGCGAAAATCGTGCAGTGCAACAATTCCTCCGATCACGCCAGAGAAAGCTTTGGGAATTTCAGGATCGCTGGCGTTGGCGTGATGAACTTCTGCGCCAATCTTGTAACTATGAATGCTGGTGTGGAACGCTGACTCAACCTGGGCGGCGGTTCCACTGAAGACGATGGAACGGCGTCCTGCCGCAAGTTCCTCCACTTCCATGCCGTGCCCTTGCAACCATGCAGTCACCTGCGTTGCGTCGGACTCGGAGACGCCGAAAAGCTCTCCATATTGTTGGGGAGTGAGCCATTGATGGTAGTAGGGAGATTCGGGATTGTGCTGCTCGGCGATCAATTGAATCAGGGCATCCTCCTGCGTGGTGTCAGGCAGCAGAGTGATCAGCATCCGATCCATGCGAAAGTCCGGCGAGACGGCGCCTGCGTCGTATTGTGCATTCGCCAAAGGATGACGGTTTCCTGACAAGGTGACGCGCTGCTCATCATCGACAAAGTCGGTGATCCGGTCTTTGGCTTCCGCAAACGGAGGCTGGGTGAATAGCGGAGCTTCGGAGGGCATTTGGGCAACGGCCGACGAGCCCAGAAAAATAAAAATTAAGAAAAATCTTAGGAACAGAAAGCAAAATCCCCGACGATCTACCGACGTCGTGAAGAAAGCAAACATTCGACCTCCCTACGATTTGCGGGTCCAAACGGCTTATCGGCAGGAACGAGCGCGCACTGGAGGGATCGGCCTCTCGATCAACGTGACGGCAGTAACCGGGAACGAAACGCTTGGATTACCTCGTCCGGAGTAATGCGGAATCAGAGGGTCTTATCGCCGAAAATTTCCGCGGTGAAAGCTCGAAGGATTGCTCCCTTTTGCCAGGCGTCCGGGGGCAGATGAGCTTTGCGGCAAGTTTGCTCCAGGAAGGTGTTCCGGTCCCATTGATGCTCGGCCGCGACCTGTGGCAGTAGCAGGCCGCGGCGGCCATGTTGACTGATGAGAAGTCCGTGGCGTCCGATTTCAATGGCATTGGCGTGAATTGATTCCAGCGGCGAGAGAATGCTGAGTTCGATTTCGAGGTGCGAGGCTTCGTCTCTAGTCACCGGCGGAAAGCGGTTGTCCTCGAATGCCGCGGCGCGGGCGGTTTCCGCGACGGTTCTGTAGAGCGGCGAGGTTGCGACCACATAGCCGACGCAGCCGCGCAACTCGCCGCGCAGATAGAGTGAAGCAAAGGTTCCTCGTAGTTCAGACAGATGCGGAGTCGGAGGATCCAAAGAGATCGCCCAGCCCTCCAATTCGGAGGTAATCGAATCGTGCGCCAGTCTTAATAAGAGGGCGCGTTCTTCAGAGGAGAATTCCTGTCCGGAAGCTTCCGATGAAGTAAGCGCCGACTGCGCGTTATGTAGTGGGGGCGACATCGGCATCAGTGGCCGGCTGCGGCTTGCGGCGGCGGCTAAGAACGAAAGCGCGGCGCCTGCGCTTCGATACGCGACGGTCAATCTTCGACCAGAACGCGGCGAAATAATCGATCGCGGAAATCAAGGAAACACAAACCACGAACCAGATTGCCACGTAGGCAATCCAGTGCACCGGGAAAATGAAGTTTCCGTAGACCGGCCACTCTTTCCAGCGATGATCGAGAATCACCGCCACTACGGAGACGATCTGCACCACCATCTTGAACTTGCCCAGTTCGCTCGCCTCGATCGTAAAGCCACCGGAGGCCGCAATCGAGCGCAGGCCACTTACCAAAAACTCGCGGCCAATAATGATCACGGCGATCCAGGCCGGAACCAGGCTGGGATTGAACTGAACCAGCGTAACGAAGGCGGCGGCGATCAAAAGTTTGTCGGCCATGGGATCGAGGAGAATCCCCATGGTGGTGATCTGTCCGCGCTTGCGGGCGAGATAACCATCAATGCCATCGGTCATGGAAGCCGCAATAAATACCGCCGAGGCGAGCAGCTCTTTGGCGCCATGCGCGCTGCTGAAATGGCTCGAGGACAGAATCCAGATCAGCAAAGGAATGCTGCCGATGCGGATTAGCGTAATGGAATTCGGCAGGTTCACTGCAGCTCGGGAGGTTTCCGGAAGGGAACCGGAACTCAAGTTGATTATGCTCCACGGTGCGAGGGAACGCAATCGGGGGAATGTACTCCCGCGTCAGGAATCTTCATGCGCGGTTCCGCATAAAATCGCCGGCAAATCTATTTTGACGTAGAAGGAGTCATCGCTCCGGTTTTTGGCTGCTTGGCGATAATCTGATCTTTGATCTTGTCGTAGGTGGCCTGTGGAATGATTTTTTTGTGGACCAGATCGAGCTTGGTTCGATAAGGCCTGCCAGCGATAATTTTCTGCGAGTAGGCGTCACCGATGCCGGGCAGAGCCTTGAGTTGGTCCGCAGTAGCGGTGTTGATGTCGAGTTTGTCAGCGGCTGCCATCTGCGATGCGGAGGCGCTGTCGGTGATGGATGGAAGCAGTCCGACACCTTGCAAAAGGAAAAAAGCAAGCAGCAGAGGCAATGTGCGCGCAAGCAGCTTTCTGGCAACGGAGTTCATAAAATCTCCTTAAGCGTAAATACCGCGCTGGCGAATGGTGTAAGCCACGCGATCAATGGCCAGCATGTAGGCCGCGATTCGGTTGTTTACTTTGTGGGTCTCGGCATAGCGCACAACATCTCCGAACGAGGAGACCATAATCTCTTCCAATTGCTCATTGACCACGGATTCCTTCCAGAAGTAGCCCTGGCGGTCCTGTACCCACTCGAAATAAGAAGTAGTCACGCCACCCGCATTGGCCAGAATATCCGGGATGACAAAAACTCCTTTGTCGGTCAAGACATCGTCGGCTGCCGATGTTGTAGGGCCATTGGCGCCTTCCGCCAGAATGCGACACTTCACGCGATCCACATTGCGCGAAGTGATTACATTTTCGGTCGCGGCGGGGATGAGGATCTCGCAGTCGGTAGTCAGCAATTCGCCGGGATCGTAAGCTTCCGCTCCCGGAAAGCCATGGACCGTGCCATTCTTCTGCCGGAATTCGACCAGGGCGTTCAAATCCATTCCGTTCTTGTTGTAAAGGCCACCGCCAACTTCCGCGATGCCAACAACCTTATACCCCGCCTGATACATCAGCTGTGCG
Organism: uncultured Acidobacteriaceae bacterium; assembly: GCA_963724815.1. Taxonomy (GTDB): domain Bacteria; phylum Acidobacteriota; class Terriglobia; order Terriglobales; family Acidobacteriaceae; genus Sulfotelmatobacter. The sequence goes on from CAVRWS010000071.1 coordinate 15,863, forward strand.
GCGTTAGAGCCAACGTTGCCGAAGCCCTGCACAATCACGCGGCTGCTCTCGCGCGACATGCCGAGCTTCTTGGTGGCCTCGTCGCACACAACCATCACTCCGCGGCCAGTGGCTTCGCGGCGTCCCCTGGATCCGCCAATATTAATGGGCTTGCCGGTGACGCATGCCGTGACCGTTTGCCGCATATGCATGGAATAGGTATCCATCATCCATGCCATGATTTGTTCGTTGGTATTTACGTCGGGGGCGGGAACATCTTTTTCGGGTCCGATGAATTCAATCAGCTCCGAAGTATAACGCCGGGTCATGCGCTCGATCTCGCCCATCGACATCTTATGCGGATCGCAAATCACGCCACCTTTCGCCCCGCCGAAAGGGAATGTTGACTACGGCGCACTTCCAGGTCATCCAACTGGCGAGGGCGCGCACTTCGTCGAGCGTGACATCAGGGGCGTAGCGGATTCCACCCTTTGCCGGGCCGCGCGCGATGGAGTGCTGGACGCGAAATCCGGTAAACACCTCCAGGTGCCCGTCGTCCATCTGGACCGGGATGTAAACCGTGAGTTCACGGTTGGGATAGCGCAAAACCCGCCACAGTCCATCGTCGAGATTCAGCTTCTGAGCGGCCAGATCAAAGCGTGCCCGTTGCGACTCCCACGGATTGCTTTCTTTGTCGACCTGCGGAGCAGTAGTCATCGTAGTCATAAAATTTGGTCTCCGGATGATTGCAAATCGATATGCCGGCCGGCGTCAGGGCGATTTCCCGGAAGAAGCGGGCAAACGTTCAGAGTATATGAGCGTGGCGGGTGGAGAAGCAAGGTCCAGAACGGGAAACTGCTGACTTGGAAGGTACTTAGCGAGGGCCGAGTAGGCGCTTGCGTCACGCTGGCGTTGCGAGCGTGGCAAAGCCGGGCAAGGAAGAGCTGGAGCGTGTTCGTCTGTTGGCAGATTGAGGAACACTTGCCATATTCCAAAGATGAATTGCGGCGTAGGATCGCCAAGGCCGCCAAGCCTCGGCAAGCCGCTCCAATTCCCGCGCGCTGTCTAGATGCATGGCGCGCATCAGCCCGAGGTCTGTCGAAGGGAAGGCGTCCGGCTCGCCCAGAGCGCGCATGGCAACGTATTGCGCCGTCCACTTGCCAATGCCGGGAATTTCACAAAGGCGCGAGAGGAAGTCGCCCGAATCTGTAACACCATCGAACACTATTCGCCCATCGCAAACCGCCCGGGCCAGAGACCGGATTGTCTCCGATCGCGCTCCCGGCAGGCCGATGCCGGCAAAATTGGCGTCGGCAAGTGTTTGCGGTTGAGGGAAAGTATGAGTGAGGCCCGGCGCAGCAACAAATTCCTGTCCGAAGGTCTTCACCAGCCGCCCCGCCAGCGTGGTTGCGCCTTTTACGCTAACCTGCTGGCCGAGGATGGCCCGCACGGCAAGCTCAAAGCCATTCCAGCATCCGGGCACGCGCAGCCCCGGCTCGGACTTAATTCGGGTTACCAATACTGGGTCGGCTTTCAGCGTTTGCGCAATCGCCGCCCAGTCTGCGTTCAGATCAAACATGAAGCGGATACGTTCGGTGATGAAAAACAGCGAGCGAGGATCGCCAAACTGTACTCGCGCGACCAGAGCATGATTCGCTTCATCCAGCGAAATCTCAAAATACCCGTGGCTGTCATTCAAAGAAATGGAACGGCGATAGCAGCCATTCTCGACTGTTTCTACACCGGGCGTGGCGCGAGGAGCGAGAAACCTCAGCATACCCTTCCAGGCGTAAGGCGGACGGAAGCGCAGACGAAACAGGTATCGATTCTCCGGCTGCACCTGCGTTTTCCGTGCCAGCCGCCGTATTTGAGTAGGCGTTCGATGGTAGACGTCACGAATTCCCGCATTAAATCGGCGTACACAACCGAACCCGGAAGCCAGCGCAATCTGAGTCATGGGCAAGCTCGTCTCGTCGATAAGTTTTTTGGCGAAGTGCAGACGACGCGTATGTGCCACCGAAGTGGGAGTCGCGCCGAGATGTTTTAGAAATAAGCGGCGAAGGTGACGTGAGCCCACTCCCAGACGCTCCGCGAGGACTTCTACTCCCCCATCCTCCAAGCCACTTTCTCCGATCAGCCGCAGAGCTCGCGAAACCGTATTGGAAGTTCCCAGCCACGCTGGAGTTCCCGGTGAGCATTCGGGTCGACAGCGGAGACAAGGTCGAAAACCCGCTTCGGCAGCGGCCGCTGCAGTCGGGAAATAGCGGACATTTTTTTCTTTCGCTGTGGGCGCCGGACAAATCGATCGGCAGTAAACGCCGCTTCCCACCACCCCGATGAAGAATTTGCCATCAAAGCGCGGATCGCGCGACAGCCTGGCTCGGGAACATATCTGCCAATCGAGCGTCATATGTCGCAATCATCATAGCTGCTCTGGCATTGCTGGGTGGACGTTTTCGGACCATGTTCTTGAGTTGCTTGACAGGAGGGATTCGCAACGCTCCTGAGTATCGGGTCTGGGAATCGACTGGTGAGAGCGAAGTCCGCAAACGTCCAGGTACCAGCGAGCAAAGTCCGCAAACGTCCAACCCGGCTCCGAAAGTCAATCTATCTTGCCTGAGACGGGAGCCCGAGTGCTCCTGCTCATTTCCCGGGAAGGAGTCAACATGAAATCCCCGATTCTGATTTACATTGCCGCGACGTGTCTTTTCTCTGCTCTAGTTTTTCCTCTCGCCGCACAAGATCAGCCAAAGAATGACCAGCCGTCTGAGTATTACGTATTCAATCTGGGCGCGCCAGGTGGCGGCACGATCGCCATGGCTTCCAGCATCAATAACATTGGTTGGGTGGCTGGCGATGTCTATCAGACCGGCAATACCACGGAACATGCCGAACTCTGGGTCGGATCTCCTTTCGACCTGGGTACCCTCGGCGGACCTAACAGCGCCGTGGCTTGGCCGAATAAAAACGTCAAGGGTGAGGTCGCGGGTATCGCCGAAACTGGGGAAGCCAATCCGTTCAAGGAATATTGGAGTTGCGCCCTGGCGAATTTCCCCACCATCACCAATCAAGTCTGTCTCGGTTTCGCGTGGCAGGATGGCGTAATGTCTCCGCTCCCTCCGTTGCCCGGCGGGCTAGACAGCTACGCCGCCGCCGTCAATAACCAGGGCCAGATTGCCGGCTGGGCAGAGGATGGTGTTCACGACTCAACCTGCAACCTCCCGCAAGTTCTGCAGTTTGAGGCAGTCGTGTGGGGACCGAAATTGGGCCAACTGACGCAGCTTCGTCCACTCCCGCCTGATCCAGATTCTGCCGCCACGGCAATCAATGATAAAGGTCAGGTGGTCGGAATCTCCGGCCTCTGCTCGAACGCAGTCGGAGGCGCAAGCGCTGAACATGCAGTGCTCTGGGAAAACGGCGTACCGATGAACCTGGGCAACTTCGACGGAGGTATGGCCTGGAACACGCCCACAGCGCTGAACAATCTTGGCCAAATTGTCGGCTTTGGCAACCAGGCCGATACCCCGAGCGGAGACTTCAACCCCATCGCTTTCCTGTGGACCAAAGAACACCACCTGCAAAAAATCCACCCGGTAGGGGGCGATGCCAACAACATCGCTTGGGGAATCGACGAACAGGAGCAGGTAGTCGGCGATTCCTGTGTGGATAGCGCGCTCTCTAACTGTCGCGCCTTTCTCTGGCAAAACGGAGTATCGACCGATCTCAACACTTTGATTCAATCCGACTCCTCACTGAACTTGGTCCTGGCCAATGACATTAACGATCAAGGTGAGATTGTGGGCTACGCCGTCGATTCAACCAGCGGGGCGACCGTTGCCTTCCTGGCGGTGCCGGTGCTCAACGGGCGTGGAAGTTCAAGTAAGGCCTTGCAGACACAGAACGACAGCAAGTCGCGGAGCTTTAGCGTCCCTGAAAACATTCGCCAAGAGCTTCTGCGGCGGGTTGGTGTTGTCATCCCTGGGAAAAATTAAGCGGATGGCGATAAAAACGAGTGCAGGGAAAGTTCCTGCCCTCCTTCGCTCCAGTTTTTAAGCGGCCTTGAAAATCGCACTTTTAGCCGATACTCTATATGCCCGACCGCCTGCGCCACTGCGTAGAATGCCCGGAATGTTCCACTCGATATTTGATCGGTTTTAGTCCCTATCAAAATGGTTCGTACCTCCTATCTTTTGTGAGCGAGTCTTCCGAGGAATATAAGTTGTTTTGTTCCTGTCGGAGGCCACCCATTTGCAGTCGATGGCGCTGGAACGATTTGAAAGCTTACTCTGTCTCGAATGGAGCTTATGCTCGCGGCTATGGCGAGCCTGATGAGATTTGGCTATTGAGACCAGATACGGGCCCGGAAATCAATTCACTCAATCTGAATCTAGCGGAGCAGAGAAAGAAAACCCGATGAATCTGAATAGTTGGAGGCCGAAGCTCGTTGTAACGTGTGTCGTCGTTACGTTGGCCCAGGTTTTTCTTGCGGCGACCCTCGGAGCGGCAAGCGATTCAAAGTTGTCAGGGGACTCCACGAAACCTCCCGCATGCCAAGCGCCTGAATATAAACAATTCAACTTCTGGGTGGGCGATTGGGATGCATTCGATGTCGGCGGCACGGTTGCGGTCGCGCGTTTGAAAGTGGACCCCTTGCTCGACGGTTGCGCCTTGCGGGAGCAATACAAAGGCGCTGACGGACACCAAGGCGAGAGTTTGAGCATCTATGATGCGTCCCGAAAAGTCTGGCATCAGACTTGGGTTACAAATCGCGGCGAATTGCTGGTGATTGAGGGCGGCTTTAAAGATGGAGAAATGATTCTTACTGGAGCGGACCGTACCGCGGACGGACGAGAAAGGCGCGTTCGTGGGGTCTGGAAAGCTGAAGCCGAAGGGGTGCGGGAGACAGCCGTTCGGTCGACGGACGGCGGCAAAACATGGAAGGCGTGGTTCGATCTGATCTTTCGCGCGCACCAGTGAAAGCGATGCCCGCAGAACAACAAATGCATCGTCCTAGAGTTTAATCTCCATCCCTTCAGCTGCTGCGCGCACTTTGGGATAGTAGTTGCGGGCTTCGTGCACGACCTTGTCGATAATGGCGTCGGTGTGATCGGGGTCGTGATGAAAGAGCACAAGCTCTTTTGCGCCACTCTCCATGACAACATTTACTGCTTCGCGCCAATGACTGTGTCCCCAGCCGCGGCGGTGCGCCTCATATTCCTCGGGCAGGTATTGCGCGTCGTAGATGAGCACATCCGCGCCTTCGGCCAGCTTGCGGACAGCCTTGTCGAACCCTGCATCTCCGGGTTCGTTGTCGGTAGCGTAGACCAGAACGCCATCTTTGGTTTCTAGACGGAAGCCCATGCATCCCTGAGGATGGTTAAGCCAAGCTGTCTGCAGCTGTACGCCTTCTTCCAGAGTGACACGGCCGCTCTCGATCTCGTAAAAATCGCGGCGAGCTTTCATCTGGCCAATATCGACAGGAAAGTACGGCGCCGCCATCTGATCGGCCAGAACTTGTTTGAGGCTGCGGGTACGGCTCGAGCACTGGAACAGAAAGCGGCTTTCCGCATTCATATACAAGGGTCGAAAGAAAGGCATGCCCTGAATGTGATCCCAGTGAAAGTGGGAAACGAAAACGTGGGCGGAAAAGGGACGGTCACCAAATTCATTTTGCAGCTGCTGGCCAAGCACGCGGAATCCGGTGCCGCAATCGAAGATGTAAATTCGATCGCCGAGGCGCACCTCGACACAGGAGGTGTTGCCCCCATAACGCATGTTCTCGGGTTGTGGAGTTGGCGTCGAACCGCGCACGCCCCAGAACTTAATCCGCATAGGTTCGTGACCGCACGAGGGCCCGGTTAATGAATGACTGTTTGCTATCTTCCGACGAGGAAGTACGTTCGTCAATTGCCGGGTTGGTTCACTGGCTACTATTCCCTTCAATCAGCGGCGGGAAGGTCCAACTGGTACCGACACTTTTGTTTGTGACCGTTGCGGTGGATAATGCAGCTCTCCGGGACATCGATGATTTCAATAAACTTTGCACCTGCAAGCTCGCAACTTCGGCGCGATCCCTGATTGTCGGGATCGCAGGTTATCCAAAGTGGATCAAGTTGAAGGTCACGGGCCAACGAAATCAAGAGCCGGAGCGAACGAGCCGCGTCTTTGTGTCCGCGGTGAGCCGGGTGGACGGTGTAGCCTGCGTGTCCGGCATACAGCTCGATATGAGAACTGAACCCGACCCGAAGATTGATAGACCCGAGTTCTTCTCTGGAATCAGCTTGCACCATGCGGAAATAGTAGGAGGGAACTTTGTGGATGGGATGTGGCTTAGGACAGACGAATTTCAATACCAATTCCCTGTCTTGGAGGGTTCGAGTAGAAATGTGGTCCTGGTCAGGCATTCCGTCATGCGGAGTTCGCTCACGACTGTCCACAGTCAACCTCCTTGTCCCCTATAATGAACCGCGAGGTGCCTGCAGCAGGCCGCCTTATTCTCCACAGACTTTATCTTCTACATGGTTAACCCCGAGTTCAAAGAATTCTCTCGACTGGCGGAGTCAGCGACGCTCGTGCCGGTGGTGAAATCGGTGAGCGCCGATCTGCTCACGCCTGTCTCCGCATTCCTGGCGATTGCGGAGAAAGAGCCGCACGCGTTTTTGTTGGAGTCCGTCGAGCGCGGCGAGCAGATAGGACGCTACACGTTTCTGGGTGTGCGGCCTTACATGCGGTTAAAGGCTCGGGGCAATGTTATCGCGATTGAGCGTGGTCGGCATCGCGAGCAGTACGAAGGAAATGTCTTTCACTTCGTCAAGCAGTTGCTGAGCGAACACAAGCCGGCAGCCATTCCTGGACTGCCGCCGTTTACCGCGGGAGCTGTTGGATACTTCTCTTACGACGTAGCGCGTCAGCTGGAGAACATTGGCGAACATGCCAAGGATGACCTGTCTCTGCCCGACTGCGAGTTGATGTTCTTCGACCGCTTGCTGGCCTTTGACCATCTGCGGCATCAGATACACATCGTGGCAACGGCTGACGTTGCCCGCGAAAGCCCGCGACGTGCCTATGATCGGGCGGTGCGAGATATTGCCGCACTGGAAAAGAAGCTTGCTGCGGGCTTGCGTCCAGCGATGTGGCGCAAGCCCAAAAAAGCCAAGCCCGGAAAGCTGAAGATCCACTCCGGAACTACGCGCGCGAACTTTCTGCGCGGTGTAGAACGCTGCAAAGAATACATCGCCGCCGGAGACATTTTTCAGGTAGTGCTTTCGCAACGCCTCGACTTCATCCCCGGGGTCGAGCCCTTCGACCTTTACCGCGCACTGCGACAGGTGAATCCTTCGCCCTATCTTTATTTCCTGCGAATGGGCGAGACCCAGATTCTCGGCTCTTCGCCCGAGATGCTAGTGCGTGTGAGCGGACGCAAGCTGGAATACCGCCCCATAGCGGGCACGCATCCACGCGGCCGGGATGAAGCTGAAGATCTGCGCTTAGAAGAGAAGATGCGCACGGACGAAAAGGAACGTGCCGAGCATGTCATGCTGGTCGATCTCGGCCGCAACGACCTCGGTCGCGTGAGCGAATATGGTTCCGTAAAAGTGAAAGACCTCATGTACGTGGAGCGCTATTCCCACGTGATGCACCTGGTCTCCGCGCTGGAAGGCACTCTGCGCAAGGATCTTGGAGCGCTCGACGCATTCGCCGCCTGTTTTCCCGCGGGAACGCTCAGCGGCGCGCCCAAAGTCCGCGCTATGCAGATTATCGAAGAACTTGAGCCTGTGCGTCGGGGCATTTATGGCGGATCTGTCCTCTACGCCGATTTTGCCGGGAATCTGGATTCATGTATCGGCATTCGAACCATGCTGATGCATGGCAAACGTGCTTATCTACAAGCGGGAGCAGGCATTGTCGCGGATTCCGACCCGGCCAGCGAGTTTCAGGAAAGCATAAATAAGGCGCAAGCGCTACTGCGGGCGGTGGAGATGGCCAGAAAGGGATAGCTAGCGGGAGCTTGGCGCGCTGGCTGCGGCCGCTTCCGGAACAGAGCAGCGAGGCGTCAGGTCGGACGCAAACGGGTTTTGGTTTTTCGAATTGCGGGCAAAGCACCAGGGAACCAGGTCAGCGGGGTAACGTTGCCGAACCCACTGCGGTATGTCCGATTCAGTCACTTTCTTAAAAGAAAAGTCGATGGTACCGTCTGCTGAAACCGTAGCCAGGAGATACCCATACACATCGGTCTCCGCCGTACTAGGAGAGTGGAGCGGAAGTGCATAACGCTCGGCACCTCCGGTGCCGATGATCCAGCCCGGCAAGGGTTCTTTTTTGTGGTTATCCGTCAGCTTTTCGGTGTCGAAAATATTCTGCATGTAAAAGTGGGAATGACTGGCCAGAACGTAAACTTTTTTGTGCTTTCCGTCGGCACGCTGGCTTTGCTCGCGGAATTCTTCTAATTCCTTATAGACCTCCTGGCCGCTGGCGCGACCCGCTGCATTGTCTCCCATGCTGTGAGATTCGGCGATGCTGTCTGGCAAAGCTTCGTGCATGCCTACAACAACCGTCGTGATTGCCGGGTCATTCTTTGCGCTTTGCAACCTGTGTTTGAACCAGGCCAACTGCGGTTGAGTAAACGAATTGGAGGCGTTATCGAGGTAAATGAAGTCCACGCCATTTTGAATCCAATGGTAGTAGGTTTCAGGCTGAGCCGGTTCTTTATCCTTCTCACGCTGCTCTCTCAGCGCGGGGAGGTCGAGCCAATCGGCAAACTGACGCTTGAACGTATCCTCGTTCTTCGGCGGAATGACTTCGTGATTCCCAATACCTAAATAGAAAGGCACGTGGCCAAAAGGTGCAATCTGGTTCGTGATGAAGTCGCTCCACGCCAGGCGCTCATAGTTCTCGCAAGTTAGAATCTGACCATGGTTAGCGGCCTCGAATGCCATGTCTTCGTCGACCTTGTAAATAGCGCGCAGGTCGCCAAGGTGCCAATAGAAACTTGGAGCGAACTGTGCGGCCTGGATTGCAATGGTAGGCATTACAACGTCACCGCAGTTGCGCGAATCCCCAGAGACGATGAATCGCCACGAACCACCGGGAAGAGGAACCGGCGCAGGGACCGTAAGCTCGATCTTGTGCAGTTCGCGGCCGCCGCCAAGAGGCCGGGTTCTCCAAGCAATCATGATCAAACACGCCACGGCGATGGTAGCCAGAACCATGCCGTACCCTGAGATCATTACCCTGAAATTCCGATCTCGTTCAGATGGCGTCGTGGGATTAATGGAAGCCTCCGGGTCTCAAAGTCAGAAACGGGCCACGCCCCAACTCTTATAAGTTCAGGAAATTTTCGACCAGCTTTTTCCCGGCATCGGTCAGCACGCTTTCAGGATGGAATTGCACGCCTTCAACGGCAAATGTTTTGTGGCGCAGCCCCATGATAGTACGGGTTCCATCCTTCTCCTTCGTCCAGGCGCTGACTTCCAACTCGGCCGGCAGATCTTTTTCTTGCACGATAAGTGAATGGTAACGGGTGGCCGTCATGGGCATGGGCAAGCCGCGAAAGATACTCTTGTTATCGTGCGTCACCGCGCTGGTTTTTCCGTGCATCAAGTGAGGAGCCCGCACCACCTGCCCGCCAAAAGCTGCGCCAATGGCTTGATGTCCCAGGCAAACTCCCAGAACGGGTATCTTCCCGGCGAAGTGGCGAATCATCTCAATGCTGATGCCGGCATCCTGCGGAGTGCATGGACCGGGCGAGATGACGATGCGCTCCGGTTGCATTGCTTCAATCTCGGAAACTGTAATCTGATCGTTGCGGCGAACTTCGACCTGGGCGCCGAGTTCACCGAGATATTGAACCAGGTTGTAAGTAAACGAGTCGTAGTTGTCGAGAACGAAGACCACTGGCGTATCCGAATTTCTAGCTTACCATTGACCGCTGCCAAGCCAGAATTGCGCTCAACGAGAATGCTTCAAGCCATTGGGGCTGCCAGAACGTGCCATCGCCCCGCCTGATGGTGGTATTGACGCGGGGTACCCTAACCGTCATTCTCGGGGAAACACTGAATCGCCGCTTTGTTGGCTTGGGAGTGATGAATGGTAGAAACCCAGGAGAAACGCTCCGCACGGCGCTTCGCGCTTCGGATTCCCGTATCCGTGGCGCGCGGCGAAAGGTTGGATCAGAGCGAGCCCGCTCAACTGCGGGACGTAAGCGCTCGCGGCATTTGTCTCTATCTCGATTCGCCCATCGAGCAGGGGTCGCCTATCGGCTTTACCCTTACCCTGCCGCCGGAAATTACGCTGACGGAAAGCATTCGAGTGCAGTGCGTAGGGCGAGTGGTACGTATCGATGGAGCGAACAACGGCAAGATGGCCGTGGCCGCGGTCATAGAAGAATACGAATTCATTCCTGAAAGTTGATGCAGCCGTCGTTTTGGCGATGGCCAGAAACTTTCACAGCGTCCATACCTGACGCGACACTTCACCGCTATCGCAGCAAATGGTAATGTTCCTCTAGAAGATTTGAGGGGATTTTCTTTGTTGCGACCACGCCTTCACCTGATTGCTATTCCGCTTCTGGCAACAATTGTTGTACCTGGCGCGTGGCCGCAAAATCGCACCCAGCCAGCGGCGAAGCAAGAAAGTCCTGTAAAGCCCGAGATCACCGTTGTCACCAGTGTGCGCGTAGTCGTCGAGCGCGGCGCTCCTGCGCTGGAAATTCTCTCCACCCAGCCGGCCGTGCCATCAATCCAGTTCCTGAAGTCGCCGCCGCGTCTCGTCGTCGACCTGCTGCATGCACGGTTAGGGCTGCCGCACAAGCGGGGCGATCTGATGCAGGATGTTCAGCAGAAAAACATTCTCGCCATCCGCGCCGAACAATTTCAAGACAATCCTCCCATTGCCAGAATCGTTCTAGATCTTCTTGCCCCCTACAGCTACACCTGGGATGAGGCCGGGAACCGGTTGATGGTTCGGCTGAGACCTGCGGAAGACAATGCCGCGAAGAAGAAATCGCCACGTCAATCGCCCACAACGCTTTCTCTGCGCGGGAAGACGCCGGAAATAGTGCCGGCCAGCGAAGGCGCGGGCGACATCACCGTCGAAGGGAGTCAGATCGCAGCCGGATCTTCATTAACCACTGCCCGAGACACCACAGTTCTCCGCTTGTCGCGAGGAGGAGAAGTTCGCATATGCCCGCGCACGACAGTTTCAGTGACACCCTCGAAAAACGCAAACGATTTGATGCTGGGGATGAGCACCGGAGCCCTTGAAACGCACTACTCGCTCCGAGCTTCTGCGGACACGGTACTTACTCCAGACTTCCGAATTCTGTTCGCGGGGCCGGGGGAATTTGACTTCGCAGTTAGTACGGATTCGCATGGCAATACCTGCGTCCGAGGCCTGGCCGGCAACGGATCTGCGGCGACCGTTGCGGAGTTGTTGGGAGATCGCACCTACCAGGTGAAGCCCACAGAGCAGGCGGTTTTTCGCGCCGGACAGATTGACAAGGTGGATCACAACATCCCGCTGGAATGTGGTTGCCCCCCACCGACGCCGGTGATGCGAACGGAAGCGCAAACCCCAGCAAGCTCGGAGCTGCCAAAGAACGCTCAGCTCACTGACGGGCCGCTATCATCGAAAGCTGCTGGCGAGTCGAACGGCGGGGGACAAGCGAGCACGGCAAGCACAGGAGGACAAACATTTTCCAGCGGGTCAGAAACTCGGCCCGTACCAACTTCTCGTCCCAACGACATTCATGTTCAAGTGGACGCGCCTCTTATCTTTCAGGCAAAAACCCACTCCGCATCCCCAGCACCCGTGGACGAGGCTGCGGCACTCCCGGTCATCGGACCCGCGGCTCAGCAGACGCAACTCAAAATACAGATTCAACCACCGCCGGTCCGGCCTCAGGAGTCACCCCAGTCCAACTCCGCTCCGCGCCGGTTCCTGCGGCGAATCAAGGGCATGTTCGTGGCGATCTTCAGTTGAAATCGCACGGGCAGGTGCGCACAAATTACCGGCGATTGATGACGCGGCGCAAGGGTTCAGCTTTTTCGCGCAAGTCGTCGGCGAAGCTGGCGCCCCGTTCGGCCACGTCGCGCACGCGCTCGGTCGCATCCCGAACCCGATCTTTCGCTTCTTCGGTCCAGTCTTGCACCGTCTCCTTGGCATCCTCATAACCGCGCTTCAAGTCGCGACGAAACTGCTTGCCGGTTTTCGGCGCCAGCACAAGGGCTGCCAGAGCTCCCGCTCCGATTCCAATCAACAAAAAGGTTATTGCCGTTCCTACGCTGGTGCTCTCTGACGATTCATAACGTCCAGAACTCATGATTTGACCTCGTTTCATTTTTCAACTTGCCACAGGCCATACCGGCCCGGATAAAGAGCTGGTAACAATTCTAGTCCCGCAGAAGCGGCGGTGCGAACCTTCGAACGAACGCGGGTTCATGGGATGAATTGGCCCTGCGAAAGGTTTCCTTTCTCGCGAGCGAAGTGTAGAATCGTGTATTCGGTCCTCGTGTGCGGCGGAAAATGTGGCCTGCCCGCCTTCCGTCAGCTCTGCAAACCGCACTTATTTTGAAGGAGATAGTTTCAAGCAATGTCGATCCCTGCCACACAACTGCGTCCCGGCATGATCATCAAGCACAATAATGATCTGCACTCTGTATTCAGCGTCGAACACCGGACTCCCGGCAACTTGCGGGCCTTCATCCAGGCCAAGTTGCGCAATCTCCGCACCGGCGCAATGTTTGAACACCGCTTCCGCTCGCCCGATCCCATCGAAAAGGTCAACGTAGATGAAGTTGACATGCAGTTTCTCTACGCCGACGGTGACAGCTACTACTTCATGGACACGTCGAACTACGAGCAAACTCACCTGACCAAAGAGGTTCTCGGGGACGCTGTCGACTACCTGATCGCCAACCTGGAGATCAAAGTGGAATTTTTTGACGGCAAAGCCGTCGGCATTGAACTGCCGCAGACGGTCGAACTGACCGTGGTCGAGACCGAACCGGGATTGAAGAGCGCGACCGCGTCCAGTGTAACCAAGGCCGCGAAGACCGAGACTGGGCTGGTGGTGCAGGTGCCGCCATTCATCAATGAAGGCGAGAAGATCAAGGTTGACACCGCCGAAGGCGTGTATTTGTCGCGGGCGTAGGGAAACCCCATTGTTGATTGCTGATTTTTGATTGTTGATTAAGAACCGAACCTCCCTCAGGAAATCGAAAGGTTTTGAATCAGCAATCAAAAATCAGCAATCAACGATTTTTTGTTATGACTTCCGCAGAAAAATCAATCGAAGCTCGGCGCCTCTTAATTCGCGGACGCGTGCAGGGAGTTGGTTTCCGCTGGTTTGTCGAGCGCGAGGCGCACACTCTGGGTATTGCCGGGTGGGTACGCAATAATGCAGACGGTAGCGTGGAAGTTTTGGCCCAGGGGAGCCGCGATCAACTCTTCGCTTTACGTTCACGACTGCGCGAAGGGCCGCGTGCCGCGCGCGTGGATGGCGTAGAAGAATCCGAAGCCCGCCCGGTTGCTGAATTGAATTCATTCCGCATTGAAGGAGCGTGGTAGATTGTCCGCCAACTCAGACCTCAATACAGATCAATTGAAGCAACTGATTCGCGAAGTTCCCGACTTCCCTAAGCTGGGGATACTCTTCTACGACATCACAACTCTGCTGAAAGACAAGACCGGCTTCGCTACTCTGGTCGACCGGCTCTCCGAGCACTACGTCGCCCAGAAGATTGATCTTGTCCTCGGCATGGAAGCTCGCGGATTCATCTTCGCGCCCGCGCTGGCTTATCGCCTGAATGCCGGATTCGTCCCCGTGCGCAAGGTTGGCAAACTTCCAGCAGCCACTGTGAGATTCGACTACGCGCTTGAATACGGCACCAACTCGCTCGAAATGCACAAGGATGCGATCCAGAAAGGTCAGCGCGTGCTCATCGTGGATGATCTGTTGGCCACTGGCGGCACCGCTGAAGCCACAGCGAAGCTGGCTTCTATGCTGGGCGCAGAGATTGCCGGGCTTGGCTTTGTCGTGGAATTGGATTTCCTCCGCGGGCGAGAGAAACTCCGGGGCTACAACGTGATGTCGTTATTGCATTACGAAAAATGAACTGGCTGGTTTGGAACTTCAGACCAGCGGTTCCTATACTGTCATTTCCAAAGATAACTGACCAGCAAGGCAATGCTAGACCATCCGCCCACGCTGATTGCGGCTGCTAGCGCGAAGCCTGCAATCCTGTTCCATTGAGGTTGGCTGACTGCGCTGGTCGCGCCAGAATCATAAGGTGACAACGGCTCGGAGAGACGCGGCCAACTTTTTAGCGATGCCGTCCACTGTCGTTCATTCGGCGGCACACTTATGGCCGATTGGTAAGTGCCGGATATTGGGGGGAGAGTTCTGTAACTCATCATCCGCACCTCAGAAATAGTTTAACGCAACTTACCTGCCATTCCAGGAACATCCAATAACGGCGTATATGGATGCATCTAGACCCTGAGAGGTTTTCGCCAGTCCCCCCCGTTGCGTAAAAAACTCCCGAAGATGGGAGATATATCCTCCGTACTGTGAGACGGCAAGTATCGATTAGATTTCCTCCTTCAGGGCTAACTTTGAATCCCTGGGCAGGTAGCTCTTGCGCCGAAACCAGTCTTCCATGGCTTCTTGAAGCTTATTGAGGGGGACGCCTGTACCGATTTCCATCTCTCCGTCGGCGATGGGCAATGTGTCATCAAACACACTGGCGTTGGTAAAATTCCGCATGGAGAAGCTGTCGAGCCACTTCAGGGGGCAGGGCCGCCTCTGCTGTTTCTCGTCTTCGTACTCAACACGAATCTTGCGCGCGAACATGTTTTGATTTAACCACAGAGGTCGTGCCGGGCTGGGGTTTCCCGGTTCAGAATCGCGCTACCAACTTCTCCTCAAGGGGCCGCATCCCATAGCTTCGCTTGCAGAGTAGGCTGCTCCTGAAAGCCAACGCATCTCGCTGGTTAGGGCAAGAGTTGCGGGGCGGGGGCCGCTGGAACCATTTCGACCGGCGCGTTATGCGTTTGCCAGCATTATTTTTCTTAATCCTTATTTCGCTCGTCAATGCCGCGGCTCAGGTTGCATCCACTGGGCCCGAAGCTTTTTACGAGGGCCAAACGGTTACTGCAGTTGACCTGATCGCCAATCCGCACCGCGATGTGGAACCTCTGCGCTCTGCGGTGTCGCAGAAGGTGGGGCGGCCCTACGCTCAGGCAGCCGTGCAAGCCAGCATCTCCGAGCTTCAACGGGCAGGCGGTTTCGAAAAAGTTTCCGTTAATGTGATTCCAGACACCGCCGGCCTGCGGCTCAACTTTATTCTTGAGCCCGCTTACTACCTGGGGATCATTGATTTTCAGCGGCTCGCAAAATTGTTTTCCTACACGCGTCTGTTGCAGGTCGCAAATCTTCAAACACAGGACCCGTATGACCAGGCACGCATTCCGGTCGCGGAAGCGGCCCTTTCGCAGTTTCTTCAACAAAATGGATACTTTCAGGCGCAGGTTCGTTCCGAAGCGCAAATCGACGACGCGAACCAGTTAGTGAATATTACTTTTATTGTGCAGACCGGCAAACAAGCTCGCATTGGCAGCGTGGAAATAATCGGCCCCGCCGGACCGGAGCAAATCTGGTTGCTGCACAAGTTGCGATCACTGCGGGCCCGGTTTACTGGAGCATTGCTGAAAACAGGGAAGCCATACACCCCAGAACGGATTAAAGCGGCGACTTCGCTCATGAAAAAGGATTTGGCACACCAACACCGCTTAGCCAGTAAAGTCGAAGAAAATCCGCCGAAATATCATTCGGATAGCAACCGCGTCGACGGCTCTTTCAAGGTGGAACCGGGCCCCGTGGTGATCGTCCGTACCACCGGCGCCCGATTGTCCTGGATCCCTTTTATGTCCGCGCGGCAAATGAAGAAGCTCATCCCGATTTTTTCCGAGGGAGCAATCGATGCGGATCTGGTGCAAGAGGGCCAACGGAATCTCACAGACTACTTTCAGAAAAAGGGCTTTTTTCACGCCAGCGTAACTTCCGACCTGCAGCGGGGATCGGATCGCATCGTCCTCGTCTATAAAATTGATCGCGGTATCAAGTACAAGGTAGATCGAATATCGTTCGTGGGGAACGATCAGATAGAAGCCAGAAATCTTTCGCCTCTGGTCCAGATCAAGCGCTCTCATCTGTGGACACATGGCAGCATCAGCCAGAAGATCATCAAACAGAGTTCCGACAGTCTTATCGCCTACTATCGGGACAAGGGATACGAAGACGCCAAGGTTACACCGCAGGTTAGCCAGCGCGGTTCGAAGATCGATGTCGTCTTCGACATTATTGAAGGCGAGCAGACAATCGTCGATCGCGTTGAAGTGACCGGTAACCACAGCATTCCGGAAGACCAGCTTGCCGCGCCCAAAGGCTTCGAGCTAAAATCTGGCGCTCCATTTTCATCCCGGCAGTTGTCCGACGATCGCAACCGCATATCGGCGACTTACCTGGACCGGGGATATCCCAATGCGGAAGTGACGACTAGCATCCGTCGTCTCGGAAAAAACACTCACCGGGTAGACGTAACCTATGCAATCGCCGAACACCAGATGGTGCGGGTGAGCAAAGTGATTTACCTGGGCCAGCAGCACACACGCCTGTCGCTGCTGGAGAAGTCCACGGACCTGCCTGCCGAAACTCCGATGCGAAAAGATAAGATGCTGGCGGCGGAGACCCGGCTTTACGACTTGAACATCTTCGACTGGTCGAGCGTAGGCCCGCGAAAACCGATTACAGACCAGAGCGAGGAAGACACCCTGGTCGAAGTGCATGAAACCCAACGCAACGAAATTACATACGGTTTTGGATTCGAAGTTTCCCATCGTGGCGGAAACATCCCAACGGGCACGGTGGCAGTTCCCGGGCTTCCCACGATCGGTATAGGCAACAACCAGATCGCTCCCAGTCAGGCGACGTACGCTAGTCCAATCGGCTCGATCGAATTCACCCGCCGGAATATGCGGGGGCTGGGCGAAACGGCCAGCGGCTCGATTCTGCTCTCGCGGCTCGACCAGCGGACCATTACCAGCTATCTGCAGCCACACTTTCTCGACTCAAGTTGGAGTTCTTTGACCAGCTTTTCCGTTGAGCGAACCACGGAAAACCCACTCTTCGCGGCGACCCTTGGCGATTTGTCATTTCAAGTGGAGAAGCTTCTCAGCCGAAAAACGCATACCCGTCTTCAGCTTCGTTACGATTTCAACAAAACTGTTTTGTCGCACTTGCTGGTTACAGAACTTGTGCTGCCGCA
Organism: uncultured Acidobacteriaceae bacterium; assembly: GCA_963724815.1. GTDB lineage: Bacteria > Acidobacteriota > Terriglobia > Terriglobales > Acidobacteriaceae > Sulfotelmatobacter. The sequence continues at coordinate 33,166 of CAVRWS010000071.1, forward strand.
GGACCAGAATATTCATCTCTCGACCCTCTCGAGCACCCTTATACGAGACACGCGTGACAAGCCCCTCGATGCCCACCGTGGTGTTTTCGAAAACTTGAATGTGAGCATTACGCCGGGGCCGTTTGGTTCCAGCGCGACTTTTGCAAAGCTATTCGGGCAGTATGCTTTTTACAAGCCATTCCATTCCGTGGTATTCGCCAATAGCATTCGGCTCGGGTTAGCGAAAGCATTGGCGGGAAGTTTTGTTCCCACCAGTCAGCTTTATTTTTCTGGAGGCGGCACCTCTCTGCGCGGATTCCCCATCGATGAAGCTGGTCCGCAACGCCTCGTGCCTTTTTGCAACGTGCTGCAGAATCAGACAGGATGTGTGAACGTCACCGTGCCGGTGGGGGGCACGCAATTGTTCATTCTGAATTCGGAGATGAGATTCCCGCTTCGCATCATGAAAAATCTGGGAGGGGTTGTCTTCTACGATGGCGGCAATGTCTACAGCGCCATCAACTTTAATAATTTCGCGAGTAACTATACGAATACGCTTGGAATCGGTCTGCGCTACTCAACTCCCATCGGTCCCATTCGAATCGATCTGGGTCGCAACCTGAATCCCGTGCCCGGCATCAACCCCACCCAGTATTTCATCACCTTAGGGCAGGCATTCTAGAGGACTATTATGCAATGGCGACGGATTATCGGTTGGACTCTGGCGATTGTAGCTATGTTGATCGCGGTCGCGCTCGTCGGAGGGCTTCTGTTTCTGCGCACTGCCAGTTTTCAAAGGCTCGCCATTCGCACCATCGTGAAAGATGTGGACCAGGCCACCGGCAGCCGGACAGACATTCGTCATTTCGACTTCAAGCTTTCAACCTTCACAGCTCATCTTCACGACATCACAGTACACGGCAGCGAAGGCGCCGACCAACCTCCGTTGCTTCACGTCGACGAACTGACGGTTGGATTGAAGATTCAATCTATCCTTCGCCGCAAAGTCAGTCTCAGAGAACTGTTCATTGAACATCCGGTTGCCTATGTCCGAATCAATCGCGAAGGAAAGAGGAATCTGCCACAACCTCCACAGAGACAAAGCAGCGGCAACATGAATGTTTTCGAACTCGCCGCAGGGCATATGCTGCTGACCAACGGCCAGATCAATTACAACGATGCGTCCATTCCCCTCGATGCAGATCTGTTTGATCTGAAGACGGAAATTCACTTCGAGCCGCTCGAGACACGATATCGAGGAACGATTTCATACGATAGCGGCCGCGTTCGCTACGGAACTGAACCAGTTTTTCCTCACAGTCTCGATGCTCGCTTCAGCGCGACTCCTGCTCGATTTTCGCTGGAATCGGCTTTGCTGAAGGTTGGATCTTCTTCGCTTTCGCTGCACGCTGATATCACGAACTACAGTAATCCGGCGATGGATGGCCGCTACGATGTCCGCATCAATACCCGCGACTTTTCTTCCGTGCTGCATCCTGCGGCATCCGACGGAGATATATCGCTATCCGGAGCACTGCACTACCAAAGCGGCGACGGTCAGCCTCTCTTGCGCGGGCTTTCCGTGGACGGCCAGATAAGCAGCGATGCGTTGACCGCTTCATTGCCCGAACGGCGCCTGAATATCCGCCGCCTTCAGGGGTATTACAAGCTGGCAAACGGCACGCTGCAGGCTCACGGAGTGAACTTCGAAACGCTTGGCGGGCGAATCTCGGCCGATGCCGAGATAAAAAATCTCGATAGCGCACTGCCTGAAACTCGAGTGCAAGCGTCGCTGCAAGGTGTCTCGCTACAGGAGGCACAGCACGTTCTTCGAATGGCGGAAGTCAAACGTGTGCGCTTGCTCAGCACCCTCGTCGGTAACGTGAATGCTTCGTGGACGGGCAGCTTCAACAATGTTCGCGCCCGCGCAGACTTAGCGCTGAAACCGGCTGCAGCGCGAGATACGGCTGCGGCCTCCAACGCGATCCCGCTGGATGGATCGATTCACGCAACTTACGACGGCTCGAAAAACATCTTAACTTTTCGCGAAACTTCGCTGCACATTCCTTCCACCACGATCGCCGTGCAAGGTGAAGTCGGCAATCGCTCTAATTTACAGATTCAAGCCAGCACCGTCGATCTCCATCAACTCATGATGTTGCTTTCGGCTGCACGCGGCGGTTCTCCCCCGACGCTGGACATTTCGGGCGCAGGTTCGCTACAGGCGCGTGTTCGAGGATCTCTGCAAAGTCCGCAATTCTCGGGGCAATTCAATGCGCAAAATCTGCATCTGCAAGGCAGCGCCTGGAGTAGCGCGAAATTTTCCATCGAGGCAGATTCTTCCGGAGTCTCGCTGCGGAATGCGTTGCTTATCAGTGCTCATCAAGGCGAGGCATCCGTCAGTGGCAAGGTCGGGTTGCAGCACTGGTCCTACCTTCCAGCGAATCCGATCGCCGTTAATTTATCGATACAGCACATGTCGGTGACGGGCTTGCAGCGGCTGGCAAATGTCGACTACCCAGTTTCTGGTGACTTGTCCGCGGAGATTACTCTTCACGGTTCTCAACTCAAGCCCACTGGGACCGGCTCCCTGACCATTAACAATGCGCGCGCATACGATGAACCGATCCAGCATCTTAAGGCCGAGTTCCACGCCGATAGAAGTTCTCTGACGTCCACCTTCAATCTCAACCTGCCAGCAGGTTCGGCGAATGGATCCGTCTCCTACACACCGCGATCCAAGGCCTATGTTGTACGTCTGAACGCTCCGTCGCTGGCGTTGCAGAAGTTGCAGACCGTGCAAGCCAAGAATCTTGGAATATCCGGCACGGTGACGATCACAGCCAGTGGAGCAGGAACCTTAGATAATCCTCAATTGACGGCAGCAGTAGAACTTCCCCAGTTGCATCTTCGGGATAAGTCGATTTCTCAAATAAAAGCGCAACTGCATGTGGCGAACAAACGTGCAGAGTTATCCCTGGATTCGCAGGTTGCTCAAGCTTCCTTGCATTCGAAGGTTGACGTCAATCTGAGCGGAGATTATTACACCGAGGCTGTCATCGATACGACGAGGGTGCCGCTCGATCCCCTGCTTGCGATGTACTTGACGAGTTTGCCGGAAGGTTTTCAGGGTGAGACTGAACTTCACGCGACATTGAAGGGGCCGCTCAGGGACAAATCGCGAGTCGAAGCTCACCTTACGCTGCCAATCCTGAAAGCCAGTTATCAATCGCTCGAAATCGGCGCCGCCAGCCCGATTCGCATGGACTACGCGAATTCAGTCATCACTTTGCAGCCAGCGGAATTCCGTGGAGCCGACACTTCTTTGAGCGTGCAAGGCCGTATTCCTCTCGCGGGAGACGCAGCTCCTAATCTCACTGCACAAGGCTCAATCGATGTTCGGATCCTTCGCATCGTGGATCCGGACATCCAAAGTTCCGGAACTCTCTTACTGGACGTTCATGCCTCGGGGACGGCAAAGGAGCCGCAAGTTCAAGGACAACTGCACCTGCAAGACGTCGCAATATCCACGCCCAGCGCGCCGCTTGGCGTGGAGAAACTGAATGGCACCCTCGACATCAGCAATAGTAGCCTGCAGATTTCCAGCCTTGAGGGTCAGATGGGAGGCGGGCAAGTCTCGGTGGGCGGGTCGATCGCCTACAAGCCGAAGTTGCAATTCAATGTTTCGCTTCAAAGCAAGTCTGTGCGACTGCGCTATCCGACTGGGGTGCGAGCGGTCCTCGATAGCAACCTCGTTCTAAGTGGAACAAAAGATGCGTCGACTTTGAACGGCCGCGTGTTGATCGATACGCTATCGTTTACTCCTGATTTTGATCTTTCAAAATTTAGCGATCGATTCAATGGGAGTGGCATTCCAGCTCAGCCTGGTTTGGCCGATAACATCAAACTCGCGGTCGGCGTTCAGTCAAAGAGTAACCTCAGCGCAACCAGTTCTCAGATCAGCGTGGAAGGCCTGGTAAATCTACAGGTGGTAGGCACGGCAGCCAATCCGGTAATTATCGGTCGCACTGACCTCACTTCCGGAGAGTTCTTTTACCGCAACGTTCGATACGAACTGCAACGCGGCATCATCACTTTCGACAATCCCGCCGAGACCGAGCCGGTGCTGAATGTCTCAGTCGCGACTACGGTCGAGCAGTACAAGTTGACCCTTACCCTGCGCGGTCCTTTTGATAAGTTAACCACATCGTACACATCGGATCCTCCGCTGGCGACCGCCGATATCATCAATCTGATTGCCAATGGCCAGACCACTCAGGAAGCGGCCGCCGCCGGCCAGAGCACTGATTCGATGATCGCTTCGCAAGTTGCCGGTCAGGTCACGGGAGGCATCCAGCATCTGGCAGGTATTTCTGCTTTGCAGGTCGATCCGCTTCTTGGAGGAAATCAAAACCCCTCGGCGCGGGTTGCCATTCAGCAGCGCGTGACGAAGAATTTTCTATTTACGTTTTCAACCGATTTATCGCAGCCCGGAAGCGAGATCGTCCAAGGCGATTACCGGATCAACAAACGTTGGTCGATGAGCGTCACGCGAGATGAAGTGGGTGGAGTTTCGGTAGACGGCAAATACCACACCAAATTCTGATGCCACGCTCGATAGGCGGGTCGAACCTTCGCAGACAGTCTAAAGCCGTACCTTTGCTGGCCCACTTGTTTCGCGAACGCTGCCCTTCGCAGACAAGCGTAAGGGATGGAACTCTTTGGTCAATTCCGCGTTGAGCTCGCCGCCAGCTAACAAAATGAAATACGCCCAATAGAGCCAAGTCATGAGTGCCATCACTCCACCCAGAGTTCCATAGATGCGATTGTAATTTTCAAAATAACGAAAATAGATCCCCAGCAAATACGACAGCCCCATCCAGCAAGCGATACAAAGTACCGCGCCAGGCAAAGTCACACGGAAGCTTTGCTTTACATTGGGAGCGAGAAAATAAATCGTCTCCACAGCGAGAACTGCAAAAACTACGGCAAGCGTCCAATGAATGAAAGGCCAGAGGAATATAAAAACGCTCGAAAGGGACAGTCGAACGGCAAGCCAGTCGCCAAGCCGGGGTCCAACAATCATCGCCGCGATGCCGCAGATAAGGAAAAAACCGGTGAGTGCGGCCAGGCCGACGGCCAGCAGTCGCGTCTTCCAGAAAGGCCGCTGGTCGTCCACATCATAGGCCGCGTCCAAAGCCTCAATCAGTTCATCGAAAGTGGAAGATACTAGCCACAGGGTCCCGAGCGTGCCCAGGGAAAGCCATGCGCCGGAATTGGTGCCTTTAAGTACCGCATTCACCATCGACATTGTGCCCGGCGGCGCCACCCTGCCGATCGCGACCAGCACATCGGGAAAAAAGTTAGGCAGCGGAATATATGCCATCACCGCCGATAAGAGAATCAAAGCGGGAAATATGGATAATATCGAGTAGTAGGAGAGCGCGGCTGCCGCCTGAAAGATCTGATTCTTGAAAATGTTGTGATAGGTCCTCGCTAAGGCTCGTTTCGTATAGGGGAACATCAGGGCGTTAGATGCAAGTTTGTTTCTCAGCGCGACGAATATGTTGCCAACCATTTTCGCTACGCATTGGCCAGATAAATGTAGCGCAGAACGAACAACACGGTGAGAATCCACACCAGCGCGTTGATTTCGCGGATCTTGCCCGCCGCAACCTTAACCACGGTGTAAGAGATTAAACCGAGACTAAGGCCGGTCGCGATGCTGAAGGTGAGAGGCGTAGCCAGCATGGTGATGAAAGCTGGAACCGCCTCGCTGAATTCCTGCCAGTTGATTTGTGCGATGGATTGAGTCATTAATACCCCGACAAGAACCAGGGCCGGAGCCGTTGCATAAGCCGGAATCGCAGTGGCCAGTGGTGAGCAGAATGCTGCCAGCATGAAAAGTGCGGCGACCGCGACATTGCTCAGACCGGTGCGGGCACCGGCGGCAACCCCTGCTGCGCTTTCGATGTAACTGGTCACGGTCGAAGTTCCAGTTAGCGAGCCCACAACAGTTCCCACGGCATCCGCAACCAACACTCGGCCTACCCGTGGAATTTTGCCGTCTTTCACGAAGCCGCCTTGTTCGCACACCCCCACGAGAGTGCCAACGTTATCGAACAGATCAACAAACAGAAACGCGAAAAGAATTTCGAGTAAGCCGAGATGAGTCGCGCCACGAAAATCAAGCTGCAAAAAAGTTGAGGACGGATGTGGCATCGAAAAGATGGCCGCCGGCCAACTCGTGATCCCTCTCAAAATTCCCAACAGCGCTGTGCCAAAAATACCGATCAAGATGGCGCCATGGAATTTTCGCGACATTAAGATCAGCGTAAGGCCCAGTCCAAAACACGCTGTCTGCACCTCTTTGTCAGCGAAGCTGCCGAGGCCAACATACGTTGCCGAGTTGGCGACCACCAACTTCGCGTTCCGTAGTCCAACAAAAGCAATGAACATCCCGATCCCCGCCGCTGTCGAGTGCTTCAGGCAGTCAGGCATGCCGTTGACAATCTGTTCGCGAACCTTTGTCACAGTCAGCACAAGGAAAAGCACGCCGGAGAAAAAGACCACCGCCAGCGCCGTCCGCCAGGGAACATGCATGGCGAGGCAAACCGAATAAGTGAAGTAGGCGTTCAGCGACATTCCCGGCGCCAACGCGATCGGATAGTTGGCATAAAGTCCCATCACCAAAGTCGCCACCGCAGCCGAAGCGCAGGTCGCAAAGACCACTCCATCCGGCGGCATCCCCGCCTGCGCCAGGATCTGCGGATTCACCACAACGATGTAAGCCATCGTGACGAAAGTGGTGAGGCCACCCAGCATCTCTTGTTTCACGGAAGTCTGGTGCTCGGTGAGTTTGAAATAGCGATCGATCAACCGATCCCTCCTGGATTCATATGAGGTCGTTGGCAACAGACTTAATACGTGATCTTGTTCGGTTTGTTTTCCCACGCTCGAAAAGCAGCCAAAGCTTCTTCCCGCATCATCTGCACCATCGGTATTTTACGTTTGGAATGCGGCTGCGCGACTTCGCGGTAGATCAGCGAATCGTCAAATCCGATCCTGGATGCATCGGCATCGGCATTGGCGAAATAAACGCGAGAGAGACGAGCCCAGTAGATCGCCCCCAGGCACATGGGGCAAGGCTCGCAGGAAGTGTAGATTTCGCAGCCCTCGAGATCGAAAGCGCCCAGTTTTTTGCACGCCTCGCGGATGACGATCATCTCCGCGTGTGCTGTAGGATCATTCGTGGAAGTAACTTGATTGGCGCCTTCGGCAATAATCGCTCCGTCTTTTACCACAACGGCGCCGAACGGCCCACCACGCCCGGAGTTGACGTTCTCGATCGAGAGCTGAATGGCGCGGGCCATGAAAGGGTTATCCATGCGTTTTTCTATCTTGCGCAATCGTTGGGGTCTGCCGGCGTCAGCAACCCGCGAACTTGCAATCGGTCGACATGGACTTTCGCAGCCGCTTCGCTGAGAAGCGAGTATATGCCGGGACTCGGAATTTCGTAAAATGCTGTTTCGGATTCGGAGAGAATGAGTTCAACGTGGAACGACTAATTTATTTTTCACTGGTGATCCGCGGATTCTCCAGGGAGCTGACAAATTGAACTTGCGAGCTTACTTGTCTCATCGAGTGGTCACGCCCGAAGGAATTCGTCCCGCGGCCATTTTGGTGGAAGGCGAGCGCATCCAAGCCGTGGTTCCCCGCGATCAAGTGCCGGCGCAGGGTTACGAGATCAATGACTTTGGCAACGCTGCCATTCTTCCAGGGCTCGTCGATTCCCACGTACACATCAATGAGCCTGGTCGAACTGACTGGGAAGGATTCGAAACGGCAACTCGCGCTGCTGCGGCGGGCGGCTACACGATGCTCGTCGACATGCCCCTGAACTGTCTCCCCGCGACTACGACCGTCGCTGCGCTTGAGGCCAAACGCGCCGCTGCGCAAGGCAAGTGCCGAGTTGACTGGGCCGCGTGGGGCGGCGTCGTCCACGATAATCAAAATGATATTGAAGCTCTGGCGGCCGCTGGGGTGCAAGGATTCAAATGCTTTCTGATCCATCCAGGAATCGACGGCTTCACCATGGTCACAGAACGGCAGTTGCGAGCAGCCTTGCCGCATATTGCTCGAACCGGGCTGCCTCTCCTGGTGCACGCAGAACTTGCCGCTCCCATTGATCGCGCAACGGAAGCCCAGGCCAATGCCGATTGGAGTTGTTATTCCACCTATCTTCAATCGCGGCCAGATGATGCTGAACTGGCTGCCATCCGGATGCTGCTGGCGTTGTGTCGCGAATACAGATTTCGTTTACACATCGTTCATCTTTCGACAAGCCATACGCTTTCGGAACTCCGCGCCGCTCGCGCCGAAGGGCTTCCCGTAAGTGTGGAAACCTGCCCTCACTATCTGCATCTCGCCGCCGAAACCATCCCCAACGGCGCAACCCTAAGCAAGTGTGCGCCACCGATTCGCAGCCGTGAAAATCGCGAGAGATTGTGGGAAGGCCTCAGAGACAGAACGATAGATATGGTAGTCACCGACCATTCGCCATGCCCACCGGCGATGAAGCGCCTCTCCGAAGGAAATTTCCGAACCGCCTGGGGTGGTATTGCGAGCTTGTCGGTAGCGCTATCGCTCATGTGGACAGAAGCCGGCAGGCGAGGATTCACGTTAATCGATCTGGCGCGTTGGATGTCAGCGGAACCGGCGCGCCTCGCCGGATGCAACACGCGCAAGGGTCGAATCGCGCCCGGATACGATGCGGACTTCGTGGTGTTCGATTCCGAAAGCGAATTCATTGTGAGCGACGACAGATTGCGCTATCGGCATCCGGTCTCTGCGTATCTGGGAGAAAGGCTGCGCGGCGTGGTGAAGGCGACCTATCTGCGCGGGAACCCCGTATTCACTGACGAAACATTTCCTGGACAACCCGCCGGCCGCGAATTTCAGGCGCGTGCGCGTCATGAGTCGACTTTATAAAATCTTCTACTCACTCCATAAACTCCCGCGACGTAAAGACCCAGTCTGGCTTACACTATCCCATCCGCAGGCCAAAATGTCCTCGGGATTACGAAATGAGCAGTGATCGCATCGTCGGCAACTCGGTTCCGCGTAAAGAGGGACGCGACAAAGTAACCGGAAGGTCTCAGTACGTCGACGATATGGTTCTGCCCAACATGTTGTTCGGAGCCACCGTTCGTAGCCGGATCCCCCGCGGCCGGATCAAGAAAATCATATTCGGCGGCGGCATCGCATGGAACGAATTCGTCATCGTCTCAGCGAAAGATATTCCCGGAAAGAATTGCATCGCTCTGATCGGAGACGATCAGCCCTGTCTCGCTTATGAAGTCGTTAATCACCCCGAAGAACCCATTCTGTTGCTGGCTCATCCCGATCGCTATCTTCTTCCCCAGGCGGTT